>CAKOXX010000033.1 GCA_934130405.1 uncultured Bacilli bacterium | reverse complement strand
TAGATTTAAAAATTAAATATTATAAAGAAATGCATGATCTAGAAAAAAGAGAATCAGCAATATATAAGTATGATCGATTAGAAGAAATTTTGTCTTCAGAGCCTAGTATTAAAAATTTTGATTCATTACTATTGATGCTTATTGGCGATGGAAATGATAAAGAAAAGGTAGAACAATCTATTCCTGAACAATATAGTGGTGAATATAAAAAAGTGCTTAATAGAATTAATTCTAGAAAGAAACATTAAATATATTTAACTGTATTTTATAAAGGTAGATAAATAAGTCTATCTTTTTTAGTTATATTTAGTTAGTCAAAATTCAATCCCTACATAGGTATCAAGTGAAACTTTTAGAAAAGATACTTTCTAAAAACAATCTAAATAATACTTATAGACAAGTTTGCAAGAACAAAGTAGTAAGCAAAGTTGACTGGTGTAACTATAGAAGTATTATTTTCTTATATTAAAGAATGAAAAGAAGAAATACTTGATGAAATAAAGAACAGAAAGTATAAGTTATTCTCCGTAAGAAGAGTTTATATAATAAAAGAAAATGGAAGTTTGAGAAAACTAGGAATACTTAGTGTAATAGATAGAGTATTAATACTAATTTAGGAAGAATAATTTTCCAAACTCAATTATGGGCGTATTAGTAATAATTAAAAAGTGTTAGTGAATTTACTCACTAACACGAAAATTATAGATTTAGAACCAATTATTGTATTGCTTTTTCTATGATTACTTTATTGTCTTGTAATCTTTTATTATCGGGGGATATTGTTAAAGCTTTATTGATATATTCTAAAGATTTATGGTAATCTTTTAAATAATAATAACTTATAGATAATAAATCATATATAGTATGGTCAAAACTAAATTGTTCATTTATATAAGTTTTAGGATGAGTTTTTATCTCTAATGCTTTTAAACAGTGGTTTTTGCTTTCTTCGTATTCAAATAAAGTTGATTCTAAAATAGCTAGTTCGACATAAGCATCTCTTAAATAAGGAGCTTCATTAATTGCTTCTTGATACCACATCTTAGCTTCTTTGTATCTTTTTAATTCTGTGTAACATCTAGCAATAAAACGCATAGAAGCAGCACGTTCATCTTTCCAAGTTGCTCTTTTTAATGATAAATGTTTAATTAATGTATCTATTGCTTCATTGTATTTTTGATGATACATGTATTCTCTTCCCAGATAGTGCATATTTCTATCATCTTCAGGGTCTTCTTTAACGGATAGTTCTAATAATGGCAGATAATTACTTCTACTTTTAGTAGGGTCAGGATAATGATTTAAAGTTATTAAATCAGTTTGCTCTTTTATTTCTTTCTTATCACCTATATAGGTCAAAACTTCATGAACAGGATGAGTCCAGGTGTAATTGTTCCTAGAATGAATTTTTTCAATGTAAAAGTTTACTAACGGTTTGTTGTCTTTATCTAATTTCCAATTATAATTATAAGCAAGTCTTGTAATATTTTTCTTCCAAATACTCTCAAGATTATCTCGCCAACCTTTTTCAAATACTTCATCTAAGTCTGTACAAACGCAAATATCAGTGTCTTGTGGTACTAAAGCTAACGACTTATTCCTAGCTATGTCAAATCTAAAAGGATAAATTGTTTCTTCCTTAACGGTAACCCCTAACTCTTGTAGTTTTTTTACAGTGTTGTCATTGCTACCTGTATCTAATACGATTATTTCATCTGCTTCTTTCATTGATTCTACCCAACGTGATACAAATTTTTCTTCATTTTTACTTATTGCATAAACGA
>CAKOXX010000032.1 GCA_934130405.1 uncultured Bacilli bacterium | reverse complement strand
TTTTCTAATTGAACTTTAAATTTACCACCTGGTATAATTTCTAAAACTTTTCCATCAACTTCGATTACATCATCTTTCGCCATATTTATCATCTCCTGTTAGAATTTTTACTCCATCACTTGTAACTGCTACTGTATGTTCATAATGAGCAGAACGACTTCCATCATCTGTAATAACAGTCCAATCATTAGAGTCTACATATATATCAGGACTACCAAGAGTTAGCATTGGTTCTATTGCAATAACCATTCCTTCTCTTAAACGCGGTCCTTTTCCAGCCATTCCATAATTAGGAACTTCAGGATCTTCATGAACAGTTGTTCCAACACCGTGACCAACTAATTCTTTTACAATACCAAGATTATGCGCAGTAGCATAAACTTCTATTGCATTAGATATATCTCCAATATGGTTACCTGGTTTAACTTGTTTAATTCCTTCATATAAAGCTTTTTCTGTATGTTCTAGTAAATATTTATCTTCATCTGTTATACTACCAACCTTATATGACCAAGCAGAATCACCATGATATCCCTTATAACAAGCACCAATATCAATGGAAACAATATCTCCATCTTTAAGCTTTCTTTTAGAAGGGAAACCGTGTACAACTTCATCATTAACACTTATACATAATGCATAAGGAAAGCCTTCATAGCCTTTAAATGAAGGTGTAGCACCTTGACTTATGATAAATTCTTCTCCTAAACGATTTAATTCTTCAGTTGAAATACCTGGTTTAACAAGGGGTTCTAGATATTTATGTGTTAAATACACAATATGACCAGCTTTTTCTAAAAGTTCAATTTCTCTTTTACTTTTAATTGTAATCACTACTATCTCCCCTTTAAAACCTTATCTATACGTTCAAAAACTTCTTGCACACTTCCAACACCATTGATTACATATAATACACCATTTTGTTTGTAATAGTCAAGAAGTGGTGCAGTTTTTTCTTCATAAACTTTATATCGATTTTGAAATGACTCTACATTATCATCATTTCTTTGTTCTAATCTACCACCACAATTATCACAAATAGATTCCTCTTTTGGTTTTTGTGCTTCAGTATTTATATTATAAACAGCACCACAATTAGAACAGATACGTCTTCCAGTAATACGCTTTTCTAGTATTTTTGAATCAATATCTAGAACTAAAACATAATCTAATTTTTGATTTAATCTTGATAAGATTTCATCATATTTTTTAGCTTGTTCTAAATTTCTTGGAAAACCATCTAAAATACAACCATTTTTACAATCATCTTGTTTTAATCTTTTTTCAATTAATTCATAGATGATTTCATCTTTTACCAATCCACCTGATGATAATGTTTCTAAAATATAACGACCTATTTCTGAATCTTCCTTGGAGATATCTCTTAAGATATCCCCAGTACTTATATGTGGAAGATTATACTTTTCTTCGATTAAAGAACTTTGTGTCCCCTTACCAGCAGCAGGGGGAGCAATTAATATAATATTTTTCATCGACGGTGATATCCTTTCTTATAATTTCTAGAAAGAAGACTACCTTCTATTTGTTTATAAGTTTCTAGTGCAACACCAACAACGATTAAAAGTCCTGTACCACCAATACTAACACTACTTGGTAAACTAGTTACATTTGAAAAAATTATTGGTAAAGCTACTATAATACATAAGAAACCACTACCAATACAAGTAACTCTCATTAAAACCTTAGAAAAATAATTCTTAGTTTCTTCACCAGGTCTTATTCCTGGAATATAACCACCATTCTCTGCTAAATTCTTTGAAAACTCTTCTGGTTTAAATATCATATATGTATAAACAAAACCAAATAAGAATATTAAAATAACATAAATCATAAAACCAACTGGTGTAGTATAGGTCAAGTATTTTTGAATAAATAAAGTAACACTTTCTTTATTTACTAGTGCTGAAATAATAGTTGGAATAGCTAAAACGCTTGATGCGAAAATAACTGGTACAACGTTAGCACTATTTATTTTAATTGGTACGAAACTAGAAGCTTGATTTCCAAAACTTCCAGATTTATTGGCATATTGAATAGGAATTTTTCTTTCTGCTTCTTGAACAAAAATAACACCTACAACAATCCCAAAATAAATTAAAACAAAAAGTATAAACTTAACTAAACCAAAAGCGATTTGTTGAGTTGTACCACTAAATGTAACTAAGCCATTAAAAGCATCAATAAACATTTGTGGTAAAGTAGCAATGATTCCAGCCATAATTATAAGACTTAAACCATTACCTATACCTTTTTGTGATATCTGATCTCCTAACCATAGAAGCAATGCAGTACCTGCTGTTAATATAAGGGAAACATATAAGTAATCCATAGGAGCAGCAGATTTTCCTAAAAACATAAAAGAAAATGCATAGCCTTCAATGAAAGCAAATAATATACCTAAATAACGAGATATTCTATTAATTTTTTGTCTTCCAGTATAACCTTGTTTACTTAACTCTTGTAAGGAAGGAACTATTTCTTGTAATAATTGCATTAAAATGGTAGCTGTAATATAAGGCATAACACCTAAAGCAAATATTGAAAAGTTTTGTAATGCTCCTCCACCCATCGAATTAATTAATTCTAGGAATCCAAGATTCTTAGTTATACTTTCTGTTCCTGGAACTTGAATAGTTGTTCCAATAATAAATATAGCAAGAACTAAAGTTGTAAAACCTATTCTTTTTAGCAAATCTCTATTAGTAGGTTTGAATAGTTGCTTCACTAGAGATGTCATACTAGATCACCTCAGCTTTACTTCCTGATTCGTTAATCTTGTCCAATGCACTCTTAGAAAATTTGTGAGCTTGAACAGTAATTTTTTTATCTAATTGTCCTTCTCCTAATACTTTAATTCCTGAAAGTTGTTTTTTAACAATTCCTTTTTCTTTTAATAAAGCAGGAGTAACAACTGTTCCATCTTCAAATACATTTAAATCTGAAAGATTAATAACAGCATATTCTTTCTTGAAAGGATAGTTACTAAATCCTCTTTTAGGTAGACGACGATATAATGGTAATTGTCCACCTTCAAATACTGGATT
>CAKOXX010000031.1 GCA_934130405.1 uncultured Bacilli bacterium | reverse complement strand
ATAGAAAAGTCTAAATCAATGAAAAAAGAATATGGTGCTAAACCTATTCTTGGTGGTATTCTCTTTCTAATCTATGGTAATGAAGTTTTATCATTATTTGGTGGTAGTAAAAAAGAATTAATGTCTTTCCAGTCTGCTTATACTCTTCATTTTGAAGGTATTAAATATGCTGTAGAACATGGTTATGACACTTATAATTTCTATGGTATCACTGGGGACTTTAGTAAAGATAATCCTCTTCTTGGACTATATCTATTTAAGAAAAGCTTTGGTGGACAAGTTGTAGAGTTAATTGGTGAATTTGATCTTATCATTAGTAAGTTTTGGTATAATACTTATAACATTAGTTTTAATCTATATCATAAATTAAAGAAGTTAAAAAATCATAAATAAAAATCCCTGTACAAAACAGAGATTTTTTCTATTTATGTTTTCTAAGTGTCATAACTTTTTGATAAGCTTGATCATAAACATCTAATTGACTTTTATATGTAGTATTCTCATCAAGTAATTGATTAAGTTGGTGTTCTACATTCTGATTTTTTAACTTTTCCTCAGCTAACTCTAATTCTAACCGATTTACTCTAGCATTAAGTTCATTATTTTTTGCTTTCAATGTTGAATTTTTTAATGAAGTACTATCACATAAAATATCATTACAGTTAGATATTAGAGTTGAGATAATCCCAGGAATATCATTAGTTGTTCCACATATTTGATTTATAGTATTCTCATCAAGTACTGTTCCACTCTTGATACTATCTGATAACAATCTTAAAATATTCAAATTAATATTTTGGTCTTCTCTAACTGTTTTAAATTTATTAATAGTAAAAGCATAATCTCTAGCAACTGCAGGAGTAGCAGAATACTTTTGAGATATATTTATTATATTATTAAGTATATATTCCTTTTCCGAAAGAGGAAAAAAAGCATTAACTTTATAATCACGATATGGATTATTAATATTAAGTAAATGTGGGTAAGTTATTTCTTGCTTCCTAGCTACTCTATTCATAAATTCATCAAATTTTTCTTTATCATCATATAACCTAGATGTTGCTGGAGTATATACATTACCATTATTTATTAAACCTAAAACTAAGTAATTATTTCTTTTTTTTCTAATAATATAATAATCACATGGATCTGGTATATTTATAGCTTGATATGTTTTTTCATTATCATATTTTATAACACAATATATATCATCGCTTCTAATAGATAAATTATCTTTAAAAACAGCTAGTTTTTGATTGATGGAATCAGAAAACATAAAATCAGTACTAATATCATTATTAATAAGTAAATTTTTAAATATATATGGTTTTGCTAATACATATTTTAATTTATCATAGTTAGATAAATCTTTATTAAACTTATTAGTCATATTTAAATAAGAAATATTAAAACCTAATAAATGAGCAATGTTAGCCTCAAAAATTCTAATATTTAATATATCACCATTAGCAAGATAAAAGTTTATTCTATTATTCTTTATATCTAATTTTTCAAACCAATTTACACAATTGTTAGCTTTTGCAACAATTTCATTATATTTAGCAATATCAACGCTCATAATCTTCCCCCTACAAATATTGCATATTATACTATAAAATTCACAATTTGTAAATAAGAACTAAAGCATATTTTTCTTTTTAAGAATAATAGCAATTATAATTGATAATAAGAAAGATATACCTAAAAGGAAGAAAAATGAATATGGATTATGAGAAAACTTTCCAAAACTTACATTCATTCCCATAAAGGAAGCTATCATGGTAGGTATTGATATTACAATTGTAATACCTGCTAAGAATTTCATGATACCATTTAAGTTATTTGAAATAACGGTAGCTACTGTATCTGTAGTACTACTTAGTATTCCTCTATATAAATCAGCCATATTACTAGCTTGACTATTTTCAATAATAGCATCATCTAATAAGTCTTCATCCTCTAAATACATTTCAATTACATTACCTTTTTTAATCTTATCAAGGACTACTCCATTACTTTGTAAAGCGGTAATTATATAAGTTAAACTATTTTCTAAAGCTAGTAAGTTTACTAGTTCTTCATTTTTAGTAGCTGTTAAAATTTTTCTTTCAGCTTCTTCTATTTTTTTATCAATATCCCGTAATATTTTTAAATATAAAACTGCTAAACGATAAATTATTTGAATAACAAATCTACTTTTCTTATAAGTATAAAATTCTTTAACTTTACCACTAGAAAATTCTTCTAAAAAATCATACTTTTGTAGTGATACTGTCACAATATAATCATTTCTTACTATTAAGATAGCTAAAGGTAATGTTTTAATCTCATGTAAACCATTACTAATATCTTTAACTGGTACATCTAAAAGAAGCATCTTTGTTCCTTCTTCTTCATCAATTCTAGGCTTTTCATCATCATCTAAAATACTTACTAAAAAATCTTTTTTAATTCCAAGAGAAGATGATACTTTTTCTATCTCTTCTTCATTAGGATTTTCTAAATGAACCCAACAACCTATTTCAAAATCATTTAGTCTTCTAAACTCACTAGTATTTAAATCAGTATTATAAATCTTTAACATATTTCCACCTCTTTTTCTACTACATCATACGTTTTTAAATAATATTTGTCAAGCAAAAAGAAGTTACTCTAATACCTTAACTTCTCTTTCCATATTCTTTTCAAAAACTGTCATCTTTTCTTTACTGTCTAAAATGACTAAAGCTAATGAATCTATATCTTTATAATGATTATTCTTTAATCTTGTTAATAACCATTCTTCATCTTTACCTATTTCCTTTAAATTATTAATCATTATTTTACCATCTATAACAGCATTGCAACATAATCCTTCATAAGATGTTTTTAATTTTAAATCTTTACGTTTAACTGGTTGAGCATTACTTTTAGGCAGAAAACTGACTTGACCATTCGCTTCCATAATAGCATATTCTATTTCACTTAGATTAAAATAGCCTTGAATTCTAGCTTCTTGTAAAAAATCATTTAAATCCAGTTTACTCTTTTTCAAAGAATTATAATTAAGCTTCCCAGCTTCTATTATAACTGTTGGAGAACCTATTAATAGTCTTCTAGAAATAATACTTTTATTAGTTAATAAAGTTATTAAATAAGAGAAAATAGCATAGATAGAAATAGCAAATA
>CAKOXX010000030.1 GCA_934130405.1 uncultured Bacilli bacterium | reverse complement strand
GTTAATAAGATAAAAGCAGGATACTTTAAGATGAATTTCTTAGGTGAAGAAATAGAAGTTACAGAAGATATGATTTTGACAACTCTTAAGAATAAAAAAGGTTATTGTGCTGCAAGTAATGGTAAAACAAGTATTGTTTTAGATACCTCATTAACTGAAGATTTAATATTAGAAGGACTTGCTAGAGAAGTAGTAAGAAAAGTTCAAAGTTTAAGAAAAGAAGCTGATTTTGTTATTACTGACCATATTAATTTATATTATAATGGTGATGAAATGTTTGATAAAATGTTATCATCTTATGATGAATATATTAAAAATGAAACATTAGCAGCTGAATTAATTGAAGATAAGAAACTAGAAAAAGACACAGAATTAAATGATGTTTTAGTAGGGCTAAAGGTAGAAAGAATATAATCTTTCTACTTTTACTAAGGGGGGAAAAGTAGATGCTTGATAAAGAATATGAACTATTTTGTACAAAAGCTGATGAAGAGTTAACAAGGACTATTTCTAAGATGTTTAGTATTTATACTGTTCTTAAAGATACTGAAATAACTTATCTTTCACATTCAATGGCAAAGCAGATGAATTCTAATGATAAATATACATTAGCTATCTTTCTTGCAGGTTTATCAGTTAATGATGATATAACTTGTTTCTTTAAAGATAATAATATTACAATGAAAATCGTTACAGATAGTTTTAAAATATCCTTAGATAACTTGGAAGAATTAAATAAAGATGAATTTAAAGAGTTATTTATAGATAGCTATAAGTTTTTAAAGAGAATAAGTGAACCACTTTCACTTGAAGACACCACTTCTAAAATATTAGTAGCTAATGCTTTATATGATTATTGTACAAATAGTGATGTTATTAATTGTTTATTCAAAAAAAATGACCTTAATCTTGAGATGGTTAGAAATAATTTTACTGAATTTATTGGGTCTCCTTCTATGAACGATAACTTTAAGACTCCTATTGACAACAGTTTTATTTCCAAAGTAGCAAGTGATTTGAAAGAATTTGGTGATTACCTATCTATTAATAAAGATGATATTGTAGGAAGAGATAGGGAAGTTCGTAGATTAGAAGCCAGTTTGATTTCTCCAGGAAGTGCTATTTTAATTGGTGAAGCTGGAGTAGGAAAAACTGCTATTGTAGAGAAAATTGCTTATTTGATGAATAGTGGTAATGTTCCAACAGTTTTAAAAAATAAAAAGATATTTAATCTTGATTTGCCTAAAATAGTTGCTAATACAATATATCGTGGGGAATTAGAAGGAAAACTGAATAGACTAATCACTACTTTGGACAAGCATGATAATATAATTCTTTTTATTGATGAAATTCATATGATTATGGGAGCTGGTAGTTGCGATAGTAATAAGATTGATGTTGCTAATTTTCTAAAACCATATTTAAGTAGTGGTAAAGTCCAAGTGATTGGGGCTACTACTAAAGAAGAATATGAAAAATCAATATTAAATGATAAAGCTTTTCGAAGAAGGTTTAATATTATAACAGTTTCCGAGCCAGATAAAGAAATGCTAATAGATATATTGATGATGAAGAATAATAATTATGAAAAGTATCTAGATATAGAAATGGAAGATTCTTTTGAAATTATTAATATGTTAACTGATTTAACTAGTAAGGAACATAGAAATTATCAAGATAATATTTCTAATCCTGCACTTGCTGTTAATATCTTAGGTCGTGCTTTTGCTTATGCGGCGATTGATGAAAAGAAAAATATAAATAAAGCTGATTTTAAAGAAGCAATTCTTGAAGAAGAAACAATCTATCAAGGTGTGAGAGAAGATTATGCTAGAAGATTAACTACTAAATCTGAAAAAGTGAAAACGAAAGTAATTACTTTTCCGAAAAAGTAATTGTTTCTTTCCTAAATTTTTTCGATTATACTAATAATAGGTGATGAAGATGAAAAAACTAAATGAATTATTTCCTGATATAGCTAGTAATACTGAAGTGACAGGAATAAAAATTAATTCTAAAGAGGTCGAAAAAGGGGATATTTTCGTTTGTACAATGGGAGTTACTGCTGATAGACACGATTTTATCGATGAAGCGATTAGTAATGGTGCTTGCGCAGTAGTAGTTTCTAAAGATGTAGGGGAGAAGTCTGTTCCTTTGATTAGAGTTAAAGATACTAATAGTTATTTAAGAGAGCTTTGTTCTAAGTATTATGATTATCCTTATAATAAGTTAGAGATGATTGGAATAACTGGTACTAATGGAAAAACAACGGTTGCTGAAATTATTTATCAGTTATTAGGTGATGATTGTGCATATCTTGGTACTAATGGTCGTAAGTGGAAGGGTAAGAGCTTATCAATGCGTAATACTACACCTGATGTTGATAGACTTTACAGATACTTAACTGAATTTGTCAATGATGAGTGTAAAGAACTTGTAATGGAAGCGTCAAGCGAGGCTTTCTTTAGACATCGACTTGACGATATTAAATATCATATAGCAGTCCTTACTAATATTACAGAAGACCACTTAAATATTCATAAAACTTTAGATAATTATATAGAATGTAAGTGTCAATTATTTAGACAAGTCGAACCTGATGGCTTTTCTATTCTAAATAGTGGTGATGTAAACTTTACAAGAGTGTTAGCTAGTAGTAAGGGAACTATTCTTACTTATGGTTTTAAAGAAACAGATACTTTATATATCAAAAATTATGAAGAAGTTGCTAATAAATTAAAAATAACATTTATCTATAATAACAAAGAATATACAGTTCTAAGTCCACTACTTGGAGAATTTAATGTCTTAAATATCGCTGCTGCTATTTTAGTATGTCTTGCAAAACAGATGAAAATCGAAGAAGTCTTAGCAAAAGTTGAGAACTTAAAACAAATCGAAGGGCGTTTAGAAGTGTTACCATTTACTAATAAATATATGGTTATGCTTGATTATGCACATACAACTGATGCTTTAGATAAAATACTTACTTATCTAAATAAAATAAAGAAGAATAGAATTATAACAGTGACTGGTTCTGCTGGGGGACGGGAAAGAGAAAAACGTCCTTCAATGGGAAAAGTTGTTCTTGAAAAGTCTGATTATGTAATCTTTACTATGGATGACCCAAGAGAAGAAGATGTTAATCAAATAATAGATGATTTATTAGCAAATAGTGATTTAACTAATTATGAGCGAATAATCGACCGAAAAGAAGCTATTTATAAAGCTTTAGCAATGGCAGAAGAAGATGATATTGTCTTTATTACAGGTAAAGGAAGAGATAATTATATGGCGCTTGGAAAAGAATATTTACCTTATTCTGACTATGAAGTGATTAAAAGTTATTTTACGGAGGTTGCCGAAAAGTAAAATTTTTAGTACACTATTAATAGGTGATTTAATGAAAAAGTTATTTGTTTTTATAGATACCTGTCTTGCAATGGCATCTATTTTAACAGTTACAACTGTTATACCGGATAGTAAATCTGTATCAATTAAAAGGATAGATACTTTTGTTGATAGCAGTATAATTACTAAGGAAGTAGCAGTTCAAACTGTTTCTATTGAAACTAAAGAAGAAGTTAGTGAAGAAAAAGAAACAGCTAAAGAAGAAACTAAACAAGTAGTTAGTCAAGCGAAAGAAGAAATAAAAAAAGAACCAGTCGAAGAAGCTAAACCAGTAAGTAATGACAGTGATAATACTAATAGTAATCAAGAAGAAACAAGAATGTATTATCAAGGTGAAGTCTTTACTGCTAAGATGAGTGGCTATGGTGCTGATATTGGTAATTACACTTCTTCTGGTTACCAAATAAGTGGTGGTAATATTACTTATAATGATAGTCAGTATGGAGAAGTACGAATTTTAGCAGGAGATAGAAATTACCCTTTTGGTACTATAGTTAGAATATCTAATAGTAATGAAGGAACAGTACTTGGTATTGTTCTAGATAGAGGACCAGATATTGGAAGAGCAGCAGGTAAGAAATTTGCTTTTGACCTTCTATATACAACTAGTCGTGAAGCTAGACTAAAAGGCGTAAGTTATAATGCTAACTTTGAAATACTAAGACTCGGTTATTAAAAAGAAGAAAAGAAAGTGGGAGATAAAAATGCTTAATCGTTTTAATTATAATGATGAATTATCTCGAGTTAACTCAAAATTAACCTGGGGGGGGGTACTTATTAGTACTAAGTAGCAAAACTACTTTCTTTCATAGTGTCAAATTGATGGAATAGGAA
>CAKOXX010000029.1 GCA_934130405.1 uncultured Bacilli bacterium | reverse complement strand
ACCACTCGCGAAAACGAGGGAAGAAAGGATGTGTTTTTCGTGGCAAAGAAAGAAGTTGTAAAAAAAGTAGGTTTACAAATTCAAGCAGGAAAGGCTAACCCAGCTCCACCAGTTGGTACTGTACTTGGACCTTTAGGAATTAATTTACAAGAATTTTGTACTAAGTACAATGATGCAACTAGAGATAAAATGGGAGATGTTGTACCTGTTGAAATTTCAGTTTATGATGATCGTAGTTTTGATTTTGTAATTAAAACTCCACCTACAAGTTTCTTAATTAAAAAGTATGCTAAAATTCAAAAAGGTTCTGTAAAAGGAAAGAATGAAGTAGTAGCTACATTAACAAAAGAACAACTTAAAGAAATAGCAGAAATCAAATTACCAGATTTAAACTGCTATGATGTTGAAGAAGCTAAGAAAATTGTTGCAGGAACTGCTCAAAATATGGGTGTTGCTGTAGAAGAAGATAAGTAATAACATATAGGTTTAAAACCTATGTGGGAGGAATTTAAGCTTTGCTTACCCCGTAAAACCACATAAGGAGGAATAAAAATGAAGAAGAGAAGCAAAAAATATTGTGAAGCTCTTAAAAAAGTAGAAAAAGGTAAAATCTACACAAAAGAAGAAGCTGTTAAATTAGTAAAAGAGACAAGTATTACATCTTTTGATGCTTCAATTGAAATTGCTATGAGACTTAATCTTGATACTAAAAAATCAGATCAACAACTAAGAGGAGCAATTGTTTTACCAAAAGGAACAGGAAAAACTACTAAAGTATTAGTTATTGCTAAAGGAGATCAGGCTAAAGCTGCACTTGAAGCTGGAGCTGATTATGTTGGAGATACAGATATGTTAGAAAAAATCGAAAAAGAAAATTGGTTCGATTTTGATACTATGATTGCTACTCCAGATATGATGCCTTTACTTGGTAGATTAGGTCGTGTTTTAGGACCTAAAGGATTAATGCCTAACCCTAAAACTGGTACTGTTACTACTGATGTTGCAAAAGCTGTAGCTGATGCAAAAGCAGGACGTGTAGAATACCGTACTGATAGTTTTGGAAATATTCATGCTATCATTGGTAAGGCTTCATTCAGTGATGAAGATTTATTATCTAATATGAATGCTTTTGTAGCACAAATCGTTAAGATTAAACCAGCAACTGCAAAAGGTGAATATATTAAAAATATTTCAGTTTCATCAACAATGGGTCCTGGAATTAAAATTGATACAAATAGTTTTGACAAATAGTAATTTATGATATATAATAGTGTTAATTTGTTGGTGCCAAAGACAGTAGGTATAAAAATAAATCCTACCGAGGACAACGTTCGTTAGAAAGTTCTCGAAGTCTTTTGAGAACTTTTTTGCACCTTCAAACTAGATAGGAGGATGTTATGGCAAATAAGAAAATCTTAGAGAAAAAGCAATCAGTAATCGATGAAATCAAAGATAAAGTTAATGATAGCTCTAGTTTTGTATTATTCGATTATCGTGGTTTAACAGATGCTGAAATCAAAGAATTAAGATGTGCTTTAAGAAATGCTGATGCTAATTATAAAGTTTATAAAAACACTTTAATGGCAAGAGCATTCAATGATCTTGATATTGATTTATCATCATCTTTAGAAGGACCAAGCGCATTTGCTTATAGTAAGGATCAAATAGCACCTATTAAAGTATTATCAGATTTTGCAAAAGATCATGAAGCTTTAGTACTAAAAGTTGGTGTAGTTGATGGAGAAATCGCTGATTCTGAAAAATTAAAAGAATATGCAACTATCCCATCAAGAGATGGATTACTTACTATGCTTGCTGGTGGTATGATAGGACTTGTTCGCGACCTATCAATCTGCTTAAATTTATATGGTGAACAAAAAGAAGAAAGTGAAAAATAAGGAGGAATATAAAATGGCAAAATTAACAAGAGATGAATTTATTAGCTCATTAAAAGAAATGAATCTTTTAGAAATTAAAGAATTAGTAGACGCAATGAAGGAGGAATTTGGTGTAGATCCATCTGCTGTAGCTGTTGCTGCTGCTCCAGCTGCTCAAGAAGATCAAGGACCTGCAACTGTTACAGTATCTATTTCTGATGCTGGAGCTGCTAAAGTAGCTGTTATCAAAGTAGTTCGTGAAATTACTGGTCTTGGATTAAAAGAATCTAAAGATTTAGTTGATAACGCTGGTTCTCCAATCAAAGAAAACATTTCTATGGAAGAAGCTAATGAAATTAAAGCTAAGCTTGAAGAAGCTGGAGCTACTGTTGAAGTTAAGTAATTGATGTAAAACAGACTTTAAATTTCAAATTAATAAGATAAAAGGTAGCAATCTGCTATCTTTTTTGTTATTCTAGTAATAGTAGGAGGCAATTATTATGGTATGCGGAAAGTGTAAAAAGAATATAGATACATATCCTTGCTATGTATGTGGGTATGAAGGAAAGGAAGGAGAAAAACAAGTATCAAATTTTTCTTTTTCAGATTGTATTGATCAAGTATTTCACGTTCCTTATGCGGAAGATGTAAAAAAAGAAGCAATAATCATCCTAATATCGTGTATATTTGCATTTATTTTCTTTTTACTAAATATCCAATTTTTTAAAGGAAAAGATATAACAGTGCCGATAGCCTTTGGAGTTAATCCGTTTGCACAATTACTAGTTTGCATATTTTTTGGAATATTTTTGTACTACCATAGAAAAACTTCACTTTTAACTTCTTTTGTTGGTTGTGTTGTAATAGCATCATTTAACTTTTTTATTACAGCCTTGATGTTATTTAGGCAAACTTATTCCTTTGTTTATGTGATATTGTTATTTTACCTTTTGATAAGAGTAATAACTTCAATATTTATGAATAAGATATCAAGTTATTGGTTGTTATCAACTATATTTGTATCTTTTGCAACAGTTTACAGTTTACTTGCTTGCACAATGATGATAATTTGCAGTTAATGAGAAAAAAGTGTTGACGGTTAAGAAAAAATATTGTATTATAACGATACGAAAGGAGACAACTATTTATCTTTATTGATGAAGAGTTGTCTTTTTCTTGTTTGGAGTGGGAAAATGCCTCAATATTTTGAAAACGATAAAAATTTAAAAAGTCAGTTAAAAAAGATAAATTATTCAATATTTAATAAAAATTTTACATTTTATACCGATAATGGTGTGTTTGCTAAAAATGGTGTAGATTATGGTAGCAAATTATTACTTGAAACAGTTGTAGATTCATCATTTTCTTATCATTCAATTTTAGATGTAGGGTGTGGTTATGGAACTTTAGGAATTATTTTAAATAAAGTATATGATTGTCCTACTACGATGATTGATATTAATAAACGAGCTTTACATTTAACTAAAAGAAATATTTTAGAAAATAAATGTAATGATATATTGGTATTTGAAAGTGATGCTTATGAAAAGATAGAAGCTAAATATGATTTAATTGTAACTAATCCGCCAATTCATGCAGGTAAGAAAAAGGTTTATGAAATACTTTTAGAAGCTAAAAATTATTTGTCAGAAAATGGGAAACTCTTCTTTGTAATTCATAAAGATCAAGGTGCTAAATCAGTGGTTCGTGATTTAAGTGAAAAATATAAAATAGAAGTTTTGAGAAAAGAAAAAGGTTTTTTCATAATTCTAGCGCAAAACTGTTGACTTGTTGCTAGAAGTGTGTTAATAATATAAATTGGCAACGTGTTATTTTCAGAGTAACATTTGTACGAAAAATTTGTGTATAGGGGTGAAGATGAGTGGCATATAAAATAGTAAAATATGGAAAACATCGCGAAAGAAGAAATTATTCAAAAATAAGAAATACTTATGAGTTAAAGGATTTATTAGAAATTCAAAAGAAATCATATGATTGGTTTATCACTACTGGAATTAAGGAAGTATTCGAGGATTTATTTCCTGTGGAAAACTTTTCTGGTACACTATCTTTAGAATTTGGAGATTATCATTTTGATACACCAAGATATACTATTAAAGAAAGTAAAGACAGAGAAACTACATATGCATCTCCTTTAAAAGTAGAAGTTCGTTTATTTAATAGGGAAACTGGAGAAGTAAAAGAACAAGAAATCTTTATGGGTGATATGCCTACTATGACTGATAGTGGTACATTTGTAATTAATGGTGCAGAACGTGTTATAGTATCACAATTAGTACGTAGTCCTAGTGTTTATTACAATAGAGAAATAGATAAAAATGGGCGTGAATTAATTACATCTCAAATCATCCCTACACGTGGTACTTGGTTGGAATTTGAAACCGATGCAAGAGATGTTTTATATGTAAGAATTGATAGAACAAGAAAAGTAACTCTTACTACTCTTTTACGTGCTTTTGGACTTTCTTCTGATGAAGAAATCTTAAAGATGTTTGGAGAAGATGATTACTTAAAAAATAC
>CAKOXX010000028.1 GCA_934130405.1 uncultured Bacilli bacterium | reverse complement strand
TATGCTTTTGTTTCTATAGTTTTAGACTGGATTGATAAGGGAATGATTGAGAATCCAGAGCTAATAGTTTTAAAAGTTAGTAATCTTATAACTGGTACAATCAATCATGCTTGTATGGCAATGAATAAATAAGTGGCAATTAAGAATAAGTTGCTACTTTTTTATGATATCTTATTAAAAAAAGTAAATGTATCATCAAAAATGTCAAAAAATAGGAAGTTTTGCAAATGTACTTGCAAAACTTTGTTAAAAACTCTTCTTATAATACGGGAAATCCGTAAAAATGTTATATTTCATCAGAAGTAATTGCAATAAGAACAATTGTGATGTTAGTATAGATATAAATTTAGAAAAAGTTAGTAAATATAAAAGGAAAGGAGATAAAATATGAATCAGATAGATGAATATAATGAAATAACTTTTGAAAGAATTAAACATACTAATGAGTTTGGAAATGAGTATTGGTGTGCTAGAGAACTGCAAGTAGCTCTTGAATATAAAAGATGGGATAAGTTTTGCAAAGTAATTGAAAATGCCAAAATTGCTTGTGAAAAAAGTAATTACCTAGTGTCAAACCATTTTTCCCAAGTGGGCAAAATGGTAGAAATAGGGTCAGGTGCTAAAAGAAAACAAGTTGATTATGAATTATCAAGATATGCTTGTTATTTGATAGTGCAAAATGCAGATTCAAAAAAGAAACCAGTTGCTTTAGGACAAACGTATTTTGCAGTACAAACTAGAAAGCAAGAATTAACTGAAAAAGAGTATGTTAATTTAACAGAAGATGAAAAAAGATTTTATCAAAGAAGTTTAACTAGAAAAGGTAATTACTCTTTGAATCAGACTGCTAAAAGTTGTGGTGTTAAAAATTTTGATAAGTTTCATAATACTGGCTATAGAGGATTATATAATGGTGAAACAGCTGATGATATTGCAAAAAGAAAAAAACTAAGATATCGTGAAGATATTTTAGATAATATGGGAAGTGAAGAATTAGCTGCTAATCTTTTTAGAATAACTCAGACTGAAGCAAAACTAAAAAGAGATAATGTTTCTAACGAAAATGATGCTAATCAAACACATTATAATATTGGTAAAAATATTCGCGAAGTTATTGCTAAAAATGGTGGAACTATGCCTGAAAAACTACCAACTCCTAATAAATCATTGAAAGAATTATCAAAAGAAAAGAAATTAAATTTAGAAATATAAATAAATATACCTAGTAAGCATAAAATTTACTAGGTGTTTTTATATGTTTATTAGAAAATATAAGAGTTTTATGTTGATACTTTTCTTTACCTTTTTAATATCTTTACAATTAGTAGATGCTAAAGTAAATAGTATCTTGCCACTAGCTGATAAAGTTATTACTATTGATCCTGGACATGGTGGACGAGATAGTGGAGCGATAGCAGGTAAAATCTATGAAAAAGATTTAAATCTTGAGATATCTTATCAATTAAAAAAAATCTTAGAAGAAAATGGTGCTACTGTTTATATGACTAGAATGGTTGATGAAGACTTATCAAGTAGGTGGGATGCTAGAAAGAAAAGAGGAGATTTATATCGAAGAATCTTATTTATCCAAAATAAAAAAAGTGATATTTATCTTTCAATTCACTTAAATGCAGGAGCAGGAACAGGTCATGGTCAAGAAGTATTATATCATCCGATAAATAAAAAAAACTTAATACTAGCAGAAAGTATTCATAATGAATTTAAAGAAGAATTTAAAACAAGAAGAATAATTAAAAAAACAAATCTTTATCTTTATTCTAATACAAGAGTACCTGGTGTTCTAATAGAATGTGGTTTTCTTTCTAATGCTAATGATAGATATCTACTTAAAAAAGAATCATACAAAAAAAGGTTAGCACTTGCTATTACTAAAGGAGTATTTGAATATTTTCAAAAAGAAGAAATTACTTCTTAGCTTCTTCTTTTGTATATAAAGTAACTTTGTCAAAGTAATAACCCAATATCTGTTTATAGTTACAATCAAGTTTTGCTAAAGCATTTGCTCCTACTAGACTTAAGCCATAACCACTACCAATTCCTCTTGTAATAAAATTAAAACCATTCTTTAAAACTAGAATTGTAATATCTGCTGAAGATAAATCTAGTCTAGCCATTAATTCAAGAGAATCAAATATCTTATCATTAACTTGTAACTTTAATATCCTATTACCAGTACTTAATTGTTTAATTATAATATTAAGTTTTTCATCTTTAATACCTAATCTATTTCTTAATTCTTCAACAGTGAAATACTTTTGATTCATATAATTAGGATAAGCTAAGTCCCAAAAACTTTCTACTTGTTTTAAATAAGGAATATCATCTTTCTTTTCTGTATAACCATTACTAACTAAATGAATATAAGCATTAATTGGTTTCTTATCATAAACTAAATATTCACCATCAGTTTCACTAATCGCTTCCTTGAATATCTTTTCATACATTCTGTAAGTATTAGGATAAAGTAATTTATAGTAATTTAAATTAACATAAGAAAAATGATAATTATCTTTTCGCATCTTCTTATTTTCCTTATATAGCTTCATTATTTCACTACGATATAAAACAGTAACAGCTTTTAAAGTTTCCTTTTCTAAGAACATAGTAATATTACTAAATAAAACACTTAAAAGAAAATTATCAAGAGAAATTTTATCATCAGTATCAAGAGTTAAAATAACATCTTTATCATATCTAAATTCCTTATCTAATAAAATAACTTTAGTAGGTATGCCATCAATAAAAATAACAACCTTATTACCATTAAATTGAATTCTTTGATTAACTAACCAGTTATGGTCTAACTTATCTAGATTATAATCATCTAAATCTTTAGCAAATTCATAATTCATAGATAAATACAAATATAAAACGTCTTCATTTTTTTCTTTTACTACTTTATATTTTTCTAGCATATTATCACCTAAAAGTAGTGTTTGTAAAAATGAAAACTTTATACTCTAAAATTCAAAATATTTTAATTCATTATCTTTAGCACAGTCTTTACCTGTTTTATAAGATAAATTTTTAAAGACTTTAGTTAAATCAACTTTCTTAGTATCTTTAATATAAGCATTAACTTTCTTAATAATATCTAAAGCTTCTTGTAAAGATTTATCATATAACTCATCAAAACTATCTGTATGTTTTTCACGTTTTAGACAAGGATGGCACCATTCCTGTTTATCAAGATTTAAATAATTTTTTTTATCATCAGTACTGATATGGTAAGAAATAACAGAGAAAGGAAAAAAGGACTTAGGTGTTATTGCTTCACAAGTAGTATAAACCATTCTTTTAACTCCAGTTTTATCATATCTGAAATACTTAAGAGCAAAATTCATATCTTTTAAAGCTTGTTTATAGAAATTACTCATTTCATTTATACCGAATGTTTCTTTAAAAGCATAATCGATCACTTCTTCTAACTCCTTAGAAAAAGGTTTAAACTCAAAACAATAATCATAAAACTTAAAAGAATGAACTTTCTCTTGTTCTCTTTTACTAATTAAATAATTATCGAGAAAAACTTCCATATTATGATGAAGTCCTCGATATTTATAAGTTTCCTTATCAGTTTTTTTCCATTCTCCAGTCTTATAAAAAACATAAGGATGAATGGTACTATCAAGAACATAATGAGCGATAAATCCATATAGATAAGCCATAACATCAGGTATTTGGTAATAATTATTATACTTAATATAGTTAACTAAATTTATAAAAAACTCTCTTGTTTTATTAGTATGAAAATAAAGAGCAAAGTCTTGTTGTTTCTTTCCATTCTTTAAAGAAATCTTATGATAAAAAAAGAAAGGGTCCATTCCTTGAGCGAACATTCTTAAATCTTTTTTCTCATCCATTAACAATTCTTTTAAACCGATAGGTAGATTATTATAAACGTCCATACCAAAGTAAGCATGGGTAACAGTAGCTGGCATCTAACCACATCCTTTAGAAAAGTATATCATATAATTTCACGAAAAATTCATATTTTTTTAGATAGTTCTGTGATATAATTACTCTAGGCAGGTGGGAAGATGATAGAGAAACAGTTTAAAAATCTAGAAGAACAAATAGAAATAATGAAATATAAAGGTCTTACTATTAATGACCCAGATTTCACTAAACAAATATTATTAAGAGAAAATTATTTTTTCTTAAATGGTTATCGTTATCCTTTGATGAAAAGTATGAAAGATAAGAGGTTTCTAGAGGGAGCAACGTTTGAAGAGTTGTATAGTATCTTTTTGTTTGATAGAGGAATTAGAAATGTTTTCTTTAAGAATCTATTAATAATAGAGAATAATTTAAAATCAATCTTTTCTTATCAATTATCGAAAAGATATGGTTATAGAGAAAAAGATTATTTAAAAGCGAAGAACTTTACGCAAGATAGAACCAAATCAAGACAAGTTAATGATTTAATTCGTAAGATGAAAAGACAAATAAGAGTTAATGGTAAAGAACATACTGCAACTAGTCATTATATGATGAATTATGGTTATGTACCATTATGGATATTAGTAAAAGTTTTATCTTTTGGAATAGTTGGAGAATTATTTTCTATCTTAAAGTATGAAGATCAAAAGAAAATATGTGATATTTATCATTTAAATGTTTCTACTATGACAACTTACCTACCAATACTATCTAATTATCGTAATTTATGTGCACATGAAGATATTTTATATGAGAATAGAACTCAGAAAGTTATACCTAATACAGTCTATCATAAACTTCTTAATATTGAAGAAGATGAAGAAGGATATATCTATGGAAAGAATGATGTCTTTGCACTAGTAATTATTATGAAAGATATGTTAAGTAAAGAAGAATTTAAAAGTATGATGTTAGAGTTAGAAAGAGAAATAAATAATTTATCTTATAACTTACATACAATTAAAGTGGAAGATATTTTAAAGAGAATGGGATTTCCTCCTAACTTTGACCAAATAGAAAAAATCGAAAGGAGTTATGAAGATGAATACGAATAAACTAAAAGATAGTATCTTAATTGTTGTAGCATTCATTCTAGGTGGAGTTTTAACTTATGTAGTAGTAAGTGGTAACTTAACTACGTCATCAAGTGGAACAACTAGCAGTGGTGGTGCAACTTGTAGTAGCAAAAATTGTACTAAAGTATTAGTAGATGGTTCTGGAATAAGTTCCTCAGTTTCTAAAGTTTATGATGGTGTATTAGTAGTTAGAAATTATCAGAACAATCAATTAGCAGGTTTTGGAACAGGTTTTGTTTATAAAGAAGATAGTAAATATGACTATATTATAACTAATCATCACGTAATTGATGGTAATACTAAAGTAACAGTTCTAACTAGTAAAGAAGAAGAGTTAGATGCTGAAGTACTAGGAAGTGATAGTTATGTTGATATAGCTGTTCTTAGAGTTAAAAAGAATAAAGATTTAACAGTATTATCTATTGGAACTAGTGAAAATAGCAAATTAGGAGACTTAGTATTTACTATTGGTACTCCAGTTAGTAATGAATATCAAGGAAGTGTATCAACTGGTCACTTAGCAGGAAAAGATAGAATGGTAAC
>CAKOXX010000027.1 GCA_934130405.1 uncultured Bacilli bacterium | reverse complement strand
TATTTCATCTGCTTCTTTCATTGATTCTACCCAACGTGATACAAATTTTTCTTCATTTTTACTTATTGCATAAACGACAACTTTAAATTTTTTCATCTTCATCTGCTATTAAGCACTAGGCCCAGTTGGTCCCGTAGGTCCAGTAGGTCCTGTTGCCCCTTCTAATCCTTGGATACCTTGTGTACCTTGTAAACCTTGTGGTCCAGTTGGTCCCGTAGGTCCAGTAGGTCCTGTTGGCCCTTCTAATCCTTGAATACCTTGTGTACCCTGTAAACCTTGAGGTCCAGTTGGTCCTGTAGGTCCTGTTGCACCTTCTAATCCTTGAATACCTTGTGTACCCTGTAAACCTTGAGGTCCAGTTGGTCCAGTTGGTCCTGTAGGCCCTTCCAATCCTTGAATACCTTGTGTACCTTGTAATCCTTGAGGTCCAGTTGGTCCCGTAGGTCCAGTTGCACCTTCTAGTCCTTGTACTCCTTGAATACCTTGCGTACCTTGTAAACCTTGTGGCCCAGTTGGTCCTGTAGGTCCAGTTGCACCTTCTAGTCCTTGTACTCCTTGAACACCTTGTGTACCTTGTAAACCTTGTGGCCCAGTTGGTCCAGTAGGTCCAGTTGCACCTTCTAATCCTTGTGCTCCTTGAATACCTTGTGTACCCTGTAAACCTTGAGGCCCAGTTGGTCCAGTAGGTCCTGTTGGCCCTTCTAATCCTTGTACTCCTTGAATACCTTGTGTACCTTGTAAACCTTGAGGCCCAGTTGGTCCAGTAGGTCCTGTTGCACCTTCTAATCCTTGTACTCCTTGGATACCACTAGGACCTGTAGGGCCTTGTGGTATAGTTAAATTTAAAATAAAGTTTGGCGTAGTACCTGTTATAGTAGCACTAGCTTGACCTCCAGGTTCTCCAGTTGTTACACTTCCTATTGTTAAAGAGGGAGTTTGACCGATTGGTCCAGTAGGACCAGTTGCTCCTTGTAAACCTTGTGGTCCAGTTGGTCCAGTAGGACCTGTAGCTCCTCGTGGAATAACAAAATCTAAAACAACATTTTGATTAGTTCCTCCATTAATAACACTAGCATTAGAACCAGGCTCTGACGTAGTAGTTGATCTTACATTAATAGTGGCAGGTCCACGTGGCCCTGTAGGTCCTTGAATGTAGCAGAATCTACATTTTACTTTATCTTTGCTACAGTTGCAATTTTCATTGAATTCATTAAACATTTTATTCTCCTTTCTTTAATATTTTATGTAAAAGAACTAATTGGATTTAATAAAATTGTCTTATAAAATATTAATAATCTTTGAGAAGTAATCTTGTTTCTCTTTTAGCTGATAATATGATAGAATAAAAATAACTTGGAGGTAGTAAAATGATAAATGTTTTAGTAGTAGAAGATGAAGAAAATATTAGAAATATAATAAAAAAAGTATTAGAAAGAGAAGGCTATCATATATATTTAGTAGCTACTAGTATGGAAGGATTAGATATTATTGATAAAGTTCATATTGATTTAATTGTACTTGATTTAATGTTACCAGATATGGATGGATATCAATTTACAAAAGAATTAAGAGATGCAAGATATGAAATACCAATTTTAATGGCAACTGCTAAACAATTACCAGAAGATAAAAGAAAAGGCTTTTTAGTAGGAACAGATGATTATATGACTAAACCACTTGATATGGAAGAATTTGTTCTTAGAATAAAAGCACTTTTAAGAAGAAGTAAAATAGTGAATGAACGTAAAATAGTAATAGGTAAAGTTACTCTTGATTATGATTCTCTTACTGTTACAAGAGAAAATGAATCTATTACTTTACCTCAAAAAGAATTTTATCTTTTATATAAACTATTATCTTATCCTGATAAGATCTTTACAAGAGTAGAATTAATGGATGAGATTTGGGGTTATGAATCAACTACTGATGATACAACTTTAAATGTTCATATCAATAGACTAAGAAAGAAATTTGAAAACTATAATGAGTTTGAAATAAAAGCTGTTAGAGGACTTGGCTATAAGGCGGTGAAGAAAGTTGAAGAGTGATAATAATGCTAAGAAGAACAAAATACATACATACTTCGTTATTTGGAGTTTAATAGTATTATTTTCTTCTATCATTGTATCAGGAATAGTAATTTTTACTTTAATACTAAGTTTAAATATTGATATATTTGATATATTAAAAGAAAAACCTTTTATTTCAATTATCGTTTTAATATTAACAGAAATAATAGTAGGAGTAGTAATGGCTATTATTATTGGAAACCCTATTGTGAAAATAATGGATGAATTAGAAAGAATATTAAAAGAAATAACAAAGGGTAATTATAAAGTAAGACTTAAAGATACAAAATACTTTAAAGAAATGAATAGAAACTTTAACAAGATGATTTCTGAACTTGATAGTGTAGAAATATTAAGAAATGACTTTATTAATAACTTTTCTCATGAATTAAAGACCCCTTTAGTTTCTATTAAAGGTTATGCTGAAGAATTAAAAAGAGGAGATTTAACTGAGGAAGAAAAGAATAAATATTTAGATATTATTATTAACGAATCTAATCGTTTGACCTCACTTTCTACTAATATTTTAAATCTTTCTAAAGTAGAAAAACAGCAGATATTAACAGATACTAAGAGGGTAAATGTAGGTGAGTGTGTAAGACAAGTTGTTTTGATGGAACTTAAGAAGATAGAAAAGAAAAATATTGCTTTGGATTTAGAGATAGATGATTGTTATACTTTAGCTAATAATGGAATGCTTGAACAAGTTTTTATCAATATTATAGAAAATTCTATTAAATTTACTGAACCAAATGGAAAAATAAATATTAAAGTTTATGTAAATGATAGTAAAGTAATAGTAAAAATTAAAGATAATGGTAAAGGAATAGAAAGAGAAAATTTAAATCATATTTTTGATAAGTTCTATACTACTAAAGATAAAAATAATAATATCGGAAATGGTTTAGGACTTGCTCTTGCTAAGAAAATAGTTGATTTACATGAAGGATATATAGAAGTATCTAGTGAGAAAGATAAATATACAGAATTTACCATTATTTTAAATAAAGTTTAGATATAGAAAGGATGATAGAGATGAATATTATAAGGACAATTGATTTATGGACAGAACCTAGTTCAAATAATATTGAATGTTTTAGTGGAGCTTTTGTTGATGGTTTTGAGAATGATAGTATTCCTTTTGAAAAATATAAAATAGTAGAGAATTGTAATTGTATCATTACTACAAATAGAGCTGATTTAAATATAAAGAATAAACATAATGCTATAATTTTTTATCAACACGCTGAACCAATCAGACTTATGGTGTTAAATAAAGAAACTGATATTAATGTTTGTATCAAAGAAGCATTAAGTCAATCTTTTAATGGTTCAAAGTTACAAGATGTTTATGATAGGTTTCTTATAACAGGAACTGTAATTGATTTAGATGAACCAGCAATTGATAATGGTATAGAACAAGAAATTGATGTTGGCTCTTGTGATAGGCCTAGCTTATTAAAGTGCATGTTAGAAGGAAGTTATACACAAAGTGACACAAATTATGGAAAAGGCAATGAAGATAATAATTATAACTTTACATCAGAAGTTTTCATAGAATACAAGCTCATAACAGATAAAGAATGCTTTAAAATTACACATCATTGTGCTTTTCTAAATGAATCTAAAACAAGAATTATACCTCTTCAAGATAACTCAAAATTGGATATTACAATGATTAGTAAAGTGTTTTCTCCTTTGGTCAAGAAATCAGAATATCAAAAACTACTAGTAAAGAAATAAAAAAATATTAACAGCAAAACTTGTTATTTTGACAAGTTTTTTTCATTTTTAAAAAAATGACTGCAATATAATAATATGACTGGCATAGAATATTTGAGAATAAATTTAAAAAAATATAGTAAAGTTTATTTTGAGTTTATTTTTCTATTATATAATAACCCGCGAAAAGGAGAGAGAATGATGAAGAAATTTACAGATTTTATTGTAGAACATAAAAATATTATCTTAATAATCTTTGTGTTCTTAACTGGTATAAGTTTATATGGTTCAACTAAAGTAAATATAAACTCTGATATAACTAAATATCTTCCCAAAACATCAGAAACGAGAATTGGTAAAGATATTATGGATTCTTCTTTTAAAGAACAAAAGTCTAGTGAATTAAATGTAATGTTTAAAGGTCTAACTTCAAGTGAAAAAGAAGAAACTTTAGAAAAATTAGAGAAAATTACTGGTGTTAGTAAAGTATTACATGATGATAGTGAAGAATATAACAATGGTGAATATACATTATATACTCTAAAAGTAGATGACTATGATCACTCGAAAACAGCTGAAAATGTTTATAATGAAGTAGTTAAAAATTATGATTATAAAGCGATGAGTGGTTCTATTTATAATGAGTATAAACCAGTATTAAAACTTTGGATTGTTGCTCTTGCTATTGGTATGGCGATGGTGATTTTAACCTTCTTAAGTAAATCATATATTGAACCTTGGTTATATTTAATCTCTATTGGAATAGCAGTCTTTATTAATAAAGGTACTAATATAATATTTCCTAGTGTATCAAATATAACTGATTCAATAACTGCTATATTACAACTAGCATTATCAATGGATTATTCTATTATGCTATCTAATAGATATAGACAAGAAAGAGAAAAAACAAAAGATAAAAATAAAGCTATGAAACAAGCATTATTTGATTCATTTAAAGCTATATCTAGTAGTTCCGTTACGACAGTAGTCGGTTTACTTGCTTTAGTATTTATGAGCTTTACTATTGGAAAAGATTTAGGCTTTGTATTAGCTAAAGGAGTATTCTTAAGTTTAGTAAGTATTTTCTTCTGTTTACCAGGATTATTATTACTTTTTGATAAACAAATAATTAATTCTAAGAAAAAGTCTTTAGAATTTAACTTAACTAAACTAGGTAAATTTAGCTATAAAACAAGATGGGCTCAATTAATAATTATTATAGTAGCATTTACTTCTGCTTATCTATTAAAAGGAAATCTTGGTATTTTATATACTGATAGCGAACAAGATGAAGTAGGAAAACACTTTAAAGCTACTAATCAAATAGCAATTATCTATGAAAATCAATATGAAGATATAATGGCTAAATATTGTAAATCATTAAAAAATGATAAAAAAGCTAATCAAGTGTTGTGTTACTCTAATACTATAAATCAAAAACTAGCTTATAATGAGTTAAATGCTAAATTTAAAGAATTAGGACAAGATACGGAACTTGATGATTATTTAATCAAACTAATCTATTATAATTATTATAATAAAAATACTAATGATAGTATGAGTTTAGATGAGTTTATTAAATTTATTAAATCAGATATTTACACTAATCCTAAATTAGCAAGTGCTATTAATAATGATGTTAAAAATAATATGACTTTATTAGAAAACTTTGCTAGTAAAGAAAATATTAGTAAAGTACGTGCTAGTAGTGAAATAGCTAGTATCTTAGGAATAGGTGAGAGTGAAGTTAATGACTTATTAGTACTTTACAATGCTAAGAATATTAATAGTAAAATGACGATTGCTGAGTTTGTTAACTTTATGTTAGGAACAGTTGTTAACAATCCAACTTATTCATCTAGTATTGATAGCACAACACTAGCTTCCCTAAAACAATTACAACCATTTACTGATAAAAATAATATCAATAGACAAATGAGTCAAAGTGAAATAGCAAGTCTTTTTGGACTAGATGAGAAAACAGTTAATGATTTATTCTTATTTGCTAGAACTAATGGTAATTCAACTACTACAATGACTATTAATGAATTTGCAACTATTGCTTTAAGTCTAAAAGATAATCCATCACTTAGTAGTATGTTTACTGAAGAAATGGTTAATAAACTAACTATTCTTAAGACATTAAGTGATACTAATAACATTAATCAAAAATATGATAGCGCTACTATTAGTGTAATGTTAAGTAAGATGGGCTTAACTGGTTTAGATAGTAATACTATTTCACTATTATACTTTTATAATTACTATTTAAGTAATGTTAAAAATAATAGTTATAATACCCAAACTAAGTTATCATTAAATACTTTCGTTAATGAAGTATTAATGGATAGTAATATTAGTAGTTTACTACCTGAATCAATTAATACTTATAAACCATATTTAGTTAAATTTAGTAATAAAGATTTTATTACTACTAGTTTAAATAAAACAGATATGTATAATGAATTAAAGAATTATGGTTTTAGTGAACAACAAGTTAATATGATATATATGAGTGTTTATAAGAGTTTAAATCCTAATGCTAGTAACGAAGAAATTCTAGCAGATACAACATTAAAATTAACTCCATATAAAGTAATCAGTTTAGCACTTAATTCTATGCAACCAACTGATACAATGTATGCTAGTTTAAAATTATTAGTTAGTATTATGGATTTATCTTATAGTGAAACTTATAATATAGTACCTACTTATACTTATCAAGAATTAGCTGGTTACTTAGCTAATATAAGTAGTGATGTTACTAAAGAAACCATTGCTTTAGGATATGGTTATTACGATTATAAAACTACTCAAACCTCTAAAAAAATGAGTATTAAAGAGTTAGTAAACTTTATCGTAAATAATCAAAATGATAGTTTAATAGCTTCTAAATTAGGTAATAACAAGGATATGTTACTACTTGCTTATAACATCGTTAATAATAGTGAATATAAATATAATTATAAAGAATTAAGTAAAGTAATATCTCAAGATGAAAGCATTGTTAAAAGTGTTTATGGAGTAGCAGATTATACTAATCTAGCAACTACTATGTCACCTTTAGAATTTGCTAACTTAATATTAAATAATAAAGATAATTCTCTATTAGCTTCTAAACTTAATAAAGCAACATTAACTAAATTAAATCTAGTTAAAACAGTAATGATGTCTTCCTTAGGAGATAGTAAGTATACTGCTAAAGAATTAGCAAATTTACTTGGAAGTGATAGTGATACTATTTCTCTTGTAATGGCTTTATATAGTGGAAGTAGTAATACTAAAATATCATTAGTAGATTTTACTGATTTCATTATAAGTGATGTCTTAACTAATTCGAAATTTTCTAGTAGATTTGATGAAAAATCAAAAGAAAAATTAGTAACTGTTAATGGTATTATGAAAAATACTTTAATGGGTAGTAAGTATAATTCCTTAGAATTATATAATATCCTTAATAAGTTAACAGATGGACTTGATTATAATCTAATTGATTTAGTTTATATCTATCACGGAAGTGAAAACTTATATGATAGTAGTTGGCGTCTTACAGTTGAAGAGATAGTTAATTACTTAAATGATGTTATCTTAAAAGATGAAAAATATAAATCATTCTTAGATAAAGAAATGCAAGATAAGATTGTTAGTGCTAAGGATACTATTTCTACTGCTAAAGAATTATTAGTATCTGATAAATATTCAAGAGCTATTCTTAATACTAAATATGGTGCCGAAGATAAAGATACTTTGAAATTTGTTCAAAGAGCTTTAGATGAAGTTGGTAATAAGAAAGGTATCTACGTAGTAGGTGATTCACCAATGGCTCTTGAAATGAGTAAGTCATTTAATAGTGAATTAGATTTCATAACAATTCTTACTATCTTATTCATCTTTGTAGTAGTAGCCTTTACTTTTAAAGATTTGTTAATACCTTTAATACTAGTTTTAATTATTCAATGTGCTGTTTATGTAACAATGGCGATTCTTTCAATGACTGGTTCATCAGTATACTTTATTTCTCTATTAATAGTACAAGCTATACTAATGGGAGCAACTATTGATTACGCAATTGTTTATACAACATATTATAAAGAATCAAGAGAAACTATGAATGTTCAAAACTCAATTATTAATGCTTATAATAAATCAATTCATACTATCTTATCATCATCATCAATCTTAATAATTGTTACTTTAATAGTATCATCATTTGCTGATGCAATAGCAGCTAAGATTTGTGAGACAATCTCTCAAGGAACTTTCTGTTCTGTAATATTAATACTATTAATATTACCAGGAGTATTAGCTACTTGTGATAAGTTAATTTGTCGAAAAAATGCCTATAAAGACTAGATAAGAGCCACTTAGTGGTTCTTTTTATGTAAAGTTTAGATATTTAGTTAACTATTAATTGACTAGGAGTGATAAGAAGACTTAAAATAAATAAAAGAAGAGGTGTTAGTTATGTATCAGGCATATTATAAGAAACAAAGACGTAAAAGTATGATTATAATTATCTTTTTAATTACTTTTGCAGTAGTATCTACTTATTTAATTTATGAAAAGTTTTCAACTTCAAGAAATACAGATTATGAGGCAGGTGAGATGGAAGTAGTATTTCACGAGAAAAGAGGAAATGAAATTTCTCTTACTAAGTTTACACCAGTAACAGATGCAGTTGGTCTTACTAGCCCTAGTTATACTTTCACTGTTAAGAACAATACTACTGAATCTGTAAAGTACAAAGTAAAGTTAGTTCTAGATAAAGAGAAAATGAATAGTGATGGTTGTAGTGAGAAACAAATTCCTAATGAACTATTAAAGTTAAGTTTTAGAAAAGATCATCAAGCACCTAAAGCTTACATTTTATCTGAATTTACTGATAGTGTTATTTATACTGATACATTAGAAGCAGGAAAGAGTGAAGATTATTCAATTAGATTATGGGCAATTGATAGTAACTTTTTAGTAGATAAGACAAGTCACTATCATGCTTTAATTGAAGTGGAGGAAGAAGAATGAGACTAAACCAAAAAGGGTTTGCTGTTTCAACAATTTTATATGGACTAGTTTTAGTAGTAAGTATTTTATTATTTCTTTTACTAAGTATTGATAGTTTTGAAAGAAAGAGTACTACTGAATATGTAAAAACAATATCTAAAGAATTAAATAAATGTGTTAACAATAAATCTTGTTAGCACATTATTTTTTAGTATATTAGCAAAATAAATTATAGTCTCTAGTAGAAACTTTAAATTTTTCCTTGTTGTTAAATGTCAAATATTATGATATTATTAAGATGTCAAGAATACTGATATTTGATAATAGGAAGGTAGGAGACAGTTGTGGTAGTAGTAGTAAAAGACTGTCAAAAACTAAATACTAATGTAAGAAGTAGTGTACCTACTTTCTTTTTTCAATGATAGATTAATATCAAAAAGGTATAAATCTATCTTTTTTGTTAAATACTAAAATAGAAAGAGTGGTTTTTAAACTATGAAAAATAAAAAGAAAGATTTTGTTTTAATGTTAGTTATATTTATTTTATTAATTGCCATAGTAGGAATCAGTTATGCAGCATTTAACTACGCGGGAACAGGAGAAAAGTTAAATACCATCACAACTGGAATGGTAACTATGGAATATGTAGAAAGTACAAACACGATTACAATGACGAATGCGTTGCCCACAACGATAGCAACTGGAAAGACGAGATTAACAGCGGGAGAATATTTCGATTTTACAGTAAAGTCATCAATCGCAGGAAATACAGATATCAACTATGAAATAGCAGCAAAAGAAGAGAGTGGAAATACGTTTAGCGGAAATAATATCAGATATTATTTGACAACAGTAGATGCTAACGGAAAAGAAACAGAAGTAATGGCACCTCGTACATATTATGAAGAGCCAACAGGTAATGGATATACAGGACGACCAGCAGATATGATGAGTTTATATACAGGAAACTTAGCAACACAAGGAGAAACAGAAATCAAATACCGTTTAAGATTATGGGTAGATGAAAGCTATAATCCGCAAAGTGACAATGGAGGACTAGTATATAAAGTAAAAGTAAATGTCTATGGACAAACAAGCGATACAGTAGCTCAAGCAGAAGATACATATTGTAAAGATAATGGAATAAATAAATTATCAGATTGTATGCTTGTTATGAATAATCATGAAGCAAGTGCAGAAGCAGCAGGAACCGCAATTGTAGCAAAAGGAACACCAAACTTTGCTAAAATTGCACCAAATAGTGATGAAGAAGATGGTTTATATGCAGCAGCAGATGATGAAGGAACTAGTTATTATTACCGAGGAGCAGTAAGAAATAATTATGTGTCATTCGCAGGATTTACATGGAGAATAATCCGTCGTAATGGAGACGGTAGTGTCCGTTTAATCTATTCGGGAAAATCAACATCAGATACAGGAACATCAGTAACAATCGGAAATTCACAATATAATAGTAAATATTGGGACCCAGCATATCTTGGATATAAATACAATGAAAAATTTTCACTTCATGAAAGTAATGGAACAACAGGATATGACTGGTTTACAAATACAACAGAATACAACTTTGGAACAGGATATACATTTGATGAATCAACAAAGAAATTCACTTTAACTGGAACTATTAAGCAATTAACATGGAAAGATAATCATGATGAAATTGTATCAGGAAAACTATATAGTTGTTTAAATACAAGTTGTAATGTAGTATATAAAATAACAGGATATCAAAGTGATACCAGAATGACTGTTCAACCTATCTCATATAGTAGTGATAGTTATGCTGATGCTGTAACAAACAATACAAATTCAACTATGAAAAACACTCTAGATACATGGTATAAAAATAATTTAACAAGTTATGCTTCATATATAGCAGATGAAACATTTTGTAATGATCGAAGTGTAATAGAGGGCTCAGGCTATTTAACAACACCAACAACATACTATGGAGCATATGGACGCTTATATGAAAAGAAAGCACCAAGCTTAAAATGTGCACAAGATAATGATAAGTTTAAAGTATCAAATGCAAGTGCTAAGTTAGATTATCCAATCTCACTTATTACAGCAGATGAAGTAGCAATGGCAGGAGGAGTATGGAATACAGCAAATAGTAATTATTATCTATATAATGGACAATACTTCTGGACGCTGTCTCCGTCTTACTTCGCTTCAAACTATTCTGCTGCACGCGCTTGGGGTGTGGCTTCTTCGGGCAGTCTGATTCAATGGTACCGCGTCACGGACTCCTACGGGGCCCGTCCAGTTATCAACCTAAAAGTAGATACTCAAATAACAAAAGGAGATGGAACAGCCTTAAATCCATATGCCGTGAAAACATCATAAAGTCTAGAGATGGACTTTTTTCTTTTTGATAAAAAATTAGCAAAAAAGGTTGACAAGTGCTAATGAAATGCATACAATATTATTAGCACTTGAGAAAAAGAAGTGCTAAGGAGGTGCTTATCATTTGGAAGTATTATCAAATAGACAAGAACAATTACTTAAAATGATTGTAGAAAATTATGTTAAACAAGCTACTCCTGTTAGTAGTAAACAATTATGTAAAAGATTAAAATGTTCTAGTGCCACCATCAGAAGTGAGATGGCTAATCTTGAAGAAACAGGTCTTTTAGAAAAAACACATACTTCAAGTGGTAGAATACCTAGTCAGAAAGGTTATCGCTATTACGTTGATAACTTATTAAAACCAAAGAAAATGAATGGCGAAGATATGCTTAATTTACAGATAATCTTACACAACCAGTCATTAGAATTGTCTGACTGTTTATCAAAGAGCTTACAGCTTGTTTCTGATATGACAAGTTATACCGCAGTGGTACTTGGTAAAGCTTCTCATGATAATTTATTAAAAGAAGTAAATGTTGTACCTTTAACTAATAATCAGTTAATTATTATTGTAGTAACTGATAAAGGAAAAGTAGAACATAAGACAGTAACACTTGATCAAGTTAATTTAACTGATGTTAAGAAAACTGTTGATTTAATTAATAAATTAATCGTTGGAACTCCTATTGATGAAATAAGTACAAAGCTAGAATTTGAGATTAAACCAATCATTGGTAACTATGTTGAACAACATGAAAAACTGTATGATGTTATTTATCATGTCTTTGATGATTTAACTCATCCAGACATAAATGTTGTTGGAAAAACTAAATTTTTAGAACAGCCAGAATTTGAAAGTATTGATAAAGTAAAAGGATTATTTGCTAAACTGGATGATCAAGACTTAATTAAAGAGATTAAGCAAGATAATTCAAATAATATAGAAGTATATATTGGTGATGAAAATAATATTGATTCTGATGTAACTGTTATAAAAACAGGTTTTAAAACTAATTCTGAAGAAGGAACCATTGCTATAATTGGTCCTAAGAGAATGGAATATGAACGTGTTATGAGTTTATTAGAATTTATTAAAGAGAATATTGAAAGGTGATGAAAATGAAGGAAGAACATAAGAAACATAAACAAGATAAGCATTGTACTAAAGAACAAGAAAAAGAAAAGAAATGTGCTTGTGAAGAAGAATGTACAGAATCTTGTAACTGTCCACATGAAAAAGTGGAAGAAAGACAAAATAGCGAAATTGAAAACTTAAAAAATCAATTAGCTGAAATTTTAAATGAAAAACAATCACTTCTTGAAAAATTACAATATAGTAAAGCAGAAATGGTTAACTATCGTAAACGTAAAGAAGAAGAAACTGATAATAAATTAAAATATGCTAATCAGGATTTAATATTAGAAATATTACCAGTTTTAGATAATTTTGAACGAGCTATTAAGTTAGATGATAATGTTCTAACTGATGAATTATCAAAATTCTTAGCAGGTTTCAAAATGATGTATGCTTCACTTTGTGAAGTATTAAAGAAATTTGGTGTTGAAGAAATAGAATGTACTGGAAAAGAATTTGATGCCAATACTATGCAAGCTTTAATGGTTGATAATGATCCTAACTTTGAAGATGATGTTGTCCTTGAAGTATTACTAAAAGGTTATAAATTAAAAGATAGAGTTATTAGAGCTGCTAGTGTTAAAGTAAATAAAATAGAAAAATAAGAAAAGGAGATAGATAATTATGAGTAAAATAATAGGTATAGACTTAGGTACAACAAATAGTTGTGTTGCAGTATTAGAAGCAGGGGAACCAAAGGTAATCCCTAATCCAGAAGGTAATAGAACAACTCCTTCTGTAGTAGCATTCAAAAATGGAGAAAGAATAGTAGGAGATGCTGCTAAGCGTCAAGCTATTACTAATCCTAACACTGTATCATCAATCAAAAGATTAATGGGTACTAGTGAAAAAGTAGAAATTGAAGGAAAGAAATATACACCAGAAGAAGTATCAGCTATGATTTTATCTTACATGAAAGATTATGCTGAAAGTTATCTTGGTGAAAAAGTTGATAAGGCCGTTATCACTGTTCCAGCTTACTTTAACGATGCACAAAGACAAGCTACTAAGAATGCTGGTAAGATTGCAGGACTTAACGTTGAAAGAATTATCAATGAACCAACAGCTGCTGCACTTGCTTATGGACTTGATAAACAAGAAAAGAATCAAACTATCTTAGTATACGACTTAGGTGGTGGAACATTCGATGTATCAATTCTTGAATTAGGAGACGGTGTATTTGAAGTTAAATCAACTGCTGGTAATAACCACTTAGGTGGAGATGATTTTGATAACAAAATTATGGATTA
>CAKOXX010000026.1 GCA_934130405.1 uncultured Bacilli bacterium | reverse complement strand
ACTCAAGATGAATTAATTGCATTACGTGATGAAATTAATAAACATCTAACTGAAGGAGATTTACGTCGTGAAGTTAGCATGAATATTAAAACTAAAATGGAAATTAATTCTTATGAAGGTACACGTCATAAAAAGGGACTTCCTGTAAGAGGTCAAAGAACTTCTCGTAATGCTAGAACTCGTAAGGGTAAAGGTAAAACTGTAGCTAATAAGAAGAAAGTATAGAGAAGGAGGTTATGAATTATGGCTTATAAGACAAGAAAGAAAAAAGTTAAAAAGAATGTTCCTGAAGGTGTTGTACATATTCATGCTACATTCAATAATACTATTGTAACTATTACTGATAAGGATGGAAATGCTATTAGTTGGGCATCAAGTGGTGGTTTAGGATTTAAAGGAAGTAAGAAATCAACTCCATTTGCTGCTGGTATGTCAGCAGAACAAGCTGGAAAAGTAGCTTATGATTTAGGAATGAGAAAGGTTGAAGTTTTCGTTAAAGGTCTAGGACCTGGACGTGAAACTGCTATTCGTTCTTTACAAACAGCAGGTCTTGAAGTTACTTCAATTACTGATGTAACACCAATTCCACATAACGGATGTCGTCCACCAAAGAGACCACGTGGATAATTAAGGGAGGCGAAAACTGTGTTAGAATTTGAAAAACCAGTATACAAAATTACAGACTATGTAGAAAGTAATTTCTATGGAAAGTTTGAACTTGAACCATTAGAAAGAGGATTCGGAACTACTTTAGGTAATGCCTTAAGAAGAGTTATGTTATCATCTTTACCTGGAAGTGCTATTAGTGCTGTTAAAATAGAAGGAGTTCTTCATGAATTCCAAACTATTGAAGGTGTAGTTGAAGATGTAACTACAATTATCCTTAATTTAAAAGGAGTAGTTGTTAAAAACTTTACAGCTGATACAAAAATCATCTCTTTAGATGCTGATGAAGAAGGTGTTGTTACAGCTGGAGATATTGAAACAACTTCTGATGTTGAAATCGTTAACAAAGATCACGTTATCGCTCACTTAGCTAAGGGTGGTAAACTATCTATGGAAATGATTGTTACTAACGGTAGAGGATATGTTAAGAGTGAAGATTCAAAATTAAAGAATGAAAATAGAGCTAAAGGATTTATCTTAATGGATTCTATCTATTCTCCAATTGAACGTGTTTCACCAACTGTTGAAAGCGCTCGTGTAGGACAAGATGAAAGTTATGATAAATTAGTTCTAGAAGTATGGACAAATGGTTCTATTAAACCAGAAGAATCTATCGCTTTAGCATCAAGAATTTTAATTGAGCACTTTAATTTATTAACCAATTTAAGTGATATAGCAGATATGAGTGGTATGATGATTGAAAAGACTGAAGATCCTAAGACTAAGGCTTTAGAAACATCGATTGAAGACTTAGACTTCTCAGTACGTGCTTATAATTGTTTAAAACGTGCTGGTGTTCATACTCTACAAGATTTAGTAAATAAAAGCGAAAATGATATGATGAAAATCCGTAATTTAGGAAAGAAATCATTAAAAGAAGTTCTTGATAAAATTAAGGAATTAGGACTTGATTTAAGAGACGACGATTAGAAGGAGGTAACTATGGCATATAGAAAATTAGGTGTTGATAATAAACATAGACGTAGTATGTTAGCAACTCTTACCAAACAATTAATTATGAACGAACAAATTGAAACTACTGAAACAAGAGCAAAAGAAGTCAGAAAAATGGCTGAAAGAATGATTACTTGTGGTAAGAAAGGTGACCTAGGTTCACGTAGAAGAGCTTTAGCTTTTCTTCACAATGATAAAAAAGTGGTTGACAAAGTGTTCAACGAATTAGCTCCTCGTTATGCTAACCGTAACGGTGGATATACACAAATTATTAAGTTGGGTGAACGTCGTGGAGACGGAGCTTTAACTGTTATCTTAAAATTAGTAGAAGAAGCTTAGTCTTCTTTTTTTTGTCTATATTTGTTATACTGTTGTTAGGAATGGTATGGTGATATTGAATGACAGAAGTAATGGTATTTTTATTAACGTTTGTTGTGGTATTTTTAATTTATGAATTGATACTTGTTAGAAAATATAAAAAAGGAAAAAGTGATAAGCGACCAGTAGAAGTTACCTATTTACTTAATAGATACAATTTAAATTTAAAGAAAGTTAACTATAAAAAACTACTTAATATAGTTAGTCTTGTTAGTTCTTTTGATATAGCAGTTGTTGTAACAGTTATGGGACTTACGGATAATTTTCTATTAGAAATACTAATTGGATGTTTTTTAACTATAATATTAATATTAAGTAGTTATTCTATAGTTGGTAAAATATATCAAAAGAAAGGATATACCAAATAAAATATAGACCAGTGTGTCTATATTTTTTGGTTATAAATTACTAATTGTTTAGAATTATCATTCTTACTACAGGTAGTTAGAATTAATTGTTCTTCACTAGATTTTATGATTTCAATCTTACCAGTTTTATCTTGTTCTTCTATCTTTTTAACTTTATACACTAATTCTTTATTATTGATAGATAATCTAACTTTATCATTTTCTTTTAACTCATCAAGTCGATTAAAGTAAGCAAGTTTACCATTACCTGAGTGTGCTGCTAGAATAATTAATGATTCATTATTTAACTCTGAGTTATTTAAAATAGTTACGTGTTCTTCAACATTATTTCTTTTATCATTGATATCATAAATATTTTCATGTAGATTAATCTTATCAATTGTTAGGGTTGCTAGAATATTGTCATTATTGTTATTTTTTACATCTATTTCGTTACTTATTTGTCTAGCAGTATTCTCTACTCTTTCGATATTTTCAGTTTTAATAATTTTAGATTTAGAAATATGTACATTCTTTTGATAAATCATAAAACAAAAAATCATATATGCACTAAGAAGAAGTGTTAATTTCTTCTTCATTAAATAGCACTTCCTAGTAAAGCAATGGGTATATTAATATAAGTATTTGGAACATCAACGATTATAATTTCTTCTTTCTTAGGTTCCTCATTTTTATAGTCATATATTTTATATTTATAATCTTGTTTTTCTTTAATAAATACTTCAAAAGGTTCTACTTTACTGTAACCTTCAGTAGTAGTTTTTTGTTTGATAGTATAGTGACCATATGGTAATTCAATACTAGCTAACCCGTTTTCATCTGTTGTGATAGTTTTTACTAGTTTCTTATCTTTATTATAAATTTCAAAAGTGACATCTTTTTCATTTTGCATTAATTGTTTGTCACCATAACTTTTTTCAATAAGTATTTTACCTTTAATAACTTCATTTTCTAATACTTTGCTTATAGTAGTATTATTTTCATCAAATGTAATTTCATAGAAGGTATCATCCTTGATGTAACCAGTTCCAGCTTTAGTTTCTTGTAAATAATAAGTACCAAAATCAATAAATGATTTATCACCTTCACCAATTATTTCTGCTTTTCCTTCATCATTGAATGTTATATCAGTGACTTTTTCTTCTTTATTATTGTATAGAGTAAAGATAGTTCCTTTTAAATCAGCTTCGCCTTGACCTTTGAATTCTTTTGTATCTTTATCAACTTTAGTTAGATTTAATTTTAATTGATAAAAACAGAAAGTAACTGGTACTTCCATCGCTTTACTTGAACCAATGCTTACTAATCGCTGTGAGATACCATTTGCATAGTATAAAGCTCTTTCTCTTCCTAAACCATAATTACTATAGAAAATTTGAGTATGGCAGACAGAATGATTTCTTTTAATAGAAAAAGTATTTTCATTTAAATTACTTTCATTATCTTTGATAGTGGTAAAATTCTTTAATATTCCATTAGTATCAGTTATTGTTATTGTTTTTCCAATTAATGAATTATACTTGTTATTAGCAAAACTAGGAGTTTTTTTACTATCACTAATCAATCTTTCAATCTCATTCTTTTCTTCAGTAAAAATGTTAACTATATTCCCATTTAAAGTATCAGTGAAATAAAATTCATTATTTTTATCTACTGTTTCCCAAATCATCATTTGTGTTATGGCATACCATTTAGGGTCAGTATGATCTTTATAAAGGTATCCGAAGTTGACTAAGTCTGTTACTCTCTGCCAAGTATTACTATCATAACTTGCTTGTGATATCATTCCATCATAAGTGTTATTGTTAGGTTGAAAAACTTTAAAAGGCTCTAAGCAATAGGCGATAGAATTATCTGTTGAACTTTTGTAAAATCTAGCTTTCTGGTAATGTTTCATTTTTGTACTTTTATCATATCTCACCATATATATGCCATTAATATACTCTCCTTCATAAAAGGTATTTGTTTTGGCATAAACTTTAGTGGTATTACAGATAAAAAATACACTTGTTAATGTTAAGAATAATAATATTTTTTTCATAAATTCCCTCCTTTTTCTTAACGGTTTTTACAATAGCAAACTACAATTTGAAATGCAAAGGGGGAAAATTGCAAATTCAGCCCTATTTTTGGCCGAAAATGGCGCTGGCTACCCTTGAAAATGCAAAATTCGGCAATTTTTATGTCTGAATTTGCAAAATTGGCATAATTTAAAAAAATTTATTTTTATGCTACAATAGTTCTGTAAACGGAGAGTGATATTAATGACAGATATAGAAATATGTGACCAATATGAATCTTTACCAATTCAAAAAGTAGCAGCAAAGCTAGGCTTAAATGATGGTGATTTAATACTATATGGAAAAGATAAAGCTAAAGTGGTTAAAAATGTTAAGGAAAAGAGAGGAAAACTAATCTTAGTAACAGCAATGAGTCCCACTCCTTATGGAGAAGGTAAAACAACAGTCAGTATAGGTTTAGCTGATGCTTTTGCTAAGCTAGGAGAAAATGTTTGCTTAGCATTAAGGGAACCATCACTTGGACCAGTTTTTGGACTTAAAGGAGGAGCTACTGGTGGAGGTTATAGTCAAGTTGTACCTATGACTGATATAAACTTACATTTCACTGGGGATTTTCACGCAATAACTTCTTGCAGTAACTTAGTTAGTGCAGCAATATATAATCATATTGAAAAAGGTAATTCACTAGGATTTTCAAAGATACTTTTTAAACGTGCTGTTGATATGAATGATAGAAGTTTAAGAAACATTGAATTGACTTGTAATAAAGAAAAATATACTGACCATTATACAATTACGTCAGCTAGTGAAATAATGACTATTTTCTGTTTAGCTAAATCTTTTACTGATTTAAAAGAACGACTTGGTAACTTACTACTTGGTCTTACTAGTGATGATAAACCAATATTAGCTCGTGATTTGAAACTAGAAGGAGCTCTAACTGCTTTACTAAAAGATGCCTTTCTTCCTAATCTTGTTCAAACCTTAGAAGGAACTCCAGCTTTTATTCATGGTGGACCATTCGCTAATATAGCACACGGAACAAGTAGTATCACTTCTTTAAAACTAGCTCTTTCTTTATCTGACTATGTAATAACAGAAGCTGGCTTTGGAGCAGATTTAGGTGCTGAAAAGTTTATGAATTTGTTTTGTAATATAGCAGATGAAAAACCAGATGCTATTGTATTAGTAGTGACGATTAGATCAATACTATATCAAGGAGAAGGAGACTTTACTAAAGGTCTTTCTAATGTAGAAGCCCATCTTGAACATCTTTCTAACTACAATGTGCCAGTAATAGTTTGTTGTAATCATTTTACTACTGACGATTCTTCATATGTTGAAAAACTAAAGAATTTTGTGGAAAAAACAAATTATCAATTTGCTTTAACTGATAGTTATGCAAAAGGTAGTGAAGGAGCGCTTGATTTTGCCTGTAAAGTAAGAGAGTTAACCAAAGACCAAAATAATTTTGTCCCACTTCTTACTGATAAAATGACTGTAATAGAAAAATTAAATATTTTAGGAGAAAAAGTATATCATGCGAAAGAAATAACTTATAAAGAAAAAGCCTTGGAGCAATTAAAACTAATTAAGAAGCTAGGTTTAGAATATCTTCCAATTTGTGTTGCTAAAACACAGTATTCAATTTCAGATGATGCTAAAAAATTAGGTTTTCCTAAAGATAACTTATTGACAGTAGAAGATATTGTTATAAATAATGGAGCAGGATTTATTACAGTTCTATTGGGAAAAATAGTAACAATGCCAGGATTACCAACAAATCCAAATTATGAACAAATAGATGTTGTTGATGATAAAATAATAGGTATTTTTTAAATAAATAAAACCATACTAATACTGGTGATTGGTATGGGATATTTATTAATTCTAGGAAAAGGTATTACTTCAATAGTTGTACTATTTATACTCTCTAAAGTAATGGGACGTAAACAGGTGAGTCAGTTAAATGTTTTTGATTATATTATTGGTATAAGTATTGGCTCTATTGCTGCTGAAATGACTTTAAATAATGAAATAGATTTCTTTGAAGGAGTATTTGCTATTTCTATTTATGCAGTATTCGCTTATTTAATAACACTTTTAACTAATAAAAGTATTATAGCTAGACGCTTGTTGATTGGGTGTCCAACGGTATTAATAGAAGATGGTAAACTAAACTATAAAGCTTTAAAGAAAAGTAAGTTAGATTTAAATGACTTTTTACAAGAAGCAAGAATTCAAGGATATTTTAATCTTAGTGAAATAGAATTTGCTATTATGGAAGCGAATGGTCAAGTTAGTTTTCTACCTAAGAGTAATGCTCAACCAGTTAAAAGAAAAGATATAAAATTAAAAACATCTTATGAAGGACTATGTTGCAATGCTATTATAGATGGTAAAATAATGATAAATAACTTGAAAGAAATAGGTAAAAATGAAGAATGGTTATTAACAAGATTAAAAAATAATCATTATAAAGATATAAATTCTTTAGCTCTTGTTATTTTAGATAGCAAAGAAAAAATGACAGTTTATGAGAAGAATATAAATAAGGAAGTTAGAGTTTTAGAGTAACTTCTTTTTGCTTGACAAAAACTATTTAAAATTTTATGATGAAGTAGATAAAGAGGTGGGAGTATGCTAAAAATCTATAATACAGATTTAAATACTAATGAGTTTAGAAAACTTAATGATTTTGAAATAGGATGTTGGGTTCACTTAGAAAAACCAACTGAAGAAGAATTACAAAAAGTTTCATCTTCACTTGGTGTTAAGAAGGACTTTTTAATAAGTATTTTAGATGATGATGAAAAACCGAGAATAGATGAAGAAGATGGTACGAAGATGCTACTTTTAGATGTGCCTGTTAAAGATAGTAGTAAGGGTTTGCATGAGACTAAGACTTTACCGTTAGCAATTTTAATTGTGAGAAATGATTATATTGTAACAGTAGCATTGCAAAAATATGAATTTTTGGAAGAATTTTCTAGTGGTAAAGTAAAGGAATTTTATACTTATAAGAAAAGTAGATTTGTTATTCAAATTATCTATCGATTAGCAGTTTTATACTTAAAAACATTACGTGATATAGATAAGAAAATAGAAACAGCAGAAAGTAAAATTTTAACTGCTACTAAAAATGAGGAATTAGTTAATCTATTAGCATTAGAAAATAGTTTAACTTATATAATTACCGCTTTACAAAGTAATGGTGTTGTTCTTGATAAGATAAAAAAAGGTAATGTGATAGAAATGTATATAGAAGATGAAGACTTACTAGATGATGCTATTATTGAGAATAGTCAAGCTAGTAATATGGCAGACTTATACCGTGGAATTTTAAGTAGTACTACTGATACAGTTGCTACAGTTATTTCTAATAACTTAAATGGTATTATGAAATTTCTAGCGGGTATTACTATAGTAGTATCAATTCCTACTATGGTGGCTTCTTTCATGGGAATGAATGTAAGTTTTGGTGAGTTTTCTCATAATCCTTATTCATTTTACTTACTTTTATTTTTATCAATATTACTATCAGTTATAGTAGCACTTATTCTAAAAAAGAAAAATATGCTTTAAAAAAACTCTTGTTTATACAAGAGCCTTTTATTTATGATTTTTTAATTTCTTTAATTTGTGATATAATTTGAAACTAATATTATAAGTATGATACCAAAACTTACTTATAATAAGGTCAAATTCTCCAATTAGTTCTACTACTTGACCACCAAAGCTTTTCTTAAACAAATATAGACCAAGTAAAGGATTATCTTTACTAAAATTTCCTGTAATACCATAGAAATTATAAGTATCGTAACCATTTTCTATAGCATATTTTATTCCTTCAAAGTGAAGAGTATAAGCAGATTGAAATGACATTAATTCTTTTTTGCTACCACCAAATAAGGATAAAACTTCATTTCCATATATTAAAAATAAAATACCTCCAAGAATAGGTTTAGCACCATATTCTTTTTTCATTGATTTAGATTTTTCAATATTCTTTTTAAGTCTTTCAATTTCGTCTTTATCTTTCTTTTGATTAGCATTATACTTCTTTTCATTCATAGGAACAGTTTTGTTATTAAATTTTTCTTCCCGTTCTTTGATAGCTTCTTCTAATTTTTTAATTTCCGCTTTTGTATTTTTTATTTCTTCGTCAAAATCAACTTCTGCTACTAAAATTTTTAAAATACCAGAGTCATGGAGGGTATCCCACATATTTTCATAATAAGAAAGAGGGCGATCAATAAAATCTCTTCTTTCACCAGTATGTTGCATTATATCTTTGAATGTTTTAATTTCATCACGAGTGATTTCTCTTGATTTAACACCAAGTCGTTCATTTTTTCGTAGTATCTGTCTAGTTTTAGATTCCATATCTTTCATAACATCATCTAATGAACGATTTTTAACTGTTATAGTGTGCATCCATCTAGGTTGAAGAGTATCTTGCATTAAGTTAAAACCAAAATGGTGATAACCTAAAGACTTAAGATTATCAACAGTATCACTGTTATCAATACCATCAGGAACTAAGTCACCATTTAAATCGTGTTCTTTATACATAACATAAGGATCGATTTTAATGAAAATAGCATTTTTTTCTTTTGCAAATTTTTTAATTTCTTTAGTAAAAGTGGTTAGTAATTCTAAATTATGATAATCAATTAAGAAACCACGGGGAGCATAAAACATTTTCTTTTTAATAACTGGTATTTCTTTAGAAAGAATTAAACTAGCTGCTTTAATTATACCTTTATCTTTTAATCCAACATAGTAAGAATTCCAACCATTTCTTTTTTTTAAGTCAGCCCATTCTTTAGTTTGATGAAAAGTTATTTCTTCATTATTTATAGCCCAATCAGTAAATTCTTTAACTGTTAATATTTCTAACTTCATCTTTTAACTCCTTCTTTTTTCTTTTCTTAATATAATTTCTATAAACTGGAACAAGTTTTGTAAAAGCAAAGTAGTAAATTGGTTTCAAAACATAATCAAATTCTCCCATAAATTCGATATAATCACCACCGAATTTTTTCTTGAATTCATGAAGTCCTAGTCTTGGATTATCTTTTGATAAATCACCAATTGTTCCGAATTGATCATATATTTCAATACCTTTTTCTTTACAGAATTTTAAATGTTCATAGTAAGTATGATAATTAGTATAAGTTTCTGTTAACAAATTATGGTTACCTGCATATAACACCCAAGCTTTGTTTCCATAAGTAACAATCATATGTGCTGATAGAGTTATTACTTTGCCATACTCTTTTTCGATATTTTTATACTTTTCTAAATCACTTACTAATTTATCTTTACGACGTAATAATTCTTTTTGTTTATTTTTAGCACTTTTAGAAGTCTTTTCCTTTTCCTTTTCATATTCATCATTAACTTCTTTTAAATCATTTTCTAAAATATTCATCACTTTTTCTAGATTGACTTTACCTAGAAATAGGAAGACATCATCAGTTTTTTTAAATAGATGATAAAGTGTTTCGTAATACTCGAATGGATAAGAAACAAAATCTTTTCTATCTTCAGTTAACATCATTAATTGATAAAATTCTTTTAAATCTTTTTCACTACCAATTTCTACTTCTGTTGCTAGTTTTAAAGACTTATTGATTCTTTGCATAGTAGTTTTAGAAAAGTGTTTTTCAATATCTTCCATATTTTGTTTTAAATCTACTCTAAAAGTATAACGAGGCTGTCTAGTTTCAAAGTTTTTAGTAAAACCTAAATGATGATAACCTAATTTAAGTAAACTGTTCATTATCTTTTTATCCTTTGCTTCTTCTAAAATTACTTCGCCATCATATTTAGTTCTTTGCCAAACAATATCAGGGTCTAACTTAATATATATAGCTTTTTTCTTTTTAGCAAAATTTACTAATTCTTTTGTAAAGCTTTTAAGTAAATTTTCATTATGAAAATCAATAACATAACCACGAGGAGCATAAAAATAACATAATTTAAGAGGAAGATGTTTTTGTAAAAGTAAAGTAGCAGCTAAGATATTATCATCATTATCAACCAGTCCTAAATAATAAGGAGTAAGACCCCTTTTCTCCTTTGATAATTCACCCCAAGCAGCTGATTGCAAAAAATGACTTTTATCTTTATTATTTCTTACAAATTCATCAAATCTATCTATATCTAATTCTTTTAACTTCATAACTGTTTCCTCATTTCTACTTATTAAAAGTATAGTATTTTCCCTATTAAAAGTCAATTTTAGTATACCCTTAAATAGCTATTTTACTCTTTCTAACCAAACAACAATTGGATAGTGATCACTAAAATTATCAAATTTTTCATCTTTTATAACTTTGAACTTATTAATGTGCATCTTTTTAGAAATAAAAATGTGATCAATTGCTTTATTTTTACTATGTGTTTTATAGGTTCTTTCTAAAACATTTACTCTTTTTAAACCAATTTCATCAAGTTTTTCGATAAAGTTTTTTAATAGATTATTAGTAATAGTCATATTGAAATCACCAGTTAAAATTACTGGTACTTTTTCAAGTCGAACTTTATTTAAAATAAAATCTAGTTGTTTTTTCTTTACTTTATCATTTTTAACAGATAAATGTGTATTGTAAAAAGCGATTACTCCAAACTCTTTAGTTTCTATATAGGAAGTAGTTAAAATTCTTGGAATGATATTAGGAAAAGTTGGTAAGTGTTTAGTAGTGCAGCTTTTAACAGTTTTTCTAGAAATTATACTATTAGTTTCATCATAACGTTTTAAAACTATTAAGGGATAACGGTATTTTCCGTTTACACTATATTCATCACTAATTTCTTTTTTAGCTCTTTCTAAATACCAATAAACAAATTCTTGAGTTCCTAAAATATCAATAGAATAGTCTTTTAAAAACTCCTTTAATAAAATAACATTATCTTGATTATTAACTTTTCCATTATACTTTTTTAATTTAAATTTATTTTGAAGATTGTAGCTTCCAATCACAAGCATAAAATCAACTCCTTCTAATTAAAAAGGTAGACATCTAGTGTCTACACTATTTTACATCATATACTTATTATTTGCACTACCATATCCAGTATTTTGACTAGAGTAAGGAGTTATTAGATTATTTTCTAAGTTACTAACTCTATTATCTAATCTTCTTAGTTGTCTTTCCATTCTGTTAATTTGATTTTCTAACATTTGTATTTTTTCCTGACAATTACTTCCCATTCCATTACCTTGTCCTTGATTAGGATCAAAAGCAGGTGGGAACATATTATAAGGTGGCATTTGATTCATCATATTTATCCATTCCTTTCGCTTTATTATATGCAACTAATAAATACTGTGTTAAAATATTGACTGGGAAGTGATAATATGCGTATAAGAAATGTGAAAAATAAAGAAGAAATACTAAATAATTGTTCATTTTTAATAGAAAATCCTAAAGAATATAAAGGTAAATTTAAAGAATTATTTGCTAATGATAATCCTATTTATTTAGAAATAGGAATGGGCAAAGGACAGTTTATTTATGAAAATGCTAAGAAATATAAAGATATAAACTTTATTGGAATTGAGCGATTTGATAGTATTATGGCTAAAGCAATATTAAAGATGGAAGAGGTTCCTAATTTAAGATTAATTAAGTATGATGCTAGTTTGATAGAAGAAGTTTTTGACCATGAAATAGATAAACTATATTTAAACTTTTCTGATCCTTGGCCTAAAAATCGACATGAAAATAGACGATTAACTAGTAAAGTATTCTTAGAAAAATATCAAAATATATTTAGAGATAAACAACAAATAGAAGTTAGAACTGATAATAGAGACTTTTTCTTATATTCAGTAGAATCCCTTGGTGACATGGAATACACTCTTAATGATGTGTCATTTAACTACCAGTCAAAAGATTTAATAATGACTGAATATGAGAGTAAATTTCGTAAGAAAGGTGCAAAGATTTATCATCTTTTTGCAGAAAAATGATTTTAAAAGTTTATATTATTTGTTATAATAAATTAAGAGTAGGTGAAATATGAAAAAGAAGATACTATTTCTTTCCCTTCTTTGTTTTGTAGTAACAGGGTGTAGTAATCTTTCTAATAAGAGTATAGATGAACTACTTCCAATATTACTTAAAAGTAATACTAAACATTGTAATGTTGTTTTTGATGGATACAAATACTATATCCCTAAAGGAATAAAATTTGTTACTAAAGATGATTATAATGCTGTTTTATTAGATGAAAATAATAGAAGTTATTATTTCTATAGTGATGTGATTCGTTATTATAATAAAGAGAAGTTGGATTATAAGATTAATAAGAATGCATACTATTCTAAAAAATTAAATTATAATGGTAAGGATGGTTATCTTGAGATAACTAAGCTTGATAAGGAAGATTCATATTTTATTGAATTCATGTATAACTATGGAAAAATAGAAGCGATAGTTAAAGAAGACGAGATAAAAGAAGTATTACCATATATGAGTTCTATTTTAACTTCAATATCATATAACCGAGTAGTTTTGGATACACTGATAGGTAAGAAGATTTTAAGTTATAAAGAGGAAACTTATAATGTAATGAAACCTAAAGGAAATAATGCCACTAAGGAAAGTTATCTTGACTATGAGGAAAAGTATGGTACTTATGAAGGATATACAGAAAAGAATACAGATGAAGATAAGATAGATATCGAAGAGACAGAATAATGAGGTGAATTAAGTGAAAATACTAGATAAGTTAAAGAATGCTCTTTTTGAAGAGGAGTATGTAGAAGTTGAAGAGAAAAAAGAAAAGAAAGAAAAACCTATCGCTAAAAAGATGATTTTGCCTGAACAGCGAAAAGAAAAGAAAGAAGAAGCAGTTTTTGAAGAGGATGAAAAGGCAGAAGAAGTAAAGGAAGAAAAGAAGACTTTTAAATTTCCTGCTATTACAGAAGATGACTTTGTAGAATTAGATAATAGTCGTAGTTATCCAAAAAGAGAAGAAGTTAAACAAGTAGTAGAAAGAAAAGAAGTAAAAGAAGAATTCCATCCTGCTTATCCACCAAGACAGAAAGAAGCTAAACCAGCAGAAGTAAAGAAAGCACCATATGGAGCTAAAAAAGAAGAAATAAAAATTGATAGCTATGGAACTTATGAAAAGAAAGAAACAAAGAAAACTTTCCATCCATCTCCAGTTATTTCACCAATTTATGGTTTAATTGATTCTTCTGACAAAAAAGAAGAAGTTCCGACAAAGAAGGAAGTTAGAATAAGTAGTAGCTATTCATCAAGAAAATTAGATGTTGATAGTGTTCGTGCTAAAGCTTATGGTGGTGGTGATGATATTTTTGATGAAGAATTATCATCAAATGGTAAGAATATGAAGAAAAAACACAAAAGAGAAGAAGAGTATATTGATTCAAGCAATGATGATGATACTAATTCTATGTTAGATATTAATGATGATACACCAGCTGTTCCTAAAGTAACAGTAGGAGATGCAGAGGAATACTTTGAAGATTTAGGATTAGAATATAATGTTGACTATAAAGATATTTCTCATGAACGTAAAACTGGCAGAAGAAGCGATTTGAGACATAAAGAAGAAAAAGATGAAGAGCTAGAAGATAATTTATTTGATTTATTTGATTCAATGTATGATGATAATAAAGAAAATTAATTATAGAAAAGAAAGGAGTCTTATCTATGGAATTTGTCAATGTGTTTTTACCAGTATTAATGTATAGTTTACTAAGTGTTCTTATTGTTGTACTGATTGTTTTAGGAATCAGGTTATTAGAGACTGTTAATAGAGTAAATAAACTATTAGATGATGTGGAAAAGAAAATGGATTCTATGAATGGTTTATTTAATGTAATGGACTTTGTTACAACTAAAGCGACGGTATTAACTGATACTATTGCCTCTACAATAATGGGAGCAGTTAGTAATTTGGTAAAAAAAAGAAAACAGAAAAAGGAGGATGTAGAATAATGAGTTGTGAAAAAAAGAAAAGTGGAATAGGTAAATTTGTTGCTGGAGCGGCTATTGGTGCTGGTTTAGGTATCTTATTTGCTCCAAAGAAAGGTAGCGAAACTAGAAGAGAATTAAAAGAAAAGATGGATGAGCTACTTAATAAGGCTAAAGATATTGATATGGATGAAGTAAAAGAAACTTTTGAAAGAAAAGTAGATGAAATTAAAGAAGAATTAGAAGATCTTGATAAGGAAAAAGCTTTGAAGATTGCTAAGAAAAAAGCTGAAGATATTAAGAAAAAATGTCAAGAATTAGTTAATCTTGCTGTAGAAAAGGGTACACCTGTTTTAGAAAAGGCAGCAGAAGATATGCGTCTTAAAGCTATTGATGTTACTAATGAAGTATTAGAAAAGCTAGAAGCTGCTGGAAAATAATAAAAAACGAAGACTTTATAGAGAAAATCTATAGAGTTTTTTTGTATTATTAAAAAAGTAGAAAAAACTTTTAAAAAGTGATTGACTTCAATTAGTGATTTTGGTACACTAGTAAACGTCACTTGAAGGAGTGACTATCAATGTAAAGTAAGAAAAAAATATTTTTTGTCAAAAAGTGTTGACATTATTATTAAAGACTGGTATATTGATAACAGCACCGAAGAAAACGGTGTAAAATTATGCGAAAAAAGTTGTAAAAAATATAAAAAAGTTCTTGACATTAGGTGATAGAATTTGATATATTAGAAACGCAACTGAAAAAGAAGCAACAATGTTCTTTGAAAACTAAGCAAAACGTCAATTGAATT
>CAKOXX010000025.1 GCA_934130405.1 uncultured Bacilli bacterium | reverse complement strand
ACTTTTAAAACTATTAGCTCTGGATTCTCAATCATTCCCTTATCAATCCAGTCTAAAACTATAGAAACAAAAGCATATTTATAAAAGTCTGTTATAAATTTTTTATCTTCTTCTCTTAAGTTTTTACCTTTAGATTTTTCAATTATCTCACTATATATAATCGGATATACTAATCTATATAAATTACTTCTTAATACTTCAACTGAAACAGAATGATAAATATTCTTTACAAATACTTTTTCTTCTTCCATTATTTTAAAGATTAGTAAAAACTTATCCTCCCACTTTTCAATATCAGTATTCTTCTTTAAAATATTATCAACTTCATCAATACAAATCCATTCAACTAAATCTCTTATATCTTGAAAATGATAATAAAATGTTTGTCTATTTATATCACATTTACTAGCTATATCATTAACTGTTATTTTATTAAATGGCTTTTCTTTTAATAAATCCTTAAAAGTATAACCAATCGCTTTTTTTGTTGTTAAACTACTCAATTATCATCACCATCACTATTATATAGCAAGAAAAATATGAAATAAACGATTATTTCATATTTTACACATTATCTAAATAAACCACTTTCTTCTAAAAGAGTTTCTAAATCAGTACCCTTAACTTTTTTCATTAAAACTTTTATTACTTGCTTTTCAGCAAATGTAAGAGGAAGCTCTTCGACTGTCTTTTTATCAACTGCATAATAACAAGCTTTCAAAAGTTCTCTGACATCATATTTACTACCCCATACTTCAGGTACTGCTCTATCAACATTTAATAGGGTATAAACAGCTTCCATACCTGTACGAATAGAATACTCTGTTGTAAAGATAGTATCTCTAGGTGTTTCAGCAAATTGTCCGATAAATGCAAAGTTAACTGCTGACTTTGGTACTACTAAAGGTCTATCCTTTTCTTTTCGAGGTTGGAAAAAAGCATTTATATAAGGCATATAACAAGTTGTTGTATTACACATATCAGCATATTTAACTATTTCATTAGTTGGTAGACCAATATGATATAACCACTCTTCACATACTTCCATACCTGTACATAGCTTAATCGGTTTTTTAACAAAATTACCTAATTTTTCAGTATTTAGAGCATATACCCAAACTAATACACTATTCTTATTTTGCGACTTAAACTGTGGTTGACGATTAATCGTCCAAGATAAATACCAATTTTCTGTACTATCTTTAACTGTAACTATACCACCAGTCGTAACCTTTCCTTTTCTTGGATTACGTTTACAAATATTAATAATATGTTTGATAATATTTTCATCACTTACTTCAATAGTAGCACTCATCCAGTTAGTTTTATCTACATGATTACAAAACTTATCTGGATTACCAAATTCTCCATTAGTAGCTTGACTAGCTATATTCTTCCATAAGTCCCAAGATTCACCTTTACCATTTTTGATAATTGATAAATCAGGAACAGTATCTTGATCACCATAACAAGAAGTATCAGTACAACAACCATTAGTAATAAATACTAAATCATCTTCAATTAAATCAATTGTTTTTTCTTCACCCTTATTTTCATAAACAATTTGAGTTGCAACCTTTTTGCCTTGTTTAGAAGTAAAGATGACATTTTTAACATCTACTCCATATTCAACTTTTACACCATTGTTTTGTAAATACTTAATAAGTGGTAAAATCATCGATTCATACTGATTATATTTAGTGAACCTTAATGCTGAAAAGTCTGGTAAACCATCAATATGGTGAACATACCTGCATAAATATCTTTTCATTTCTAGTGCAGAAGACCATTTTTGAAACGCAAACATTGTCTGCCAATATAACCAAAAGTTAGTTTCCCAAAAAGTTTCTGGTAAAACATCGGAAATCTTCTTATTTTCTAAATCCTTTTCTTTTGTAATAAATAATTTTGATAAAGCCATCGCTGATTTTCTATCTAATTTAAATAACTTATCAGTATGAGCATCTTCACCACAATTTACAGTAGCTCGACATAACGAATAATTAGGGTCATGTTTATTTAACCAATAATATTCATCAAGTACTGACACCTCTGGATTTTCAATTGATGGAACACTTCTAAACATATCCCACATACATTCAAAGTGGTTATCCATCTCACGTCCACCTCTCATGTAAAATCCCTTAGTTACATCTTTTCTACCATCACAAGAACCACCAGCTAAATCCAGCTTTTCTAGTAAATGAATATGCTCTCCTTTCATTCTTCCATCTCTTACTAAATAAAAAGCAGCAGAAAGCCCAGCTAGACCAGTACCAATTATATAAGCAGACTTCTTATCTACTCCTTCTGGTTTTTCTGGACGAGCGAAAGCTTCATACGTTCCTGCTCCATAATACATAAATATCCCTCCTTATTATTAACATTTAAATTGTAATTTCCTTTAGTATTATTTACAATAAACATAATTTTTAAACAGTAAAAATAATAATATAAATAACTAATTTTGGAGTAATATCTATGTATTAATAGAAAAACGTCAAAAATTTAGACAGGTTGATATTTTTGCCTAAAAAATAATATGATTGACTAGATAATATTTGTATGTTATATTAAGCGCACGCAGTTTATCTACGAATAATTTAAAGTAAAGTGAGTGAGTAAATGAGAAATATTTGTTTAGAAGTAGTTGAATCTTCTAATAAGTTTGAAGAAAACAATTTTAAGAACAAAGATTTAAAAAAGATGTATATTAAGAAAAATATTGATATCATTAATAGTGTTATGGAGCATACAACAGGCTATCGTGGTTCTTTTGGTACTGGATATCCGTTTTATGCTATAGATAATGATTTTAAAGAAGACTTACCAGTCATTAAGGAACAAATAAGATATAACGAAGAATTAAGAACTACTATTCTTAATGCTAAATTAAAGAAATGGCCATGTGAGAGTTGTCTACCAGTTAATGGTCCTTATATGGAAGATTTAAAGCAAATTTGTATTCCTTGTCCTAGACTAGAAAAAGAGTTAAAACCAAGAAAGGTAATAAATCGTTTACCTGATATTGATATGTGGATGGTATGTGAAGATGCAAAAGTAGAAGAAGCCAAAAAAGAACTAAAGGAAACATTTGATCAATTAGGAATGCATACATCTGATGTAAATCCTATCCAAACATTTAAAGAGTTTAAAGAAATTATTACTGATTTAGAAGATGGAAAGATGCCTATTAAAATGTTGCCACTTGATGTTCATGTAGTGAAGTATTCTGAATTAAGTAATCTATTGGATCAAGTTCCATTTACCATCCTTAATTCAAGTAATCTAGGAGAAGTTCCCTATCTTCCTATCTTACCTGATTCATTAAGAAAAAATGGCAGAAAGATGATGAAGCATATAACTTTACTTTAGATTTTTTATACAGTATGACTGATTTTAACTTTGAGGAAATTCTAAAACAAAGACTTGACTATACTAGAAATCTTGTTGCAAGACAACTAACAGAAGAAAAGAGTATAGAAATGCTTGATTTAGTATCACCTGATTCTGTTAAGCGTAGATTTAAAAATAAAACATTAAAAAAATCATATAAAAGGAGAATTAATTCATGGAAAAATTAATAGATTTACATATTCACACTAACTGTTCAGATGGATCGTTAACTCCAAAAGAAATTATCGATGAAGCTTATAAAAATGGTATCAATACTATTGCAATATGTGATCATGATACAACAGAGGCTTATCAAGAAAAAACATTTAATTATGCTAAAGAAAAGAATATTAATTTAATAGTAGGAGTAGAGATTTCTACTAAAGCTAAAAAATATGGTGTTCATGTCCTAGGTTATAACTTTGACTTAAATAATAAAGAGTTTCAAGAAAGGCTTTATACTATAAGAAATGCTAGGCATATATATTTAAGAAAAGTAGCTAATAAATTGGAAGAAGCAGGTTATAAAATTGATGTAGAGAGATTAGATAAAATTGATGCTGTATCTAAAGCTCATATTGCTTATGATGTAATAGAAAATAAAGAGAATGAAACTAAATTAAAAGAAGTTTTTGGTCATATCCCTGATATGGGCGAATTTATTGAAACTATTATGAATGAAGATTGTCCTTGTTATGTAAGAAAAGAGACTATATCTCCAAAAGAAGCTAGTGAACTTATTCATCATGCTGGTGGGAAAGTAGTTTTAGCTCACCCTGTTGCTTATACTTATGAAGATAATCTAACAGAAAAAGATATAGATGATTTAGTTATAGATATGAAGCCAGACGGTATAGAAACAAATTATATTTATATAGATAAGAATAATATCAAACATAACTATATAGCTTTATGGAATAACTTTGCTAAAAAGCATAATTTACAAACTACAGTTGGTTCTGACTTCCATAGAAAAGATAATATTCATCCTTATCTTGGCCTTATAGGAGAAGATATTAATCTAACAAAAGAGGAAACTGAAGAGATGATTAACTTCTTATTAGAAGATAAATAACAAAAAAACTACTATTTTGAAAAATAATTCAATAGTAGTTTTTATTATTTTATTAAGCTAGTAAACAACAATATCGTTGTTCCAATATATATAAGTAACAAACCTGTTAGAAAAAAACAAAATGATAAAGAAAATTTACTTCCTTCAATATCTTTCTTAAACATACTTCACCTTTCTATTAGATACACTAGTAGAGTATAACTAATTATTAAAGAAAGATAAATATTTTTGACTTATAATTAAAGTTATTTACAACTTTTTACAATATTATTTTTTAATAGTTGAAGCTTGTAAAGCAGTAATTGCTACTACTCCTACTATATCACTAGCACAGCAACCTCTTGATAAATCATTAACTGGTTTAGCAAGTCCTTGTGTAACTGGTCCATAAGCTTTAGCAAGACCTAATCTTTCGGTTATTTTATAAGCAATATTACCAGCATCTAAGTCTGGGAAGATTAAGACATTTGCTTCCCCAGCTAACTTTGAACCTGGTGCTTTTCTCTCACCTATTTCTCTAACAACAGCCGCATCGAATTGTAATTCTCCATCAAAAGTAATTCCTTTTAAACGGTCTTTAGCAAGTTCTACTGCTTTTACAACTTTTTCACTATCTGGACATTTTGATGATCCATAAGTTGAATGTGATAAGAAAGCTACTTTTGGTTCTTCATCTACTAATAATTCAAAGCTTTCAGCACTACTAGCAGCAATATCTACTAATTGTTCACTAGTCGGATTTTGATTTAAACCACAATCAGAATAGATAAATACACCATTATAACCATATCTTTGTAATGGAGTATCCATCAAAAAGAATGATGAAGCAGTCTTTATTCCAGGAGCTGTTTTAATTATCTGTAAAGCAACACGTAACGTATCAGAACTAGAATGAACTGCTCCACTAACCATTCCATCTGCATAATCAAGTTTAACTAACATTGCTCCAAAATATGGATAATCATTAGTCATTATTTCTCTTGCATTTTCAATAGTCATTCCTTTTTCTTTTCTTAACTCATAATAGGTATTAACACATAACTCAAAATCTTTAAATTTAACTGGTTCAATTATGGTACATCCATCAAGGGAGATGTTATTTTCCCTAGCAAGTGCTAATATCTCTTCTTCATTACCAATTAAATAAATTTCAGCGATATTATCCTTTACACACATTTCTGCGGCTTCTAAAGTTCTAACATCATCTGTCTCTGGTAATACTATTTTCTTAATTTCTTTATTTTTTACTCTAGCAATTATTGTATCTATAAATTCCATTTTTCTACTCCTCACTTAGTTTTGCTTCTCCTGTTTTATAATCTATTGTAACACCTTTTTGAACATTATAAACATAAACATTGAAAGATAGTTTACCATTATCTTCTACTGAATATGCTTCCATATAAGCGCCATTTGCTACTAGGTTATCTCCATCATAGACAGGTGTTACACGATATAAAACATGATTATTAGTTTCTTTTATATAATTTGCCACTTTATTTTCGAATGGTAACATTCCATCAACATTCATACTTCTAGTACAAGTCATCAAGTTCTTTGGATTAGCATTTTGACCAGTTAATTGATGTGCTATTAAATGACAACGATTATAAAGATATTTTCCATCAACAAAATCAAATTTTATTGTATGCCAACCAGATGGCTTAATCATTCCAATGCTTCCTCTTTTAGTAGTAGGCATAGTACTTTTACTTACAAGGGCAAAGGCAGTTCCAACACGACCTAGTGAATCTAAATCACTATAATCTTCCTTTTCTTTCAACTTTTTTTCTTCACTTGTAAATGTTGGTTTATTATTATTTACTTCTTGATATGGTTCATTATCATAACTTGGTACATTAATAACATCTTCTGTCTTTAAAGTATCATTTTTATAAGCATATGATGGTAAGACATAATGATAACAAATTGCTCCTAGAAAAGCAAAAGCTGTTACTAATGATGCTATATATTTTTTATTCTTTTTACTCACTTTACATCACCCTCTAATATATTGTAACATATATTAATTATAATTTTCTAAAATTTATTTTATCTTTTAGGGAATTATGATAAACTCTAGGTAAGGTGAGAAACTTATGAAAAAGAAAAAGAAGAAAAGAATAAGAATTCTAGCAATTATTGTTTTGTTAATTATTATAGGACTTGGTATCTTTTATTTTTATCAAAATAATGGTGATATACCTTTTGATATCACTGATATTAATACTACTAAGACAGAAAAGAAAAAACTAACTATTTATGATGAAGATAGTAACAAACGTCCTATCGCTGTTATGATTGATAATAATGTTGGTTATGCTTCACAAGTTGGTCTTCAAGATGCTTTTGTTACTTATGAAGCTATCGTTGAAGGTGGTCTTACTAGAATAATGGCTATTTTTAAAGATAGTAATACCGAACTTATTGGACCAGTTAGAAGTTCAAGACACTATTTTCTAGATTATGCTTTAGAATACGATGCTATCTATGCTCATTATGGATGGAGTACTTTTGCAGAAAATGATATCAAAAGTCTAGGTGTTAACAATATCAATGGTTTATATCGAGATGCTGCTTACTGGCGTGATACTAGAATAGCTGCTCCTCATAATGTCTTTACTAATATTGAAACTTTATATAAGGATGCTGCTAAGCTAGGTTATAAAACAACTAGTAATGATTGGGAAGCTCTTCCTCTTACTAGTGATACTATTGATTTAGCAAAGTTAAGTGATGAAAGTGTCGTAGCTAATAAGGTAACTATTCCTTATTCCACTAGTCAAGTTAGAAGTTATGCTTATGATAGCGAAAGAAAAGTATATTTAAGATATATGAATCACAATGCTCATATTGATAGAGATAGTAAAGAACAATATCATTATAAAAATATTATCATAGTTAAAGTTAATAATTATTCACTTGATAGTTATGGTAGGCAAGATTTAGATACAACTGGTGTTCATGAAGCATATTATATAACAAATGGATATGCTAGAAAAATCAATGCAAAGAAAAATACTAGAAGTGGACAAACAATTTATACTTATGATGACGGCAGTGAAGTTAAATTAAATGATGGAAATACAATTATTCAAATAGAACCAGCTAATATGACACCATCATTTGAATAGTAGTAAGGTGAAGTAAGATGTATGAATGGTTAAATCTAGAATTATTAGATTATAAAGATGAAGAGGATATTTGGGACTTAGTTAAACTATTTGAAGATAATTCATTATGTTCTTATAGTGAACTTCCTCCTAAATGTCCTTTTGTCTTTTTAATTCAAAAATATCAGGAAGTTAATGGTAATAGAAGTCATCAACCTATCGGTTTTATCTTTCTTGAAACAAAGGATATTGCTAGCAATGATTTATATTTACATTTTGGTATTACCAAGAATGAAAGAGGAAAAGGTTATATGAAGCAAGCACTTTATATTTTAAAGCACAAGTTAATTGGTAATACAATGGAACAAGATGAACAATTAAAAGACTACGAAGAAATATTAACTAGGTCTAATGTTATAGCAACTAATTCTGATAATGAGATAGTAAATCATCTTTTAATTAACAATAGCTATCATATGGACTATCAAAATAATTATTATCTTGGTTTTAAAGAAGAAAAGCAAAAGAAAAAAATACTCGCCAGTTGAGTATTTTTAATGTGTTTTTCCTTTAGTGTTAACATCGTCAATAACAAGTTCTCTATCATATAAAATATTTGAACCAGACGGAAATCTTAACATTGTATTATATTCTATTCTATCGTCTTTCAATCTATTAAAGTTCATTAATGTTTCAACATCTGTATTGTGTGCTGCTGCAATTGACTCTAATGTATCTCCACCTTTAACTCTTGTTAACAAATCAAAGTTTGAAGAATTTTCTACATAGTTTTTATATCTAAGCATTCCCTCAATAAAACAATCAGTAAATTTATCAGCATCAGTAGAAGCATCCACTGCCACTGAAACAAAACGGTTTGAAGAATAAGTTACTTTATGTTCAAGTGGAGATTCTATCAAGGTTTCATTGCCAGATGCATCATAATGTTTTACACCACATTGAATTTTTTCATTTGATAAACCATTTCTAACTAAGCTACTTCTTAAAGCAACCGCCATTACATCACTTTGATTATCCTTATCTTCATATTGAGCAATTACTTTTGTCATACCTGGATTATTATATGGAAGTAAACCTACAAACACTTCACTACCATTAACACCTGTCAAACTATCAGACCCATCTGCTACTTGGAATTCAACTCCTTTAAAAGTTAAATCCGAAGTAAAAGAATCTAGGAAATAATCATTAACACCGTCATTTACTATTACTAAATTTAAATCATTTAAATCAGTAGTACTAGCATAAATAGTATTATCCACACTATATTCATCATCAGAAGTATTAACATCAGTAGTTACAGTATTGTCAACTTCTTGTCCCTTTGAACTTCTACCAACTGCAGCACCAACACCTGTAGATACAACTGCAGCTGCAATCATTATTCCAGCCATAGTTTTAAACTTTGTCTTTATTCTCTTACGTTTTCTTTTAACTGCTGGTTTTCTTTTTACTTGTTCAATTGATGAAGGTTTATCTTCTCCAACTTTCTTTGGTGGAAGTGAACTTTTTTCTTTAGTTGTCGATTGAGCTTCTTGAGTATTTTTGGTATCAACATCAGAATTTGCTAAAGCTTCTTGACGTCTTTTCTCCTCTATACGTGCTTTTGCTTCTTCAAAAGCAAGAATAACTGCGCTTTGAGGTTCTTCATATTCCCAATAGTCTTCATATTCTTCTGCATATTTTTCTTCTAGTTTTCTTATTTCTTCATTCATTTTTAGAACGTTATTTCTATTAATTCTAACATCTTTAATCATACAAACTCACCTATTTCTTTTCACTTATTATTGTAAGTAATTTAATAATTTCCCCTAGACCGTACACTAATGAACAAAAAACAAAGCTTGCTAACCAGAAGATTAATGTCAATGCTAAGTTGTATTCAGTATTGGTACAAGTTTTAAATAATGTCGAAGTTTCCGTACAAGCTGGAAATATATTACCTAATATAATACCAATAATAAAGAAAAATGCAAATAGCCAATAAGCTAATTTTTGATAAAAGTTATGTTCTCTTGTCTTTGTTACTTCATTACTTATTTTTTTTAACTTAGGAAGACTTTTCTTTTCCTTATCTATTTCATCAAATAAATCTTTCATTATTTATCACCTGCCTCTTCCTCTTTTTTTATTTTTTTCTTTTTTGAAGAAGCTTCCTTCAATTCATTATATTCTCTATATAATGAAATGTATCTAGCAAATAGGAAATAGAATAATATCTCTAATAATGAAATTACTATACTTTCAAAAGATGTTGAGTTAATAAGAGCTACTACTAAGTGAATAACTAATAAAGTTGTAATTAAATAAAAGTATTGTTCATTCTTAAGTTCTACAATAGGACTAGAATTCAAGTGCAAGTCTTTACCTATTACTGTATTGGAAATAAAAGCATAAAGAAAATAAATTGTAAATAAGATATTTATTACTAATTGCAATATTGAAATCAATCCAAATGATTGAAATACTGTAAACATACTAGCAATGGTTATTAAACCAAAGAAAATTAACATTAATACGTTTAAATGGTCAAAATATTTCTTTCCCACTTTAAAATGTAATAAAACAAAATAAATAAGTGTTAATACATAGATACTATTATGATTAAGTATAGATCTAATAATATCAGATGTACCTAATTGACTATTGATGGCAAATGATTGTGATAATATTATTAATACTATCAATAATCCAATAATGACATAAGTTACAAGTCTTGGACTATCAAACCAATCTTTTTCTTTACTATCTTTCATAAACACACCTTCCTTACTATATACTAATTAGTTACTTCTCTAAACTTTGTCTTTTTACGATAAAGTTTTTTACTAACTAATTTGTAATCTTTTTTTACTTCACTTATTGTCTTATAATCTTTATGTAATTTTTCATTAATCATTTTTATTAACAAATCTTTTTGATAATAATCATTAAGTAACAACTTACCTTTCTTAGTAATGTTATATACTACTTCTGTATCATTATTTTCATACTCTTTATTTTCTGTCCAATCTGATACTTTATAAATGGTATATGTCTTATTATTAACCTTTTCATTATCAATTAAATATTCACCACATTTTAAGGTAACTTTTTTTATATCTTCCGAAAAATCAACTTTTGACTCATGGATATCACACTCTTTACCATTAAATGGATTCTTAATAGGTGATATTAAATTTAAATCTAACATTTCTGAAAGATACATCGTTCCTTTATCACTTGAATTATAATTTATAGCATTCATCGCCATTACCTTGGCATTGAAACTAAATACTTGATATTTTTCTTTATTACTCAACTTTAGAATAGCATAGAGTAGAACAACTGTTAATACTAAACAAATAATTATTATTACAAAGAATTCATATAGTCCAAATTTTCTGCCTTGAAAAGAAATGTTTATTAAGTTTTTATAACTTGGTCTAAAAGTTTTTTTAATAGTACTTTTAGTAGTAACCACTGGTTTATTAACCACTACCATAGCATTAGTTTTACTTTTAGTACTTGTCGTACTAACTTTTTTCTTTGTAGTAGTTTTTGTATTACTATTTTTAGTATTATTCTGTTTTTTATTTTGTTTTACAGTAGTATTTTTCTTAACTGTAGTATTCTTATTTTTACTACTATTTTTATTAATATTCTTTACATTTTTTTTATTATTATTTCTACTCTTATTTTTCTTACTGCTATTCTTTTTCATATGTCAACAACTTTCTTTCAAAATTATCATCTACTAGTTTTATAGTATCAATACTGACATTTAAAGAAGAAGTATAATCACCTTTAAAGAAAAGATTTCTTGCTCTATTAATTCCTTCTTCAATATCAGTATGTAGACCTATATATCTATTTCCATAGACAATGGCCATTTCACTCATCTTTGCAGTTTTAATCATTGAAATAGTTGTATTATAAAGTTTTAAGACTAAATCTCTTGCTGTATCGACTCTAGTGTTTAAGGTCTTTATCCCAATAGGTTTCTTTGATAGTTCTTTAATAACTTCTAGTATTGCTTCATTAGCTTCACTTAGCTCTACAAAGTATCTATCTTCAATTACTGGTAATTTATATTCACGCATTCGCTCTTTACATTCTTTTAATAACCGTTCAATCTCATCAAGCTGTTCCCTAGCTCGTTGTTCATCTTCATACATATTTCCAAGAGATTTAAGTGCTATATCAAGAGTTGATTCTACTTGTTTTAATCTATTTGATAAGGTTTCAACTTCATCATTTACTAAAGAATAAGGGGTTGCTTTATTTTTAACTTTTTCAAGCATTTTGTGATGATCATCTTTAATAACTGTTAAGTCTTTATTAACTTCATCAATAATTTTTACATCTTCTTTATTTAAATCATACATACTCTCAATATCATCTAATTGTTCATAGATATCACTTACTAATTTAGCGGTTTTATTTAATTTTTTCTCAAAGTCTTTACTAACTTCTTCATAAACTTTTCTTGATAGTCTTTCTTTTTCAAATGCCACAAAGATGCTATCTAAATAATCTAAGATTGTTTTTAATTCAAACATACAATCTTCAAGATTTAATACTTTAATTCTATCTAAGATAACATTAACATTTTTCTTAGCTTCTTCCATATTATCAGTTATACTTAAATAGTCAAGAGGATAACCATCATTTTCCATTTTTGTTTTGGTTTCTTCTATCTCTTTTATTCTTTTTGGTACCATTTGTTTACACATTAATAGTAAATCCGGCACTTCTTCAATTACTATTTCCATATGTTCAATCATTGTATCTAATGCCTTTACAATATGAACAACATCTGTGTATTGATTTTGATCCATGGCTGTTTCAAATTCTAAAAATCTTTTTTCTATATTTTCAAGTTGTAATTCTATCGCTTCAGCCATTTCTTCATAAAGAGATTTATGGTCTTGATACTCTTTATTTAACTGACGATATTTTGTTTTTAACTTAGTAATTATATTTCGATATTTTTCTTCACTTAATGTTATTTCTTTTACTTGGTCTAATAAATAATTAGCACGTTCTCTAGCTTTATAAAGACCTATCTCACATTTGTTAATTTTACTTTCAGCTAGACTATATTCTTTCTTATCTATTAAGGTATCAAGTTCTATTAGCAAGTCATCAATTTTGGGAAGTTCTTCATCTTTAATATAAGTAAACTCATCTTGCCACTTTTGGTATTTTTCTTCCATTTTTTCATTTTTAATGATTGGTTCTAGTTTAGAAAGCTCTAAAAGTACGGGCGTGCTACCAATAAGATTTTTTTCAGTATCAAGCCTTTTACATATATTTAAGTAATGTTTTTTCTTTCTTTTTTTTAAAAATACAATAAGTGCTATTACAAGAATAATTACAATTAGGATTCCCGTTAAAATATATAGCAATTTCCCCTTCATATTGTGCATCACCTACTACTTAATGATATCATAATCTTCACTTTTTATCTACAAATATTTGACAAATAGCGGTTTTTATATTACAATAAATCTGCAATTTTACTTGAACAGCAATGTTTCGCCTTTTTATATGTGTTTTTTGAAAGTTTCAAGTAGTTTCGTTGCTGTGAAGCGAAAGAACAATACAAAACTCCCATAGAAAGTTTTGGAAACAATTATCAAGGAAGATGCAAATAAAAGAAAGGAGAATTTTAAAATGGCAAGATATACTGGACCTAGTTACAAACAATCTCGTCGTGTTGGTTTTTCTTTAACTGAAACTGGTAAAGAATTAGCTAAACGTCCTTATGGACCTGGTCAACACGGTAAAGATAGAAAAGGTAAACCTAGTGATTACTCTAACCAATTAAAAGAAAAACAAAAGTTACGTTTTATGTATGGAGTTAATGAAAAGCAATTCCGTAAGACTTTTGATGAAGCTAGTAAAATGGCTGGAGTTCATGGTACTAATTTCTTAATCTTACTTGAATCTCGTCTTGATAACTTAGTTTATCGTATGGGATTTGCTACTACTCGTCGTGGAGCTAGACAACTTGTAAACCATGGACATATTACTGTTAATGGTAAGAAAGTTGATATTCCTTCATACAGAGTTAAACCAGGTAGCACTATTGCATTAAAAGAAAATTCTAAAGACCATAAGGCTGCTCTTGATGCTATTTCTAAAGTAAACAAGCGCGTAGAATATGTTACTTTTGATGAGAACAAGTTAGAAGGTACTTACGTTAGATATCCTGAACGTAATGAATTAAATATGGATATCAATGAATCATTAATCGTTGAATTCTATAATAAGTAAGAATAAAAGACCAAAATTAAATTGGTCTTTTATTATACTATAAAGTCAGCATTATTAGTGTACTCTTTTATTAATAAAAGTACGCTTTTTTTTGCTATTATCAAAAGTTTATTATCCATAGAATATTCGTTTGCTAACTCTTCTATAAATTTTCTAATTTGTCCTTTATCATTATTATTTAATTTTTGGTTTTTATTTATTTTTACCTTAGTACCAACTAATAATAGAGCTGTACCAAAAGAAGCTACTGAGGTATCCGTATAACAATTATCAATTCGAAGATTTTTAATAGTAAGTGAAAATAGTCTTGCCATTCTAATTCCTTTTTCACTTAGGGGTGAATTAATTTCAACAGTTTTATCCTTATCAAAAGTTTCTAATAAATAAATTTTCATTACTTAACAATTTTTCCATTCTTATCATATTTTAGAAAGTAAGAAATTAAATCTTTATTGTTTCCACCTAATTCTTTAGATGATGTTTGTCCTACTATCAAATAACCATTTTTAGTTACTAACATATCACTAAAGTAAATATCTCTACTTCCTTTTTCATTCTTTTTAGTTATTTCTTCGCCATCTTCCTTATATTTAGCAAATAAACCACTGTATCTAAATACATTATAAGAGTCATTTGATTCTTTTTCATCTTTCTTAGCAGTATGACCTATCGCTACTATGTTGCTTCCATCTACTAATACTTTATTAAATCTAGCAGACTTATTAACACGATAATATTTTTCATATTTAATATTTCCATCTTTATCATATCTTATTAATACAGCCTCTGTTTTCTTATCTTTATCTGCTGCATCAATATTAGTTGTTTTTCCACCAACTACTACAAAATCATCTTTTAGTTTTGCAATTGATGAGAAACCAACAACATCAGTATATTCATAAGTTTTAATAAATTCTTTTTCACCTGATTTACTAAACTTAGCAAAAAAACCGTATCTAGTTGCATCTTTTCCTACAAGATAGATTGCATCATCAGTGATAGCTAAATCATTAAATATAGCTGATTTACTTCCACCATAATTAGTACGCCATTGTTCTTTTAAATCGAAGTCATATTTAACCATTATGGCTCCACCATCAGGATCTGTTCCTATAGTCATATTTTCTAAAATACTTTGACCAATTACTAAGTAACCGTCATCAAGTACTTCTACTTTAGTAAATTTAGTATTACCTGCAATCTGTAATGTTTTTGTTTTTAATTGTTTACCATCTTTATCATAAAGAACAATTAAACCATCTTTAGTTTTTTCTTCTACTTGTTTTTTTGTATAAGCAGCTGCTCCTACAGCGATATAACCGTTCTTAGTAGATTTTGCATCATAGAAATATGAATCATAACCTTTAGTATAAGCACTTTCGAATACTATTTTTTGATTTTTATCATATTTAACTAACTTAGCTTTTTGATAATCTTTACTATATTTGTTATACTTACTTTTTTTAAAGTCACTACTACCAGTTCCAAGATAACCATCTTTTAATTCTACGATTGAACCTAATGTATCAACATAAACGGTATTATTTTTGCTTTGATATATTTTTACTCCTATATATAGACCTTCTACAACTATTATTGCAACACACACTATAACCAAAAATTTTAACCATTTTAATAATTTTTTATTCTTATTTTCCATGTTTCACCTATTTAAATATTATAATGAAATATTTTTTCTTTCCTCTTCTAATTATAATATATTTGTCTTCTATTGCAACCTCTTTAGTAACAATAAAATCTAAATCATTAATTTTTTCACCATTAATACTGATGCTTCCATTAGTAATGAATTCTCTTGCTTCCCTTTTACTCTTACAAATCTCCATATCTACTAATAAATCAACTAGATTATAATCATTTTCGATTTCTTGTTGTGTAATTCCTTTAAAAGCTTGTTCTACTTCTTTTGCAGTTAATGATGACAAATCACCATTAAAGAGTATCTCACTTATTCTAACCGCTTCTTGGTAAGCTTCTGCACCGTGAATGAAAGTAATTACCTCACGTGCTAATACTTTTTGAGCAATACGAGTTTCAGGGGAATCTAATTGTTTTTTCTCTATATCTTCAATTTCTTCTTTTGATAAAAATGTTAAGAATTTTAAATAATCAATTACCTTTTCATCTTCTGTATTCAAGAAAAATTGATACATTTCATATGGTGTTGTTTTATTAGCATCTAGCCAAATTGCGCCACCTTCACTTTTACCAAATTTAGTACCATCAGCTTTTGTTAGAAGTGGCATTGTAAATCCATATGCTTCTTTACCAGTTTTCTTTCTAATCAAATCTATTCCTGCTGTAATATTTCCCCATTGATCCTGACCTGCTACTTGCATAATACAGTTTTCTGTTTCATATAAATGAAGAAAATCAAGAGATTGTAAAATCATATAAGAAAACTCTGTATAAGTAATTCCTGTATCTAATCTTCTTCTAACAATGTCTTTATCAAGCATGTAGTTAACATTAAAGTATTTACCATAGTCTCGTAAGAAATCCAATATATTTATATCTTTAATCCAATCATAGTTATTAACAACTTTAAAGCCAAATAATGTTTCTGCTTGTTTTTTCAAGCAATCAAAATTATGACGTACTTCTTCCTTTGTTATCATTGGTCGTTCTGATGTAGGACGTGGATCACCAATTAAACCAGTTCCACCACCAACTAATAAAATAGGGTTATGTCCAGCATTTTTTAATCGTTTAGAAATTAAAAATGAGGAAAAATGTCCTATGTGTAAACTATCAGCAGTTGGATCTGTTCCAATATAGAAAGTAAGTCCACCTTTATTTAATTTTTCTATAAGTTCCTCACTGGATATATCTTTTATTAAGCCTCTCCATTTTAATTCTTCATATAATGTCATATTCTTTCCTCCTCAAATTTAAGATTACTAATACTGTCAAGATTATAACCATAGTTAGTATATATCTCATCAACATTAGCAGTAGTTATTTTTTCTTTTGAAATAGACAATTTTTCTAACGTCTTATAAACTTCTTCTTTATTATTACCTTCAATCTCAACATAAGTTGGAATCATAGGCCAACTATCAATATCTATCTCAGTATCATCAAGTTTATAACTAATTCGTTTATTTTCTTGATAACTTCTTTCATGATAGCCAAGTTCACTAAGTATGTGATAACACTTATCAAAGTCAGATATTTCTATCTCCAATTCTTTAGTACCATCTATAAAAGGTGATATTATACTTTTGATAGCTAAGGTCTGATTAATACCATTTGTTCTAAGTCTTATCCACTTGCCTTTAATTGCTGGTTTCATATCATAAACATAACGACGTTGATAAAATTCTCCCAACTTTTTTGCACCTAAGTTTTCCAAGTTAGTTATTAGTGATTTTTCATCAATCTCAAGAATTCTTATCTCATATTCTGTTTTCATTGTATTTTCCTCCTAAATATAAAAAATTTCTATAAATATAAGGACGAAACATTCCGCGGTACCACCTTATTTCATAGAAACTATGCTCTTAAATAGATTAACGCTCTAACACGATTTTTCTCCAAATGTGTATTTTCATTTAAACATTTTCTTAGTTTTCACCAGCCACTAAGTCTCTTAAAAAAATAGTCTAAATTACTATCATTCTTCACAGAAATCTAGAAATAATATACCATATTTTCAAGGAAAAGGCTAGTAAATAATTTAAATTAAATTTATCATAAAAAAAATCAAATTCTTCAAAACCAGAAAAATTCAATTTTAATATTTAAAAAATAAAACAAAAAAAATCTTGGCAACTTCCTATTTTCGCATACACTATCGTCGGCGTTAAGTGGCTTAACT
>CAKOXX010000024.1 GCA_934130405.1 uncultured Bacilli bacterium | reverse complement strand
TTCAGCTATTTTTATTGCTGCTTCATAGTCTTTATTTTTCATATAAACTGTCATTAACTGACTTTGAATTGGAGCATCATTTGGAAACTTTTTAGCAATTTCTACTACTGCCTCATATTCTCCATTTTCCATATAAATTTTTATTAACTGACTTTGAATTGGAGCATCATTTGGAAACTTTTTAGCAATTTCTACTACTGCCTCATATTCTCCATTTTCCATATAAATTTTTATTAACTGACTTTGAATTGGAGCATCATTTGGAAACTTTTCAGCTATTTTTATTGCTGCTTCATAGTCTTTATTTTTCATATAAATTTTTATTAACCGACTTTGAATAGCAGCATCATCCGGAAATTTTTTTGCTATTTCTATTGTCTTTTCATAGTCCTTATTTTTTGCCATTAACCGATTTTGGATTAGAACATTATTTGGAAATTTTTTAGCAATTTCTACTACTGCCTCATATTTTCCATTTTCCATATAAATCTTTATTAATTGGCTTTGAATTGGAGCATCATTTGGAAATTTTTCAGCTATTTTTATTGCTTCTTCATAATCTTGATTTCCCATATGAATTGACATTAATCGGCCTTGTATAGGAGCATTATTTGGAAATTCTCTAGCTATTTTTATTGCTTTTTCATAGTTTCCCTTTTTCATATAAATTGACATTACTTGACCCTTTATTACTTCGTTATTTGGATAATCTTTACCAATAACTAATGCCTCTTCATATTTTTCTTCAAGCATAAGTTTTTTTATTAATTCACTAGCTTTTTTACTTTTTTGCCATCTGTATAAAGTTGAATAACTTATATCGAATTCTTCTGCTATTTCTTTTATGGTTTTGTACCCTAATAAATGTACTATCTTGTATTTTATTTCTTCGCTATACATATAAAAGTTCCTCTCATAGCCAATATTATAATTCTTGCTTGTATAACAAGTCAATTAAAATATTATTCAATTAATTATATTTTGCTACTCAGCTAAAATTTAAAATTCCCACTTTATAACTAGTAGGAAGTTAGTCTTATAATCTCTGTAATTGATTAAGTTGATATATAGTTAACTGAAAAGAAAGAAATAAACCTTAGAAGTTTGAGAGCATGGCCCCTAACTACAATTATGTTGGTTTATTTGCCATACAAATGAATTTATTAATAAAGATAGAACTAGCATATCTAGAGAAATAGATATATGAAAAGTAATTTGAAATTATTTAAACCTATTTTAAGTATTATTGCACTCCCACAATACTTACTTCACTTTACTTCTTGACTCATATAAATTTTTAGCTTTTTTTAAGCCATTCACTTTGGCAATATTCAAATAATAATCTGCTAATTTATAATTAACATCTGTTCCCTTGCCATTAAAATAGAAATTAGCACCTAAATCATAACTTGCTGCAATATGACCATTGTCAGCACATTCTTTAATAATTTTGAAAGCTTTATTATAATCTTTTTCTATATTGCCAAGTCCAAAATAATAATAAGCTCCTACTACGAATTTAGCATAAATTCTTTCTATATCAGATATATTAGGATTATTTATTAATTCAATTATTCTAGGATAGGCTCTATTCAAAAGTTCTTTTGACTTATCTTTATCTATTTCCAATAATTCTCCTAATCCTAATTCATAAGAAATACCTAAAGAATAGATACATAATGGATAATTAATTTCAAAACCTCTTTGGTAATAATATAGTGCCTTTTCAAAATTCTGCTCTACTTCATTTTCTTCTAAATCATAACTTCTTCCTAATATATAATAAGAAAAGCCTGTATTTTGATTTTCTAATTTCTTTAAGTTGAATTTTATTGTTTCCATAAAAGTTTGCTCCTTTTATTATTCATTTAAATTAATACCATCAATACTTGTTTCATAAATCCACTCTTTTAAATCAGCATTGTCACCTGTTTCATAGAATTTAATTAGTTTTTCAAAAAAGGTAGGTTGATTTTCTTGTGATATTGTTATAATTCCACAACCATTATCTATCATTATTTTATTAGCAAATAGCATAGCAACCCTTTTATTACCATCAATAAACATTTGTTTTCTCATAATCCACAACATAATTTCTATTGCTATTTCAGTTTTAGTTTTTTCAGGTTGATTTAATAATATTTCTAATTCTTCTTTTATTTGACTTTCAATGGGAAATTGTGGTTTCCAAGATGTTCCACCAATATTTACAGGCATTGTTCTTATTCTACCCAGATTTTGATCTAAAACTAATTTATCACAAGTTAATTTATGTAAATGACATAGTGTTTTGAAATCATAATCTATTCCATCGTTTTCAAGTATAAATTGCCAAGAATATTTTAAATTATTGATAGCAATAATCATATCAACGGTAAGACCATTGACAATTCCACCATCATAAATTGCTTGTGTTTCTGGATATGTAACTCCAATTCCTTCTAAATTTGCACTTTTCCAAATATAATCAACTATATTTCTTTTTGCAACAAATACATTTTGTTCTCTTGTTAAATTAAACTTATTTTCCATAATCTATTTCTCCTTTTTAGTTTTAGTGATACGAGTGGCAGATATTTATGTTGGTGACACTCCCATTTTTTCGTGTCCCTCCTATCACTTATTAATCAAGAATATCACTAACTTTAATGTTATAATAATCTGCTAATTGTTTTACTGCATCATTATTAAAATTTCTTTTACCATTCTCATATTTATTATATATTGATTTGTCTATACCCAGATATTTAGCAATTGCATCTTGAGTTTTATTGTTATTTAATAATAATTGTTTAACTCAGAATATCTTCAAAAAAATAATTAAAAGATACCTTATAAAAAGTTGCTAAATCCCTTAATACTTGTAATGGTATTGTCCTATTACCTATTTCATAGTCTTTATAAGTATTTCTATTAACACTAATAATTTGGCATAGCTCTTTTTGAGATAAATTAAATTTAAATTTCAATTCTACCATATGTTTACCTATAACTATATTAATTGTTTCTTTTTTTGTTATTTATCATAGTATGCCTACCTTTTCGTAATTAATTATACCACAAATGGTGTATTTTGTCTTTTTCATTTACTTCTTTACTTCCTATAAAAGAATAAGATTCTAGTTTATTTCGATCATAAACTTTAATTATACAGTCTGCTTCATCATTTATATCATGCGTATCAATTTCAAAATGAAAAAATTCAGCTTCTTCCTGATTATTTGTAATTAACTCATCGAAAATAGTTGGAACTGAAGTTGACTTTTGTTCTTTTTCGGAAAGAATCTTTTTACTTTTAATACAAGTATCAACATCTTTTTTGTTTTCACCATATTATAGATTGTATTCATTATCTATAATGGCTGCTAATCTTTTTTTATAATTTTCATCACTAGAAGATTTTAATAATAAGTGTGCTATCTTCTTTATTAAATCGTTCATTTTTACATCTCACTTAAATCATAATATACTCAAATAATAATTATTAAATAAACGTTTTGAAAAGAAAAAGAGGTTCCCCTCTATTTCTCTAATAATGCTAACTTATCTTTTTCTTCTTGAAGTTTTTGTCTATCCATATCAACGATATTTTTAGGAGTTTTTGCTACATAGTTTTCATTAGCAAATAACTTTTTTCTCATAATGCATTCTACTTCTTGGCCGAATGAGTTACTGCCTTCTGATTTTGATCAACTGTATTAAGATATAAATTAATTCTATCAAACCATTGTGTTTCAGAAACTACTCTTAAATGTTCTAATTCTTCATCATTTACTATTCCGTCATAATGGCATTCTTTTGCCAAAAGTGAAACATTCTTCAAAGCATCATATTTACATTTTAATCTTTCGTTTTTACCTTTATCAATGAAATAACCAAAATTACCACCTGATTCTTTAAAAACATATCCAGAGCGACTTTTTTTAGTTATTTCACGTTTATAAATATTCACTAGTTCCTGCGCAGAAGTCGCCGTTGGTTCTTTTCCTTGCTCCATATCAGATAAAATTTGTTCCACTCTACTAGCATTTTGAAATATGGTATTTCCTCCAACCTTATTAACAAAATTATAAAGTGTCTGAACATTTTTATAAGAACATAAACCATCTTTTATATCAATATTTAAATTAAAAATTTCTTTATTAGATGGATTTGGTATACAATTGACATTGATTGAATCATCATCCTGTAAAAAACTTCTACCCCTTCTATTTCCACAATATTCAGGAATAATGCTACTTCCTGATAAAAACACAACTTCTTTTCTTAAAGTTTCATTACCAGAAACAGCATAAATCATTTGTGCTAGTTCTATCATTTCTTGAATATTTAATTGCTCTCCATCATTAGTAAAAGCAATCCTAGAGCATTGTAATTCATTATAATGATATCCATTAATAACATCATTTAGAGAAACAGATTCGTTGTTTTTTATAATACCATATACCTCCATAAATTGACGCATAAAATTCAAATCTTTTGTCTTATACTTTTTATGTTTCTCATTAGTAAATGGAACTCTTATTTTAGGTAAGTGATAACTTGGCTTACCACAACTATCAGATAATATACTCATTAAGCTCATACCATTAGCAAAGCTAAATTTAGTGTCCTCATTAATATCGATTGCCATTAACTGCTCTTTAGAAAGTTTTAATATCAATTGAGGATAGCCTTTGGCACTTCTTTCAAGATTAAATCCCCTTGGATTATTATTTTTTACATATTCAAATAGTTCATTTGCAGAATATATAATTTCACAACTACCATCTTTTTGTAAAGAAATAAAGCTATTATCTCTTGATAAGTATCCCATCATACTAGAAGCCTTAGTTTCATCTTGTTCACTTATCCCACTACTTCTCATAAAAGAATTATAGCTTTGTTTATTGTGATCATAAACTTTAATACCACAGGAAGCTTCATTGCTTATATTCTCTGTATCAATTTCAAAATTAGAAAACTCATCTTGTTTGATATCTACTTTTTTCTTTTCTTCTTGCTTAGTTTCTACATTTTCTTCTTTTATACTAGCAGTTTCTCTAGGTTCATCAAAAATAGTTGTAACTGGAGTGGACTCTTGTTTAATTTCTTCTTGTTCTTTTTCTTCAGAAACTGCCTTCGTTTCACTATTAGCAACTATCTCTTTCTTATCCTCACCATATTGTAGATTGTATTCATTATCTATAATTGCTGCTAATCTTTTTTCATAATTTTCATCACTAGAAGCTTTTACTAGTAATTGTGCTATCTTCTTTGTTAAATCGTCCATTTTTACACCTCACTTAAATTATTACATCTAAAACAATTATTGTCAAACAAAAGTTTTAAAAGAAAAAGAGGTTTCCCTCTATTTCTCTAATAATGCTAACTTATCTTTTTCTTCTTGAAGTTTTTGTCTATCCATATCAACAATATTTTTAGGAGCTTTTGCTACATAATTTTCATTAGCTAGTAATTTCTCACGTCTTGCAATAGAAGCTTTTAAAGTAGCAATTTGTGTCTCTTTTAGAACTTTATCAGCTTCCGTTTCCATCTTTTCAAAGAAAATAGTTGCTTTTACTCTTTTAGAAAATACCTTATATGACTTAATACCAAGTGGTTCACTAACTAAATTCTCATCTAGCTTTAACATCTTAACAATTAAATCATTATCATCAGTTGTATCAAACATAACCTTCATATCTTTAGTCATATTATTTTCTGCTTTAACATTTCTAAAGCTTCTGATGAATTCTATTTCATCATCTACTACTTCCTCTTCTAACTCATAGATATACTTCTTACTATACTTAGGATAACTACTTATCATAATAGATTCTTCCTCTTTAACTGGTAACATTTGATAAATTTCTTCTGTTACATAAGGCATAAATGGATGAAGTAGTTTTAAAATATTAGTTAAGATATAACATAATGTTGATTTAGTAGCCGTATCTTCTAAACTATATTTAGCCATTTCGATATAGCTATCACAGAACTGAGTCCAAACAAAGTCATAAATTACACTAGAAGCATTATTAAATTGGTATTTATCCATAAACTTTTTAGCAGTATGAAGCATTTTCTCAAACTTAGTTAAAATCCATTTATCTTCTGGTTTTAAATTATCAAGTTCAATACTAGTTAAATCACTAATATTAGTTAAAACAAATCTTGAAGCATTCCAAATTTTATTAATATAATTCCAAGTAGCTTTAATCTTATCTTCATCAAAACGCATATCAGTACCTGCTGATACATCTGTTGCTAGATAATATCTTAACGAATCTGCTCCATACTTTTCAATCATATCAAATGGATCAATTCCATTACCTAAACTTTTACTAAACTTTCTTCCTTGCTTATCACGAATTAAGCCATGAATCAAGCAGTCTTCAAATGGTCTTTGACCTAGTAATTCTTCTCCTTGAAAAGTCATTCTATTAACCCAGAAAGGTATGATATCATATCCTGTTACTAAACAGTTATTAGGATAATATCTCTTTAATAGCTCTGTATCTTCTGGCCAACCAAGAGTAGCAAAAGGCCATAATGCACTAGAAAACCAAGTATCTAGGACATCTTCGTCTTGACCCCAACCTTCTTCTTTAGGAGGATTAACACCAACATAAACTTCATCATCTTTATACCAAGCTGGTATTCTGTGTCCCCACCATAACTGACGAGAAATACACCAATCGTAAGTTATCTCCATCCAATGATTCATTGTTTTTTCATATCTAGAAGGAACAAAGTGAACCTTTGTTTTACTATCTTTTTGATTAGCAAGAACTTGATCAGCTAAGCCTCGCATCTTAACAAACCATTGTTTCTTAATCATTGGTTCAATGATAGCATCAGTTCTTTCACTATGACCTACTTCGTGTGTTATTGGTTCAACTTTTAATAATAGATTAGACTTTTCTAACTCTTCTATTACTTTCTTACGAGCTTCTTCTCTTGAAAGACCAGCATAAGCACTACCGCAATTTTCGTTCATGGTTGCATCATCATTCATAATAACTAGTTTAGTAAGATTATGTCTTAAACCAACTTCATAGTCGTTAGGGTCATGAGCAGGAGTTATTTTTACTGCTCCAGTTCCCTTTTCCATATCAGCATGTGGATCAGTTATTACTGGTATCTTTCGATTAACGATTGGTAAAATTACATTCTTACCAACAAAGTCTTTATATCTTTCATCATTTTCATTAACAGCTACTGCCATATCACCAAATAAAGTCTCTGGTCTAGTAGTTGCCACATCTATATATTTATCACTATCTTCTAATTTATACTTCAAGTGATAAAAAGCTCCTTTTTCTTCTTTATAGATAACTTCTTCATTTGATAAAGCTGTTTTTGCTACTGGGTCCCAGTTGATAATTTTCTCTCCACGATAGATTAAACCTTTGTTATAGTAATCAACAAATACTTTTTTAACAGCTCTTTCTAAGCCTTTATCAAGAGTAAATCTTTCTTTAGAATAATCTAAGGAAATACCAAGTTTTGCCCATTGACTTCTAATAATAGAAGCGTGTTCATTAGTCCATTTCCAACATTCTTCTAAGAACTCATCACGACCAACTTCATATTTATTGCGACCATTCTCCTTTAATCTTGCCACTACTTTAGCTTCTGTTGCAATCGCTGCATGATCCATTCCTGGAAGCCATAAGCAATCATAACCTTCCATTCTTTTATATCTAATAATTATATCTTGAAGTGTTACATTCCAAGCATGACCTAGGTGAAGTTTTCCTGTAACATTTGGTGGTGGTAAAACTATACAGTAAGGCTTTTTAGTCATATCACCGCTCTTAAAACAACCTTTCTTCAACCAGTAATCATACTTTTCTTCTTCTACTAACTTGTGATTATACTTCTTATCTAACATAATATCACCCTTTCTAAAAATAAAAACTCCCCTATCCAAAGGACGAGAAGTTCGTGGTACCACCTTAATTCGTATGTAAACATACCTTATCTTTTTAACGGAATTACCGGGATTTCCTACTATTAGTTCAAAAATCCTACTCTTGTTGCTACCTTCCATATCTTTTATTGTTAAGTTTCACCAGACCTTAACTCTCTAAAAATAAAATAATATGTACTCCTCAACAGTCAACGTATTTATTGGTATTATAATATAGGAATAGTAAAATAGCAACTATTCTTACATATATTTTTGCATTGATTTCATCATTTGATTTACTTGTTTCTGACTTGGTTTTCTTCCCATTTGCATCATCAATGCTTTAATCATTTCTTCATTGATAGGTGGATTTTGTTCCATATATTTTTTAGTAAACTTTCTAGCAATAAAGAATCCAATAAATGCTCCGATAACGATTCCTATTAAAATCATCAATATATCGTGTAACATATTTCTTCACCTCGAGTTTATTTTACTAAATATTACCTAAAAAATAAAGGCTTTTTTACTTTTTTAAGCTAGCATACCTCTTTCTTAATGACTTTCTAAAAGCTATTTTACTCTTTTTACTTTCGTATTCTTTAACCCATTCATCTATTAGAGAATAATCATCTAATACTTCTAATAAAACATACTCTTTGACTTCTTCATCTTGGCTTATATAATTATCTTTAAAATATTTTATTCCTTTATCAATTTCATTTATGTCACAATAAATTTCTAAATTACACTGATTAAAATCATTTAATATTTCTTCAAGTTCATACATTTCTGTACTATATCTATCTTTAATGTTGCTCATTTTAATTTTATATTCTTCTTATTTCTGTTTTGAAATTCTTTTATATGATTCTACTATGATATCTTCTGATTCCTTCTAATTATATTTTTTAACTTCTTTTCTTATTTCACTTACTAGCATCTTTTCATTTCTCCCATCATTATATTAACATTTAAATAATCTTTTAGGAAGATTTACTTTGGTATCTAATAAAGCTTGTTCTAATATTTTCTTATTAAACCCGAAATATTCATACCCCGTCATACAACTTTCAATATATTCTTCGGAAGGAAGATGGTAAGTTAGGTCTTGATTCATTATATAAATTAGGACTTTTTTTGTTTCATCTCCTAGTTTGACTGGTATATACTCTTTTTTATATAATTCCGGATAACCTTCATATATATCTAAAGAAGAAATATCTTTATGTGATACCTCAAAAATTCCTAGAGGAACACTTTTTCCTTCATACTTTTCTATTGTTAGATAAGCAAAATCATCAGCACTGCCCTTATAGACCAAACGATGATTTTCTAAAATAGTAGTTCCCACTACTTTAGCACTTGGGCATCGATACGCCATATGTTCTAGATTTAAATTACTTCCGTAAGCTAAATAATATTTCTTAAGCATAAATTTTTACCTCACAAACTTTTTAGCAGCAATTGTTTTTTTCGCTCCATGATTTACTTGAAAATCTTTTAAATATTTTTCTGTAAATAAATCTTCTATTTTCCAAAGACCACTTCCAAACACAAAAACTAAAAAAAGATACGTGATAGAATTTTGAAAGTTTTCGTTTGCATTTTCTAGTCTAACCGTTTGTTCGTTAGTTGTTGAATGATTTACAATGATAAGAGCATCTTTATTATAAATACTGTCATCTTTAGTTAACACATCTTTCTTAATGGTTTTGATATCGGTGATTTTTAACAATTGTTCAATTTTAACTTTAGACATAGATAATATTTTCTCTTTATTATCTAGATTTAGTTTATCATTTAATTGATAGATAGTTTCTGTTCGTTCATAATAGCCATCAGTTCCAACTTTCCATCCAGTAGAATATTTAATCATCTTTGTTTTATCATCAGAATCTGATGAGTTATGTTTTAAATGAATTCCACTAGAAGTATCAATTGTTTCAAAATCAGTATCAACAGTTATCTCGTCCTTATAAAATGGTGGATTATCTTTAAAATTTGGAGCATTAGCAATCAATACCGCCGAAACAATGAAAGGTAGTGCTAAATCAACGACTTGAACGTCTTTTAGCACTGAACTAATAATTGAGTTACGAATATTATATAAATTTTCACATTCTAATTTTCGTTCTAATCTAGTTATATCCTTATTTAATTTATTAATAAGTTCATCTTTCTTTTGCATTATACCACCAGCATTTTCTTAAGTTGTATTATATACTACCATATCTATAGTAGAAATCAAGATAAAAAAGTCAGTTTTATTTGACTATGTATGGTGCTATCGATGTTCCATCTCCACTAGATATTTTAACATCAGACTTTAGATTTATGACTGGTCTAATAAAAAAATCATTACTAAATACACTTTTTCTAACCTCGATACTACCAGTTGATTCAACTGTATACATATGTTGTAGTGTCCAAAAAGCATCATAATATGAAGGAGTCATTGTCCAGTATGTCACACCATTATACAAATACGACTTATTATTTTCTTTATCAGCAACTCCTCCAGCTATTGCTACTTCATCAGCTGTTATTAATGCTACTGGATAATCTAACTTAGCGCTTTCATTTGATACCTTAAATCTATCATTAGCTTGAGCACATTTTAAGCTTGGAATAGAACTATTAAATATTCGCATAAAAGCACTGTATTGCGTATTTTGATATACTAAATAGCCTGAACCATTTGAGATACTTCTATCATTGCAAAACATTCCATCTGCTAAGTATGATGTATAACTTGTTAAATTGCTTTTATACCATGTATCTAAAGCTAGTTTAACAAGAGAACTATTTTTATTTGTTACTGCATCTTGATAACTATCACTACTATATGAGATTGGTTGTACAGTAATTCTGGTATCGCTTTGATAACCAACTATTCTATAAACTACATTACAATTTCTATTTAAACAACTATATAGTTTTCCTAATACGATTTCATCATGCTTATCTTTCCATGCCAATTGTTTAATTGTTCCTGTTAAAGTAAATTTCTTGATTGTTTCATTGAAAGTATATCCTGTTCCATAGTTATATTTTGAAGCGTTATTAAAGTTGTCATATCCTGTAGTTTCGTTATTTTCATGTAACGAAAACTTTTCATTATACATATATCCAACAGATGAAACATCCCAATCTTTACCATTAAATGATGATCTACCTATTACTGTGTCTTCTCCTGTAGCACTTGTTTTCTTCCCTGCATAAATCATTCGAACACTTCCATCTCCATTGCGTCGGATAATTCTCCAGATAAAACCTGCAAATAATACATAATTATTCTTTACTGCTCCTCTATAATAATAACTTGCTCCGTCATCATCTTCTGACATAAACAAACCTTCATTTGTTGTGGCTGTCTTGGAAAAGTCTGGTGTTCCTTTGGCATTAATATTAGTCTTAGCTGTTTCTACTGATGTTTCATGATTATTCATTACTAACATGCAATCTGATAATGTAGTAAATCCATTTCTGATACAATAGTCATCTCCTTGATTTATTACTACTTTTAACTTTCCAAAGTAGTATTTATTCATAGCAGTATTATCCGCATCAATTGATAACCAGATTCTTAAATTAAATTTATCGGTTGATTTACTACTAATTGCTCCTGTATATAATTCATTTGATGAAGAGGATAAGCTATCAGTCTTTAACGATTCACTATCATTTGCTAGATTGTATCTTATAAATTTATAAGGCACCAACTCACAACCCGTACCACATTTGTTTTTAGCGTCAATATCATCTTCTAAATAGATGGTATATTTTAAATCAGTTGTAGCATTATTTACTAGTGAAAAACTATAAGGCTCATTAGTTAGTCCTTCACTATCTTCCCCTGGAATAGCATTTGTTAGGCTTATATCTTTTGAACCTGATTCATCTAATTTAACTTCTAAATCTCCGACTTTATAAATTATTTTTCCATTACTACCAATTATATCTTTCTGCAATAATGCATAACTTACTCCTAGAATAACAATTATTATTGCTATTAAACTAATTATTAAAATATATTTTTTTCTTATTTTCATTTTTACTACCTCACCTTACTCTAAGCACAAAAAAACAGAATAAGTTTTTCTTATTCCATTATTTTTACACTATTAAAGAAAGTAGGTTTATTGCTTAATAAGTACCCCCCCCCAGGTTAATTTTAAGTTAACTTTAGTCATTTGATACATACTAAGCACCTACTTCCTATCTTCTTCATTATTAATATTCTTTAACACTTTAATAATACCATATTTTTCGTTGCTTTACAATTATTTAAAATTTAAGTGGCGATTAACATTTAAACAAATATTATAATTTTATTTTGTAATAATTAGATCCATGATCTTCATATAAAAATATTCCACCATTATTTTCTATAACTTTTTGGCTTCCTATATTTCCATTAGAAGCATTGCCATAAACCTCACTATAATTCATTTTTCTAAATATATCTAATGCATATAGCAACATATTTGTTGCATATCCTTTTCTTCTTTCACTTTTTCTAATTTGATAGTAAAAATTACCAGACCATTTCATCCAATTATCATCAATTTTAGTTCTTAAGCATATATATCCAACTGGTTTGTTATTTACATAGAAAATATATGTTAATGTTGGTGTATCATCATATGTTATATCATTATATTTTCTTTCAATTTGTTTGTTAATAAATTTAATAAAATCTTCATAAGAAATTCCATCTGCTAAATTAGTTTGACCATTTTCACCATTTGGAATATCTTGATACATATTATATAATTCTTTATCAATTAAATTTTCAGTTAATTCTTTTAATTCATAATTCATGTTATTATCACTTCTTCTATTTCATTATATCATAAGTTGTTTTTCTAAGTATATGAAAAATAGTTGGTTAAATTACACATTAAATTTTCTTTAATTTTAAGACTTTAACTGGTTCTTTCTGTTTCTTAGTTTCATTTACTTTTTCTTTCTTATCAGTTCTAGTTATAGGAGAAGTACTTTCTATCTTTATAGATAAATTACTAACAGAAGTATTTTGCGTCAAACAAGAACTAACACGTTTTTTCCTTGGTCTTTTCTTTCTAACTTCAATCACTTTCTGTGCTTCTAATTGTTTCTTTATATTAGCTAAAATCTTATTAATAACTCTTGAAGCATATGACTGGGAAATATGTAACTTCTCTGCAATATCAACTTGAGTACAAATAGGATAATCATCAAAACCAAAATACATTATTACTATTTCTCTATCTCTATCTGGTAGATTGTTAACTATCTCTCTTATGGCTCGATAAGTTTCTTGTTTTTCATAGTCACCTGCGACATCAATATCAGAACTTAACTTATCCTCTAATTTCATCTCATTACCATTCTTATCATAACAAACTATTTTATCTATACTATCTACTCCTTGATGTTTTTTATTTTTTCTTAAGCACATTAACATTTCATTATCAATACACTTAACAGCATAGGTTGGAAATGCTATTTCTTTACTTAAATCATAAGTATTAAGAGCCTTAAGTAAACCAAGATTTCCCGCTGCTACTAATTCTTTCTTATCATAATCAGTATTTTTATACTTCTTTGCTACTTCATATAATACTAAGCGAATATTATGTGTCACTAACTTTTCTAAAGCTTCACTATCTCCTTCTCTCACTTTTCTTAATAACCAATCAAATTCACTCTTTGGTAGTGAATTAGGTAAATTATTACCATCTATAAACCACTCTTCTGTATTCATATTTTCATCCTTTCTTTTGTTCAGTAAAATTGCAAGTTACTTAAACTACTCCAACTTCACTGCTCCTAAAATAATAGAATTGTTATTATTAAGAACTCTAAGTAAAACAATTTCATCTTCTAATGAGGGTTCATAGAATATGTAATAATTAGATAAGTCTTTTAATTCATTTAAATATTCTAAATAATCATTTTTAGTTGTAACTTTATCTTCATTATTTATGATGACAGTAAATATTTGATAAAGTTCGCTATCATATATAAAATTTGGATACTTTTTTAAGTAATCACTTGATTCATAATTTTTAACTAAGATATAAGGTAGTAACTTAGAATTTGTTCCATCAATTGATAAAATTTTTTCTTTTGGTAAGGAATTATCTAATACTAAATAATCACTTGCTATTTCTCTATCTTGATATACTGCTATCTTCGAAGTTAAGTTTTCTATTTGAAAGGTCACTTTCGTATTAGCTACTTCTAATTCTTCTCTTTGTTCATTTTCTTTACTAAGAAAAGAAAACATTACTGTAAGTAGAAGTAATGTAAGTGCCCACCACTTTTCTTTTCGCATAATATCACCTGATGATAAGTTATCACGTGAGACTTACGAAAAATGTCGAAAAAAAAAGAACGAACCTTTATGATTCATTCTTTCGTGTAAATTTATCAAATCTATCGATATCACTATCTTTAAAATCGGTATCAGCAAGTTGCTCGAATAGTTTTTTCTGTTCTCTTGATAATCTCTTTGGAGTTTGTACGCTATAAATTATGTACATATCACCAGTTCTTCTATGATCATCTTTGATACCTTTACCTCTTACTCTTTGTTTCGTACCACTATCAGTTCCAGCTGGTACTGCTACTGTAATATTTCCGTAAATAGTTGGTATTTCTTTCTTAGTACCTAAAGCTGCTTCAACAACAGTAATTGGTACTTCAAGATAGATATCATTTCCATCACGTTTAAAGTATTCGTGTTCTTTAACAGAAAATTCTAAATATAAATCACCTGGTTCGCCGCCATTTGGTGAAGCATGACCCTTACCTGCTAATCTTAGTCTTTCGCCATTATCAATTCCTGCAGGAACATGAACAGTAATTGTCTTTCTAACTTTAACTGTTCCACTTCCATGACAATCAGAACATACTTTACCAAAAGTCTTTCCAGTACCAGAGCAGTCTGGACAAGTTGATTTTGTTACAAAAGAACCAAGAATAGTTCTTTGCTCAACAGTAACAGTTCCACTACCATGACATTTAGAACAAGTCTTTTCGTCAAAGCCACCTTTACCATTACACTTATCACAAGAATCAACGACATCTAAATCAATATCTTTTTCACAACCGAAAGCTGCTTCTTCAAATGATAAACTCATTCTAATTAACATATCACTTCCACGTTGACGTCTTGTTCCTCCTCTTGATGATGATTGAGAAAATCCGCCAAAACCACCACCAAATAAGTCTTCAAAAATATCTCCTAAATCACTTGGGTCAAAACCAAAGCCACCAGATGAAAATCCACCATAAGGATTGCCACCACCGGCACCACCTTGGAAAGCCGCATGACCAAACTGGTCGTATTGTTTTCTTTTGTTTTCATCTGATAAAACCGAATAAGCTTCTTGTACTTCTTTAAATTTTTCTTCGGCATTTTCTTCTTTACTAATATCAGGGTGATACTTCTTAGCAAGTTTTCTAAAAGCACTTTTTATCTCATCTTGACTTGCACTTTTGCTAACCCCTAATACCTCATAATAATCTCTTTTAGTTGCCACAAATCACACCTCCTATTTTATTAATTCTTCTAATTCATATACCAAACTATCAAAATACTTAATAGCATTTAAATAGACACTTTCTTCTTCCAAATCTATACCTAATATTTTAAATGTAGCAAGAGGTTTAATATTTGATCCTGCTTTAATATATTCTAAATATTTAGTAAGTGTTTCTTCCTTACCATCTAATATATCTTTAGCAAGACTTGATGCTACTGCTATACAAATAGCATAGCTATATAAGTAGAAATTCATATAATAATGACTTATATATATCCAGTTATATGAACTATACTTAGTTAGTTTAACTTCTTTACCGTAATAGTATTTTAGTGAATCTTTAGTTATTTTACCCATGAATTCTTTAGTTAAACAATTACCATTATGAACATGTTCATACATTAAACGTTCTATATCACATCCACGAGTAGCACCAAATAAGTTAGATTCAATAACACCAATAATATTTTCAAGTCCAAGTATCTTCTCTTCTTTAGTCTTACCATTTTTAATCATATAACTAGCAAGTAAACATTCGTTTATCAAAGAAGTTACTTCGGCATTAACTGGTGTATTTTCACGATAAGGTAAAAGGTTATTTTCAATCATATATTGATGATTAATATTATGACCTGCTTCATGTGCAATAGTGGAAATTGATTCAAAATCATAGTTATAACTCATAAGAATTCTTGAGTTAGTCTTATGTCCACTAATTGAATAACCGCCACTACTTTTTCCTTTATATTGACAGTAATCAATATATCTATTCTTAATTATCTTATCATATTTAGATAGATAATCTTCTCCTAATGGCTTTAAGGCTTCTCTTACGATTTGTTGTGCTTCTTCAATCGAATATTCTTTAGTAGAATTAGAAAGTTTTGTTCCTAAATCATAAGTATATAACTCATCTAAACCAAGTATTTTTTGTCTTACTTTATAATATCTTTGCAATGACCCAACGTTTTCTCTAACTACTTTTGATAAAGTATCATATATTTTAACGTTTAATTCATTAGAAAATAATTTTGCTTCCAAAGAATCATTAAAATGATAAATACCCGCTAATGTATCTTTTAGTTTAACATAACCATTCAAAAGACTAGCAGTAGTAGATGCATACTCGCTTGCTTTCTTTAATAATTTTGTATCAGCTTGTTTTCTAACATTTCTATCTTTAGAAGTTTTTAGAAAACGAGAGTTAGTAGTTGTTAATTCAACTTTCTCATGATCATTAATTTTTACCTTACCATAATCATGTTCACTATTAAGTAAGTTAGAAGAAATATTACTAAAATCATCAGTAGCAGATACTAAAGAAGTTACTATCTTCTCTTCTTCTTCATTTAAAACGTGATCTTTATAACGATAAATATCATCTAGATATGGTTTATAATCCTTTAGTTTCTTATTAAGAGTAAATAATTGTTCATAAGAAGCACTTGTTAATTTCAATAACTCTGGATTGAAAAAAGCTGTTAAATTACTAAACTTAGTTATCAATAAGCTAGCTTTATTAAGCATATCTAAAGGTACTTCTTGACCTAATACCTCGTCATTTCTAATAACAGCATAAATATAGATTTTTTCTATTTCTGCATCAAAATTTGTTTCTTTTTCTAAATAGTCATATAGTTTATCAGCATCAGTAGTACAACCAACATATTCTTTTAATATGTCTAATTCTTTGTCTAATTTTTTATAAGAAGCAAAGAATTCATCATCATTTTTGTAGTACTCACTTAAATCCCATTTATACTTCTCTTCTACTTCATTTCTATTTTTGTATTGTTTCATATGTCCTCTTTCTATTACTACTCAATTATTAGGCTAAAAGTTCTAGTCACCTAGAACTTTTAGATTATTATTTTTCTTCATATTCAGCATCTTGAACATCGTCTTTTTTAGAATCATCATTTGAAGTTTCATTGCTACTATTTTCTTGTTGTTCTTTTGCAGCTTGTTCATATACTTTAGCTGATAAGTTCATAGCTTTTTCTTGAAGTTGTTCTTTAATAGTTTTAACTTTGTCCATATCATTCTTATCAAGAGCTTCTTTTAACTCTTTAACAAAGCCTTCTACTTCTTCTTTTTCTTTAGCATCAACTTTATCACCTAAGTCTTTTAAAGCTTTTTCAGATTGGAAAATCATTTGTTCAGCATCATTTCTTAAATCAGCTTCTTCTTTTTTCTTCTTATCTGCTTCTTTATTAGCTTCTGCTTCTTTCATCATTCTATCGATTTCTTCATCTGATAATGTTGTATTAGAGGTAATAGTAATTTTTTGTTCCTTATTAGTTCCTAAATCTTTAGCTGTTACATTAACGATACCATTGGCATCAATATCAAATGTTACTTGAATTTGTGGAACTCCTCTAGGTGCAGGTGGAATATCAGCTAATTGGAATCTTCCTAGTGTTTTATTATCACTAGCCATTGATCTTTCACCTTGTAGTACATGTACATCTACAGCTGGTTGATTATCAGCAGCAGTTGAGAATACTTCTGATTTAGAAGTTGGGATAGTTGTATTTCTTGGAATTAATACAGTCATAACGCCACCTAATGTTTCAATACCAAGTGATAATGGTGTTACATCAAGTAAAACGATATCATTAACATCTCCTGTTAATACTCCACCTTGAATAGAGGCACCCATAGCAACTACTTCATCTGGGTTAACTTCACGAGATGGTTCCATAGCAAGTTCTTTCTTAACTGTTTCATATACTAAAGGTACACGAGTAGATCCACCAACAAAGATTACTTTATCTAAGTCTTTAGCTTTAATATCAGCATCTTTTAAAGCTTTTCTTACTGGTTCAAGTGTTGACATTACAAGGTCATGAATTAACTCTTCAAATTTAGCTCTTGTTAAAGTCATTTCTAAGTGAAGTGGTCCATCGGCACTTTGAGAAATAAATGGTGCTGATACTTGTGTAGTAGTCATTGAAGATAAATCTTTCTTAGCTTTTTCACTTAACTCTTTAAGTCTTTGCATAGCCATTTTATCTTTAGATAAATCTACACCATTTTCCTTCTTGAAGGTTTCAACTAAGTAATCCATAATTTTGTTATCAAAATCATCTCCACCTAAGTGGTTATTACCAGCAGTTGATTTAACTTCAAATACACC
>CAKOXX010000023.1 GCA_934130405.1 uncultured Bacilli bacterium | reverse complement strand
AACTTAAAATAAAATTCAGTGAAAAATAATAGGGTGGCGACCATCCGATACTGGTCTGTGGAGAACTAATTTAGTTCGGTGAAGCAGAAATGTCTTATCGTGAGGTAAGGCTACTGAAAACAAGTTTTCAGTTTTATTCTATAAAAAGAAGTAAAGAGGTTGTAGTAGTATGAAAGAGAAGTATTTGAAATATTTAAATGAAGATATAAAATTTGATAAGACAACAATGATAGGAATATTTAGTTTATTAATAGTAATAACAGGAATATTTGGTTTTCTTTATGAATTTATCTTCTATTATTTTAACGGAGGAATGAAAACTTTTTATTGGCGAGGTGGTAATTTTTTACCTTGGATTAATATCTACGCGACAGGTTCAATTATGATTTATTTTCTAACTTATAAAGATAGAAAAAAACCATTAAAAGTATTTCTGTTGAGCGTTATTTCTACAGGAATACTTGAATATTTTTCAGGACTTGGTATGTATAAAATTGCTGGTAAAAGATGTTGGGATTACAATCAAGAAATATTAAATTTTGGTAATATTGATGGTTTTGTTTGCTTAAGAAGCGTTTTAATCTTTGGTATATTTGCCTTATTACTTATGTATATAGTTTTACCACTTTGTTTTTATATAGCAAAGAGATCTAATAAAAAGACATTTGTTCCTATTAGCGTTATTCTATGTTCTATAATTATGATAGATGAATTTTATAACCTGTTAATAGCGAGAATCTTTCATCTACCAAGAGCCTATAATGTTTATTCTAAGTTAGGTGTTCCATATGTTAAATTTAAATAATTTTTGATATTATTCTTAGTTTCGTGTAAAATTCATTAAATATTATTTTTAGTTTCGTGCAAAAAGAAACTAAGAATGTGAATTAGTATTAACTTTTTTCTAATGTAAAAATATATATTAAATTTTAAAAAATGGTTTATAATAGATGTAATAGGAGGGAAATAATATGGAAAAAGCAAAAGTTTATTTTACAAAAAATATCACTAGTGAAGGATTAGTAAAAATTTATGAAGCCTTAAATAGGGAACTAAAAGGACGAGTAGCTGTTAAAATATCAACTGGTGAAATGGGAGGTCATAATTATCTTGATCCTAATTTAATTAAAGATTTAGTTCATAAACTAAATGGAACAATTGTTGAGTGTAACACTGCATATCCTGGTAAGAGAATGAAAACAGAAGATCACTTAGCAACTGCTAAAGCACATGGATTTTGTGATATAGCAGAAGTTGATATTATGGATAGTGAAGGTAGTGTAGAAATACCTGTTAATTATGAAGGACATTTACAAAATAAAAATATAGTAGGAAGTCATATTAACAATTATGATTCAATGTTAATGCTATCACACTTCAAAGGTCATGCTATGGGAGGTTTTGGTGGAGCTTTAAAAAATATGAGTATCGGCGTTGCTTCTAGTAACGGAAAAGCTTGGATTCACTCTGTTGGTAGAACAACTTCACCTGCTGAATTATGGAATTATACTGAAGACCAAGATGGTTTCTTAGAGAGTATGGCAGAAGCAGATAAAGCTGTTGTTGAACACTTTGGTAGTGATAATATGGCTTATATCAATGTAGCTAACAAAATTTCTATTGATTGTGATTGTGACTCTAATCCAAGTGAGCCAGAAATGGCTGATATCGGAATTTATGCTAGTTTAGACCCAGTTGCTCTTGATAGATGTTGCTATGATGCCATTATAAATTCTGAAGATGAAGGCAAAGCTTCACTAATCAAAAGAATGGAAGAAAAACATGCTATTCATATTGTAGAAACAGCCGAAAAACTTGGTATCGGTACTACTGATTATGAAGTAATTAATATTGATTAATAATTAATTGGAGTAATGATGTATACCATAGTTGATTATTTAAATTACTATAAAGATTTAACATTAGAAGAAGCGTTACTTAATAAAATCGATGATTTATTATTTGCCATACTAGTATATCTACCAGTAGAATCTTTTAAAGGAGAAATTACTTTTGAAGAATTCTATCTTCTAGCTAAGAAATATCAGCAAGAAAATATTGGTGTTATGGTTCCTAAAGCGTATGAGTTATTAGAAATAATAAATAATTCTAAAAGATATAAAAATTTAAAAATAGCAAATTTTATTAGAAGAAGAGATAGTGATGCCCAGTTTGGTGCTGCTACCTTTATATTAGATGATAAGAAAATAATTAGTTTTAAAGGAACAGACGGCTCTTTGATTGGTTGGATTGAAAATATTAGAATATCTTATAAGTATCTAACAACAACTCAGAGCCTTGCAGTTTCTTATCTTAAAGATAATATCAAAGAAATAGATAAAACAGTATATGTCACTGGACACTCTAAAGGAGGAAATCTTGCTTTAGTAAGTGTCATGGAACTAGATAATGAATCTTTCCAAAAGATAGTAGCAGTAGATAACTTTGATGGACCTGGTTTGAGATTAAGTGAATATAACTCTTTAAAATATGAAAGGGTATTACCTAAACTTAATAATATTGTTCCAGCAATGTCTTGTGTTGGTATATTATTAAATAATAGTAATTATCAAGTAGTAGCTAGTAATCTTTTTGCTTTTGAACAACATTATCCAACTTCTTGGAATGTTTTTGGACAGCTGTTTGTAGAAGCCGAGTTAGCAAAATCTAGTATTCAGTTACATGAATCTACTACTGCTGGACTTGAAAATTTAAACCAAGAGAAAATAGAATATGCTTTTGAAACTTTATTTACAAATCTAGGAAAAGAATATACTCAACCAGTAAAAGTTACAATGGAAGACATAAAAAATATTTTAAAGAATATGAAAAATATAGATAGAGAAGTCTATAGTTATATGGAAACTATACTAAGTGCAATGTTTAGTGTTTCCTATAAAGATAGCGATTTAGAGGTATTATGAAAAAGAAAATATTAATTACCATAGCAGTTGTTATTGTTATTTTAATAGTTACTTTTTCAGTTATAATCGGTCATTTTGTAAAAAGTGATTTAACGATGGAAAGTGATTTAACAAAAGAAATAACAGAAATTAATTTATTAATAGAAAACAATAGTAAAGATACTAGTAGTATTAATCAAAGATTAAATACTATCAATACTAGTGGCGATTATGTTTTGGTAGAGAAAGCTGCTAAAAGATATTTAAAAGATAAGAAAGAACTATTTACATCTTTATATGCTACTTTAGATAATACTGATAAGATAGAAAAGGTCTTAACGATTGAAAATATTAAAGCTGATGCTAAGAACTTTACTAATACAATGAATCTTTTAAATACAACTGGTTTAGAACTAACTAGTCTAAGAGAAAAGTATGTTAATTTAACTAGTGAGAAAACTATTCTTAGCTATTTAAATAAGAATTTAAGAGAAGATGATTACTATAAAAAATATTATCTTAACGAATTAATGCAAGATATGACTAAGAATGAAGAAGATTTAAAAGCAATTGATGATTTATTAGATACAATTGTTGATTTAAAAGAAGTATTTAACTTTTTAATAACAAATCAAAATAACTGGAATATAGAAAATGATAAAATAATGTTTAGTAGTGAAGAGTTATATAATACTTATAAACAGTTATTAACTAGCATAAGTGAAGAAACCAAAACTACTAATAACATATAATTTACAGAAATGTTGTCAATTATAAATTATCACTTTTAAAATATTAGAAAATTCTTGCTAGTATTAAGTATCTTATGATAATCTTTAAAAGAAAAAGGTGATGCTAGATGGATGAAGAGTTTTTAGATATTATTAAAGATATAATAGAAAATGATGAAGTTAAGAAGATGAAAAATTATCGTCAACATGCTGATACTAGTTGTTACGAACATTGCTATAATGCTTCATATTACTGTTATTTACTTTCTAAAAAATTTAATTTAGATTATAAATCTTGTGCTAGAGCAGCTATGCTTCATGATTTCTATTTATATGACTGGCGCGTAAAAGATAAATCTCATAAATGGCACGCTTTTACTCATCCAAGAAAAGCTTTAGATAAATCTCTTTCTATCTTTGCCCTAAATGAAACAGAAAAAGATATTATCATAAATCATATGTGGCCCGTAACAATTAAACTGCCAAGAACAAAAGAAGCTTTAGTATTAACTTTAGTAGATAAATACTGTGCTACTTATGAAACATCTAGCTATTTTTTAAAACAATTAAAAAAGAAACCAACCTGGCAATATGCTTACTTAATGCTTTGCTTAGTTATTAGAAAATAAAGAAGAAATGCTTATTATTCAAGTATTTCTTCTTTTTAATAGTACGGGAAAAGCTAAAATGTTTCTATTTTATTGTTTATAATAATCATTAATAGTATAATAGCGACGGAAATACTTAATAATTAGAGTGCTTGCCTTTCTTCTTTAATGGAAGGAGGCTTGATATTATGTCAAAAAAAGCACTCAATCTAATAGATTGCGGTGCTAACCAAAACATTAAGGTAAGTACTCAAACTTTGGATATTAAGTATTTCCTTTTTTATTATATGAAGTCTCCTTCATCTATATACATAGTAACACAAATCTACCTTTTCAGCAAGTAGATTGCTAAAAAAGTAAAAACATGTTAAAATACGTAGGAAGGGAGATTTTTTTGTGGAAGAATTATTTGAAAAATTAAAAATAAGTCCTAAGAATCTTACACTTTATAATACAGCAGTATCTCACTCATCATATGCTAATGAACATAAAGCTAAAAAAGATTATGAAAGATTAGAATTTTTGGGAGATGCTGTAGTTGATTTAGTAGTTGCTGATTATTTATATCGTTATGAAAAAGAAACTGAAGGAGAAATGACTAAAGTAAGAGCAAGCTACGTTTGTGAAAATGCTTTATATAGATATTCAATGGATATGGGTTTTAATAACTATATAAAAGTAGGTCATGGAGAAGAAAATAGTGGAGGAAAATATAAAAAAGCAATTGTTGCTGATATATTTGAAGCTATTATGGGGGCCATCTATTTAGACCTTGGTTATGAAACCGTTAGAAGAGTAATACTAGATATAGTAGTACCATATATTCAAAATCCAAATATAGTTTTCTTTGAAGACTATAAGTCAGCACTTCAACAAGCAGTACAAACAACAAGACAAAGTGTAATTTATGAAGTAGTAAAAGAAGAAGGACCAGCACACGATAAAACATTTACAATCGAAGCAAAAGTAGATGGAATTATCTATGGTAAAGGGGTAGGTAGTAGTAAAAAAGATGCTGAACAAGTAGCAGCAAAAGATGCTTTAGAAAAGTTGGCTAAGAATTGAAAGCAGAACATCTAAAAATATTTTCTTATATAACAAAAGCTTGTAAGGAACAACAAGAAATAATTGATAGATCAAAAATGATACTAGTTAAAGATTTACTAATTAATAAAGATTTGTTAGAAAATAAAGAAATAAAAACTGTTTCAAGAAAGTTAACAGATACTTATAATAATAGTAGTGAAATAGTAGATTTTTATCAAAGCTTCATTACTAAATTAAATGAAGATGCTAAAATTTCCTTATTAGGAGGTTTAATGGCGGACAGCGTTACAATTGATAACTATCTATTATATCAAGAAAGATATCATGAACTTTTTTATCGCTATTTAGATACAGATATAGAAGATACAATATCTGTCTGTAAAAATCGTGAACAAGAGAAGATAATATTTAATGCAATAGACATTGAAGAGAAAAAATTATATAAAAAAATAAGAACTTATAAGGAGGGACAAAATGAGTAAAATTAAAATATTTAGTTTAGGTGGACTAAACGAAAATGGTAAAAATATGTATATCGTTGATGTCGATAAATCATTATACATATTTGATGCCGGCTTAAAATATGATGTTGAAATGAATCTTGGAATAGATTATATTATTCCAAATTTTGATTACTTAGTAAAAAATAAAAAAAGAATAAAAGGAATTTTCTTAAGTCACGGTCATGAAGGAAATATTGGTGCTGTACCAGATTTAGTAAATAAACTAGGTGATGTTCCAATTTACGGTGGAAAGTTAACACTTGAAATATTAAGAATAGATTTAGAAGAAGCAGGAATTAAAAAAGCTAATTTACATGAGATTAAAGCTCATCGAAAATTAAACTTTGGTAGTGAAAGTATTTTTCCGATTGCTATGACTCATTCTATTCCTGATGCATTCTGTTATGTGTTATATACTAAAGATGGAGCAATTGTTTATACAGGTGACTTTACTTTTGACCATGCTACTAGAAGTTTATATCAAACTGATTTAGGAAAATTAGCTTATGTTGGTAAGCAAGGAGTTTTATGTTTATTAGCTGAGTCTTTATATGCTGCTCGTCCAGGTTATACTAGTCCGAATCATCGTGTACAAGACTTTATTAGAACAATTCTTACTAAAAATGAAGATAGAATAATTGTGACAATCTTCCCAGCTCATTTTTATCGTATTCAAGAACTATTCGATGAAATATCTCAAACTCATCGTAAGATTGTTATTATGGGAAAAAGTTTACAAAGTATGATAAATTATGGAATTGAGAATAAGTATTTAGAAGTGAATCCTAAAGTTATTGGGGATTTATCTAACTTAAATGATAAAGATGTAGTAGTATTTATTTCTGATGAGAGAGAAAAACCATTCGCTAATCTAGAAAGAATTATTAAGGGTTATGATAAATTCATTAAACTAAAAGATACAGATACTATCTTTATTAGTGAACCAAGTGCTGAAGGGATGGAACGTCGTCTTGCTCTTATTATGGATGAAATTGCTATGTTAGGAGTTAATGCTATTAGCTTATCAAGTAAAAAGCATCTTTTACATCATGCTTCTAGTGAAGACTTAAAGATGATGCTTAACTTATTAAGACCAAAATATTTATTCCCTGTAAAAGGCGAATATCGTAATCAATATGCTTTTGCAGAGATAGCAGAAGAGATGAATATTCCAAAAGAAAATATCTTCCTAAAACAAAATGGGGATGTTGTAACCCTAGAAAATGGTATTTTTAAAGATACAAAGGAACATATCAATGTTGATGAAATATTAATAGATGGAAAAGATTCTAGTGATATTGGTAATTTAGTCTTAAAAGATCGCGAGATGTTAGGAGAAAATGGAATCGTTATTATCAGTTGTACTTTAGATAGAGAAACTAAAGAAGTAGTAGCAGGTCCAAAAATCTTAACAAGAGGATTTATCTATGTAAAAGAAAATCAAGATTTAGTAGAAAATATTAAGAATCTTTCTAAAGAAGTAATTGAATCTAATATTGAAACTGGTACTAAAAAAGTTGATTATGCTAAAATAAAAGCTGATGTTAGAGATCAACTTGGTAAGTATTTATATCAAGAAATAGGTTCTAAACCGATGATTATTACTGTAGTACAAGAAGTGTAGTTTTAGGTTGAAACACACTTCTTTTTGTGATAAAATTTTTTTAGAAATAAGAATAGAGGTGTGTTATAAAAATGAACAAAAGCAAATTAGCTATAGTAATCGCTTTAATAGCAGTTAGTATGGTTACTTTAGTAGGCAGTAGTTATGCATTATTTACCAAAAGTTTAGAAGGAACGAAAAAAGTATCAATTCAAACTGGAACTTTAAAGGTGGATTTTTCAGAAGGAGATAGCATCAAATTAGAAAACTCTGCTCCCATGAGTGATAGTGCTGGACAAAGTACAACTCCTTATACATTTACAGTAACCAATAGTGGTAATATCAAAGCTTATTATTCTATTATGAATGAAGAAGATAGTACTAACAGTACTTTAAGTAATACTTATTTAAAATATCGCTTAGTAGGAAATGATGGTTATGACTCAGGAGTGCAAGACCTTTCTTCACTAAGTAATAATTATTTTATTTCTGCTAGTACTTTAGATACAACTAAAACTGTTAGTTACAAACTTTATATGTGGATTTCTTCAACAGCAGGAAATGAAGTTCAAGGAAAAACTTATCAAAGCAAGATAGTAGTACAAAGTGTTAGTAACTTAGTAAAATATTATACTTTTGGTAATCCAACAGAAGCTAGTGAAACAAGTTATATTGATGTAATGTCTACTACTGGTTCTAGTGTTTTTAATCAGTTATATGCTACTGAAAAATCAGTTTGTATTTATCAAAATAATACTTTAAATTGTTTTAAGAATAATAACTATACTGAAGAAAAAACAAATATGCTTAATGCTTTTGGTACTACTAGTTGTACTACTACAGATACAGGCACAGCAAGTGAAACAACATCTTGTACCGATACTAAATTTAGTTGTACTGCTAATATTAACGGAACAGTTTCTTGTACTGATATAACTAATAATAAGTCTTGTAAAGTTGATCAGACAGATAGTGCTACTTGTGGAGCTAATCAATAATAAAAATAAAACTCTAGGCGTTATGCTAGAGTTTTTATTTTAAGTTGTTAAATTTGGTAAGTTGATAGTGGTTTTAGTCTTTATATCTTCATCATCGGGGTCATTTACAGGAATAATCTCTGGATTTTCTTCTTCTATATCGATAATTACTGGTGCTTCGATATTATTAGTATCTACATTGCTATCTTCTTTGATGCTGTTAGCTATTTCTTCTTTATTATCTTCTTTTGAAGTTTTTTCTTCAGTTACTTCACTAGTGTTCTCATCTTGAGGTGGAGTCTTATCATCATCTGAAATAACACCAATCTTCATTAACGTATCTAAGTCATCATCAATATCAATAATACGATAAATTTCTTCAAAAGAGGTAGTACCATCAAGGACTTTATAAAGACCATCTTGTAACATCGTAATAACATCAGAGTTATAAACTATTTTCTGAAGATTTTCTTTCTTCATCTCATCTTCATTTAAAGCATTTCTAATTTCATCGTTAATCATTAAAACTTCTTGAATTGCGACACGGTCGTGATAACCACCAGAACAGTATTCACATCCTTCATGATTAGGAACATAAGTTTCTTCTACATCTTGATGAAGTGCTAATCTAAATACTTTCTTTTGATATGGAGTAGTAGCTTCCTTCTTACGACAATGTTTACAAAGCATTTTTGCAAGTCGCTGTGAAATAATACCAGTTAAAGCACTAGATAATAAGTATCTTTCAACATTCATATCAAGTAGACGTTCAATAGTACTTAATGAGTTATTCGTATGGACTGTTGATAAAACTAAGTGACCAGTAATAGAAGCACGAACGGCGATTTTTGCTGTTTCACTATCACGAATTTCTCCGATAAGAATAATATTAGGGTCCTGACGTAAGATAGATCTTAAAACAGTAGCAAAGTCAAGACCAATTTCACTATTAACTTGGACTTGGTTTAAACCTTCAAGATTCATTTCGATTGGGTCTTCAACTGTTATAATGTTAGTTTCCTTCTTATTAAGAACTTGTAAAATAGAATAAACAGTAGTACTTTTACCAGAACCAGTAGCACCAGTTATTAAGATAATACCATTTGGTTCTTGAATCATCTTTTTAAGTTTTACTAAGTTTTTTTCATTAAATCCTAAAGAATCGATACCAGCTAAACTTCTTGAATAATCAAGAATACGAATAACACACTTTTCTCCTTCATTAGTTGGTAGAGTAGAAACACGGGTTTCCATTGGAACTCCTTTAATTACACCCTTGATAGCACCATCTTGTGGAAGACGACTTTCTGTAATATTCATATTAGCTAGTAGTTTAATTCTAGTGATTAAATTTCTTTCATATATTTTGTCAATTTTTGTATAATCTCTTAAATCTCCATCGACACGCATACGAACCATTAAATACTCTTCTCTAGGGTCAAAGTGAATATCACTTGTACCATGAGTAGCGCCATATGCTAAGATATCATCAACGACATTAACGACGGGAGTTTTAGTCATATCATAAGAAACCACGTTATCAACCCCTTCAATTTTGATATGGTATTTTACTATAATCTATTATATAATAGGTTTAAGATTGGTGCAAGGGGTGAGATGTGTGAAAAAAAAGAAGCCATTAAATAAAAAAGGCTTTATGCTCTTAGAAACCTTAATTGTCAGTATTTTTGTAATGACTATTTTTGCAATGCTTTACACTAATTTATTTCCATTACTTGGTGAATACGAACGTTATCGAACTTATGATAGTGTGGAAGGAACTTACATTGCACATTGGGCGAGAAAAATAGTTTTAAACGGTTTAGGTGATTGGTTATTTACAACTGCAGATAGTAATGGCTATGTCAATATCTCTGATTGTAGTTTATATAATAAAAACGAAATTAATGATTGGTGTACTAACTTCAAAAGAACTAATAAAGTATCAAAAATTTATTTAACTACTTACTCAACGCAAAAGTTTAAAAATCATGTTAACAACGTAGCATACGAACGAGACTTTAAAGATTATGCTAGTTATATACCGACTTTTAGTAGAAATACTACGAAGATAAATAATGGTAAATATTATCATGTCATTGTTGAATATGCTAAAAATGATGTCAATAACTATGCCATAATGGAGGTGAAAAGAGATTGATGAGACTTAATCAAAAAGGAATGACTTCCATCGAACTTTTAATCACTTTTGTTATTTTATCACTAGTTGTAACTGGAATGTTTGATGTGGTTTTAAACTATAAAGATAGAGAAATAATTGAATCCATTAGAACTTCTATCGTAGAATATGACAATAGTTTACAAAAACTAATTCAAGATGATTTTATTAAAGGTCACTTACAAAATGTCACTATTGATACAACTAATTCAAACTTACTAACTGCTACTTTTCAAATGGAAAAAGATGTAACTACTGAGACTTCATACACAACAACTCTACAGATTGATATAACTAACGGGATAATTAGTTATGGTAAAAGTGGCGAAGTAGTTAAATATCCAATCCCAAAGTTTGATACTAGTTATGGAAGTAATTCTACTATTGCTTTATCTCTTGATAAGGATAGAACCTTTATTGAATCAACCGGAGATACTAATCAGTTTGTAAATATAACTATTACCTATATTCATCCAAACTTTAAAGATGGTGAATTAACTTTTTCAATTACTAGTCCGGTTAATTACCCTTATAATCTTTAACAAAGGAAAAGGATAGAAGCAATTACTGATTGTAGAACTCTACCGATTAAGAAGTTATAATAAGATATGTCAGTCTTCTTAATGGCATTAATAACTTGTAAATGTACTGATAAACTGCCGAAAGTAATAAAATTTAACATGATTAAAGCTTTTATTTTCAAAGGAAAATCAAGAGTTGGAACGAGACTTATTCCCGTAGTAAGGTCCATAAAACCAGAAAAGATTACTTTCGTAAAGTTAGATTCGTTGAAGAAAAGGAGAAAGCAATTAGTAAAAAACTGAAAGATAGTGATAGAACCCAGCATAAAGATTAATACTTGCATAGCTTCATTTATAGCATCAGGTAGAAATAATAAAATATTAGGAGTAGGAGGAAGTTCTACTTCTTTTTTAATGACTTCTTTTCTAACTTTAGGTCTTAATAAAATACCAAGAATAATATTAGATAGTAGTTGAATAATAAATATTTTATAAGCAAGTCTTTTATTTCCTAGAAGTAGGCCACAAGTACCAAGAACAAATAATGGATTAGCAAAGTGTGTAAATACTAATAAATGATTTCCTTCATCTTTACTTATATAACCAGCTTCATAATCTTTAACAATATATTTAGCACCAGAAGGAAAACCAGAAATCATACTCATCAACAGAATAAAACTTGAATTTTCTCCAAGATGAAAAATACAATTCATTATCTTCTTAAAATATTTACTAAGTATAACTGGATAACCCATATTGATAAATAAGAATGATAAAACAAAAAAAGGAAAGATTGAAGGAAATAGTTTTTCTCTAAAAATAAGTAGGGCATTAATAGATGTATTAATCATTACTGTTGGAAAACAAAATATTCCAAAGTAAGCAAATAAAAGGATAATCGCTCCTAGCAAATAGTAATATTTTTTCTTCATATTTTTTAAACCTCTGCTATAATGTATTATAAAGGTGTTGATAAAATGTTTAATAAACTATATGAAAAATTTAAAAACTTTATGTCAGAAAATCTAAAAACTATCATTGTTTTTCTTCTCCTTTATTTAGTATTAACGATACCATTACCTTATTATGTCTATGCTGGTGGTGGTACTATCGATATAAGTAATAGAGTAGATGTTAAAAGTTCTAAGAAAAATAAAATTAATGGCAAAATGTACTTTGCTTATGTAAGAGAATTAAAAGGAAATCCAGCTACTTATCTGTTATCAAAAATAATGAAAGATTGGGATTTAGAAAAAGAGGAAGATGTAACTCTTACTGATGATGAAACAATGGAAGATGTTACTTTTAGAGACCGTATTTATCTAAAAAGTGCTAATCAAAATGCTATTTTACAAGCTTATCAAAAAGCGGGTAAGAAGGTCACAATCAAAGCAAGTCATCCTTATGTTTTATATGTTACTGAAAAAGAAGAAAATGGACTTAGAGTAGGTGATGAAATAATAAGTGTTGAGGATAAAAAATATACTAATGTAGATGATTTTAAGAAGATAATTAATACTAAAGAAATAGGAGATAAAATAAACTTAGTAGTTAAAAGAAAAAAGAAAGAAAAAGAGGTAACTGTTACCATCAAAGATAATAAAGGAGTTAAACAAGCTGGTGTTAGTATTATGATGATTTATGATTATGATACTGATCCTAAAATAGAGTTGAAGTTTAAACAAAGCGAAAGTGGTCCATCAGGTGGTTTGATGTTAACCCTTGCTATTTATAATAATTTAACAAAGAAAGATATTACTAATGGTAAAAAAATCGTCGGTACTGGAACTATTGAAGAAGATGGTAGTGTCGGAAGTATCGGTGGTGTTAAATATAAGTTAAATGGAGCAGTAAGACAAAAAGCTGATGTATTTCTAGTACCTGCTGGTGAGAACTACGAAGAAGCGATGAAAGAGAAAAAGAGAAAAGGTTATTCAATTAGAATAGAAGCAGTAGCAACTTTTGATGATGCTCTAAAAGTTTTAGAAAAATTTTCTTAAACTATAGTGTATAATATTAAATAAAGGAAGTGATCTTTAGTGGACTTGAAAAAATTGAAAACTGAATTAATTGAACAGAAAAAGTCAAAGTTTAAAGGAAATATCTATCATTTTTCTCAAGTTAACTTTGCTTTTAACTCTAATAAAATAGAAGGTGGACACTTAACAGAAGATGAAACCGAAGAAATCTTTGAAACTAATTCATTTATCCCCAAGGCTGATGATGCTATAAAACTTGACGACTTAATTGAAATGAAAAATCATTTTCGTTTGTTCGATTATATGTTAGATATCATTGATGAGGAACTTAGTAAAGAAAATATCATTGAAATGAATAAAATTTTAAAGAGAAATACTACTGATGAAGACAATCCAAGATATAATGTTGGTGGTTTTAAAGTAGTTCCGAATAAAATAGGACTAATCAATGTTATTAATACTTCATCGCCTGCTGATGTAGAAAAAGATATAGAAACTTTATTAGAACGGTATAAAAGTATAGAAAGTGTAACACTGGAAGATATCATTGAATTTCACGTAAGATTTGAAAGAATTCATCCTTTCGGTGATGGCAATGGTCGTGTTGGTAGGATAATAATGTTTAAAGAATGTTTAAAAAATAATATACTTCCCTTTATTGTTTTAGACACTGATAAGCCATACTATATGAGAGGATTAAAAGAATATAAAAACGATAAGATGTATCTGATAGATACTATAAAAAATGAACAAGATATCTATGAACAAGTCTGTAATCAGTTACTTGATTTTGAATTATAAATTATTAAGACATACAAAAAAATCTAAAGATATACTCTCTAAAATTTTTCTTATAATAAAGATAAACAAATCAAGATACTGTTATGTATCATGTGCATCATAATAGAAGTAAATACCGTATCTGTTTCATAATCAGCTAGTGCAAAGACAAATCCTAGGGCACCATATGGGACGATATAAAGAAGTTCTAACGGATTGGAACTATTCATAACATGAAGATACCCAAATACTAGAAAGGAAATAATTGCAAAGACCCACTTATTCTTGAAAATAGTTTGAAAAGTTTTTCTAAAAGTAATCTCTTCTAAGATTGGTGCAAATATTCCTGCTGCAATAAACATAAGTATTGGACTAGCTGGTATTAAACTTTGGACATTTTGTTCATTAGTAGAATTACTTAATGACGTAAAAAGAGAAATTGCAATATTAGATATCATCATAATACCAAGACCTATCAACCAGTATTTTAAACCAGTATCGAAACATTTAGCAAAATTATCTTTGAATCTTTTAAACTCTCTTTTTAAATCTTTTCGATAGATGAAATAAAACATAAAAAATAACACAATATCAGATAAAACAGTTAAGATTAAAAAATTTAAATCAGAAATATGTTTTAAATCAATTCTTAGAATTACTGCAAAAAAAACTTTAAAATAGCTAGATGCAAAGAAAAGCAAGATAACACTAATCGCTTTAACTATATAAATAATCTTTTCTTTAAGAGTATCACTCATATGTCCACCTCACTATAAATATAATACCATCAGCAAAAAGAAAAAACTAGACAAAATTAAATTATTTGGTTATAATGAGTAGTAAGAAAGGAGTGGGAACTAAAATGATCCCACTCTTTCTAGTTGAAGGAGGTACTATGGAAGAAGAAATTAAAAGCTTAATAAGTGATGCCATCAAAGACCTTAATCTTAGAGTAAGTAGTGTTTACGACTCTAATGAAGAAGGGGTTAAAACAAGAAATATTGAGCTTGATAGTGATGAAGTTATTGATGTTGAAAAAATAACTTTAGCAACAAAAATAATTAATCCAATACTAGATAAAACTAATCTTTTAAATGATGTAGAAGTATTAGATATTCATTCTAAAGAGAAAGGAGATATAAACAATGAATAGTAAAGAGTTTTTAAAAGCAGTTGATAATATTGTAAAAGAAAAGAATATTGACAAAAGTATAGTTTATGAAGCTATGCAACAAGCACTAACTTCTGCTTATAAGAAAAACTATAATACAAAGAATAGTAATGTAAAAGTATTAATTAATGAAAAAACAGGAGAGATAAAAGTATATTCTTATTTAACCGTAGTTGAAGATGAAAAGATGACTAGAGAAGAATATGAAGATTATCTATTTGAACATTATGCAGATGAAGATGAGGAAGAAGAAATAGAATCTAAAGAAGAGGAAGAAGAGCAAGAAGAAAAAGAAAAAATTAGTTTCTTTAATCCAGAATGTGAAATTAGATTAACTGATGCTAGAAAGATAGATAAAAGTTTAAATATTGGTGATACTATTGATACTGAAGTAACTCCTCATGATTTTGGAAGAGTAGCTGCTTCTACTGCTAAACAAGTTGTAGTTCAAAAGATAAGAGAAGCTGAAAGAAATAGTATTATGGCAGAGTTTGGTGATAAACAAGATGAATTATTGATCGGAACAGTTGCTTTAGAAGATACTGATAATTATTATATTGATTTAGGTCGTTGTAATGGTATCTTACCAAAGAAAGATATTATTCCTGGTGAAAAGATTGAGATGGGAAGTCAGTTAAAAGTATATGTTAGTAAAGTTGATAATAATGGACGTAGCTTATTAGTATTACTTTCTAGAACACATTACGGTTTTGTTAAACGTTTATTTGAACATGAAATACCAGAACTTAGAGATGGTACTGTTTTAATGTATGCTGTTGCAAGAGATGCTGGTAATCGTAGTAAAGTAGCAGTTTATTCTGAAAATAATAATGTAGATCCAATCGGTGCTTGTATCGGTGAAAAGGGAAGTCGTATTGCTAATATAATTACAGAATTACATGGTGAAAAAGTAGATATTATTAAATATGATAAAGACCCAGTAGAATTTATTCGTAATGCTTTATCACCTGCTAAAGATTTAACTGTATTATTAACAGACCCTAATAAAAAAGAAGCAATTGTAATAGCAGATGGTGATAATTTCTCTTTAGCAATTGGTAAAAGAGGAATGAATGCTAAACTTGCTAGTCGTTTAACTAAATATAATATTGATATTAAAACAAGAGAACAAGCAAAAGAGTTAGGAATTAATATTAAAAAAGAAGGTGAGTAAGAGATGAAAGTAAGAAAAATACCTTACAGAACTTGCTCCGTTACTTTAGAGAAACTAGAAAAGAAAGACCTTCTTCGTATAGTTAGAAACAAAGAAGGAGAGGTCTTTGTTGATTTAACTGGAAAGAAAAACGGTCGTGGCGCATATATTAAAAAAGACTTAGAAGTCTTAAAAGAAGCCAAGAAAAGAAAAAGTCTAGAAAGAAAGTTAGAATGTACTATTCCTGATAGTATATATGAGGAAATTGAAAAAATAATTGAAAATTAAAGAAAGAGGTGAAGTGTATGAATATACAAGATTATGCTTTAGATATTGGAAAGAGTGTAGAAGATGTTTTAGCTAAGATGGCTACTTTAAAACTTATCACTACTGACCCTAATCGTCTTTTAAGTGATGATGAGGTTATTCTTCTTGATAATGCTTTTCAAGATGAAGAGGATTATGTTCCAAGTGAAGATGTGAATGATGAGATAGTAGAAGACATTGCACTTTCTATGAAAGCTGAAGAAATTGCTTATGGTAATAGTTCTTATAATAAGGAGAGTAAGAAACCTTCTAAAAAGAACAAGGTAACTAAAGGTTCTAATACTAAATTTAGAGAAGAAAGAAAGAAACTTTACAAGCATAGAGAAAAATTACAAAGTAATGAAACAGCCAAAGATGATTCTGTTATTCTTTATAAAGAAGGAATGACAGTAGGAGATGTGGCAAATTGTGCTAATGTTTCTCCTAGTGAAGTTATTAAGAAACTTATGGGTTTAGGAATCTTAGCAACAGTTAATAAAACTTTATCTTTTGATGATGTTGAAGTTCTTGCTTTAGAGTTTAATAAAACTGTTAAGAAAGAAGAAACTCAAGATATTTCTAATTTTGAAAATTATGAACTTGTAGATAGTGATGATGATTTAGTAGAACGTCCTCCAGTAGTAACAATTATGGGACATGTTGACCATGGTAAAACTACTTTACTTGATTATTTAAGAAAAAGTAGTGTAGCTAGTGGTGAAGCTGGTGGTATTACTCAAGCAATTGGTGCTTATCAAGTAAAATGTAAAGGTAAAGATATAACCTTTATTGACACACCTGGTCATGAAGCTTTTACCGAAATGCGTGCTAGAGGAGCATCTGTTACTGATATAGTTATAATTATAGTAGCAGCAGATGATGGAGTAAAACCTCAAACTAAAGAAGCAATTGATCATGCTAAAGCAGCAAAAGTTCCAATTATTGTTGCAATTAATAAGATTGATAAACCAGAAGCTAATATTGATAGAGTAATGACGGGTTTAGTAGATGCTGGACTTACTCCAGAAGAATGGGGTGGAGATACTCTAGTTAATAAAATATCAGCAGTTACTGGTGAAGGTGTTGAAGATTTACTTGAAAACATTTTATTAATAGCAGAAATGCAAGAGTTAAAAGCTAATCCGAAAAGATATGCAACTGGAGCTGTTTTAGAAAGTCAAATGGATAAGCATATGGGTAGTGTTGTAACTTTATTAATTCAAAATGGTACTTTAAGATTAGGTGACCCAATCGTAGTTGGTACATCTTTTGGCAAAGTTAGAACATTAAAGAATGATTTAGGTCAAAATATTGTTTCGGCAACACCATCTATGCCAGTAGAAATTACTGGATTATCTGAAACACCAAAAGCAGGCGATAAATTTATGGCTTTTGAAACAGAAAAGCAAGCTAAATCTATCGCTGAAGAACGTAGTTTAAGAGCTAAAGAAGCGGATACTAATCGTACTGGTATGACTCTTGATGATTTATTTGGTCAAATAAATGAAGGGTTAAAAGAGATTAATATTGTTTTAAAAACAGATGTTACTGGTAGTTTAGAAGCTGTAAGACAATCTCTTGAAAAAATTGATGTTGAAGGAGTTAAGGTTAATATCATAAGAGCAAGTGTTGGGGCTATTACAGAAAGCGATATTGTTCTTGCTCAAGCTTCAAATGCCATTATTATTGGTTTTAATGTAAGAGGTAGTGGCAAAGTAATGGACCTAGCTAAAGAGTATGGTGTTTCTATTAGAACTTATGATATTATTTATAAAGTAGTTGAAGAGATGGAAGCTGCTATGAAAGGTATGCTAGAACCTGAGTACGAAGAAGTTATTACTGGTAACTTAGAAATTCGTCAAATATTCAAATTTTCTAAGGTCGGTTTAATTGCAGGTTGTCACGTAACTAACGGAACTATTAAGATGGGAGAAAATGCTAGACTTATTCGTGATGGTATAGTTGTTTATCAAGGCAAAATCAAGTCACTTCAACGTGGTAAAGATAATGCTAAAGAAGTTAGCAAGGGTATGGATTGTGGACTTACTTTAGAAAATTGTCAAGACTACAAAGAAAATGATCAGATTGAAGTATACGATTTAGTAGAAGTTAAAAGATAAGAAAAGGAATGAACCTATAACTGGCTCATTCTTTTTATATCTTCTAATGATATATTAATCATTCTTGAAATTTCTGAGTCTGTAAATAAATTTGTGTAAATAGAAAATCTTTCCATGATAAAATAAAAGAAATGGAGAGATTTTATTATGG
>CAKOXX010000022.1 GCA_934130405.1 uncultured Bacilli bacterium | reverse complement strand
CCATAATAAAATCTCTCCATTTCTTTTATTTTATCATGGAAAGATTTTCTATTTACACAAATTTATTTACAGACTCAATTAGTAAAAACTTATTTTAAATGAAATGTTACAACTTTACTATTACTATAGTAATCATTATCTTGGAAATGCCACCATTCTGATTCTAGTGGACTAAATCCTTGTGATAACATAATACTTCTTAATTTATTAGCAACAGAGTTATTATATTTTACAATTGAAGTCGTATCTAAAGTATCATAAGCAGTTTGAGCTTTTAATTCCTGATTTTTACTATTAGTAATAGCAATATCAAGAGCTACTCCTTTATTATGAGCAGAAACACTACTTGCTAAGAACCAAGATGGTCCCCAATAGTTACCTTCTTTATCATAGTCAATAGCATTTTTAACTTTAGAATTAGAGTTATATAATTTTCTAAAATTACTATTTGAAGAAACTGTTACATCATGTGGACGATAAGCATCATATACTTTTAAATTATATCCGTCTTTTTTAGCTTTATTATAAGCACTTTGTAATTTCTTTGCTGTTGGATATAAAAGTGGTGCATAATAAGTTTCCTTACCTATTTTAGAATTATATTTTTTAGTAAAACCATATAAGTTCTTGCCAGTAATACCAGGAATAGCAGTATTAGCAGCCTTAGAAGTTGATGATGAAGCACTAGTTATTTCATATAACATATCAGGAATAACATCTGGTAGATTAATTAATAAAAAGTCTGAATATACATAACCAGTGATGTTATTATATTTAATTTTTATATACTTAGTTGATGAATTATCACTAAATAAAATCTTTACTTTACCACCAGTTGGTATTGTTCCTAATAAACTACTATTTTGATTAGCAGCTTTTCTTATATTAACACTTTGATTAGTCCAAGCAGTAGCTCCATATAAGGTAGCACTGAAGTTACCAATCTTTGCTTGAGCAACACCATTTTTATCTAAATAAATATAATCTACATAACTATCTGTTACTTTATTACCATTTTTATAAAAGTATTTTTTACCATTTACTGTATACCAACCATTCTTTACACTAGGTGTTGTAGTAGTATCATTTTTAGTATCTGTTTTGTCATTATCTGTTGTTTGATTACTATCATTTGTAGTAGAACTATTATTGTTACTATCACTTGGTTTTGTTGGTGTATTACTAGAATTACTTTTATCACTAGTATCAGTACTTTGATTATTATCCTTTGATGTTGATGAATTAGTATTTTGATTATTATTAGATGAATTATTATTTACATTATTTGTTGTAGAATTAGTAACTACTAATTCAATAATCTTAGATGAATCTTCATTAACATTAACTTCTAGATAAGTGCTTCCTTTCTTTAAAGCTTTAATTGTTCCAGTACTTGTAACAGTAGCTACTGACTTATCAAATGACTTATAATTGACTTTTAAATTTTTAGTATCAGAAGTAACAACTATCTTAGCAGTTTCACCAACATTCAATGTTTTCTTATCAAAATTTAGTGAAAATTCCACTTCTTTATCAGTATCAGTTTTTGATGTTGAAGTATCTTTTTTAGTTTCCTCTGTTTTAATTGTTTTCTTCTGATTATTTATATTATTACTATTATTTGTTTCATTACTTGTTACTGTTTTAGTTGTACTATTTGTAGTAGTATTACTCTTAGTAGTTGTTGATGAATTTGTTCCATTATATTTAGTTATACTTTTACTGGTTGTATTATTTGTTGTAGATGAAGTATTATCTGTTGTTGATTCTTTGGTTGTTTCTTCTTTCTTAGTATCACTTGTCTTAGAATCTTCTTTAGTAGTATCTGCTTCATCATGATTAATTACATTAGTTAAATCTGTTTTGTTATTTAATTTACTAGTTGTATTATTCTTTATTACAATAACAAACAAAAATGCTACACCGACTAGAAATAAAATAGCAATAAATCTAATTAAATATCGCACATAATTGTCCATAATATATCCCCCTCATTTGTTGACTTATTATACTACTTTTTTTTAAAAAAATCAATCAAAATGATGAGTAACTAGGTAGATTAACTGTTTTTTATCCCTTATAAACTCTTTTTCTATTGTATATTCATCTAAATCACTTATTTTTTTTAGATATATATCAAGCTTTATACTATTATTAGTACTTGTAACGGTTATTCTTTTTAATAATTCATTAATTATCTTCTCTTGTATTTCTTTACTATTTATTAATCTTTTTAATTCGTTATTAATTTCTTCTAAATTAATATTTACTTCTTCTTTTTTATTAATATTTATTAGTTCTTTATTATTATTTATCATTTCTGTTAATTCTGATTTAGTAATAACATTATCTAAATATAGATTTAAAAGTTTATCATTCTTTTCTTTAAGATTACCTAATTCTTTTCTTTTTTTCTTTCTAGTTAAACTTCTTTTATTAATCTCTTTATATTTAGTCATTAATAAAGAAACTACATCTTCACAAATATTTAACCTTTCTAATAAATCATTAAAAATATTATTTAATTCACTTTCTCTAAGGCTTAATGTTAAACAACTATTCCTTCCCTCTTTTAAATGCTTAGAACAAATCCAAGTTGCATCTTTTTTATCTTGTTTAAAATATCTTCGATAAAATAAACTATTATCAGGAAGACAATATATTTTTCCACTATATAGATAAAGTTTTTTGTTACTATTTTTTCTTTTGTAATTAGCTTTTCTCTTTTCTAATCTCTTATTAGCTAAGCTCCATAACTCTTCATTTATTATAGGAGGAATATTTATTTTATCAGCACTAATCAACCATTTAGACTTATCCAAATATTCAATTCTTTTACTCATATAATCAACTACTCTTGTTTTTCTGCCACAGTAGTAACCTTTATATTTAGGATTTTCAATTATTCTTGATAATGATGATACTGTAAAGTTATAACCTAAACTAGTTTTAATGTTTCTATCTGTTAAATACTTTGCTATTTTCGTTAAAGATAATTTATCTATTGTATATAACTTATATATTTGTTCTACAATTATGGCTTCTTCTTGATTAATTACCAATTTATTTGTTTTTTTATCTTTATAATAACCATACAAAGAATTATTACCTAATATTTTTTTCTTTTCAATCGCTCGTTGCATTCCAAATCTTACTCTTTCTGATAAACGTCTTACTTCATCTTGAGCAAGAGATGCCATTATAGTAAGTCTTAATTCAGCATCTGGTAGTAAGGTATTAATATTATCATTAAGAAAAAAAACAGCAACACCATTTTCTAGTAATTCCCGTGTATATTTAATACTATCTAAAGTATTTCTTGAAAATCTCGATATTTCTTTTGTTAAGATAAGGTCAAATTTATCATTTTTAGCATCAAATATCATCTTCATAAATTGTTCTCTTTTTAAGTCATTAGTACCTGTTATACCATCATCTATATAACTAGTTATATAAATCCATTTAGGATTTTTTTTGATATAGTTTTTAAAGTATTCAAGTTGATTATTTAAAGAGTTTTTCTGTTCCAAATGGTCAGTAGAAACTCTAGCATAGATTACTACTCGTAGTGAAATATCAGCAAGACTGCTACCATTTTGAAGTTTACTTCTAATAGTAAATAGTTCTATAAAAACTCACCTACTTTTAAGTAATTCTTTTTCTGCTTCTTGATACATTTTATATGTTATTTTTTCTTCTTGATACAACTTTCTATTAGCAATAATAGCTATTTTGATTATTAAATCATTATTCATAATTAATTATATGAAAAAAGATGAGAAAATTTCTCATCAGTCTGATATTTTGCCTCGATAAATTAATTTTCCATTTTCAACTGTATAATACTCATCCTTGTTATAGTTATAAAGATAAAGCGTTGATTGTTTACCACTTTTATCAAAAAATCTTCTAGCTAGTGGATAATCTTTTTTATCAACTACACTCATAATTTGACTTAATCCGCTTTTTTCAAAAATAAGTTTGTTTCCATTATCCATTAAATATGTTTCCGTTGTTGTGCCACGTACAGTTGAAACACTGTCTGGAGTTCTCGTTGGTTTAAACTCATCAATTGTTCTAGTTTCTCCGCTAAGATCTTTAGCTGAAATGCTCATCTTAAGATTCTGTGCATTATCTTGTGTCTCATCTACAATACTAGAGAAACCTTTTTTAACATTATTAAGAGCCTCTTCACCTTTTAATGGGAATTTTTCTTGATTATCATCTATGTTAGTTGAATTCTTGACTTTTTCTTTCTCTTTAGCAGTGGCACCATTTACTAATGTTTTCATATATAAACCGGCTGCTAAACCAGTCGTATAATATCCCGTAGACTCTCCATCTTTTTTAATTAAGTAGCTTCCATCATCTTGTTTTTCAAAAGATAATAAGCCACCATTTAACTTTTCATCATCTTTTATATTATCATAATCAAGAAAGTTTCTACTATTAATATCTGCTCCACTAGTAGCCAAGTTTGCTTTAGCAACTCCATCTCTACCCAAAGCTAAAAATGCAGATGCTACTACTCCTGAACTTAAATTTATACCACATTTACTCATAGTATCACTATTTGATAATATATCTTGAATTGAATCAATATATCCTTGTATTGCTACTGCAATAGTTTGAACGTCTGCTACTTTTGAACTAATTCTATCAACTACAGAATTTATTTCGTCAGCTTTAGATGCTAATGATGCTGCCCTACTTTCTAATCCACCAGTTGTTGTTACCCAAGTATCATATATATTATAAGTACAAATACTATCACCTTCTGTATATTGTTCATAATGAGGTGGATTATCTGCACTTATTTGATTATTATAACTAGCGAATTCTGTAGCTAACTTGCTAATGCTAGCAGCCGATGTGCTTGCATTAGTTGCAGTATTTTTTAAGATATCATTAACTCCTTGAATTTCGCTTGCTGTTCCTTCTATGCCACTTACACTTACACTTGCCATTTTATCACTCCTTAAATTACTATTTTAGTAAAGTATTTTCAAATACTCCATTTGATAAAAATTCTGATGGATAACTAGTTAAACTTTGCTTTGTTCCTTCACTATTTAAAATAGAGTAGTTACTAGATGTAGAGTCATATTTTAATACATCACCAGACTTAGCAATTAATTGATTCTTAACATATAAATTTTTTCCTTCTGGAATTACATAATCTTGTTTTCCCATAAGTGATTGAGAGAATAAATCATCTTGCCATCTAGCCTTGTATTCCGTCGTCAAATTATTTGTAGCATTTGGATAGTCTATCTGAATTGCATCATTTGAATTATTACTACTTAAATTATCTTTAAGACTATTTATCGAATCATTTATTTTTTCACGAGTCGTTGCTGTTCCTTCAGTAAAATTTTTGTAGTTTTCTTTAATTTCATTTCCAATACTGGAAATACCTTTTTTAACATTATTAAAAGCCTCTTCACCTTTTAATGGGAATTTTTCTTGATTATCATCTATGTTAGTTGAATTCTTGACTTTTTCTTTCTCTTTAGCAGTGGCACCATTTACTAATGTTTTCATATATAAACCGGCTGCTAAACCAGTCGTATAATATCCCGTAGACTCTCCATCTTTTTTAATTAAGTAGCTTCCATCATCTTGTTTTTCAAAAGATAATAAGCCACCATTTAACTTTTCATCATCTTTTATATTATCATAATCAAGAAAGTTTCTACTATTAATATCTGCTCCACTAGTAGCCAAGTTTGCTTTAGCAACTCCATCTCTACCCAAAGCTAAAAATGCAGATGCTACTACTCCTGAACTTAAATTTATACCACATTTACTCATAGTATCACTATTTGATAATATATCTTGAATTGAATCAATATATCCTTGTATTGCTACTGCAATAGTTTGAACGTCTGCTACTTTTGAACTAATTCTATCAACTACAGAATTTATTTCGTCAGCTTTAGATGCTAATGATGCTGCCCTACTTTCTAATCCACCAGTTGTTGTTACCCAAGTATCATATATATTATAAGTACAAATACTATCACCTTCTGTATATTGTTCATAATGAGGTGGATTATCTGCACTTATTTGATTATTATAACTAGCGAATTCTGTAGCTAATTTACTAATTCTATCACCAGCTGTACTTGTATTTGTTGCTGTATTCTTTAAAATGTCATTTACACCTTGAATTTCACTTGCTGTTCCTTCTATTCCACTTACACTCACATTTGCCATATATATCCTCCTTTCTTATACATAAAGATACACTAAATTAAGCACTTTTTGTTTGTATTTTAACCTTACTTTTGAAGCTTCTATGCGTTTGTGAATAATATGAAACTTCTTGATTTTTAACAGATTGTAACTCTGATTCAATAATTGTATTATAGTTTTCAAGCTCTGTAATGCAACTTGCAAGTTCTGCTGTTTGATGTGCACCACCATCTGTATTCCATACATCTTTTAAAATAGAAAGTGTATCTCTTAAAGATGATATTGAAGCTCTAAATTGTCCTGCTTCCGGTAATTCTCTTTGTGCAGCTTCTATTTCTTGTTTAGTTTTTTCTATTTGTTCTTTAGAAATTGCCATTTTCATTCCTCCTATTCTAAAAAAGCAACATAAAATGTTGCTCTTTTCTATTATTTGAAAGTGTCTGTAATTTTTGAAGTATCAAACATTGAAGTTTCATTTTTAATTAATCCAAGAGAACTATTAATTACATCATTAGATTCTTCCATTGCGCTTCTAATTGTTGCTTCTTCTTGTGTAAAATCTGCTTCTAACTGTTTTAACACTTCATTCATCATATGAATATTTTCATCAATTTCTTGATTGCTTAACTTTTCACCAGTCTTCAATCCATTCAATTGGTCTGCAAATTCTTCCATTCTAGTAGTAACATTACCAACAAATTTTCCTTTTAAATTTCCAATTGCTGCTTCAATAGCAAGACTTGATACTTTTTGTCCTTCCATTATTTATCTCTCCCTTCTTTTATCCTGCTTGTTCAATATTTTGTGAAGGTTTAATACAATTTTCGAAACCTGTTATTCTTTCTTCAACAAATCCATTAATAATTTTTTGTTCAATAGAAGTATTAACAAAATCTCTTAAATGTTGTATTGCATTTTTTCCTCCAGGTGTAGTCCAGTTTGGCTCTAAGTCAGCTCCTATATAATCATATAAATCATTGACTACTTTTTTTAGTCCTTCTTGTAATAATCGCATTTCTGCTGTAGCCATTTGCAACTGATATGAACTTAAATATGTAGTGTCACTATATGTTGCCATTTTTTATCTCCTACCTTTCTATGATTTAACTTTATCACACTTTTTTTCTCTAATCAACTGTATTGACAGTTTTTTACATAAATACTAGTTGAGTACCATGTCTTATATCAGTTTTTTGTAAAATAACATTATTATTATATTCTTTTCCTGTGATTCTATTATAAAATTTTTCTTTATTAGTAATAATATAATAGCCATTTGAAACATCAACTAATCCTTTAGCAAGTAAGGAAGATATTTCTCCTATCTTTTTATTAACAGGAAGAAATACCTCATACTTTTTTTCAATTAATGGTACTATTATTGTTACTAAAACTTTATTTTCCATTATTCGTCACCTTCTAATATCTTAATTCTAGTTGCTATACCATTATCAACAACATATCCAAAGTTAGGTGGTATTTGTTCATTTAATATTCTGAATGAAGTTGAAATACTATAAGTGACATTATTATTTATTCCTCTTCCAACATAAACTCCACCATCACTAGATACAAACTGTTTAAACCAAGCTTCATATGCATATGACTTAATATCTATTGGTCTACTAACAAACACAATAGAAATATTTTTCAATTCACTCATCTTAGTAAATATTGATATTAAACCAGCCTTTGTAGTAGGGTCTAAGCTACCAATTAGTTTTTCAACCCCAGTAATAAATACTATTAAATTATTAGTTCTATCTGTTCTAAAGACTTCGTCATTAAGAAATTTGAAAGAATCAACTGCTAAATTATGATAAATAACATTTTCAAAAGTATTTTCATCATAAAAGTCTTTTAAATCAAGAACCATAGTTTCAACATTTGCTAGACTTGTTGTTTCTTTAATTATTAATCTAGTTAGTTTAGTAAGAGCAGTCATATCTTCGGAGTTAATTAAACTGATAAGATTTTTCTTAAAGTTATAAGTTGCAATATTAAGGGTTTCTTTCTCAATACCAACTGGAATACTAGTTAAGTCCTTAAGAGCCTGTCTTACATCACTTAGAGTTACTATTTCTGGTAGTACTGGTACTCTACTAGCTCTTGTCTTGATTTGTTCATTCAATGCAGTAATAACTTGTTTAACATAGTCGTTTAACTTCTCACTTTCACAAACAGAAGCGGTTTGAAATTCATATGGAGCATCATTTATTAAGACAACACCACGATTATTTATATCTGCTATTAACGGAGCTTTCTTACCAAGTAACATATTATATTCGATTGGTGCTGATAATTTTAGTGGAATAATAGTTGGGAAATTAGAACGCATACTAAGTCTTAAAGCTCTATCACTAATAGCTGTTACAACTGAATATATTCCATACTTTGCCCCATCTCTTGTTATCTTAGCAACATCTTGTTCAAAATCCTCAAAGCTTTCTTTAAAGTTTTCATATCCAGATATCATAAAGACGATAGCTGGTAAAGTCTTTCCTGAATGAGAACAATAGAAATTGTAACTACCATTAAAGTCTTGGAATAATTTCTTTCTCTTTTCGATTTCTACCATTAAAAGTTTAAGTAACTTATCTACTTTTTCTTCTTCATTTGCAAAAATTACATCACCAACTTGAGGGGCATTTTCATATATCTTTAAAGTTTCATTATCAAAATCTAAAGCATAAATATTAACTTCTTCAGTAGTATAAGTTGTTATTAATGAATATAAAAGTGTATTAGTAATAGTATTTTTTTCTGTCATACTGTAAATTACAACATTTCCTTCTTCTCCTAAATCAACAGATAATAGTCCTTGTTTTTGATTAGCTGGGTCATCATATTCACCGATAACTAACTCAACATCAAAAGGTTTTCTTACAAAGTTATATTTACTCTTTAAATTATCAAGATAAATCATACTTGCAAGTTTAGGTAACCATAATTGCTTAACAGAAATATTGGTTTTTTCAGCAAGTGATGATAGATATTTAACTATATTAGGTAATTGTTCACCTTCAACTTTAATATTTACTTTTGGGGTATCAATACTCTTTATACTCTTTCCTATCTCATTAATGAAAACAATAGAATCATCTTTTTGATGATAAACTTTATCAAGAGGAACATAAGGTGCCCCAGCCCAAGCTGCTTGTCCTTGTGCAAATAACTCATCATAACCTACTTGTAAATAAAATCTTCCGGCTTCTTTTATCATTGCAGCATCTGGTCTTTTAATTACTTCATTAGAATCATTAGCATCTTGTACTTTTAAACAAACTTTAAATCTAGAGTTTGACCAAATCTGATCATTTACAACTCCACTTGGCTTTTGAGTAGCTAGTATTAAGTGTACTCCTAAGGAACGTCCAATACGAGCCGTTGATATTAATTGGTCCATAAATTCCGGTTGTTGACTTTTAAGTTCAGCAAACTCATCAGAGATTATAAATAAGTGAGAAACAGCTGTATCTAACATACCTTCACGATAATATTTTTGATATTTATAAATATCAATTGTTCCTTCTCCTAGTTTTTCACGTGCTTCATTAAATAGTTTCTGTCTTCTTTTAAGTTCACTTTCGATTGATGATAATGCTCTATTAATATCAGCAGTCTCTAGGTTTGTTATCGTTCCTGCTAAGTGTGGTAAAACTATTTTTTTATCCTGACTTTCAAAAGCACCAACTAAGCCTCCACCTTTATAGTCGATTAAAACGAACTGCACTTCATCAGGATGAAAGTTAATAGCCATTGATAAAATATAAGTAATTATAAATTCTGATTTACCAGAACCAGTCATACCTGCTATCAAACCGTGTGGTCCTTCTTCACGTTCATGTAAATCAAGTTTAAATAAATTACCATCAGTTGATAAACCAACCGGTACTGATAAACTGTTTATTGGATTATTGACTTTCCACCTTTCAAGAGGGTTTAATTGTTCAATTTTTCCAACATCATACATCTCTAAGAATCCAACTGTTTTTGGTAAATTATATTCTTCATCCCTACTTTCTAAAGGAATATTTATTAATCTTAAAGAACAATAAGCTAAATCTAATTTATCAACTGGTTCAATAGTAAATATTCTTTGTGAATCTTTTTGAATTTCACTTTCAAAGATACCACCATTTTGCATATCATTTATTCCAATGAAAGCTTTAGTTGCAGTTGGTAAGTTAGCAAGTGATGGATGAAGTATTAATAAACTAAAACCTAAGTTACCATCCATTTCTAGTATTTGATCAATTAATGAAAAGTTTTTAACCATCTTATAATCGTCGGTTATTATCATGTAATATGTAGAAAAGTTTTTATACAATTGGTCTCTATTTTGTTTTATCTTATCTGTTTGATTTGCTCTTGAAGTCATTATTCTTTGTAAATATTGCGTTATTTCCTTAGCATCATCAAAGTTACTAGCAAAGAATCTTGTCTCTTTATCATTACTAAATAGATGTGGCATCATCTTTATATTTTCCCAGTACTCTTCATTTACTTCATTAGTCAAAATAACTATCTTTAAATCATAATAACTATGAAGAGTAACCATTTGTAACAGTAATAAGTCGGTATAAGGTTTTATATATTCATATCTACCACAAATAGCCATTATATTTTTAGTAATAAAATTTTCTACTACGGGTGCTCCATCTATATATTTATACTTTTCTGTAATAAGCATCATTTTTTCTTCAAGATTATTATCATCTACTGTAAAATGCTCTGATGGATAAGCAAAGTTAATAGAAAGATTCGTTCTACCTAGTCCTAAACGCATAGAAAGGAAATCTTTTTGATGTAGTTCTCTTCCCCATAATGCCCTATTTTTATTAATTATCATTTGATAACATTCACTAGGACTAATATTATTAGATAATAAAATTTGTTTTTGTTTTGTAGAAATATTTAATAATTCTTGTTCTTTCTTTACTAAATATTCATTATATTTTTTCTCTAATTTAGCTTTTTTCTTTTCTTGCATCTTTTTAGTATAGCGTCTATTAATGGTTGGCCAAAGAAGAGTTCCTGCCATCATTGAAATTGAAATAGCTATAGTTGGCATGACACTCATCATATTTCCACTGCCATTTTGCATTGACATGAAAGCAACTAATAACATAACAAAAGAAGTTGAAGCCATAGTTATCATTGGTCCGATAGTTAGAATGAAAGGCATTTCTTCTGGCTCAGCATTATTAGGAGGACCATCTAATTTAAATTCTTCTTTTTCTATAACTTCTACAAAACGTGGAGATCTTACAAAGTAATCATTCTTATCATAAAGAGTTACTTCTTCTTCCTCCTCAGTTGTTTCAACTTTTTCATTGATTGGACGTTCTAAATATTTAGCAGGTAACCCACCCTTATAAGTTACACTATCTAAAGGATTATTAAATACTAAAATATTACCAAGGACGATTATCTTAAGTCCCATTATAAAAATAACATCACCGTGATTAAGTCTTCTAACACCATATAATGCTTGATTATTTATGAAAGCTTTATACTGACTGTCTAAATCTTTTACTAACCAAGTTCTATTTTGATAAGTTATTTCAATATGATGGGGTGATACTAATTGATTATTACAACTAATGGCATTGTCACTACTACTTCCTACTGTAAATTTACAGTCTCTTTCAATAGAAAGATATTGCATTGACAAATCATTTACAGGTGAAGCATATAAGATATAGTAACCTGCTCCATCTTTTAACTGTAGTATTAAAAACTGGTATTCACTAAGTTCTACCTCTCTTAACACTTCTTTATTAGCTAATATCTTAACATTCTTATTACTATAAGCTTTCCACTTTCCATTATCTTCACTTATATTTATTAGATTTATTTCATTATTATATTTATCTTTGTCTTTTACCCAATAACTACCAGATACAGTGGAAGGTAAAGTAAAACTAATTAGCTTTTCTTTATTTAGTACATAAACTAACATCAAGAACCCTCCTATTCTTATTTAAGGATATCAAATTTTTAAGTATTTATCAATAATCTTACTTTCTTTTTCTTGCACTAAGAGAACCTAATGCTCTACAAGTAGAAAAACAGGGTTATGGTTATGTAGTTGCTTCTGTTGGAGAACTTGGAGGAGTTGTTCCTTATACAACTTACTTTGCTAGAAATAGCTATTTAACAAAGAATAATGACTTAATTAAAGAGTTTAGAGATGCTATTCAAAAAGGACTTGATTTTGTTCATAATTCTACAGATGAAGAAGTTGCAAAAGCAATTATTAATCAATTTCCAGATACTTCTTTAAAAGATATTACTAATGTTGTTAAAAGATATCGTGAGATAGAAGCATGGCCTAAAACAACTGAATATAAAAAGGAATCTTTTGATCACTTACAAGAGATTATGGAAAATGCTAATGAACTTGGTAAGAAAGTTTCTTATGATAAGTTAAAATATGACATCAAATAATAATATTTTAGAAATAACACATCTAGAAAAGAACTATCAAGATACTATAGATGAGATTAAGGCGATTGAAGATTTTTCTTTCAAAGTCGAAAAAGGAAAATTTATCTCTATTGTTGGTCCTTCTGGTTGTGGAAAAAGTACTTTACTTTCGATTCTTGCTAAGCTTGAAGATAAATCTAGTGGAGAAATTACTTTTAACAAGGACAATATTGTTCTAGGTTATATGCTACAGAAAGATAGTTTATTTCCTTGGTTAACTATTTTAGACAATTGTCTTTTAGGACTAGAAATTAAAGGCATTAAGACAGAGGATAATATTAGCTACGTTGATCATTTATTAGATAGTTATGGTTTAACTGAATTTAAAGATAAATATCCTAGTAGTTTATCTGGTGGTATGAGACAAAGGGTTGCTCTCATCAGGACACTAGCGATTCATCCGGATATATTATTATTAGATGAACCATTTTCCGCACTTGATGCTATGACTAGAGTAGCTCTTGCTGATGATTTATATAAGATGATTAAGAAGGAAGGTAAAACTGTCTTAATGGTAACTCATGATATCGCAGAAGCAGTTAGTTTAAGTGATATTGTGATTGTTCTAACGAAAAGACCTGCTAAGATTAAAACTATTTATGAAATAGAGTTTGAAGATAGAAAGACACCTTTCGAAAATAGAAGTAAAAAGGAGTTTAATATCTATTATGAAAAGATATGGAGGGATTTAGATGTCCATATCTAATGAGAGAAAAGAATATCTAAAAAAGAAACAAAAAGAAAGACGAATCATTATCTTTGCACAAGTTTTAATACTTATTGTTTTTCTTATCATTTGGGAAATACTAGCACATTATAAAGTAATTAATACTTTCTTAGCTAGTAGTCCTTCACTAATTGTTAAAACTTTAAGTTCTTTAGTTGAAAGTAATGATTTATTTACACATATTAAAGTCACTTTACTGGAAACCATCATTAGTTTTTCACTAGCTTCGATCGGTGGTTTAGCAATCGCTTCTATTCTATGGTGGAATGAACGACTTGCTAAGATAGTTGATCCTTATCTTACAGTTATTAATGCTCTTCCTAAAGTAGCACTTGGTCCTTTAATTATTATTTGGGTCGGTGCTAGTACAAAATCAATTATCTTTATGGCTTTATTAATTTCTTTATTCTTATCTATTATCAATATTTATCATAGTTTTAAAGAAACTGATAAAAACTATTTAATTTTACTTAAGAGTTTAAATGCTAGTAAGAAAGATTTATTTTTCAAGGTTGTTTTACCAGGCAATTTTTCTAATATAATTAATAATCTTAAAATTAATACAAGTATGGCTTATATTGGGGTAATTATGGGGGAATTACTTGTTTCTAAAAAGGGATTAGGTTACTTAATTATGTATGGTAGTCAAGTGTTCAATATAAATTTAGTTATTACTTCTGTATTTCTTCTAGGAGTATTCGCCTTTTTATTCTACTATGTCATTTGTTTAGTAGAAAAAAAGTTCATAAAAAAATAGGAATCAACTACTGGTTTCTATTTTTATAACGGAAATAACTTGTCAAAATCTAACAAAAAAGACTTAGATTTTAATTGTAATCTTAAGTCTTTTCTTATAATTAATCTAAAATATTTTTAAGAACGATCGTCTTTGTACGACTCATTTCTTTTAGAGTTGTTGAAACTCCTTCGTTTCCAATTCCTGAATGTTTCCATCCACCGAATGGCATTTCAATAGCACGATAGAAACTTGCACCGTTGATAACTGCTCCTCCTACTTCCATTTCCATAGCAGCTTTGAAAGCAGTTTTCATATCACTAGTCATAATATTTCCACATAAACCAAATTTACTTTGATTTGCTATTTCTAGAGCTTCTTCTAATGTATCAAAAGTACAAACTGGAATTACTGGGGCAAAGATTTCCATATCTTTCATAACATCCATATCTCTTGTTACATTATCAAGAATTGTTGGTTCAAAGAAAGCACCATTTCTTCTACCACCATAAACTAAAGTAGCTCCTTGTTCCATTGTTTTCTTAACTTGTTCTTCAGCATTAATAGCCGCTTTTTCATTAATTAAACAACCAATATCAGCATCTTCTTGTTGAGGCATAGCAACTTTTAATGATTGAAGAGTTTCTACTGCTCTTTTAATAAATTCATCTTTGATATCTTTTTGAACTAAGAATCTTTTACTAGCACAGCAAACTTGTCCGGTATTATAAAGACGTCCCCAAACTAACTCCTTCATAGTTAAGTCCATATCAGCATCATTCATAACGATAAAAGCATCATTTCCACCTAACTCTAACATAACGTGAGTAATATTAGAAGCAGCATTAGCCATTACTTCAGCTCCTACTTCAGTACTTCCTGTTACACTAATTAAGGCTACTTGTGGATGTTTTGCTAAAGCGTTTCCAGTTACAGAACCACGTCCTGAAATACAGTTAATAACTCCTGCTGGAATTCCTGCTTCTACTAATAATTCACAATATCTATGAAGTGTTAATGGATTATCAGTAGCTGGTTTTACAATTACACTATTTCCCATTATTAAAGCACTAGGTACTTTTTGACCAAATAAATCACAAGGGAAATTAAATGGAATAATACAAGCAACTACACCTAATGGTTGTTGAACAGTTATTTGCATTGTTTTTTCTTGACCAACTTCACTTCCAGCTGGAATTACATTTCCATAATCATGTTTAGCTTTTTCTACATAACCATGAATAAAATGTTTTGTATTTCCAATTTCTGCTCTTGCTTCTTTAATTGGTTTTCCTGTTTCTTTTGATAATAATTGAGCTAATTCTTCGTGTCTTTCTTCAACTAAATCAGCAAATTTGTATAAGATTTCTCCTCTTTCATACATTGGCATTTTAGCCCAAGCTTTTTGTGCCTCTGCTGCTTCTTTAACACAAAGGTCTACATCTTCTTCAGTAGCTAATGGAACTGTATCAATTAATTCATTAGTAGCTGGGTTAATTACATCAGCTTTTTCTCCATTACTAGCATCAACAAATTTTCCTCCGATTAAATTCTTCATTTTATCTCCTCCTCGTATTTTAGTATGAGTTAATTTTACGTAATTATTATTCTTTTCCAAAACCTGTGAATGATAACATTAAACCACCACAACTATTGCAAGAATGTTCATCATAACCATATTCACCAAATGTAAAGATTGTAATGAATGGTACACCGTGAGCTTCTTCTACTAAGTTATCGTATACTTCATTGATTCTGTTTCCAATTCCTAATTTTCTTCCTCCACAATGAACTAATACATAACCTGCAGGGTCACAAGATAATTGACTTTTTAAATCTTTTAATGTTGCTTTTGTAGAATCGATTAATTCATCTACAGTTGCTTCTAATTGAATAATAGCTGTTTTTTCTACTACTTTATTTCCTAAATTGATAGTGTCATCATTTGGTGTTTTTGTTCCATTATCATCTCCGAACATTGGGTGACGTACAACTGTTAAGTTTCCTAATGGGTCTTTTACACCTAATGGTTTAGTAATTGAAGCAGCTAATAAATTTTGACCATGTAATTTTTCTACTTTAGTTCCAGTCCATTCAGCATATTTCTTAAGAGCAGAAACTCCATCGATTTTTACTAATGTACGATTATTTTTTACTTCTGTAATTAAACCAACATTATCTGATTCACGATATGCTCCTGTATATGAAGTAGCAATTTCATTATCAGTATAGAAGAATACTACTGCAACACCATCAGTAAATACTTTATCATTACAATAAATTTTCCAATTTCCTTCTACAGTATCATCAGCAGCACTTCCTCCAAACATTGGTACACGCCCGATAATATCTTGAATTCCCATTAAATAATCTTCTTCTTCTTTTGGACTTGCTACCATATAGAAATAGTCTGGTGAATAAGTAGCTCCAGCATCTAATACTGCTTCTCTTGCTACTTTTCTTCCGATTTCTCTAGCATTTTTTCCTGCTTCGTGGCAAGCTACTCCAACAGTCATTTCTTTGTCATCAAAAGTCATCATGGCAGCGAAACCATCTTCACTTGAAATAATACCATCATTAGTCATTACCATTCCACTTGATGTACAACCAACTACTGGTACTCCTCTCATTGTAGAGCGAACTCCTTTTATAACTTCTTCAGTATCGTCTTGACAAGAAGTATAAAGTAATCCTAGTTTTGGTCTCATTCCTAGTTTTGCATTTTTAGCAGTTTCTAGTCCTTTAGTAAAACTATCTTTTTGAGTGCTATAACCTACTTTTGTTTTTAACATAAACTTCTCTCCTTCTATTCTTTATAATCTCTATGGGTTATCAAATCTTGATTTGTAAATTGTTGGTATCAATCTACTCTTCCCTATTATTGATTATAGCACACTTTTCTTTCAAAAAAAGAGTTTTCCACAAAAAAAACATATTTTCAAATATGCTTCTTTACAGATTAACACTTGATTGAGCGTTTAAATTAAAGTCTGCTCTTATGCCTTTTTTATATAGGTAATAACCAGCTGCTGCTATCATTGTGGCATTGTCTGTACAAAAACTAAGTGGTGGAATAGAATAGTTGATATTCATCTCTTCTGCTAATTTTGCTACTTCTTCTCTTAGTTTACCATTTGCAGCTACTCCACCAGCTACTATTAAGTTATTAATATTTTCGTTTTTTAAGGCTTTTTTTGTTTTGTTGATGATACTTCCAATAGCAACGTTTTGGAAAGAACAAGCTAGGTCTTGTTGATTTATTTCACGATTATTTTGTTTTTCTTTATGTGCTAAATTAATAACTGCACTTTTTAAACCACTGAATGAAAAGTTATAACTATCATCATTTAAAGGCATAGGTAATTGATAAGTAGCTTCTCCTGTGTGAGCTAGTTTATCTAATTTTGGGCCACCAGGATAAGAAAGACCAATTACTCTTGCTACTTTGTCATAGCATTCACCAATCGCATCATCTAGGGTTCCTCCTAGTTTTTCAAAGCTTAAGTGGTCATTCATTTTTATTAATTCGGTATGTCCACCACTAACTACTAAAGCTATTAAAGGAAATTTAAACTCTTCTACTAAACTATTGGCATAGATATGTCCTGCTATATGATGAACTGGTATTAATGGTTTATTATAAACGAAACTTAAGGTTTTAGCTGCTTCTAAACCGACTAAAAGGCTACCAATTAAACCTGGTCCATAAGTAACGGCTATGGCATCTACTTCTTCTATTTTCATATTTGCTTTTTTTAAGCAGTCTTCTATCACGAAGGTTATATTTTTTACGTGTTCGCGACTTGCTATTTCCGGAACAACTCCTCCAAAGTTCTCATGAATAGAAATTTGTGTTGATGTTGATGTTGCTATTTCTTCTCTTCCATTTTTTACAATAGAGCAACTTGTTTCATCACAACTACTTTCTATTCCTAATATATAAGTATCTTTCATTATTAACACTTCCAAATCTAATTTATTTTTAGTTCCATCAGTATTCCATCTATACCATTATAATATTTTTTTCGCACTGCTTGCTTCTCAAAGTTATATTTTTGATACAGATTTATTGCTTTATAATTGTCACATTTTACTTCTAGAGTTATATTAATTATCTTTTTATTTTTTGCTTGATCTATTAAATGTTGCATTAATGAAGAAGCAATATGTCTATTTTGGTAAATAGGAATCACTTCTATTTGATTGATTTCTATTCTATCATAAATTTCACTATAAAGTAATATTCCTTTTACTATATTTTCTTCTTCATAAGTTAATAATTTTAGAAAGGGGTCTTGTATAAATTCTTCTTTTTTCATTTTATAAATAAAGTTATCCACAGAAATTTGTGGATAACTATTATATTCTTTTATCATAAATTAGCTTTTTCCTCAGCTTCTGTCTTTTTTAAATATATTGGGTTAACAAGATGGGGGTTAACTCCTTCTCTACCTTTAAAGTAATTTACTATTTTTAAGATATCTGGATTATACTTAACTACATCATAAGATATCTCTATATCGTTATTAGTAATAACTGTAATTGGCTGATTATTTTTTACTTTATTTTTTAATTCTTCTAATTCTATGTGTGTGTCTTCAATAACTGAATTCATATCTTTGTCGTAAAGTGCGCCATAAACATAACCTCTTCTAGCATCAATTAGTGGCATTGAGTAATTATCACTCATAGGGTTAGATAAAGCCATTGCAGTTAGACCAGATACTGGCACTATAGGAATATCTAAGCTCCAAGCAATTGTTTTAGCAATAGTAACACCTATTCTAACGCCAGTGAATGAACCCGGTCCAATTACTACCATTATTTTATCTAAGTCTTGTGGTGCAATAGAGGCTTCATCAAATAGTTTTATAATCTTTGGTAAGGCTACTTTTGATAAGTCTTTTCCTAATTCTTCTTTAATTTCACATTTTATAGAATCATCAATTACTATTCCACTATAAAGGTAATTTGATGAGGTATCTACATAAAGAATTTTCATAGAACATCCTCACATAAATCTTCATAAGCTTGTCCATACGGAGTAATAGTAATAATTCTGGTATCTTCATCTTCATTTGATAGTTTAAATTTGATGTCTAATCTTTCTTCTGGTAAATAATCTTTTATCATGTCTGCCCATTCTATAATTGTTACTCCACCTTTATCGTAATAGTCTTCTATTCCTAAATCTTCTGCTTTACCATCAAGACGATAAACATCCATATGATATAAAGGAAGTTGACCGCTTTGATATTCTTTAATTATATTAAAAGTAGGACTAGTAACTTCTTCTTTTACTTCTAATGCAACTGCAAAACCTTTTGTAAAGATTGTCTTACCACTACCTAAATCACCAATTAAACATATAACCATATTAGGAAAATGTTCTGATTCAATATTTTCTGCCAAAGATATAGTATCTTTTTCATTATATGATGTAACTTTATAATTCATAAATTTCCCTCTTTTCCGTCTAGTCCATTATAGCAAAGGGAAATAGAGTATTTCAAGATGTTTTAGAAAAATTAAAAAATAAAACAAAAAAAATCTTGGCAACTTCCTATTTTCGCATACACTATCGTCGGCGTTAAGTGGCTTAACT
>CAKOXX010000021.1 GCA_934130405.1 uncultured Bacilli bacterium | reverse complement strand
TTCCTATTCCATCAATTTGACACTATGAAAGAAAGTAGTTTTGCTACTTAGTACTAATAAGTACCCCCCCCCCAGGTTAATTTTGAGTTAACTTTTACACTTATAGAAAGCAAACAATTACTATCACTAAACATATCAACACCTACTTTCATACTTTATGAATTAATTTTATCAAATTGAAGGCAACTTTTCAATAATTCTAGTTATCCTTCATAGCTCACTTAATCATATATTATGAAACATTACCAATTTATTACACATTTGCAACTTTTTGGTAATGAAATCTATAAATACAAAAAAAGAAAGCATTTAATACATAAATCACTCTCTTCAAAAACTTTTATTAAAAAGGCAATTGCATATTATCTTTCTTAAAGCCTTTCATCATCTTTTTCATTTGTTCAAACTGGATAAGTAATTGGTTTACTTCTTGAACAGAACGACCACTACCTTGAGCAATTCTTGTCTTTCGACTAGCTTTGATAATCTTAGGATCACGACGCTCTTCTGGAGTCATGGAAAGAATAATTGCTTCTACATGTGCTAATTGCTTTTCTGGTATTTGAATATTAGATAGTCCCATTTTCTTAGCACCAGGTATCAACTTAATCAAATTCTCTAATGGACCTAACTTCTTAATTTGTTTCATAGAAGTTAAGAAATCTTCTAAGTCAAATTTACCTTGTTGTAATCTCTTAGCGGCTTTAGTAGCGGCTTTTTCATCGATTGCTTCTTCTGCTTGTTCAACTAAAGAGATAATATCACCCATATCAAGAATTCTTCCAGCCATTCTTTCTGGATCAAAACTAGATAAACCATCTAACTTTTCACTAGTACCAATAAATTTAATTGGTAAGTTTGTTAAATGACGAACAGATAAAGCTACACCACCTCTAGTATCACCATCTAATTTAGTTAAAATAACACCAGTTAGATTTAATTTTTCATTAAAACCATTAATAACGTGAATAGCATCTTGTCCCATCATAGAATCAAGAACTAACAAAGTCTCTTGTGGTTTAATTGCTTCTTCAACTTCTTTTAACTCTTCCATTAACTGTTCATCAATCTGAAGTCTTCCAGCTGTATCAACTAAAATATAGTCATAACCATTTTCCTTAGCATAGTTGTAAGCTCTTTGACATAAAGAAACTGGATTAGTTATCCCTTCTTCGTAAACTTCAATATTTAATTGTTTACCTAATTGTTTCAACTGATCAATTGCAGCAGGACGATAAATATCACCAGCTACTAATAATGGCTTTTTCTTATATTTCTTTCTTAGATAATTAGCAAGCTTTCCAATCGTAGTTGTTTTACCTGAACCTTGAAGACCAACTAACATTAAAATAGCCGGACTTCCTTCTAGATTTAGAGGAGCTGCCTCTCCTCCTAATAATTCAGTTAATTCATCTTTTACAATTTTAACAAATAAATCACCTGGTTTAATACTCCTTTTAACTTCTTCACCTAAAGCTTTTTCTTTTACTTTAGTGGTAAATTCTTTTACTACTTTATAGTTAACATCAGCTTCCAATAAAGAAAGCCTGATTTCTCTCATCATTTCATCAATGTTTTCTTCAGTTATCTTTCCATAACCTTTTGCTTTATGGAGAACTTCTTGTAAACGATCTCCTAGACTTTCAAACATATTTTCATCTCCACTTCTTTATTAATTATATCTAATTTTGTATTACTTTGTCCATTTATTTTGCTATAGATAGAAAAAGAACTACCCTGGAATTTCTAGCTCTTTAACTTTACCATAATCACTATAATCTATTTTAATTGTAAGTGTTTCTACTACATTATAAGTATAACTATGATAACTATCTAAATGATAAGTAATTTCTACTATTTCTTTATCTCCATTAACAGTTAAATCTATTAAATTAACTTTATCATCTAAATCAGTTTGCTTATTATCAAGTAATTCTAAAAGTGAATTAGAAGTTATTTCATATTGATAAACTGTATTTCCATTTTCATAAGTTGTTTTTGCTTTTAGATGAGCAGCTTTGATTATGTTTTTGATATTTTTAATCTCATTAAGAGAAGTATATAAATAGGGATTAACTGCTACATTATAAGTATTATTAGTTCTTTCCAAGTATATGTCATTATAAGAGAAAAAAGTTCTAATGGTATTATCTTTCGTCATTATAAAAGAACTCTTCCCATCATTTACATCACCTGTAAAGATTGTTTTAATACCATTTCTATCTTCTTCCCTAGTAAAGCGATAATTACCAGCTTCTAGTTTAGTAAAATCATAGTTCACAGAAATGTTGGTATTCTTATCATTATTAACTTCTATTTGCTTTTTATTAGCAAGATTAGTTCTAGCCATTATGCTTATGATGAAAAAGAAGACTAAATAGAAAAGGAAAAAAAGAATAGCTTTTCCTCTATCAGTTTTTAATAGGTTGGTTACTACTTTTTTAGTTTCTTCTTTTTTCTTTTTATCATCCATATTATCTTAGTACAGTTCCTTTCAATTCTTCCTTTTTAACTCCGTTTAAGAAATCTTTAGCTGCACATCTTCTTTTACCTTCTAAAGCCATATCAGTAATAACTAACTCTTTCTTACCACAAACGACACTAAAACCATCATGATGAAAATCAACTATTGTCCCATCTTCTGTATTTGGATAGTATCTATCACCAAATCTAACATCATAGATTTTTAAGATTTTTCCATTAAGAGTTGTATAAGCACCTGGTACAGGGTTTAACCCCCTTACTTGTCTATCAACTTCTTCTATACTTTTAGTAAAATCTATTCTTTCTTCTTCACGAGAAATATTGTAACCATAAGTTGCTTCTTCTTCGTTTTGTTTCAAAGGAATAATTTTATCTTCAATTAATAAAGGAATAGTTGATTTTAATAAATCTTTGGCCATTTCACTTAATTTATATTGTAAACTTCCTAGGGTATCATCATCTAAAATTGGTGTTTTAACTTGAGTTAAGATATCACCTTGATCCATTTTTTTAGACATATACATGATAGTAATTCCTGTTTCTTTATATCCATCAATAATAGCATGATGAATTGGAGCTCCTCCTCTTAACTTAGGAAGTAGTGAAGCATGAACGTTGATACATCCATACTTCGGAAAATGTAAGATTTCTTCCGGTAATATTTGTCCATAAGCACAAGTTACAATTAAATCTGGTGCTAGAGCTAATATTTCTTGATAATCTTCTTTTATCTTTCGTGGTTGAAAAACTTTTATGTTATGTTCTAGGGCTAGTTCCTTTACTGGCGGTGGAGTAATTATTCTTTTACGACCAACCATTTTATCTGGTTGTGTTACTACTCCTACTACATCATATTCATCAATTAATAGTTTTAAAATTGATACTGCAAATTCGGGAGTTCCCATAAATACTACTTTCATCTTTTCTTACCTCCTGTTTAGATTAAATATAATAACCATAATATCTAAGAATAATAATTAGTGTACAACCTAATGAAATAAATAACAATCCTAACATGGAAAATATTGAAGCATAGCCGTAACTTTTCTCATATCTAGAAGAATAATTTGTTAAATTCTCTTGCTTTTCTTCCTTAACTGGTTCTTTCTTTTCAATAAATTTATTATTCTTTACTTCTCGATAACTTGGAAAAGTCTTAACTGTAAACGTTAGTGGCAACAAAGCACTATATCTTTTAACATGTGCATATCTACTATCAGTAATACGAGCTATTCCAATTACTAAGTCTTCAACTCTTGCTTTATGTAAGATGTCATCTATATCATTAAGCTTATCTTTTCCTACTTCTTTTCTAGAAATGAAAGCTATTTGTGGTAGGGAATTACTAGCATCTAAAATATTCCATTGTTTTTCAAAAGCAGTCAAAACTGTCTCTTCTTCTTTATCAGTCATATTTAAATGTTTGGCTAATAATACTAAATTATTCTTACAAGCTTCTTTATCTTTCCGATAATATGCTTCTTTATCATACTCTTTTTTATCTTTATAATATTTAGAAGTCGCAGTTAATTCACAGAAATATTGTGGGCTTCTAAAAGCATAGTAATAAGCCATTGCTGGTGAATCTGTCATTGCTATGGAAGTAATTTGTTCTAGCAAATATTTAGGTATCATATCATCATATTTATGATTTTTAAAAATATAGTAAAGTTTTTTCATATAGAATACTGGATAAATATAGTCCTTAGGGTCAAGTCCTTTTTCTTCCACTAAGTCTTTAAATGTTGAAGGAAAACTATGGAACATATAACCATTAACGATATATTCTTCATACAAATAAACTAATATTTTTCTTTTATTTTCATAGGAAGTTTTATCAGTCAATTTAAGTTTTACTCTAATTAGTTCTCCTAGTAAGGAATTACACCAAATAACTAGTTCTTTATGGTCACTATAGCAACTAGTTATTTTTCTTAGTTCTTCTATACAATAAGGAAAATTTACTAAATCTTTAATAATAATATTATATTTAATTAGAAAATCCATTATAATCATTAAAGAATACTGATTATAGCCATATTTTTCTCCATTAGGAGAAAATACAGAAACTTTATATAAACTTTTTTCATCTTCTAAAGTCTTATGAAGAATTGCTAGTACATCAGCTCTTTTAAATATCTCATTAGGCATTATACCAACCCCAATCTTTATCTAGATTATACACAAAAAAAGAGGTATTTACAAGTGACTAACCTCTAATTCATAATCTTGACTTTAATTATTTTACTTGTTCTTCTGATTTATACTTATCTGACAATTTTTTTAAAGCTTCTATATTGATAATTTCATATATATCATTATACGTAGAAAGCAATTGCTCATCTGGAAGAACTGCCAATTTTTTATTTAGTTGATTTTCTTCAATTTTTATAGGCATTTCTATTCTAATATAAGATTTTTTAGCCAATCCAATCTGTTTCCAATTTTTTATTGGTCTTCGCTTATATCTATCATATTGTGTAGTTAATTTTAAAACGTGAAAATTTCTATTATCTTCCTCTACAATCAATCCTCTACCGTCATCTAAAATAAGACAAGGTCTTCTTTGTAATTTAACATTAATATCATTATTTTCGTCTATTTCTAGTACTGGAATAGTTACTAACCATATTTCTCCAATTTTTGCTTTCATAGTTACAGCTTCTTGCTTTTTAAATCTTTTTCTGTTAAACCAAACCTATGTAATATTGAATTATCATATTTCTTAGGACCTTTATTACTGCTACCAGCTTTTACATTTTTTAAGCTCTTCCTATATTCCTCGAGAGTAAGTCCTTGAAGTGAAGCACAATCTTTTTCTTCTTTTAGAAATCGTCTTTTATTCATAACGAACCTCCCCTTTCTTTTCACCTATCTTTACAGAAATGATAACATAAGTTGTTTAAATATTCTAGTTAATTTTTTTATATAAGTCAATACCAATTTTTGGATTATGAAATGAGTAACAAAAAAGTTACTAATTACTTGGTATTTAGCCAGTATAATTAGTAACTTACTGTTATATTATTGTGGGATTTGTATTATCTCCAGCTAATCCTGGCATTACTTCTGGAATGGGACTTGCACTGTTTGTACTAGGCATTGGACTAGGTGCAATATTAACTGGTTGAGTAACATTAACAGTAGGTTGTGGTTGAACCGATCGATTATTAGCAAAGTTTACTTGATTTTGTGGTGGTTCTTGCGGCATAACTACTGGTGATGGCGGTATTACATTTAAAGATGGATTACTAATGTTGCCTATTGTTGAAGTATCAAATGCTATCGTTTGGGGAGCTAATTTCTTTATGTCTCCTACTTCAGGAATACCAGTACTATTATTAATATTAGTATTCATTGTTGGTTGTTGATTATAATTCATAGTGTTAACAAGTTGCTGTTGATAGTTTATCATTTGAGGTTGAACATAGGTCTCTCTTGGTGGTTCACTATTAGGTACTGGTCTATTACCATTCCAAATTGTAACAACATCACAGTTACCACTCTTAGGCATAGGATCAGGCATTTTCAATTTAACAATAAGTGGTATTTTAAATGCACTACCAAATCCTAAACAAGTACCTGATTGTAATGTCTTTTGTTTTTCCACAACATCATCTGAAATATTAGGTACCATTTTTCTAATATAATCAACATCTACAGGGTGGTTCATCTTAAAGATTAAGAAGTTAGAACACTGAGATATAACGGTATCTGATAATTCAACTGGTCTTTGAGAGATAAGTCCCAAAATCAAACCATACTTTCTTCCTTCCTTAGCGATACGTTCAAATATATTATAACCAATTAAAAATCTATCGGTATCATTTTGAATATATCTATGTGCTTCTTCTACTAAAATATGGAAAGGAATACTTGCTCTATTTTTAAGTCCTTTAGTAAATTCAAATAAAAGTCTTGAGTAAACTTTAGTAATTACTTTAGCAAAATCATCATCAACATCATCTAAGTTAATATTGATAATTTGATATTTTGTTCCATTAGAAATAATTAAATCTGATAAATATTTTTCAAGCGTTATGTAATTAGGAGTTGGACTATCAAAGTACTTAGCATTATTAGAAGTTATTAAAGAATGAAGTCTAACACGAAGTGTTACTGAGTCAGCATAAGTTTTCTCATTACGAAGCCATCCTTCACTAATAAGGGTAAAGTTTAAAGCTTTCTCTAAGTCTTCTAAGGTATAATAGCATTCTTTTGATGGTTCATAATCATCATATTCATCATGAATAAAGCTTGATACATATTCTGTTAATAAAACACTTTCTGAGAACTGTCCATGTGAATCGATTAAGAAACATTCACGGAACTTTCTAACATAACCAATACCTTGAACTGGTGATTCTAAACTAAACTCAGGAGTTGAACAACTAGCTAGAATAGAAAATACTTCATTTCTTTTATGAGGAGAAGTTTCGTTACTATAAAGTATTGTCATTATAGCCTTTGCAATTAAATGATTTTTATATTTATTAGCATCACTACTCTGAGCAAAAATTCTAGCTAATTTTATCATTCTTTCAATAATTGGTAATTGTGAATGATTAGAAGCTTGTAATAATAAAGCAATATCTGTTTCATTTAGTAAAAAGATGGGAAGTCTTAATGGTTCACCGATACCATCTACTTCATTAGTTGTTAAAAAACGATAATGATAATTGCTATCTATACGGTTTAAATCTTTAAAAGCGTTATAGTATTCACCAGAAGCATCAAAAATTAAGATATTAGATTTATACGGAAATAACCGTTTATCCATAAACATGTTCTGCATTATTCTAGAAATACCACAACTCTTACCACTACCACTGTTACCAAAAATAGCAAAGTGATTACTAAAGAAATTATTTACATCTAAGTATACAGGATGGTCATTATAAAATGGACTTACTCCAAGTAACATATATCCTGGTTCATCACGACCAACTATCATTGGTATTTCGTTTTGTTCAATTACTCTAATACTAGCATCAATTCGTGGTTTTCTTAAAACACCACCTACTAGTCTACCATTTACAATTTCTCCTAAGAAACGCACCTTTACAATATCATCTTGTAAGTCATCTACTTCCGCTAATATTTTTTTATTCTCATCTTCAATTACAAGGTGAAGATTCATCAAGTTCATTGCAAGATGCTCTTTATCTTTTAATTTAATTTCTGCCCCTTGGTCACCAATATATATAATTCTATCAAACATAAATGCCAACTCCTATTCTTCTTTCATTGTATCACAAATATAATTGGATACAAAGAAAAAAATGGAATCTTTTCATGATTTTTATGCTACTATCATTATCAAAAATAGTAACACTTTTATAACTAATTTTTCTCGATATTTAGTATTTTATACTATATAAACAAAAAAAATAGGACAAGTATTTCTGCCCTATTCCATTTTGTCACTTTTATCAGAATGTAATCTTTCCTTTGCTTCTTGCATAAAGCTAGATATCTTCTTTTCTATTTCTGGTAAAGCGCGTTTATCAATATTACTTAAAACAATGAATTCATGTAACATATCAATTTCAACTTTTCCAAAAATGACACCACTTTTTACCTTTAAATCACTAAACATATCAGGAGTTATACTATCAAAGAAGTAACCAAATACTACTCGATCTCTTCCAATTACTAATCTCTTATTTGTAAGAGCAATAACACCAGTTCCTAAGATATTAAGTGGATTATCATTCTTCTGAGCATAAAAAGCATAAATTATTTCTTCATCATCATAAAGATGTTTTAAAATAATTTTACTATTCTTTTCAAGTCTCCAACCAATCGTCATTGGATATTTACTTCTAAATTCACTAAGTAACTCTCTTAAGCGTTTTTCTTGTTCCATCATTTACTCCTGATTAGTCGTTAACGAAACCATACTTTTTAAAGAATGAAACGATGTTTTCTTTTGAAGTTAAACCTTCTAGTTTATCAACAATCTTATCTTTTTGAACAACAAGTAGAAGTGGTGTACCATATCCTTCACTGAAGTAATCATCAGATTTGATTAATTTACTATTTCCGTCATCATCAAGTTCATCTGTATTTAAATAGTTAACTGTAATTTTTGTTTCATAAACAATATTTTTGATGATAGGATCTTCTTGTTGACAGTAATGACAAGTTGGTCTTGAAATATAGATAATAGCTTTGTCACTACCTTTTTTAAGAGATAAATATTTATCAATATCAATACTATTTAACTCAGCTTGTTCAGCTTCACTAATATCACTGCTACTATTATCGTCACTACTTGTATTAGTATTGTCACTAGTTGTAGTTGAACTATTATTTTTATACTTATCAGACTTTAATTCTGATGCAAAATAACTTCCTCCAAAGATAATTACTAAAACTAAGACAATGATTACGCCTGTCTTAAGTTGCTCTTTTTCTTTTTTATTCATTTCTACTATTCCTCCTACCAAAATTATAGCATACTTTATTTTATTTTGTCGAACAAAGATAGTAAATTTTCATCAATTTATCACATAGGGTTATAGAGAAAGGACGGGGTCTTGATGAAGAGTATCATTGGTATTCCTAGAGGTCTTTTATACTATCGCTATAGTGTTTTATGGAAAACTTTTTTTGATGTGTTAGAAGTTCCTTACATTGTTTCAGAAAGTTCTAATCACGAAACTTTAGAAAAAGGAAAGAATTTAGCAATTGATGAAACTTGTCTATCCCTAAAGCTTTTCTTAGGACAGGTAGAACAACTTAAAGATAAATGTGATATTTTATTTATTCCAAGAATTTATTCATTACGAAAAAATGAACAAGTCTGTACGAACTTCAATGCTTTATATGACTTAATACACACTATATTTCCTGATAAGAAAATTCTAAATTACAATGTCGACGTTGAAAGACATCATAGTGAGAAGAAAGCTTTCATCTTACTTGGAAGAGAGCTTGGTTTTAGTTATTTTGAGTCGAATAATGCTTACCATATTGCTAAAGAAAAAGAAAAATTATGGTTAGATAAACTAGCCAAAAGTGGTATGAAAAAGGTAAAGTCTAATAAAAAGAAAGTTTTATTACTAGGTCATACTTATAATATTTTAGACCCATTAATCGGTGGTGTTGTGACGAGGTATTTAAAAGCTAATGACATTGAAATAATTTATGCTAATGAAATAGATAGAAATATTATAGATAGTGAAGCAAAAAGAATTTCTAAATCCGTTCACTGGACAATGAATAAAGAACTATTAGGAGCTTTCTCTTATTATAAAGATAAAGTTGATGGAACTATTTTAATAAGTGCTTTCCCTTGTGGACCAGATTCCTTAACTAATGAAATGATTTTAAGAAAAAAAGAAAATAGTAAAGTCTTATTACTTACCTTTGAAGAAGTTAATAGTGATATCGCTATTATTACCAGACTTGAAAGTTTTGTTGATATGTTAAAAGGAGGTATTCATCTTTGAAACGTGTATTAGCTTTTCCACAATTAGGTGATTATCAATATCCGATTGGTAAGTTTTTAAAAAAAGTTACTCATTTAGAAGTAATTAATACTCCACCGATTACTAGGAAAACAATCGAATTAGGAAGTAAATACGCCCCAGATTCCGTTTGTGTTCCCTTTAAATATAATCTTGGTAACTTTATTGAAGCCTTAGACCTTGGTGCTAATACTTTGCTACAAGCTGGAGGTGGTTGTAGATATAGATATTACGCCGAAGTACAAGAAACTATTTTAAAAGATTTAGGTTATGACTTTGAATTGATACAAATAATTGGTAGTGATAGTTTAAGTTTTAAAGAAGCTTTTTCTATCTTTAAAAAGTTAAACCCTACTCTTACTAAAAGAGAATTTTTAAAAGAAATAATAGCAACTCTTCTTTATATTTATTACTTAGATAGTCTTGATAGTAAGATTAGAAAAGTGGTTGGTTTTGAAAAACAGAATGGTTCTTTTCTTAAATTAAAAAAGAGATTTATTAGTGAATGTAATACGGCGAAAGGAATATTTTCACTCACTAAAATTTATAGGAATACTGTAAGACGGTTTAAAACCATTCCAATTGATAAACCAAAAGATTGCTTAAAAGTTGGTATTATCGGCGAACTTTATACCGCGATGGAGCCTTATTCTAATTATGAATTAGAAAAAACCTTAGCAAGTTATCATATCGAGATTAAACGATTTACTAATGTTAGTTATCTTCTATGGCAAAAGAAATTTTTAGGTCCTTATATGAAATTTCGAGTTAGAAAATACTGTAAATATACTCTAGGAGCAGATGGTCTTGATAATGTCTACCGTATTGGTTATTTAAAAAGACATAAGTTTGATGGAGTAATTCATACTAAACCGACTGGTTGTACCCCAGAAATCGGTGCTATTCCAATAATGATTAAAGAAGCGAAAGATTTACATATTCCTATTACTTTTTTCTCATTTGATGAACAAAGTGGACTTGATGGGATAAAGACAAGATTAGAAGCTTTTTATGACTTATTAAATTTTAAACGGGAGGGATAACATGATTGGTTATTTAGGTATAGATATTGGTTCTATTTCTACTAAAGGAGTCATTATTGATGAAGATAATAATATCATTGCTAGTAGTTATCTTTGGACAGAAGGTGACCCAGTTAAAGCTGTTAAGAAAGTGTTAAAAGAATTAGAAAAAAATACAAAAGATATAACGATTATGGGGGTCGGAACAACTGGGTCTGCTAGAAAACTTATCGGGACAATGCTTGATGCTGTTAGTATTAAAAATGAAATAACTGCTCATGCAATTGGAACTTTATCGAAATATCCAGATATTAGAACTATCCTAGAAATAGGTGGACAAGATTCTAAGATTATTTTAATAGATAATAAGATAGTAACTGATTATGCAATGAATACGCTTTGTGCGGCTGGAACAGGAAGTTTTCTCTCAAGTCAAGCTAAACGATTAGGTCTTGATGTTAAAGACTTTGGTACTATTGCTCTTACTAGTAAGAAACCAACTAGTATTGCTGCTAGATGTACAGTTTTTGCAGAAAGTGATTTAGTCCATAAATTACAAATGGGTTATAAAAAGAATGATATTATTGCAGGCCTTTGTTATAGTGTCGCTAGTAATTATTTAAATAACGTAGCAAAAGGTAAAAAAATCGAAGGACCAATTATTTTTCAAGGTGGTGTTAGTAAAAATATTGGTGTTAAAAAAGCTTTTGAAGATTTATTAGGGGAAGAAATTATTGTTGATGAAAATGGCCATTTAATGGGAGCTTTAGGTAGTGCTATTCTTGCAAAGAAAAGTGGTATTAAGAAAGAATTTAATTTCAAAGTTCGTGATGCAAAATTTGAAACAGCTGGTTGCGTTTGTAATGGTTGTCCTAATCACTGTGAAATAATTATTGTAAAGAAAAATAATAAGATTCTTGATGCTTGGGGGAATCGTTGTTCTAAAGGTGCTAAAAAAATAAGAGAGTAACTCCAAAAATAAAGTTACTCTTTTTAGATTATTTCTTCATTAGTTGTAAATGATGGTGTCTCTATTTTATTTACTTTTTCTTTCTTATTTTTCTTTAATAAAATTACACCTAAACCAGTAAAAATTACGCCTATTCCTAAATAAAGATATTTATCTGTTTCTCCAAGAAAAATAATATCTGTTGGTTTTTTAGGATTGTATTTAATTTTAAATAAAGTACCAATTGGTTCTGGAAATTTAACATAATGGTCAGATGCTTTTTTATAAGTCTTATCTCCTACTACATATTCAATAACATCTGTTCCTAATTGAACACCATTATCTTTATAATTGTATTTATAATCAACTACTTTTCCTTCCGTCTTTTTATAAGTCATATACTTACTAAAAAAGCTTACTAAAGTAACTAGAGAAAAAGTCAGAATAATTAAACCAATCACTAAAAAAATAGTTCCAATTGTTTTTCTATGTTTTTTAATAGAATTAAAGTGCCTATTAGTTTTCAAAATAAATACCTCCTATGATAATTTAATTATAGCATACATTTGGCTTTTTTAGCTAGTAAAAGAAAAAAGCAACCTTAGTTACTTTTGATTCTTGAAACGAAAGAATAAGTTCCATCACTTTCTTGGTTGAAAGTATATTCATAATATGAAGTAGAATTAACTTTTTTCTTTCCATCCATATTTTCTGAGTACTCTACTTTTTCAGTTATTATGATACTATTATCATTTTTAACTGCTTTAGTAATTTCTCCATGATAGAAACTAGGAGTAGTTCCGCCACCTTCCATAATATAGTTTACATAGCCATTAAGTTCTGCATTATATACATAATAATCAATTGTATAAGCTGATACTTGTAATGGTACATCTTTATTTAAAGAGGCACTTGTTCCAAATAAACTTTGATAAGTTCTTAAAACATTATCATAAGGAACAAATCCTTTATTATTAGCAATATTTAGAGTATAGACACTACCATTTAAATCAACAGTTTGTGCAATACTTGAAGCAGTTGGAATAGCTGTAAAATCTGTTTCTACTAAGTTATGAAATACTAAAGCCATTTTACTACTTTCTGGAGCACTACTTACCAAGTAGTTATCATCTCTTCCATAAAACCAATATTTATAATAACTATCTTCTGCTAAAGCAACTTTATTATATAGTTCTTTTATAAGATTACTATTAATATCTAGACTTTCTCCTGTTTCATTTGTTGTATTTTTATTTACATCATTAACAGTATTATTGTTAGTTGGTTGTTTTTTTAATGACTTATCATAAATAAAATACCCTAACCCAACAACTAAAACTGCTACTACTACAATTATAATTATAGTAACTAGGTTATTTTTCTTTTTCATAATTTCATCTCCTAGCTTCATAGTATATTATAGTTTTAAAAAAAACAATCAGATTTATCAATCTAATTGTTCACTTTACGTAAAGTTAATTATTATAATATTCGTCAAAGGTTAATCTTCTATCAATTATAGTACCATCATCTTTTATTTCAATTATTCTATTACATACAGTCTGATTAAGTTCATGGTCACGAGATGTTAAGATTAACTCTCCCGCAAAGTTTTCTAATCCTTTATTTAGAGAAGTAATACTTTCTAGATCTAAGTGGTTAGTTGGTTCATCCAATATTAAGAAATTAGGTTCTTCTAACATCATCTTACTAAGCATACATCTAGCTTTCTCTCCACCTGATAAAACATTTACTTTTTTAAAGACATCTTCTTTAGAAAATAACATTCTTCCTAAGAAACCTCTTAATTCAGTATCATCATCTACTCTCTTATATTGTTTTATCCAGTCAAGAATAGATAAGTCTCCACTAAAGTAGTTACTATTATCTTGAGGAAGATAAGAAGGAGATATTGTTTTTCCAAATAGTACTTGACCTTTATCAAATTTTTCTTCGCCTGCTAAGATATTGAATAATGTTGTTTTAGCTAAGTCGTTATTAGATACAATAGCAATTTTATCACCTTTTAAAACGGTAAATGATATTTTATTTAGAATTTTAACACCATCTACTTCTTTAATTAAGTTTTCAACTCTTAATATTTCTTTTCCTACTTGTTTAGTTATTTTAAATTCAATAAATGGATACTTTCTAGAAGATGGAACAATTTCATCAAGTTCAATCTTCTCAAGCATTTTCTTTCTTGAAGTTGCTTGTTTACTCTTAGAAGCATTAGCAGAGAATCTAGCGATAAAGTCTTGTAATTCTTTAATTTTCTCTTCTTTTTTCTTATTAGATTCTTTCATTTGTTTTAAAGCAAGTTCACTAGATTGATACCAAAAGTCATAGTTACCGATATACATTTTCATCTTCTCAAAGTCTATATCAACGATATGTGTACATACTTTATTTAGAAAATATCTATCGTGACTTACTACAATTACGGTATTAGGAAAGTTAATTAAAAACTCTTCTAACCAATTAATAGCATCTAAGTCTAAACTGTTAGTTGGTTCATCTAATAGTAAGATATCAGGATTTCCAAAAAGTGCTGAGGCCAATAATACTTTTACTCTTAGTTTAACAGGTATCTCACTCATCTTTTTATCATAAAATTCATCTTTTACCCCTAAGTTATTCAAAAGGATAGCAGCATCATTTTCAGCATTCCAACCATCCATCTCTAAAAATTCTGCTTCTAAATCAGCTAAACGGTAACCATCTTCTTCGGTAAATTCAGTATGAGAATACAATTCTTCTTTTTCTTTCATTATTTTATATAACTTATCATTTCCCATAATAACTACATCTAAAACACGAACATCATCATATTGATAGTGGTCTTGTTTTAAAACAGAGATTCTTTCATTTTTACCAGTAGTGATATCTCCAGTTGTTGTTTCTAATTCTCCTGTTAATAATTTTAGAAAAGTACTTTTTCCTGCTCCATTAGCGCCGATTAAGCCATAGCAAGCACCATCTACAAACTTTAAATTAACATTTTCAAATAAAGTTCTTTTTCCAAATCTTAAACTAACATTATTTACTTGTAACATAATTACCTCCAAAACTTTCTTAATTTTACTATATATTTTAAAAAAAAGCAAAGATATCTTCTATTAATACGAGAAAAATATAAACTTTTCTCAATTATTGTTATCTTACCGATTTTGTGTTAAGATGTATTTAATGAAGAAGCCTTCATATAATAAAATTTATACAGTTGATGATTAATTCTTAGGTATTTTTTATAAATGATAGTATAATGATAACAAAAGATTGATTTTTTGTCATAGACATTACCGCCCGTTACTTAGTAAATATTTTATAGATTAGAAATACCTAGTATCTCAATTGTATTTAACTGAAGGATTCTTCATATAATAAAAAAAGATACATTTGACTTTCCATAATCAGGTATCTTTTTTTATTTGAATAGTAACTACTACAAATAGTAGCACGAGAAAAGCATAAACTTTTCCTTACATAATTTTTTTAGAAACGATACATTGTTATTAGATAATTTCTGTGGTAAGATGTATCTAGATGAAGGAAACTTCATATAATAAAAAAAGGATACATTTGATTTGGCATAATCAGATGTTTCCCTAAACATTTTAGGTTTGGCACCCGAATTCAACATAAGTTGAATCAGGTGCCTTTTTTACTTGAATAGTAATGTAAATATTACTATAAATAGTAGTAATACAACAACAAAAGTTTGATTCTTTGTCATACATATCACCACCCTTCTATCTAATTAGAATTTTATAGAAGGGAAAGCACCTGATATTTCAAATGTATCCGAATTAATAGTAACAGGTATAAGAATAGATAACAATAGAATAAGAGCAAATAATAGTACGAGAAAAGTTGGAATTTAAACGTGTCCCAACTTATTATTTTTCTTTAAATATATTTTTCGGAATAACTCAACTGGAATAACTGAAAAAGCACATAGAAGCATAATTTCTATCTCTTTGAAACTAAGACCAACAGTTCTAAATAATTCACCACCATAATAGATGAGAATAAACTGTACAATAGCAATGAAAAGTATTACTATCATAAACATTTTATTTTTAAATAGATTAGCAAAGATATTAAGTCTAGAAGTTCTAGCATTGAAACTATTAAAGATACTTATAAAAATAAATAAACCAAAGAAAGCAGTTAAAAAATATTTATCATTAATATCATCTCTAAAAAAGGAATGAATATAAGGACTTTTCAAAAAGAAAATACAAAGTAAAGAAGAATAAACACCAATAAAAACTATTTCATGTATCATATAATTATTTAGAATTGGTTCATATCTATCTTTAGGATTCTCTTCCATATATTCACTAAGTGGAGCTTCATAAGAAAAGGCAATTCCTGCTAAGGTATCCATAACCATATTAATCCATAACATTTGAATAACCGTAACAGGTGTAGCTACCCCAATAAAAGGACCAATAATTGATAAGAAAACGGCACAAAAATTAACTGTCAACTGAAAGATAATGAATTTTCTAATACTTTTAAAAATTGTTCGTCCATAAAGAATAGCTTTAGTAATAGAATAGAAATTGTTATCTAAAAGAATAATGTCACTAGCTTCTTTAGCAACTTCTGTTCCACTATTCATGGCAAAACCAACATCTGCTTTCTTAAGTGCCGGAGCATCATTTACTCCATCTCCCGTCATTCCTACCACCAAATTTTCTTCTTCAGAGATTCTTACTAACCTACTTTTATCTTGCGGAAGAGCTCTTGCTACTACTCTTAGATTAGGTAGTTTTTTCTTTAATTCAGCATCAGACATCTGCGCCATATCACTACTAGTAAGTACTAAATCTGTACTATTATTTATTATTCCTGTTTCTTTAGCAATAGAAGTAGCAGTTTCTTTGTTATCACCAGTAATCATTACCACCTGAACACCAGCTTTTCTTACTATATCAACTGCTCCTTTACTCTCTTTTCTTAACTCATCTTTAATTAATAAAAGAGAAAGAAGTACAATATCAGTTCCATCATTTCTACTATAACCAGTTAAAATTACTCTAATACCAAGTCTTGTATACTCTTCTAATCTTTTTAGCAAAGAAGAAGGACTAAATCTTATCTCTCTTCCATCAAGTGATAAATATTTATTACACTTCTTTAATAGCAACTCGGGACTTCCCTTAATATAAGTAATATTGTCATTATCATTAACTGTAACTTTTGAATATTTATCTTTACTATTAAATGGTTTTTCTTTCAGTTTTGGTAAAATAATAGGTTTCTTATTATAAATAAAGTTAACACAAGCTTGATCAGTAGCGTTTCCACCGATAAATTTATTCTTAGTTTTATCATAGCTGCAACTATTATTTTGAATTAAAGATTCATCTAATACTTTTAAATATTCTTTATAACTAATTAATTCTTTATTACTATTCACAACTTTTCCATCACCAAGTATTGCTCCTACTACTTCAAGTTCACCTTTAGTAAGAGTTCCTGTCTTATCAGTAAATAAAATATTTAAACTACCTGATGTTTCAATTCCTACTAGTTTTCTAACTAAGATATTATCTTTAAGCATTCTTTTCATATTACTAGATAATACCAAAGTTATCATCATTGGTAGACCTTCTGGAACTGACACTACTATCATTGTTACTGCTAGTGTTAAAGCATATAAAAGATGAGCAAATAGTAATGACAAATCACTACAGTAAGTAATTATTTTATTTATATCAAATTGATTATTAATAACGATAGAAAAAAATAGATATGATAGTGCTACAAAGAAAGCAGAGCAATAACCTATTCGACTGATAATAGTAGCTAAGTGTCTTAGTCTTGACTTCAACGGGCTTTCTGGTTGAACATCTTGTAATTCTTTAGCTATCTTTCCATAAAAAGTATTAACCCCAACCTTAGTTACTAACATCTTACCAGTCCCCTGATAAATGACACTTCCTCTAAATAATTGGTTAGCCTCTTTTAATTCTGTTCCAGTTTTAAATGGATATTTATAGATTTCTTTACTTTCTCCTGTTATTGATGACTCATCTATTGTTAAACTACCAGTTAATAACACCCCATCAGCTGGTATTTTTTCTCCATACTCTAAAAGAATAATATCTCCTACTACTATTTCTTCAAGAGGAATAGTAAGTATCCCTTCAAATCTTTTAACTTTCACTTTAGTTTTAGCAGCTTCTTGTTGTAACTTATCAAAGGCTTTTTCACTACCATACTCAGAAAGTGTTGAAATAAAAGAAGCTAAAAAAATAGCAACTGCTATTCCAACTGTTTCATACCAATCAAAGTCTTTTATCAAAAAGATAGTTTTTATACCTAGTGCTATTAATAAAATACGAATTATGGGGTCACCTAAACTTCTTAGTAGTTGTTTAAAAAAGGTATCTCTATGAATTATCTCTAAAGCATTACTTCCATATTTTTCTCTTGCTCTAATAACTTCTTCTCTACTTAATCCATCTATTTTTATTTTTTCCATAGATACCCTCCTAATAAATGGTATGTAATATTAAGAGTTAGTATCTTAGGAATAATTCTCTAAAATTTGACAAAAAATAAACTGTTATGAAATTGTTTATTTTCTTAACAGTTTACTTGTTGATTATTAAAATTTTCTTAGTAGATTTATTAGTCTAACATTCTTATATATACTCTCTCTTCCAACTTTTTCATATTCAAGTAATCCAGCATCTACTAGTTGATTCAAATATGTAGTTGCAGTTTGTCTTGTTACGTCACATCTACTTTCAATATAATTTATTCTTGTGTAGACTTCAAAAAATAATGAATCAAGAAGTTCATCTGAATAAATTTTTGGTAATTTCTTTATAAATTCATTTTTATAAGACAACATTTCTTCTTGTATTTTTTTTATTAGTTCTATTGTATTTTTTGAAGTTTCCTCTATACCTTTAAGAATATATATAATCCATTCTTCATAATTATTATTTTCTCTAAACTCAGTAAATAGTCTGTAATAATCGCTTTTATTTTTATTAATATAATTACTTAAATAAAGTATTGGACTATCTAACAAATTATTTAATACTAAATATAAAACATTTAATATTCGACCAGTTCGCCCATTTCCATCATAAAATGGATGAATACTCTCAAATTGATAATGTATCAAAGCCATTTTTATTAATGGATCCGTTTCATCATCAGTATTATTAATATAATCTTCTAAATTTTTAAGTAAATTTCTAATTTCCATTTCACTTTGCGGTGGTGTATATATTATTTTTCCAGTAACACTGTTTACTAAATTTGTTCCTGCAGTTTTTCTTACACCAGACTTATTAGGTTCTATCATTGATTGTAATTCTACTAGTATATTTGTTGATATAAATCCTTTTTCCTTGATAATTTTATAACCATGCCAAATAGCACTTCTATAATCAACAACTTCTTTAGCGGCTTCTTCTTTAAAGCCACTTTCTGTTAGTACTTTATAAATACTATCATGAGTTGTAACAATATTTTCTATTGCACTACTATCTTTTGCTTCATTAATAGTTATTGCATTAATAAGTATATGTTGATTTGGAATTGAATTAGCAAATCCTTTTAATTCTGCAAGTGATCTTGATGCTTCGTTTAATACTTTCATTATTTTAGATGTCTTTAAATTATACTCTTTGAATGGTAATGATTTCATATTATCAACTCCTTATGTATAATATTACACTATTTTTTTAACATATACAACAAACGTGTTAAATTTTTGCAATTTTTTTAACATATTTTTATAATCAAAAACAGATAGGTCACCCTACCTGCTATTATATTCTTATTTATTTTTTACTAACGCGATATAATTATTAACTTGACTAGCCCAAGTGGTACTAGCTGCATATTTAGGTCCCATAGCTTCTGCTGTAGTTAGTCCTTTAGAGACATAGTTTTTATATAAGTTATCAATATAACCCATAATTCCTTCATCAAGAGTTGGATAAGCTTTATAGCTTCCACCACCACAAGATGGTCCTCCTTTTTGACCTCCTACATTGTTACAGCTACGAACTAAATTACTACAAGTTCCACTATTACAACCAGTCTCGTGCAAAATGATGGCTGTTGCTAAATATGGGTCAACACCTAATTGTAGTGAATAACTAGCAATTAAATATCCCTTACCAGCAATTGTTGATTTTAAACTTCTATTTAACTTTTCGGCTAATTGGTTTAAAGTCATACCATCATAGACAATTTCTTCTACGGGTGTAGTTGAAACGTCCTCATAAGTAGTTATTTCTTTAATTTCGTCTTGAACTTCTACTTCTTCAGTAGGAGTTTCCGTTGTTGTTGCTAAAGGATCACTTACTGTTTCTTCTATTGTATCTGTATTATTTTCTGTTGTATTCGTTTCTTTTTTACTTACTTTTTCTATTGTACCAGAAGATAAATCCTTCATAGTAACTTTTTCATAAATTACGCTTTCTTCTTTTTCCATTTGAAATGACCTATATTGTAAAAATATAGAGGCACCTATCATTGAAACTCCCAATAAACCAAGTGACAGGCTAACCTTACTCGCTTTTTTCATAGTTCCTCCTTCAAATAAGAACATCTATATTGTAGCAAATATGTATACTTTTGTCAAATTGAGCATTTTTCCTTTGATTTTTTAACCATTATATGGTATTATAGTCATCGCGCAAATAAAGGGGGATAAATTTATGATTAAAAGGATTACAAATTTTGCAAATAAGGAAAGTCAAATGATTGAGTGGAATAATAATGCTCCAAAAAATTGTGAATCTGGTACTTTTGAAACAATGTTTAAACTAGAAGAATTACAAGAGTTAATGACCCAGTTTAATCTACTCATTAGTATTTATCCAGAAGCTTTAGAAGATGAAGTCATCTTAAAAGATTTTGAAAAGTTAAAGAAATATGCTAAAGAAAAGAAAGTAGCATTACAAGATTTATATACTTATCAAAACAAAGTAGTATTTCCTAGTTCTTTAGCAGGTAGTAAAAAATATGCAAACTACGGGATAAGAATTGTTCCAAGTATCTATCTTGATGAACCACTAAAAACTATCACCATAACAGAATATACTTTTATGGCAAACAGAGAATTACTAAGTAAATATCAATTTAACATCAAAACTCAAGGTGGTAGAATAATTGATAAAAATATGATTTCAACTGATTCTACTACCAACTTTTCTTATGATAAAAGAGCTCTAGATGGATTAACAAGTAGACAATATATAAAAAGATAAAATGGGAGGAAAATAATGAGAAAACAACTTACAAATTTTTCTAAAAAAGAAAGAGTATTTAGTATAACTAAAATGGCTCCAGCTAAAAAAGATATAAATAAGAAAGAGCTAGAACTATGTAGAAAGGAATTAATTGATTTAAAAACGCAATTAATGTCTTTATTACTGACTTATCCAAGAGATTTACGTGATGAAGTTATTAAGGAAAATGCAGAAAAACTAAATAAATATGCTGAAAAAAATTTAATTTCTAGAGAAAATTGCTATAACTATTCTGATACTGTAAGAAGTGATTCACCTATAGCTAAACAACTTTACTATGGTGTAAGAATAACTCCAGAAAAAGAGCCTTCAACAAATAGAATAGTAATAACTAAATATGGTTTTAACACTGCTAATAGAATAATCTACAAATCTCAATTAAAACTTAAAACTAAAGAAGGTGTTATTATTGATAAAGATATGACTTTAGTTAGTAGAAATATGAACTGTCATATTAGAAAAGTCAAAGTTAAAAGTTCTGGAATAAGAATGAGTGTCTAATGAAAAAACAAATTACAAATTTTACAACTTATGAAAATCAATTGTTGGATTTCAGTCTAGAAACTCCTACTCTAATTAGTAGTGATTTAGATAACTACTTAGAAGAATTTAATGATTTAAGAAAACAATTTGAATTATTAAGAGAAAGTTATCCTAATATTTTAGATGATGACATAATTAATACTAACTATCAACAGTTACTTAACTATATCGAACAAAATAATT
>CAKOXX010000020.1 GCA_934130405.1 uncultured Bacilli bacterium | reverse complement strand
AATCTATGAACACGACGATATTTAGTTCTTGATGGTATTAACATATTAATTACCTCCTTTAGCCTTTTTATTGTTTAAGATTTCTCCTTTATAGATCCAAACCTTAACTCCGATTTTTCCGTAAGTTGTATCTGCTTCACTAGTAGCATAATCAACATCAGCTCTTAATGTATGTAGAGGAATAGTTCCTTCAATATAATGTTCACTACGAGCCATATCTGCTCCACCTAAACGTCCAGATACTTGTGTTTTAATTCCTTTTGCTCCTGCTTTCATAGCATTTCTAATAGCTCTTTTTTGTGCCATACGGAATGATGCACGATTAGTAATTTGGCTTGCTATTGAATCAGCAACAAGTTGCGCATTTAAATCAGCTTTTTTGATATCTACGATAGAAACATTGATATTTTCACCAATTTCCTTTGTCATATCTTTTCTAAGCTTTGTAATTTCTTCTCCTCCGCGTCCAATGATAACACCAGGTTTAGAGGTATGAATGGTAACTTCACATTTCTTATTAGTACGATCAATTTCAACTTTTGCAATTCCTGCATTCTTTAAATTCTTTTTGATATATTCACGAATTTTAAGATCGTTAGCTAAAACTTTTGAGAAGTCAGTTTTTGAAGCATACCATTTTGCTTCCCAATCTTTATTGATTCCAAGTCTTAGTCCAATTGGATCAACTTTTTGTCCCATTTTTTCTCCTCCTTATTATTTTTCTGCCACTTTAATAACAATGTGACTTGTTCTTTTATCTTTATGTCCGATACGTCCACGAGAATCAAATAGAATTCTCTTCATTACAGGACCAGCATCTACTCTTGCTTCACTTACATATAAGTTTTCTAACTTCATATCATGATTGTTAGTAGCATTTGCAATAGCTGAATTTAATGTATTTTTTACCATAACGGCTGCTTTTTTATTAGTATTACTTAAAATTGCAAGGGCTTCATTAACTTTTTTACCACGAATCATATCAACTACAAGACGTGCCTTGATTGGAGAAATCCTTTGCATTTTAGCAATTGCTTGTGCTTGTTTTATCTCTTCCATCTAAATTTTCCTCCCTTGTCTTCTACTTTTTCTTGTCGCTTCCGTGTCCACCAAATTTACGAGTTAATGCAAACTCACCTAATTTGTGTCCAACCATATCTTCTGTAACATAAACAGGAATAAATTCACGTCCATTGTGTACAGCAAATGTATGACCAATAAAATCAGGATAAATAGTAGAACGGCGTGACCAAGTTTTAATTACTTCTTTTTTACCACTTTTGTTTAATTCTTTTACCTTTTTTAATAATCTATCAAAAACATAAGGTTTTTTCTTTGAACTTCTTGCCATTATTTTCCTCCCTATTTACTTCCACGACGACGAACAATAAATTTATCCGTACGTTTATTATTTCTTGTTTTATATCCAAGAGCTGGTTTACCCCAAGGAGTAACAGGTCCTTTACGTCCGATTGGTGCTCTTCCTTCTCCACCACCATGAGGGTGATCGTTAGGATTCATAACAGAACCACGTACTGTTGGACGAATTCCCATGTGACGTTTTCTTCCAGCTTTTCCAAGCTTTACTAGATTTGAATCTTCATTACCAACTACACCAATAGTTGCCATACAAGTTCCAAGTACACGTCTTTGTTCTCCACTTGATAAACGAATCATTACATAATTTCCTTCACGACCAAGGATTTGTGCAGAACTTCCAGCACTACGTGCTAAACTTCCACCTTTTCCTGGACGAAGTTCGATATTATGAATAACAGTACCTACAGGTATATTCATTATAGGTAGAGCATTACCAGTTTTAATATCAACATTAGAACCAGCTACAATTTTATCTCCTACCTTTAATCCCTTAGGTGCAATAATATATCTTTTTTCACCATCTAAATAATTGATTAATGCAATGTTAGCACTACGATTTGGATCGTATTCAATACTTGCTACAACACCTTCAACATCAAACTTATTTCTCTTGAAATCAATGATACGGTATTTTCTTTTAACTCCACCACCTTGATGACGAACAGTTATTTTACCTTGATTGTTACGACCAGCTTTTTTGTTAAGTGTTACAACTAAACTTTTTTCTGGTGTACTTTTTGTTATTTCTTCATTGACAAGAGTACTTTTATTTCTTTGTCCTGGTGTAGTAGGTCTAAACTTTTTAATTGCCATAACTTATTTCCTCCTTCTAACCAAGATTAATTTCTTCGCCTTCAGCTAACTTAACAATAGCTTTCTTACAACGATTTGTAAGGCCAGTATAGCGTCCAACTCTTCTTTTCTTAGGTTTTACATTGATTGTTCTAATTTCTTTAACATGAACATTAAATATTTTTTCAATAGCTTGTTTAATTTCTATTTTATTAGCTCTAGAATCAACTTTGAAAACATATTTTCCATTTTGTGCTATAACTCCACTTTTTTCAGTAATAACGGGAGCTTTAATGATTTCTAAATACTTAGTATCCATTATTTAAGCACCTCCTCTACGTCTTTAAGAGCTTTTTCTGTCATAACCATAACGTCACTATTTACAATATCAAGAACGTTTACTTCGTCACTAGAAATTAATGCAACGTTTTGTAAATTTCTTGAAGCTAATATTACGTTTTCTTCGAATTGGTCAACAACAAATAATACTTTCTTATCTTCAAGTTTCATATTTTTTAGTAAAGTTGTCATTTCTTTAGTTTTAGGAGTTCCAAAAACTAATTCTTCAATTACCATAACTTCTCCATCTAAGAATTTATGAGCAAATGCGCTTTTTAAAGCTAAACGACGTTCTTTACGATTTTGTTTTTTACTATAGTCACGTGGTACTGGTGTTCCATAACGTCCACCACCTACCCATTGAACAGCTCTAATAGAACCTTGACGGGCATGTCCTGTACCTTTTTGTCTCCATGGTTTTCTTCCTCCACCACTTACTTCACTACGAGTTTTAGTAGAGTGTGTCCCCTGACGTAATGATGCTTGTTGAAGAATAATCGCATCATATAATACTTTATCATTTGGGGTAATATCAAAAATTTCATTTACTTTTAATTCTTTAACTTCTTCACCCTTAAGGTTTATAAGTTTTACCTTTTTCATGCTTTTTCCTCCTTCAATCACTTTCTTTTATTTTGTGATGATTATTCTGACTTTTCTTCTACTTGTTCAACTGGTGCTTCTACAGCTTCTTCGATAACTTCTTTAGTTTCCTTTTGATAAGTAATTAAGTCAGCTGCATCATTTTTTTGATTTGGCTTTTTAACGGCTGTTCTAATTTGAACAAGGCCCTTCTTTGGTCCAGGTACGTTTCCTTTGATTAAGATAATGTTATTTTCTAAATCAACTGCTACTATTTCAAGATTTTGAACAGTAGATTTTACATTACCCATTTGTCCAGGTAACTTTTTACCTTTTAATACGTGCATTGGTCTCATTGTTCCTAAAGAACCAACTCCACGATGGTATTGAGAACCATGTCCCATAGGTCCACGAGATTGATTATAACGTTTGATAACACCTTGGAAACCTTTTCCTTTGCTGATACCTGTTACATCAACTATTTCTCCAGCTTCAAATATTGAAGCATCAATTACTTGACCTAAAGTATAATCATTTGTATTAACGCCCCTGATTTCTCTTAAGAAGCGCTTAGGTTCTGTATTTGCTTTTTTGGTATGACCAATTTCAGGCTTATTACTTCTTTTTTCAGTAATAGTATCAAATCCTAATTGAATTGCGTCATATCCTTCTTTTCCTGTTGTCTTAATTTGTGTTACAACATTAGGCTCAACAGAAACAACAGTTACAGGAATTAATTTTCCTTCTGTTGTGAAAACTTGAGTCATTCCGACTTTTTTTCCTAAGATTCCTTTCATTTTATCCTCCTATTAAATCATTTTGATTTGAATGTCTACACCGCTTGGTAAGTCTAAACGTTTTAAAGCTTCGATTGTATCCTTATTAGGATTTTTAATATCGATTAAACGTTTATGTGTACGCATTTCGAATTGTTCACGACTATCTTTATATTTGTGAACAGCTCTTAAAATTGTGAACTTTTCAATTTCAGTAGGTAATGGTACAGGTCCAATAACCTCTCCTCCACTTCTTTTAACAGTTTCTACAATTCTTGTTACAGCATCATCAAGAACTCTGTGATCATAAGCTCTTAATTTGATACGAACTTTTTCTGTTGACATAGTAACTTCCTCCCTTCGCCTATATCTAGTATAGACTTGCTCCGTGCGAATAACCCGATTTCCATTGTCAACTTAACCTGGCGTATCGGCAACCTCTCACATCTAAGCAGTCACACGTATTTAATTTTAGCATACTATTTCAAGAAAAACAAGCTATTTTTGTTGATAAATTTCAAAAAAATTCTGAAGAAAAGTGTAAAGTTGCAGTGTTAACGCCTGGTAATTTTGCTTTTACTAGCAAATCTAACACTATCTCTACCAAATCTACTGATTATATCGTCCATTACTTCTTCCATCTTATTTGTTTCTACCTTCTCAGTATTATCAAAAATTGACATCTGTTCTTTTCGTTCAGAAGTTAAATCAGCTAACCTTACACCTATATTTCTGATAGGGTCTTCTTTCCAGCTTCGCTCAAATAAAGTAATTACTAAATTATATATATCATTTGTAGAACTAGTCGGATTATCTATAGTCATCTGATGAGAATAATTTTTAAATAAAAAATTTCTATACGTAATCGCTACTGTTTTAGCATAAAGTTTTTTTCTTCTAAGCTCAAAAGTAACACTTTCTACTTCATCAAATAGTATTTTCTCTAATTCTTCTTTCTTTGTATAGTCATATGGTAAAGTCTTAGAAATACTAATACACTTATTTTTTTCCCTTTTGGAAACTACTTTACTATTATCAATACCTCTTGAAGCTTCTAGAAAATATTCACCTTGTTTTTTAAAATGCTTTACAAGTAATTGCTTGGGACACTTAGCTAAATCACCAATTGTTCTTATCCCAAGACTTTCTAACTTTCTAGCTGAACTTCTTCCTAACATAAACAAATCACTAACAGGAAGAGGCCACATCTTAGTTTCTATTTCATTCATAAAAAGAGTATGTACTTTATCTGGTTTTTCAAAATCACTTGCCATCTTAGCGCATAACTTATTTTCTCCTATACCAACATTAACTGTAAATCCAAACTTTTCTTTAATTTCATCTTTCATTTTATGTGCTAATTTAACATAATCAGTACCATATAATAAGGTCGTTCCTGTCATATCTAAAAAACACTCATCTACTGAATACTGCTCAATGTCAGGTGTGTAAGTAGCTAAGTAGTTATACAGCTTTTTCGATTGTTCCATATAAATAGTATGATTAGGAGGAAAAACTTCTATCCACTTACATTTTTTTCTAGCACTATATAATGTCTCTGCTGTTACTATTCCATATTTTTTAGCAACTGGACTTTTAGCTAAAACTATTCCATGTCTAAGTTTTTCATCTCCCGCAATCACTGCAGGTATTTTTCTTATATCTTTTTTATAACCATTCTCTAAAAGATTAACAGCTGTCCAAGATAAAAATGCATTATTAACATCTATATGAAAAATAATTCTCGCCATAATTCCTCCTAAATGTGACTATATTATATAATACAGTTGTTCTATTATCAAGAGAAAAAAATAACCAATTTCTGGTTACTTTCTATTCATTACTTTAACAAACTTTTTACTCTTATTTACTACATCACTATCAATTTCACTACTAACTAAATAATCTAGATAAAGACAGACAATTGCACCATATCTTTCTTTACATCTAACTTTTTCGCTTTCAATAATAACATTTTTATCATTAAAATATTCCGCATTTCTTTCTTCAATTTTTCTACAAGAAAGACACTGACAATCAAAGTATGTCTTATCATTAATAACAGTTTTATCTAGCAAATACCAAGCAAGATGCTCACAAGTTTGCTGCTTTTCTAAAATAAAATTACTATTTTTACTTACCATAAAACCACTATAAATATTAAATCAATTTATCTCCTGTCATCTCTGTTGGTATATCTAGTCCCATATACTCTAAAATAGTTGGAGCAATATCTCCTAACTTACCTCTTTTAATATTTTTAATGTTGTTATCAGTGATAATAAATGGCACAGGTGAAGTTGTATGAGAAGTAATTATCTCATCCTTATCATCAACCATTACTTCAGAATTACCATGGTCAGCTGTTACAAACATAGTAAAGCCTTTTTCTAAAGAAGCATCATATAATCTTTTAACATTTTCATCTACTGCTCGAACAGCTTCTTCTACTTTATCAAATTTACCAGTATGACCAACCATATCACAATTAGCAAAGTTTAAAATAACTAAATCATAATTATCCATTACTTCAATTAATTTATCTGCTACTTCATAAGCACTCATTTTTGGATATAAATCATAAGTTGCTACATCTTTACGAGGTACAATTATTTTATCAGTATTTGGTAATTCTTTTTCTTCACCACCATCAAAGAAATAAGTAACGTGTGGATATTTACTAGCTTCAGCTATTCTTAATACTTTAAGTCCTTTTGAAGCAGCATATTCTCCTAAAGTATTAGTAAGATGCATTGGTGGAAATGCTGGTGTTGAAATAACTGTATGTTCAGGTGTCATCATTGTAACTAATTTAGTATTTTTAAAATCAACACGTTCAAATTCTTTAAATTCTTTATTAGTTATAGCGGTAAATAACTGAGTAATACGATCTGGTCTAAAGTTTACCATTACCATACCATCATTTTCTTTTAAGTTTCCTTCATCCATTAATCTTGCTGGAACAATAAACTCATCCATTATACCTTTTTCATAAGAAGCATTAATATATTCTTTATAAGATAATATTTTTTCTCCTTCATTATGTACTAGTAAATCATAATATTCTTTAGTTAAATTCCACATTCTTTCTCTATCCATAGAATAATATCTTCCTGATACATCACGAAGTTTACCAATACCTAATTCTTTTAATTTTTTATCTAATTCATCTAAATAAGTTAAAGCTACATTAGGTAGAGTATCTCTTCCATCTAAAAAAGCATGTACATAAACATTAGAAAATTCTTCTTTTTTACATAAATCTAACATAGCAAATAAATGATTTATATGTGAATGAATACCACCATCACTAAGTAAGCAAAATAAATGTAGGTCTGACTTATTTTTCTTACAATGATTAATAACATCAAGAAGCACTTCATTCTTAAAGAAACTTCCATCTTCTATAGCATGATTTATTTGCATAAGTGGTTGATCAACAACACGTCCTGCTCCAATATTTAAGTGACCTACTTCACTGTTTCCCATTTGTCCTTTAGGAAGTCCTACTTCTTCACCACTTGCTTGTAAAGTGGTATGTGGATACTCCTTCCATAAAGAGATAATATTTTCTGGATTAGCTGCAATTACTGCATTTCCTTTCTTTTCTTCACGATAACCAAAACCATCTATGATTGTCAATAATACTTTTTTCAATTTATATCCTTCTTTCTAATATATCTGTTCATTTAAACAAAATACTGCATAAATAGGTAAATAATAAACACCTTTTTTTAGTGAAAAATTATTTTCTGTAATTCGATAAGCATCTGTCACCACATATTTTTTCATAAATACTGACAGACTCTTAGACTTAGAACCTTGTTTTACTATTTCAATAGGAATTACTTTTCCCATTCTATTTTGAATGACAAAGTTAACTTCTGCTTTTCCTTCTGATTGATAATAATAAAGAGAATAACCAGCTTCAAACAAAGTATGTGCTATATGATTTTCAAAAAGAGCATACTTTAAGTCTGTTTTTTCTAATAGTTGTTTTTTTGTTAAATGATATTTACCTGACAATATTCCATCATCAGGATAGTATAGTTTAAAGCTATCTAATTCACGACAGCTTGATAAAGGTGATTTTATTGTTCTTATTTTATAACTACGATAAAGTAATTGATTACTAACTAAATATTTAATAACATTTTCATATTCCTTAGCTCTTCTTCCATAACCTAAAACTCCGTATTGAAACTTTTTATTTTCTTTTTCTAACTGACTAGGAATACTATCTAAGACTTCTAAACCTCTTGGAATATCTATCAGATTATCACATTCAGTTAGGAAAGTTCTAAGTATTTCAGAAATTTTTTCTTTAACACTTTCATAGTAACCTCTACTAATACTTTGAAATGACTCTTTAACAACTTCTGGAAAGCCACCAGTTAATAGATAATCATAGAATAAGTCCATTATCTTAGCATGTTTAGAACAAGCTTTTTTATTCTGATATGATTTTCTAATAAGGTCTGCCAATTCTTTTTCGTCTCTTGCCCACAAATACTCTTCAAAGTCCATTTCAGTCATAAATTTATATTGTAATTCTTCGCTACTAAATTTAACTAAATTTTCTCTTCTTGAAGTTATGGCAATTACATGATAGTCATTTCTATCAAAACCAAATAGCTTTATGCTTTTAATTATTTCTTCATCTTCTACATTATCAAAAATTATCAGTGTATCATTTTTTTCAATAGGAACATCTGCTAAATCAGCTAAAACATTTACTAGTCTAGCAATTGAACGTTCTTTTTTTAAAACTTTCAATAATTCTTCATTATGTAAGGTATTAAAATAAGCAATATTTTTATAATTTTTTCTTCCAAATTCTAGGACTGTGTATGTCTTTCCAACTTGTTTTAGTCCAAATAGAAGAAGAGGTTTTCTTACCTTATCTTCCTTCCATCTTTGAAAGAATTTTTCTATTTTTCGTTCCATAAATTGTACTCACCTCACATATTTAATACAGATTAAGTATAGTTTATTAAATTTTCAAAGTCAATATAGAATATCATTAAAAATGACAATTTCTTTATAATTTAAATTATTACTATAATTAATATTTTACATTTTGGCTAGTTTTATATAATTAAAAACAGACAACTCTTCATTATCTGCTTTTTTATATATTTAATATTATTAATTCTTAACTGGGTCCTGGTGAAATTCTAATCTAAGTTTATCTGCTACCGTTACAATAAATTCTGAATTTGTCGGTTTTGCCTTATCTATATCTACACTATGACCAAAAATCTCCTCCATTAGTTGCCAATTTCCTCTATTCCAACTAACTTCTATGGCATGTCTTATTGCTCTTTCAACTCTCGATACAGTTGTATCATATTTAGCAGCTATATCTGGATATAATTCCTTAGTTATTCCACCAATTACGTCAGGGTGATCAAACAAAACTGTTATACCTTCTCTTATATATTGATATCCTTTTATATGTGAAGGAACACCAAGTTCATGAAGAATATTAGTAATTGATATTTGTAGATTATTATATCGCATATCAAATACCTTTCCATCATATTTTGCTTTATGTCCACATTCAACTATCCTTTTTTCAAGTTCGGTTAATTCAAATGGTTTTAGAATAAAATAACTTATTCCAAGTTCACTAGCCTCTCTTATTACATTTTGTGCATTAAAAGAAGTTAAAACTATTACACTTTTATGAAGATTTCTTTCTCTTAGTTCTCTTAGTACTTGTAACCCGTCTTTATTAGGCATTATCAAGTCAAGTAAAATTACATCATACTCATCTTCTTTATTCAAAATTATGTCTAAGCCTTCAACTCCGTCATTAGCAGTTAAATTAATAGCAACAGTTTCACTATTACTAAAATACTCCTTTACCATTTTGATTAATTCAAAGTTATCATCAATCATTAATACGTTGGTTTTTTCCATAAGTTCTCCTTCCATATACTACCACGCATCAATACTACCCTATGCATTTTAATTATATAACATTAAAAAGAAAAATGATAGAGCAAAAAATAGGAGATTTTGTCGACCTCCTATATTTGTTTTAAGATTTCTTTAATTTCTTCTATATCAAGACTGGCCTTTCCAAGTAGGACACCCGCTAAATAAGGTATTTCTTTAAAAGTTGTTATATTTTCTTTAGAAACACTGCCTCCATAAAACAACGGATAATTATATTTATTATGTAAAAACTCAAAAACTGATATTAACTTATCTTTATTTGGAACAATACCTGTTCCAATAGAATAACATGGCTCGTAAGAAATATATAATTTATCAAATGATAAATCAGAAAGTAAATAATCTAAATCAGTAGAAAGAACATCTATAGTATTTTCATCTTTTTCTTCGCCAATACAAAGAATTGGTATTAAGTTATTCTCCTTTGCTCTTTTTAATTTTTCTTTAACATCAGTCAATGTTTCATTCTTGAAATGCCTTCGCTCACTATGATTAATAAAAACATATTTAACTCCTAAAGACTTTAAAGCTTCTCCTGATACTTCTCCTGTATAGCTTCCCATTTTATAGCTACTAATATCTTGACTACCAAGTGTAACATCTTTAAATATTGGTAAGTAACAAGTACTAGGACATACTATCAAATTATCATTGGGAAATAAATCTTCTATTTTATTATAATAATCAATTATTTCAGAATAAGTTAAATTACTTTTATGATTTAAGACTACCTTCATCTGCACTACCATCCTTTTTACCAAGAAGTTTCTTTACCGTATTATGAACCATATTAGAAAAATCTTTTTTATTATTAAAATTTTCAATCGCTACCTTATAAACTTCTAAGACATTATCGGCAAAAGAAGTTAAAGAATATTGCTTAATTGAACCTTTAGTATGCTTTAAAAGTGAATTATATTCTTTCTTATCTGCTGCTAATTCAAGCATTTTACTAGCACAAGTTTCTATATCATTAAAGAACATTCCATTAAGTTTATCCACAACCATTGTGTGAAAAGCCTCATCCTCAATACATAAAACGGGTTTTTCGGCTGCTAAAGCTTCTATCACAGTTAGACCTTGTGTTTCTGTGACTGATGCTGTTACAAAGGCTTGACACATATGATAATAAAGTGGCATATCATTCCAAGGAGCAGAACCAAAAAATTTGACTGAATCTTGAAGGACCAATTCTTTCATTTTACTTTCATATTCATCTTTATCTGGTCCATCACCAATTAACAATAATTTTATATTATTTTTTCTACTCTTAATTTTACTCATTGCATCTAGTAAAAAGAGAATATTTTTCTCTTGAGCCATTCTTCCTACAAATAAATAAACAAAATCATTCTTCTTATAACCTAATTTTTTTCTTATTTCATTTGCCTTCTGTAAATTAACATTTTCCTTATTAAATCTTGAAGAATCTATTCCTGTCGGAACTATATATATTTCTTTATTATAGTGATATTCATCCCTAAATAAATGATAAGTTTTTATAGTAGGAACAATAAAAGCATTAGCTGTATCATCACAATAAAATTTACTTAAATACTCCACTGCTTTCTTACAACCCATATCAAAGTATTTATGATTTCTAGAAATATAATATGTATAATCTTTATACATAGTATGATAAGTATGTACTAACGGAATATGATATTGCTTTGCAAGAAGTCTCGCAAATATTCCCATACATAATTCAGTATGAGAATGTATTATATCTAACTCCCAAGACTTTATTGTCTTGATAACTTTAACTGGATAAATACTAGCTGCCCTATAATCATAAATCCCAAGTGGTAAACCTGGTACTTTTAAAATTCTTTTTTCTTCATCATACGAATAAGTAGTAGCATCTTGTCCTACTGTTACAACATAAACAATATGTCCTTTTTCTTCTAAAGCATTTTTAAGCGTTTCAACACTAGTAGAAACGCCATTTATAAATGGGGGATAACTATCAGTAAAAAGTCCTATTCTCATTATTTTTCTCCTTCCTTATGGAAACTAAACAATACTCCTCCTACTACCATTCCCAAATAATAAGTTATAAATCGCCAAACAATCATTACAGCACTAACACTACTTTTTCCTAAAAAGCCAGAAAATATTTCTAAAAAAGCATATTCTATTCCACCTGTTGCTCCAGGAATGGGAACAAAAGAACCAATTATTAAAACATAAGCACTTGCAACTAAAGAAGTAAAGAAAGACATTGAAGTATAATCATGTAAACTGTAAACTAAGAACAAAGGTATTGCATAATAACAAGTTAAAGCTATTAAGTTTAAAACTATGCCAAGAACAAATAAACCTTTCTTCTCTTTGACTTCTTTAGTACACTGATGAAAGTCTTCTAATCGCTCACGCCATTTTTCTAAAAATTTATCTTGATTTTTAATAAAGTGTAATTTCTTACCTAAGCTTGTAATTAGATTTAATAGAGTATTAGTGAATTTCTGACTTGTTGCTATTAATAACATAACTACTGCTACAATAGTATTTATTAAAAAACCTAATATTATCAAACTTGTTAAAACACTTTTATAAACTACAACACCTGCAATAAAATTATAAATAACAGCAAATAAACCAAAGATAACCAATGCTAACTGATAAACAATAAAGTTTTGCATAATAACATTAGTCGCTTTTGTATAACGAAAGCCATGATTCTTTAACATATATATTTCCATTGGTTGACCACCAGTAGAAAAAGGTGTAATGCCATTAAAAAACTGTGTAATAATCATATGTTGAAAAGCATCTTTAAGAGATAGTTTTTCTTTTTCATTTACCCATAAATAATTAACTAATGCATGAAAGAAAAGATATACAAAGTAAAGAACTATTGCAATAATAACAAATTTCATATCCATAGTTGTTATGGTACTAATAACTGTTTTAAAATTATCTTTAAGCACAAGAAATAAAACAAATAAAGTTATAAGTAAAATAATAAAACTATTTCTTTTCAAATGTTTCATATTCTTATTTTTCCCTTCTCTTTATCTTCGAGTCCTAGAGTATATGAGGCAACATCTCCATCTATTCCTAAAGATATAAAACCAAGTTTTTCTAAAACAGGTTTTAATGTTTGGTCTTTAGTCATAATAGATACTTCATCAAGGCCAGCTGAAAACGCATAATCAACTGCTGTTTCCACAAAAAAGTGATTTTTTCTTGGTTCTAATGTGATAGGAAAAGAAAGGAACCCCTTCTTCAAATCTGTTTCACCGTGAATGAAACAATAATCTATTACTTTTTCATTATCAAAATAAGCCAAGTAGTCTTCAAAAACAACTGGTGATAATTCCTTATTAGTTAAAATATTTTTACTAACGTTTTCTGTATCATTACGAAGACAAAAGTCATTTAATGCTTCTATTTTATTCAAGTCTTTATTAGTTACTACCTCAACATATCTCTTGCCCATTTTTATTCCCCTTTTTCCTCGATATTTTCAAGTCCTGGTAAGTTTTTACCACTTAAATATTCTAATGTAGCTCCTCCACCAGTTGATACGTGATAAAATTTATCAGTTAAGGAAAGTTTACTAGCAGCAGCTACGATATCTCCTCCACCTAGTACTGTTTTTGAATTGTTAGTTACTAAAAATTTCAATAGTTTATCAGTACTTTCTGCATATAAAGGAAATTCATAAACACCTAGTGGTCCATTCCAAAAGACTGTTTTTGAATTAGTTAAGTAATTTTCAAATAACGATAATGTTTTACTACCAATATCTAGTCCCATCTCATGAAAATCTATTTCATTGATATCTTTTTCTGTTCTATTAGTTGCATTTTTATACTCTGTTGAACAAGCTACATCTACTGGTAATACAATTTTTTCTGGATATTCTTTAAGTAATTTTTGACAGTATTCTAAGGAATCTGTATCTAAAATAGAGTTACCTATTTCATAGCCTTCAGCTTGTAAAAAAGTAAAAGCCATTCCACCACCAATTAATAGTTTATCACATTTAGGAAGTAAATTATCTATAACTCCTATCTTATCGGCTACTTTAGCACCACCCATTATGATTGTAAATGGTTTTTCTGGTTTATTTAAAATAGCTAGTTTAGCTAATTCTTCTTCTACTAAGAAACCAATTCCACTTTCAAGATATTTACTTATTCCATAATTAGATGCATGTTTTCTATGAATAGTACCAAAAGCGTCATTAATAAAGATGTCACCATAACTTGCTAATTCTTTAGCAAATTCTAAGTCACAACCACTTTCTTTCTTACCATTTAAGTCTTCATATCTAGTATTTTGCAATAAAACCACATCTTGAACTTTCATATTCTGGATAGCAGTTTTTACTTTGTCACCAACTACTTCATCTATAAAAATAACTTTTTTAGCTAATAAGTCACTTAACCTATCAGCAACTATCTTTAAGTTGTTTTTTATTTTATCTTGATCTTCTTTTATTCTTCCTAAATGACTTAGTAATATCACTTTAGCATTTTTATCTATTGCATACTGAATAGTCTTTAAACTATTCTTAATTCTTGTATCATCTATTATTTTCCCATCTTTTAAAGGGACATTAAAATCACATCTTATGATTACTTTTTTATTGTTTAGTTTAAAATCTCTTATTGTTTTCTTCATATTGCCAACTCACCCTAAGGACAGTATAACATTTTTTAAACAAGAAAAAAAGAAAAGACCAGCTTTTCTTCAAAAATTATAAACTTAAGAAATATTTAGCACATCTAACCATTTGATATGAATAACTCATCTCATTATCGTACCAAGCGATTATTTTAACTAATTCACCATCTTCAGTTTTATTGATAGAAGTTAATAAACCATCTACTAAGGAACCATAACTCATTCCAATTACATCACTTGAAACAATTGGGTCAGTTGTATAACCTAAAGTTTCGTTCTGATTATTTTTTAATACTTCATTAATTTCCTCTTTTGTTACTTCTCTTTTTAATTTTAAAACTAAATCAACAACTGAACCAGTTATTACAGGAACACGCATCGCCATACCAGATAACTTACCATCAAGAGAAGGAATTACTTTTCCAATTGCACTAGCTGCTCCCGTACTAGTTGGAACTATATTAGCAGCACTAGCACGACCACGTCTTGCATAAATACCTTTTTTATGAGCAACATCTAAATTTGCTTGGTCATTAGTATAAGCATGAACTGTTGTCATATAACCACTTGTTATTCCAAATTCCTTGTCAATAACATTTAATACTGGTGCTAAACAGTTAGTAGTACAACTTGCTGCTGATATTATTTTATCTTCTTTAGTTAAGATGTCATGATTTACGTTATAAACAACTGTTTTTACATTTCCTTTAGCTGGAGCAGAAATAACTACTTTTTTAGCTCCTGCTTCTATATGAGCTTTCGTTTTTTCTTCTGATGTAAATAATCCTGTACATTCATAAACTAAATCAACATTTAATTCTTTCCAAGGTAATAATGCTGGGTCTTTCTCACTAAGTACTTTAATTTTTTTATCACCAACAACAAGCATATCTCCTTCAAATGATATTTCTTCTTTTCTGTAAGGACGATGTGCCGTATCATATTTTAATAAATAAGCTAATTGTTCAGCATCTGTTAAGTCATTAATAGCAACTATTTCAAAGTCACTATCTTGGTCCATTATTCTAAATATAAGTCTTCCTATTCTTCCAAAACCATTAATTGCTACTCTCATTTTCATTTCCCTTTCCACTATTAATGTCTACTAAATTTCTTTTTTTAATCATTAATTTGTTCTTTTATTTCCGGTACAACTCTATTTTCATCTTTTTTATCTATCCCATTAGTATAAGCTACATAAGTAATAGCAATTAGTATCACAAAGAATAAACAAATAAAGAAAATTAAAGTTCCCATTCCAAATCCTTTATTATTTAATTTCATTTGAAACCTCCTAAATTATTTCAACTGGAGCAAACTTTTCTGTTATTTCTTGATATACTTGATACCAAGAATAAACTCTTATCACGTTGGTTCCACTACAAGTTTGATTATAAGGAGCATCAAAAACGAAGACAGGTATAATTTTACTAATCATATCAACATTAGTTTTTTTATCTTCTACCATTAAATCAAAGCGTCCATTTATACACTTTTCTTTTTTATTAGTAGTACCCGTTATTATTCCATCATATTCAATATTATATTTATTTAACCAATGTTTTACGTAGAAATCACTCATTCCGTTATATTGATTAGTTAAATATTGATTATCTCTTGCTGTTAAAATAAATATCTCATGTCCATCTTGTCTTAATCTATGAATTACTTCTGTAGCAAAAGGACGTGGAGGAATAGCTAATAGTAAATCAAAAATATATTGTCTCCAGAATTCTTTATTTTCTTCAGCAGTAAAATAGAATTGATCTTCCATATAATAACCTGTCGGGTTAAAACCACGATTAATATTATGTTCTACACAAAATTTAGAGCCATAAGCAAAGTGCCATTCGGCTACATCATTTAAAACTCCATCTACATCTACACCTATACGCATATTAACACCCTCTTATTCTTCTTTTATTCTAACAAATATTATTTCAAAAGAAAAGGTATCAAAATTTCTGTTGACACTTTTTCACATTTTAATAAGGACTAATTAATCTTAAAGAAAACTTCCATAGTGGCATTCCATTTGTTATATTAAGTCGTGGTATTTTATAGATATTATCTTTACGACTTGCTTTTCTATGCTCTTTATCTGGTCCAAATGTAAAAGCCATTTTATATTTTTCTTCTTTTAGTACTTTAATTATGTCATTATTATAATGTCCATATGGATAAGCAAAATATTTAGTATTTATTACTTCACTCATTTTTTCAAAATCATCTTTAATATATTTGGTCCCTTTATCAATTGATTTATCATAGTGAAGGGCATAAGAATGCGATGCTATATCTATATTAGGATATTCTGTTTTTATTTTAGCTAATGTTTCTTGATTCATATAGTTTTTATTTTCACCAGTAACATTAGAACCTATATAGAAAACTGTCGCTTTCATATTATATTTTTTTAATAATGGAAAAGCTAAGTCATAATTAGATTGATAACCATCATCCATTGTTATTAACACAGTTTTTCTTGGTATTTTCTTTTTTCCTTTATAATAATCATAAAATTCATCTAGACTTAGCGTTGTATAATTATGTTCCTTTAAGTATTTTAATTGTTCTTCAAACTCACTTATCGGCATGATAAACATATCTTCTTCTACATTCTCACTGAATGAATGATAACCTAAAACGGCTACTTTTTCATCTTTATATAAGAATAAAATTGAAAATGAAAGGACTAGCCCCAATAACACCAATATTTTAACATATTTCATAAACTTTTACCTCTTCTTCTAGAGGATAACACAAAAAACCAAAAAAGAAAAGAGTAGTAAAAACTACTCCATAATTTCATCTTCTAATTGATCTAATGGTTCATCATCCATTAAGTCACTTTCTAAGTTGTATGATACATCACGATAATGTTTTAAACCAGTACCTGCAGGAATTAATTTACCAAGTAAAACATTTTCCTTTAGACCTTCTAGTTTATCAACCTTACCACGAATAGATGCATCAGTTAAAATTCTAGTTGTTTCTTGGAATGATGCAGCTGATAAGAATGAATCAGTTTCAAGAGATGCTTTTGTAATTCCTAAAAGGATAGGACGACCAGTAGCTGGTTTCTTACCTCTAATGATAATTTCTTTATTTCCTTCAGTAAATTCACGGAAGTTAACAAGACTACCAGGTAAGAATTTAGTATCTCCACCGTCAACAATACGGATTTTACTAATCATTCTGCGAGCAATTACTTCGATATGTTTATCAGAAATATCAACACCTTGAGAACGATATGTGTTTTGAACTTCTTTCAAAATATATTCTTGTGTTGTAATTGGATCTGTCACAGCTAATAATTCTTTTGGACTTATAGCTCCTTCGGTTAGTTTATCACCACAGTGAACTTCTTGTCCTTTCTCTACTGCTAATTTAGCTCCATAGTTAGAAACATGTTCTTTAGTTTCTAGTTTATTAGTAATACTAATTTTAAATTTACCATGGTCTTCAGTAATTTTAGAAACTTTACCGTCAATTTCTGCAATAGTTGCTTTACCTTTTGGATTTCTAGCTTCAAATAATTCTTGAACACGAGGAAGACCTTGAGTAATATCTTCTCCACCGGCAACACCACCAGTATGGAATGTACGCATTGTAAGCTGAGTACCTGGTTCACCAATAGATTGAGCTGCCATTACACCGATAGCTTCACCGATTTCTACTAAGTTACCAGTTGCTAAGTTACGACCATAACATTTTTGACATACACCTTTTTCAGTATTACATGTTAAAATTGTACGAATTTCTACTGCTTCTACACCAGCTGCTACTACTTTATCAGCAAGAGCTTCAGTAATAAATTCATTACGGTCAATTATTACTTCTTTTGTATTAGGATTTATTACTTTCTTACTAGCATAACGTCCAACAATACGATCTTTTAAACTTTCAATAACTGAACCTGTTTTTTCATTAATAAAGGCATGGGCTACTACTCCTTGTTCTGTTCCACAGTCTTCTTCACGTACAATCATATCTTGACTGACATCAACAAGACGACGTGTTAAATAACCAGAGTCAGCTGTCTTTAATGCTGTATCAGCATCACCCTTACGAGCAGAGTGAGTAGATAAGAAGAACTCAGATACTGAAAGACCTTCTTTAAAGTTTGAAAGAACAGGAATTTCAATTGGATCTCCATTTGGCTTTTGCATTAAACCACGCATACCAGCAACCTGTGTAAAGTTTGAAATGTTACCACGAGCTTTAGAATGCATCATCATGAAAATTGGATTATCAATTTGTTCTTTAGAAATATCTTCAAGTTCTGATTGAACTTTATCTTTAACACCATACCAAGTTTCAATAACTTTTTCATGGCGTTCTTCTTCAGTAATTAAACCACGAGAGTATTGTTTGTTAATTTTATCAACCATAGCTTGTCCTTCATCAACAAATTCTTGTTTATGACGACTTGTAGCAATATCTGACATTGAAACAGTAATACCTGCAATTGTTGAGTAATAGAAACCTAAGTCTTTCATTTTATCAAGCATTGCAGAAGTTTCAGTAGTCTTATAACGTTTGAATACCTGAGCAATAATCTTTTCTAAAGTTCCTTTAGCAAATGGTTTAACTAAGTCCATTTTACTAATTTCTTCTTTGATATTAGCTCCTTGTGGTAAGAAATACTTATTTGGAGTAATATTTTGAATATTCTCATCTGTTGGTTCATTAATATAAGGGAATGAATCGGGTAAGATTTCATTAAACTTAATTTTACCAGCAGTAGTTACTAAGTATTTACCTTTTTGAGCTTCAGTAAATAATTTATATTTAAATGAATCTACAGGAATAACAATACGAGTATGAAGAGTAATTTCACGTCTTTCATAAGCCATTAAAGCTTCATTACAATCTTTAAAGACACGACCTTCTCCTTCTTCTCCTGCTTTTTCCATTGTAATATAGTAGTTACCTAAAACCATATCCTGGCTTGGTGTAACAATTGGGTCTCCACTTTTTGGGTGAAGAATGTTATTAGAACCTAACATTAATAATCTAGCTTCTGCTTGAGCTTCTTCTGATAATGGTACGTGAACAGCCATCTGGTCACCATCGAAATCAGCATTAAAAGCAGGACACACTAATGGATGTAATCTAATTGCTTTACCACCAACTAAAACTGGTTCAAAAGCCTGAATTCCTAAACGGTGCAATGTAGGAGCACGGTTTAATAAAACAGGATGCTCTTTAATTACATCTTCAACAATATCCCAAACTACTGGATCTTGATTTTCAATTAATCTCTTAGCAGCTTTGATATTATGGGCAATATCTCTACTTACTAAACCATTGATAACATGTGGTTTAAATAATTCTAGAGCCATTTCCTTTGGAATACCACATTGATACATCTTTAAAGATGGACCAACAACGATAACTGAACGTCCAGAATAGTCAACACGCTTACCTAATAAGTTTTGACGAAAACGTCCTTGTTTACCTTTTAACATACTAGAAAGTGATTTCAAAGGACGATTTCCAGCACCTGTAACACTTCTACCACGACGACCATTGTCAAATAAAGCATCAACAGCTTCTTGAAGCATTCTCTTTTCATTTTGAATAATGATACCAGGAGCTCCTAAATCGATTAATTTCTTTAGACGGTTATTACGGTTAATAACACGACGATATAAATCATTTAAATCACTAGTAGCAAATCTTCCACCATCTAATTGAATCATTGGACGTAACTCAGGTGGTATAACTGGAATACAATCCAAAATCATCCATTCTGGTTTTTGACCTGATTGATAGAAGGCATTTAAAACATCTAATCTCTTTAATAAACGAACTCTCTTTTGTCCTTGAGCAGTTTCAAGTTCTTTATTAATTACATTGATATCATGTTCTAAGTCTACTTTCTTCAATAAAGCTTTAATAGCTTCAGCACCCATACCTACTTTGAAACCATTACCATATTTTTCATAGTAAGCACGGTATTCTTTCTCAGATAATGTTTGTTTATTTTCAAGCGGAGCATTTCCCTTGTCAATTACAACATAACTAACGAAATATAATACTTCTTCTAAGTCTCTTGGACTCATATCAAGTACTAATCCCATACGAGATGGAACACCTTTAAAGAACCAGATGTGAGAAACAGGACTAGCAAGTTCAATATGTCCCATTCTCTCACGTCTTACTTTAGCTTTAGTAACTTCTACACCACAGCGGTCACAAACAATATTTTTATAACGAACACGTTTATATTTTCCACAAGCACATTCAAAGTCTTTAGTAGGTCCAAAAATCTTTTCACAGAAAAGTCCATCACGTTCTGGTCTTAAAGTACGATAATTGATAGTCTCTGGCTTTTTAACTTCGCCATGAGACCATTCCCTTATCTTTTCTGGAGATGCAATACCAATCTTAATTCCATCGAATCTATTTACTTCCATCATCTTCGTCATCCCCCTCTATTAAATCACTATCATCTAAATCTTCTTCAGTAATTTCTTCTTTAATTTCTTTTACCATATCTTTTGTATTATCTTGAAGTGCTTCTCTTGTTGCTCTATCTAATTCTTCAGCCTCAGCTATTTCTTCAGCTTCTTCTATTTCTTTTAAATCTAAAGCTTTTCCTTCATCATTAATGATTGAAATATCAAGTCCTAAAGCTTGGAATTCTTTCATTAATACCCTAAATGATTCTGGTATACCTGCTTCGTTAATTTCTTGTCCTTTAACGATTGACTCAAATACTCTAACACGACCAACTACATCATCTGATTTAACTGTCATCATTTCTTGTAATGTATAAGCAGCACCATAAGCATACAATGCCCAAACTTCCATTTCACCGAAACGTTGACCACCAAACTGAGCTTTTCCTCCAAGTGGTTGTTGTGTTACTAATGAATAAGGTCCAGTACTTCTAGCATGTAGTTTATCATCAACCATATGATGTAATTTAATCATATACATGATACCTACAGAAATACGATTATCAAACGGTTCACCAGAACGTCCATCATATAGAATTGTTTTTCCATCTTTGTCCATTCCAGCTTCTTCCATCATTTCTTCAATATCAGAAATATGTGCTCCATCAAATACTGGAGTTGCTACATACTCACCTAATTTCTTAGCAGCCATTCCCATATGTAATTCTAGAATCTGTCCTAAATTCATACGAGATGGAACACCTTGTGGGTTAAGCATAATATCAACTGGACGACCATCTGGTAAATATGGCATATCTTCTTGTGGAAGAATAAGAGAAATAACACCCTTATTACCATGACGACCAGACATCTTGTCTCCTACTTGAATCTTTCTCTTTTGAATAATATATACTCTAATTACTTTAGAAACACCGGCTGGTAATTCATCATTATCTTTTCTTGAATAAATCTTAATATCGTGAACAATACCATCTCCACCATGTGGAACTCTTAATGAAGTATCACGAACTTCACGAGTTTTTTCACCAAAGATAGCATGTAATAATTTTTCTTCACTAGTTAATTCAGCCATTCCTTTTGGAGTAACTTTTCCAAC
>CAKOXX010000019.1 GCA_934130405.1 uncultured Bacilli bacterium | reverse complement strand
AATTCAATTGACGTTTTGCTTAGTTTTCAAAGAACATTGTTGCTTCTTTTTCAGTTGCGTTTCTAATATATCAAATTACTTTGATATTGTCAACAGCTTTTTTTAACTTTTTTGTTGTTTTTTTGTTGACTCATTCATCACTTTTCTCAAGTGACGTTTACTACTTTAACAAAGCTTTTTGATAAAGTCAACACTATTTCTAAAATTTATTAAACTTTTTGTAAAAAGTACTATTTTATTAAGAAATATCGTCATTTCAAAAAGTTTTTTCTATAAAATTTCAACTTATTTTTTAATAATTTTATTATTTTTTTTCATTTCTAAATATATTTCATAATACTTATTAACTAATTCCTTAGAAAAACATTCTTCCTTTGCTCTTACTTTTTTTATTAAATCATCTAATTCTTCGTAAACTACTTGATTTAATAAAGGTGGATATTGCATTTTCTTCATATGATAATTATATTCTTTTCTGTCCAAAATCTTGAATCCACCATCTTTAAAGACTTTTACATCTAAATCATAGTCGATATATTTAATGGCTCCCTCTTCAATAAGTACAGGGCTAGCTAAATTACAATAATAAGTAATACCACTTTCTTTACATTGGGCAATTACGTTGTACCAATGATTTTTATAAAAAAACAAAATGGCTGGTTCCCTAGTATTCCAACTTCTACCATCTATCTCCATTACTCTAGCACAATCGTTAACAAAGACGTAAACTTCATACTTTTTTATATAATCTAAGAAAATAGCATGATCCCAAGCTTTATATATAACACCATTATGCTTATAACTATGAATCATGTAACTTTTTCCTACTTTTAATCTCTGCACGTTTTTCTCCTTTCTTTTCTAAAGCAAAATATAGCATCTTATTTAAATTTTAGCAAGAACTAAAAAAGTTTGCTCATTTAAAGAACAAACTTGTTATTTATTACTCAAAGCTGTAATAGCACTATAGGTAACAGCAAGTAAACCAATCAATAAGACAACCCAAAAAATAGGATTACTACTATATCTATTAATAAAATTGTTAATTCTTGTTGCAAATTTTGTAAGAAAATCCGGTACAGTGAATAAAACCATCACTCGCTATCCTCCTCTTTCTTTACTTCTCTAATTATCTTAGCATCTTTAGTTTTTTTATCTCTTTTAGACTTTTGTTTAGTATCTGTTTGAACTTTTACAGAAAGACTACTTCCCTTTTGGAAAATAATAGCATTACAAATATCTAAAGCAGCATAGATAACTAAAAAGATACCAATAATTCTAGTAATAAGAACAGCTCCTTTAAATGGATTAAATAATAAAATCACTCCACAAATTAAGCTCAATAAAGCTGTTAAAAATGACCAAAAAAAGTAACTACTATTCATATTCTTAAAATTAAATGATTGTTGAATTTTTAATGAACTACTTATTATTATTCCTACTCCCATAACTAATGGAATAATGCTCCCTATTATTTCTGGTTTTTCAATGAAAAATATTCCACTAATTATACAAATTATTCCATAAATAATATTTAACTGATTAGAAACATCACTATGGTCATTAGAAATAAATTTTATTATAGCTAAAACACCTATTGCAATAATTATTCCGCCTAAAACATAAGAAATTCCCATTAGTGTAGCTGATGATTTAAAAAATAGTAATAAACCTAAAACTAAAATTACAGCAGAACTAATTAATGAAGGCCAAATAGTTTTTTTAACTTCTATTTTCATCTCCTACCTCCTCGATATTATTCTAACACATTTTGTTTATCTTGCAAATAAATCATACTAGAATTTTTAATAGCTGTAATTCTTTCATAATTAAAATCTTTTCTTTTTCCTAATAAGTTTAAAAATATTTCATATAAGAAGTAAAGATAGTAAAAGAAAAATAAGACTCTAATAAAAAGAATTAAGAAAGAAAGAACTAAATTAGTAGTAGTTATTTTTGAAAGATAACTTATATAAGTAGGAATTTTTAAGATAAATAGATAAAGTAGCAATTGTCTTATTATAAGTCTTAAAGTAAAGAATTTCTTACCATCTTCAATTTGAAGCTTCATACTGACTAACTTTTTTCCAATAGTTTTACCATTATAAATTAAAGGAATAATAATTTCATACAACAATAAGAAACTAGTATAAAGAAAGGAAAAAGAAAATTTTCCTGTTAATACAATTGATAGAGGTGTTGCTAAACAAAAGACTATAAATAAATCAATAAACAAAGCAATTCCTCTTCTATAAATAGAAATAGAAGTTCCTCTATTGTAAGACTTTTGGTCTAACTCACTTCTTGAAGGTAAAAAGACTGTTAACGGTTTAGTCATTAGAAAACCAAGCATTCCTCCTAATGTATTAATCATTAAGTCATCAACATCAAATAAGCGATAAGCTTTTGGATAAATAAAATAGATACCAGTTAGTTGTGTTATTTCAAAGAAAAGACTTAAGCAAAAGGATAAAATTAAGACTTGATACCATTTCTTTTCAAAGTAATAATGTAAGTAAACACCAAAAGGAAACAATAAAAATAAGTTAAATATTACGGTATAAACAGTTGGTGACTTCAAAAATGCTAAGTAAGTGCTAGGATTTTTGAACGATAAATGTGTAGTAGCTATTATATCTTTAATAAATGTAAATGGTACTAATTGTGGCACCTTAGTAGGCATTGCTAAAACTTTTTCTCTTGATGGTAATGGTAATATAACTAAGAAAAAAGCTGCTAAGAGATAAAGAACAAAAGTATAGATGATGATACTTCTTAAAAGTTGTACTGAACCATATTTATGATATTCTATTATTAGATAAGGTAGAGTAATAAGAAATGCTATTATTGGAAAAATGATAAGTGCCGTTTTTATTGGTTCTAAATATACTGCCATTGTCTTTAATTTTCCTCAAAAAGATAAGCATAAGTTACTAATAAAGAATCAGTTAATCTTTCTTTAGGAATTAAGGTTAATAATGACTTATAAGTCTTTTTACCCTCCACTGTAGTTGATTTATCAGTAATCAAATTATTAGCAAGTGCTTCACCATAAGAAAAGTTTCTACTCTCATTACTAGTAGCTGTTAATAATAAATCACCAAGACCAGCATAGGTATATAAGGTTTTACTACTTCCCCCTAATACTGCTAATAAGTTTGCTTCTTCTTTTGCTATTTTAGTAAAAAACATTGCTCTTGCCGAACTAGCTTTTTCTTTTGCATAAAAATAACCAGCAATAATTGCTAAGACATTCTTAACACAACCAGCATACTCAACCCCTACTATATCATTACTTACTTCTAAATTGACTTTAGTATTAGCAAACATTTTCTCTGCTACTTCTACTACTTCTTTACTTTCAGTAGCTAATGTAAAACCTAAAGGTATATCATTTAACATATCTTTAGCAAAAGTAGGTCCTGCTAAAACTGCATAACGATTATTAATTTCCAAATCTTTAGCTATTTCACTAGAACGTTTTAATGTATTTTCTTCTAAACCTTTTGATACAAAAATAAGTATCTGATTATTTAACAATTTCTTCGTCTTATTAAGGACTTCTCTAATAGCATTAGATGATACTGCTAATATAACCACTTGTGCATCATTAATAGTTTCTTCTAAATTCATTGAAAAGTTTAAATCTTTAAATGAATAATCATTAAATATTCGCTTATGTGTATGATATTTAACAAGTTCATCATATTCTTCTTTAAATGATGTCCATACTATTATATTGTTATTTTTATTTTTTGATAATAAGGAAGCAATAGCTAATCCAAAAGCTCCACTTCCTAAAACAGATATTTTCATATTTGCCTCCCATTCGTTTCTACTATTCTATCATAATTAGAAAAAAAGAAAAACTTCTTTAATTTGAAGTTTCTCTTAATTCTTTCAACTTTTCATAATAAACTATATTCGCAAAAGTAAAGTATGGTATTACGTAGATATAAGCTATTCCAAAAGTTATTGCACCCAGGATTTGCCAGCCAATAAAGCTTAATTGAAAAATAAAATAGTCAAGTTTATAACCATACATCATTTCTTTACTTTTTCTTAGTATGTTAGTAGCATTTGCTGTATTATTATCTTTAGTTTCTGCTAGTAAGTAACCAACCATTACATAACTATAAGTTAAGATTATTCCTGGAATTATTAATAAGAAATACCCACATATAACAGTTACATAACCAATAACAGCAGTTAAAAAGATTAGACCAATATTTTTATAACTTTGAAAAATATCAGTAATAGTTACTTCTTCTCCTCTTGCTAGTTTTAAAGTATAACCTATGTAACCTATATGTAATGGCAAAAGTAACATTTGGACAACAAAGGCTAAAGGCCCGCCAAATAAGCTACCCAATATTGCTGTTAATACTAAGCTTGAAGCAAAAATTATTAAAGAACTTTTCCAGAATTGGACAAAATACTTAGAAGTTAATTGTTTAGCTTCCTCTTTGATTTCTATTCTATTCATAATTATTTAATCTCCGTTCCACCACAAAATGAAATACAATTGATAATTAGATTATTTCTATCTTCATCATTTGAAGTGGTAGCTTTATTTTCATTTCCTCCTAAAATTGCTGTAGAATTGTAGACAATATTATACTTATCAGCTACTCTAATTGTTGCTCCTCCGAAGATACAATATACATTAAGAACAGCAGCACTTTTTAATTCTAATTCTGTTAAGTCTAGTTCTGCTCCTCCAAAAATACAATAAACATCAGCTCCTTTGAAGTTTTTTGTTTTAATTTTATCTTCTACTTCACTGAATATTCCAAAATAATTCTTAGAATTTTTACTATATTTTTGTTTAGGTGTTTTAGGGTTATGATTTAAACTACCAAAGATAATATAGCCACCAGTAATGACTAAGATTAATGGCCAAAAAGCTCTATCATAAGGTGAAGTTATAAGATTAGTATTTTCTAGTAAAAACCATAAACCGATAAATAACATCAATAATTTCGTAAAATCTAGCTTTTCTTCCTTTATTATATAGTAGATAGAAATTGCTATTAGAACTAAAGGCCAAACAATTTCAAAGTCTAGTTGAAAACTGGGATTAAAAATTCCAATTAAACAGTATATTCCTATTAATAGAATAATAACTCCTACTATCATTTTCTTTCTCCTTCCTACTTTTATTATATTATAAAACTAGGGAAAATTAAATGTATAAATAATTTATCTCTGCCAAAGATAGTTATATAACCACTAGTCAATTAACTAGTTGCTTGTTAAAATTAATACGAGAGGGCGAGTGTATTCAAGATGGAAAAGAAACATATAAAAATAGAAGTTGAAGGTGGAACTTACATCTTTAAATTAGAACAATTATTAATTGATAAAGGTATATCTAAAAGTAAATTAATCAATGATACAGGTACTGATTTTAAAGTTATTAAGAGATTAACGACTGGAGAAATTGTGAGAATTGATATTTATGTTTTAGCAAGACTTTGCAATTATTTAAATTGTAATGTTTCTGACATTGTAGAATTTAGGAAAGACAGCTAATGTCTTTTTTTATTGATTTTAACAGCATTTCGAATTAAAATAGGTTATATGAAAAAGAGGTGGACATATATGAAGAAGAATATTGTAGCAATTATCGGTCATCCTAACGTTGGAAAAAGTACTTTATTCAATAAAATTGCTGGTGGAAAAATTGCTATTATTGAAGATATTGCTGGTGTGACAAGAGATAGACTTTATCAAGATGTTAATTGGAATAATAAGAATTTCACGATAATAGATACTGGTGGTATTGAAGATGAGAAGGAAAACTTTCAAAAGGAAATAAGAATTCAAGCAGAGTTTGCCATTAGTGAAGCTTCAGTTATTTTATTTGTCGTTGATGGAAAACTTGGTCTTACTAAAGATGACTTAGTTATTAGAGATATTCTAAGAAGAAGTGGTAAGAAAGTTATTGTTGCTATTAATAAGATTGATACAAAGGAAGCAAAAGATAATCTTTATGACTTTTATGAGCTAGGATTTGATACTTATTTACCTATTAGTGCTATTCACAATACTGGTTACTATGAATTACTTGATGAAATTACAAAAGATATAGTTGAAGAGGAAGAAATTCCTGATGAACGTTTGAAATTCTGTGTTATTGGTAGACCAAATGTTGGAAAAAGTAGTTTAATCAATGCTTTATTAAATGAAGAACGTGTTGTTGTATCTAATGTAGCTGGTACTACAAGAGATTCAATCGATACAGTTTTAAAATATCATGGTGAAGAATATGTTTTAATTGATACTGCTGGTATGCGGAAAAAGGGTAAAGTTTTTGAAAGTATTGAAAAGTATAGTCTTGTTAGAAGTATGCGTGCTATTGATAGAAGTGATTTATGTCTTTTAGTTATTAATGCCGAAGAAGGAATTAAAGAACATGATAAGCACATTGCTTCTTACGCTTTAGAAAAAGGTAAAGGAATAATTATTGTTGTTAATAAATGGGATACTGTCAAAGATGGAAATATCAATGATTATAAAAAATTAGTAAGAAGTGAATTCCAGTTCATTACTTATGCCCCTATCGTTTTCTTATCGGCTCTTACAAAGAAAAGAATTTCTACTTTAATGCCAGAAGTATTAAAAGTTAAAGAAAATATCAATCGTGAAATTAAAACTAGTGTATTAAATGATGTCATTAGAGATGCTTATGATAGAAATCCTGCTCCTAGTTATAAAGCTAAAAGATTAAAGATTTATTTTGTTAGTCAAACTGGTACTAAACCACCAAAATTTACTTTTAGAGTTAATAATAAAGGACTTGTTCATTTCTCATATGAACGATATTTAGAAAATCAACTACGAGAAAACTTTGATTTAGAAGGGACACCTATCGTTTTACAATTCAAAAATAGAAATGGGGACGACCTATGATAATCGGCGGAAATAATTCTTTTAATAATAAGAAATTTGAAAAAACAAACTTTTCTGATTTACATAAAGAGGAAAAGAGAAATGTTTTTACTAACAATTTAGCCAGTTATCGATATGCTAATCCACTAGATAGTGAAAAGATGTATGAAAAATCACTAGCTATGCTTCAAGATAGACTAGATAAAGGATTAATTTCAATGGAAGAATTTAATAATCAAGTAAAAAAGATTGCTAGAAATAGATAGAACCTAATCTTAGGACTTTCATATAATGAACTAGGAGGTTCTATAAATGTTTGGAGATAGTTTTTTTAAACGAGTAGAAAAAAAGACTAATGTAAGTAAAGATACAATCTTGTCTCTTGCTAATAAATTACAAGATGGTAATATGAAAGATGAAAAAACTTTGGGAGAAGTTGTTGATGAAATTGCAGCAATGACTGGAAAGAATATTTCAAAAGAAAAAAAGGAAAAAATTATTAATACTATCATAAAAGATAAGGTTCCTGAAAACGTTGATAAGATGTTTTAGCAAACCTTATCTTTCTTTTTTGGGAAAAGTATGATATAATATGACAAATTAAGGGGTTGGTATTGTGAAAGAGATTGAACTTACTAGCATAAATTTTGAAACTTTAAAAAAATTTGAAGATATTGAAACTCAAGAAAGCGTTGTGTATCATGATGATAAAAAGGTCTATAAGCTTTATAAAAATTTTAATATGTATGATTTAATCATAAGAGAAATGCACGTTGAAGAAACTAGTAAAATTACTAATTTCAAAATGGCTCAACCGTTAGAAAAAATTATAAACAATGATTTTTTCTGTGGATGTACTATGGAATTAAAAAAAGGTATTACATTAAGTAAATTTGAACAAAATCATTCTATAAGTGAACTTAAAGATAAACTGATTGATATTTCAGAGGGGTTAGAAGAAATACACCTTGCTAATAAAGGATTAGTTCTAGGAGATATCAATTATAATAATATTATCGTTGATGAAGCAAATAATGACTTTTCTTTTATTGATATTGATGGTGCTGGAATTAAAAAAATGGAACCAATGGGTATTCCTTTTCCCTTATATGAATATTTAGAATTAAGAAACTCACCATATAAAGTAAAACAAAATTATGATAGATTAACATTTCTTCTAGCTTTTTATCATACAGTATTTAATAAAAGTTTTGATGATGTTAGTGAAGATGAGTTTGAAAGAAAGACTGATGAGATTCCATTTCTTAATCGTTCAAGATATGACTTTAAGGTCTTAAAAAAGAAAAATAAGACTATTAAAGAAGTGCCTTATTTTCACGAAATATTTTCAAAGTAATTCAGTTAAATTTTTAATACTGAACACAACTAATAGTTTAATTGTATCCCACAAACATAATTTCATTTTATCATTTAAAGATTCCATTGATTTTAAGATTGGTGGAATTTTTTTATACCAGTTTTTAGATAAGTCTTTAAGAGTTTTAATATTAGCTTGATCAAAAACAGTAAACAATGCTTCAATAAATTTTCTTTTTTCATTTTCTGTTAGGTTGTTAATTGTATCTTTTAATACTTTATTAGTATAACTAGCACTTTTAGTTAATTTTGTCAGATGAATAAAGCTATTATTCTCTACTAACCAAGAAAATGGGTCGTGTTGTAATATGCCACTTTCACTACTTTTTATGATTGTATAATTTTCATTATTATAAAGGAGCATTCCAATGATTGAACTTTCTGGTATTATTTTAGCAAGAAGTGATTTTGTTTGTTGGTATTCACTACTTTTAATTATTTTTTCAGGAAAACCTGGTCCATCATGCGAGAAGACTTGTTTAATTCTTGACTTATTTGAGGAATAAATCGCAGCATAAAAAGCTAAGTTTCCTCCTTTGGAATGTCCACCTATATAACAGTAATTCCTAGTTAGTGCTAAAATACTATCTAAATATTTTAAAGCTTCTTGTTGTGCTGGTACTGGAGAAAGATACGCCATATTAAAATCTTCTTTCCAACCATTGACAGTACCATCTGTCCCGCGATAAGCAATATAAATATCCCTTGTTTCTAGGAAGAAAGTGACAGCAGAAAATTGTTTATTTTCTACTAAATTATTTTTCTCAACGTAATAATTTACTATAATATTAGAAAATCTTTGCGAATTACAAACTTTTTCTAATAGTTTTAAGTTATTTAAATCATCTCTATCATTTCCTAGTAAGTCGTAGAAGTTTTTATTTAAGTCATTAATTCTACAGGGTAAAGTTACCTTATCATAGTAAAGATAAGCTAGTTGAGAAAGTATCAAACTATCTACTTCGTTTAGAGATGAATCCTTCATAGAAAGGTTATTTTTACTTACATAATCAATTATATTCATAATTTAATATATGATAAGAAAAAAATAAGTATAAGTTTTTATGCCCACTCTAATATTAAGATATGATTTTTTGAAAAAACTAGTATAATAGATTTGGAGGTAATAGTATGTCTAGTAAAAAGAAACCGATTTCTATTATTATATTTCTTATATCTATAATTATTTTAATTTTTGTTTATAATGATGATTTCTTATATTCCAAGCAAATTGTTAAAATAACAAAAATTGATACAATTAGTGAAGAAACATCTCAAAACTCATTAGGATTAGAAGAAAAATACTATATGCGAAAGATAACAGGTATAATAACCAATGGTAAACAAAAAGGCAATAAAAAAATTATCTCATACGATGAATCTTATTCATCTGTTGTTACAGATAAATACAAAGTTAATGACAAAATAATATTAGATGCAAGTGGTATTGAATTAAAAAGAGATTTCTATTTAACTTTAATGATTGTCATATTTTTAAATTTACTTTATATAGTTGGTTCTTATAAAGGACTGTTATCTGTATTAAGCGTTGTTTTGAATTTAGTAATTTTTTATATTGGTTTAGCTTTATATTTTAAAGGTATCAATTTATTATTTTTATGTGTAATAGAAATGATTATTTTTTCTATTATTTCTTTGATATTAGCAAGTGGATTTAACAAGAAAACATTATCGGCAATCATTTCTGTAATTATATCAACATTAGTAATGCTTATTACAATTGTGATTATTATAAATTTTACTGGTTATAAAGGGATAAATTTCAATGAATTATCATTTTTAACTGTTCCTATTGAAGATATTATATTACCAGAACTATTAATCGGATCAACAGGGGCAATTATGGATGTAGCAATTACAATTTCATCTGCTATATCGGAACTGATTCAAAAAGACAATAATATATCTGTCAAAAATTTGAAAAAATCTGCTAGAGAAATAGGTAAAGATATAATGAGTACAATGAGTAATGTTTTGTTTTTTACTTATTTATGTTCAGGTCTTCCTATTTTTGTGTTGGCATTACGCAATGGATTTTCAATGTACAATTATATTTCAAGTAATTTTACATTAGAATTAACTAGATTCTTAATTGGTAGTATTGGTATTGTTTTAACTATTCCTGTAGCAGCACATATATCAATTAAATTGATGAAAAGAGGGGTAAAATGAATATAATATTAATTCTTTTATTGTTTTTATTAATGATTTATATTGATATAAAAAGAGGAATAAAATTATTTTTATCTATAATATTTAATTTTATTATTTTAATGATTATTTTTTATTTAATTGCTCTTGGACTAAATCCTATAATATGTTCTTTAATAGGCTGTTTTATAATAAGTTATATAATATTATATTATGTAAATGAAAAAAACATAAAAACAGAATCTAGTTTAAAATCAGTTATTATTGTATTAATTATATTATCATTTCTTATATTTTTTGTAACAAAGATATCAAGAATTGCTGGTTTTGGATATGAGTCTTATGAAGAGATAAATATGTTTTCTTATGATGTAAAAATAGATTTTACTAACATTGCAATTTCTATGATATTAATTAGTTTAATTGGAGCAACGGTTGATTCTTCAATAGCAATCTCCTCTGCATTATACGAGGTATATGATAATAATAAAAACTTATCAAAAAAAGAGTTATTTCTATCGGGAATGAACATAGGAAGAGATATATTATGTACGACGAATAATACCTTAATGTTTGCTTTTTTAGGTGAATTTATGACATTATTAATTTGGTTTTATAAAGGAGATTATTCATTTTTAGAAATTGTAAATGCAAAGACATTTGTTTCAGAGATGATTAAAATATTATTTAGTGCACTAGGCTGTATTATAGTTATACCTATAACAGCATACATTACAACGGAAACACTAAAAAAAGATAGCGAAAATAATTAAATAAAAATTATCATATGATTTCATGTGGTAATTTTTTTAATTATCGAAAATGAAAAAGCTTTTCAAATTGAAAGAAGTGATAATAAGTATGTCTAGAAATGAAACTTATAAAACAAAACAAAAAGAACTAATTTTAGATGTAATTAAGAGTTTTAAAAATGATTTTACTATAAAAGAAATCTATGAAAAGTTAAATCAAAATTTTGGTTTAACAACAATTTATAGAACAATGCCAATATTATTAACTTAATAACTAAAATTCATGAATACAAAGATTTAAGTAGATTGCTTAAAGAAAATCAAATGGAAGATATATCGAATACAAGTGGAATAATTAATTATACGTGGAGGTAATATTATGAATATTTCTTTAAAGGAAGTTAATAGTAACAATGATATAAAAATATTTGGAGAATACAAAGTTGAGCTTATTAAATTTCACCAAGAATATGCTGAAAAACTAGGATTATTTGATAAAGTTGTTGATAATTATAATTTTAATGATGCAATACGCCATATTAAACAAAAAGGATTTTTTCAATTTTTGATTCAAATAGAAAATAAAACAGTAGGAATTATAGAGTACCAAATTACTAAATCAGATATTGATCAAGAGAAAATATTATGTATTAAAAACATTTATATTGATAATAATTTTAGAGGAAAAGGTGTTGGTAAAGAAGTAATAAAACTAATAAAAGCATTAAATTATAGGATTGAGCTTGAATGTTGGTATGGAATACCTGCTAATAATCTATACAAAAGTTTAGGAATGAAAGAAATAAAAACTCGATATATGATGAATTAAAACTTTAAACTTACATTCTAAATGATAACTAATAATAATATATTGTAAAAAAACAAGTATAAGTTTTATAACCTATACATGTTTTTTATTTGATTGATTATCATTAATTAACTTACTATTTATATCATTTATAATTGATGCTGTAACTGTATTTAATCTAGTATCATCTTTGTCCATTACTAAACCATAAATAAAATCATTATCATAATTATTAAATAATTCTTTACCGATAGAATATACTGCTCCATAACCATCTATACTATCAAAACTTGTTTGTAACTCTTCTAGAGTAAATGGTGTTTTAATATCATGTTGACATTCTGGATTACCAAGATTTGTAGCTAACACCTCATAAAACCAACCTGGATTAGTAGAACCAATTTTAGTTTGACAAACATGAGTAAATTCATGAATAGTATTATAACAAAATTCATCTTCTGTATAGTTTTCAAAGGTATTTATTTGTCTAACTAAATCTAATGATAACATATTAATATTACCATCTTCGGTATTAGCAATCATCCAGTCTTGATATTCTCTATAACCATAGTTTCTCTTAAAAGATTCCATTATATTATCTTTATACTCAGAAATATTATCATATAGTTTTATAACTGGTTTAACATTTTCTAATCTAAAGAAATCTAAAATACTTTGTCTTTTATCTTCAAAAACATTAACTATTTTTGCTAAATATCTTTTATCACAGTCATTATAATAAATGGTAAATTTTTCAGTCTCATATTTTAAACTCATTATTCACAAACCTCCATATTCTCTATTCCGACTAATTCTCCATCTTTAAATAATAGCTTAACTGTCTCACAATTCCTACAACCATCTTCAAGAATAACCTTATCTTTATATAATAGACATTTATTATCACTTATACTACACCATTTCTTAAGAAGAAATATTATAGCTGTATGATGTGATACTATCAAAATAGTTTTACCTTCATTATTATTAACCACTTCTAATAAGGCTTTACTCATTCTTTCTCTTACTGCTTTTTGACTTTCACCTTGTCCTATCTTATAGTCATCTTCTTCTAGTTGTCTTTTATAAAAGTCAGGTGGAATATCTTTATAATCATCTATTCCAAACCTTCTTTCTCCAAAATCTTCTACTATATTTAGTTTATTATTTTTTACAAAATACTTTGCTGTAGCCATAGCTCTTACATAATTACTAGATATAATCATATCGATATCAGAAAAAATTTCATTATTACTAACTTTTCTTGCTAATTCTTCCCCTTCAATAGTTAAAATTTGTTTTTGATTTCTAACAAGTAGACTATCATTATCATTTAAATAGTTTACTTTTTCGGTTATAGAATGTCTCATTAAATAAACAGTAGTAATCATATTTACATCTCCAATCTTCTTATAGAATTTAATGCTTTCTTCTGCATATCTTTTTTATTAAGTAATTCATCGTGTGATAATTCTAATGCATCTGCTATATCATATATTAAAAACTCATTAGCATATCCTCTATTTCCTCTTAAAATACTAAAAAAATAGTTAATAGATTCAGTTGATGATAGTAAATATTTTTCTTCTACTCTTTCTAGTAATCCTCTAACAAACAAATATGATGATATATATGATAATCTAAAAGAACAAGTCATATTTGGTAAAACAGCATCATTACCATAAGAACCATCTCTTTGTTTATTTAATAATTCTTTAAGAGAATAAATATTATTTTCTTCTAAAGTAGCAATAACTTCTTTATGTTTTTCAAACTTTTCTTCTAATCTTAAACCATATAATGGTAATGTTTCTGCAATACCTTCAGAAATAACTTGATTACCAAGTAAAAACTGACTAAGTACAATGTGTGATAATTCATGTAATTCATTTTCTAAAGCAGCTATTTCTAAATTATTAGTTTCTTTATTTTCCAAACAATTTTGACTTAGTCCATAAGCAAGATGAAAACCATCTAAATCATAGCAAGTAACAGGCTTTCCACCACTCTTTTTATCTTTAGAAAATAAAGTAGGCATTTGTAATAGGAAGGTAAAGTTATCATCTGGTACTACATAAATATAGAGTATTGGTTTTGCATTTGCTGGGTATTTAATCTTTAATTTATCTAGCATCTTCATTTCATTTTCAATTCTTGTTAAAAAATTAGTATAAACTCCCAAATCATATTTTATGGCTAGTTCACTAGATAACCTTACTTTTATTCTATCATTAAATACTCTTAATTCTGATTCTTTTATATAATTTCTTAAATAATCTTCTTGATACATTTTCCCTCCAATTTATTTGTTTCTAATGGTTGTTTTTTTAATTTTATATATTCAATTGCTCTTTCTAACTGTGAATCTTTATTGTTTATAATATCATCAACAGTATTATAAACATATTCATCTGGTTCAATAACTTTAGGTTTCAATAATTCCTTCTTATCCTTAAAATAAGAAGAAAAATTATCTTTTGTAAATCCTTGACATCTCAAATTCTCATCATAATACCAATAAGTATTACTTCTCTTAACAATCAAATCTAACTTTTCTACTTCTAAACCGCCAGGTACATTTCCAAAGGCATTTAGTGATGTACTAATATTTGTACCTATAACATAACTACCAATCTTTTTTAAATCAACAAGCATCATTCTTCCTGATGAAAACACTGCTTCATTTATAAGAGTAACTATACTTTTACCTGTTAGAAAGTCAATTAATATATGATTGATATTGGAAAATCCACCACTGTTATTTCTTATATCAACTATGTAATAATTGATATCGTTTTCTATAGTTTTAACTTTTTCAACTAACTTTTCCATCTTTTCTATATCCTTGCAGGAGTTATAATGAATAATTAAAATATCATCCACTTTTTCATAAGTATAATTTTCTTTAACAGTCGATTCTAATTTATCATACCTTTCTGTTTCCTTAAAATTAACATCTATTACCTTTCCATCACAGTTTATTTGATATGTAATTTTATCTGTATTATTATTAATACTTGGTAATGATCTTAAAATATATAACTGTTCTATATCACTAGTCAACATTATATTTTTATATTCTTCTGTTGAATAATTAATTATCTGTTCTAGTTCATAGACTATTTTTTCAACAGGTATATTATTAATTGAAACTAGTTTTCCACCTACTACATCTTTATATTCATCTATTATGTTAACAATATAGAAATCGTTATCTTGAATTTTAAAACTTATAGGGAAATAGATACTATTTTTAAAGTAAAGTTTAGTATGTGAATCATATTTATCAAGTAAAAACTTTATTAGCTTTTCTACTATGTAATAAATATCATATCTATCATAAGATTCTTTATCTAAACATTTATCCAACATAATAGCAAATTCTTCTTTAGTATGAAAGAAATATAATCCTGGATGACCATAAAAATCTCCAAATGAAGTTTTTTCCACACCACTTTCTATATAATTAAATATCTTAGATATTGTTGCTCTTGTTTCTTTTTGATTCATAATAACCCCTTCCATAATAACCCCTTCTTTTTAAATTTAAGTATACTATACAATAAAAATACTGCTACATCAACATTAACATAATATTTCTATTCATAAAGACATATATTTCTACATAAAGTTAAAATGAATAAAAGAAAAAGGTGAATATATGGAAAAATATGAAATCATTAAAAATATTGCACAAAGAACAGGGGGTGACATTTATCTAGGAGTTGTTGGAGCGGTTAGAACTGGTAAGAGTACTTTTATTAAGAAGATGGTTGAAACTTTAGTAGTACCATATATTGAAGATGAGTACGAGAAAAAAAGAACACTTGATGAAATTCCTCAGAGTGCTGCTGGTAAAACAATTATGACTACAGAACCAAAATTCATCCCTAATAGAGCTGCAAAAGTGAAAATTGATGACTTTGATTGTAACATTAGATTAGTAGATTGTGTCGGATTTGTTATTGATAACGCTAAAGGTGCTACTGATGAAAATGGTCCAAGAATGGTTAAAACACCTTGGTATGATGAAGAAATTCCTTTTATAGAAGCAGCAGAAATCGGTACAGAGAAAGTTATTAAAGACCATTCAACCATAGGAATTGTTGTAACTACTGATGGTTCGATTGGTGAATTTAATAGAAGTGATTATTTAGAAGCCGAGAATAGAGTTATTGAAGAATTAAAGGATATTGGAAAACCATTTATCGTTTTACTTAATACTACTCATCCTACTCTGCCTGAAACAGAACGACTTGCTGAAAGTCTAAAAGAAGAATATAGTGTTCCCGTTTTACCAATTAATATTGATGCTATGAACGAACGAGAAATGACCACTATTTTAAGAGAAGCTTTATATGAATTTCCAATTCTTGAGGTTCAAGTTAATATGCCAGAATGGATTGCTATTCTAAATCATGATAACCCTATTAAAAAAGTTTATATTGAAGCTATCAAAAATAGTGTTATAGAAGTCGATAAATTAAGAGATATCGAACACATAACTGACCATTTCAAAGATTATGAGGAAATTGAAAAAGCTTATCTTTCTAATGTAGACCCTGCTACTGGTATTGTTACTATTAACTTAGAAGCACCTAGCGATTTATATAATCAAGTACTAAAGGAAATTGTTAAGATTGATGTTACTAGTAAAGCTAGTTTATTATCATTATTTCAAGAGTATGAAGAAGCAAAAAGAGAATATGACCAAATCAAATATGCTCTAAAAATGGTAAAACAAACTGGTTATGGTGTAGCTACTCCTTCACTTAATGATATGAAACTAGAAACACCAGAAATTATTAAACAAGGTCCAAGATATGGTGTTAAGCTTAAAGCAATTGCTCCTTCAATACATATGATTAGGGTAGATGTTAACTCTACTTTTGAACCAATAATTGGTAGTGAAACGCAAAGTAAAGAATTAATTGATTATCTAATGCGTGATTATGAACATAATCCAAGTGAAATCTGGAAGAGTGAAATTTTCGGTAGAAGTTTAGATAATATTGTTCAAGAAGGAATTCAATCTAAACTAGCAATGATGCCTGATAACATTCGTTATAAATTACAACAAACACTTACCAAAGTTGTTAATAAAGGTTCAAGTAATATGATTGCTATTGTATTATAAATTACTGTTTTGTGCTATTGAAAAATCACTAGCACTTTTTTTATTTCTTATTTAAAGAAAAAAGAACACTAATAAGTATTCTCTTCCATAGTATTTAATAATTTTCCTTTTTTTAAGACTTCTTCTTTTTTTTCAGAAAAGACATATTCTCCCTGTTCAATAAGAGTATAAAAATACTTTTCGATAAGCTTTTCATCAAATAAATAATATTTATTTTGATACCAATAAACTTTATCAAGTGGAATAATATCTTCTTCAAAAGCAAGACCAATTTTCATCTCTCCAACTATCGTAATTCTAAGATCAATATGGTCTTCACCAAAAATAAAGTCTTCTTCTTTCTTAATCTCAAAAATTGTTCCTACTAACTTGTTATAGCCGACATTAACTTCATAAAAACCGGTCTTTAAAAAGGAAAAATAATTATTATAAGTTAAGAGAAAATTCTTTAATTCTCTTATCATTTTATCCTTTTCTTCTAAATATAAATTTTTAGGAGTTATTAAAATAAAACCATCACAGGTAGAAACAATTTTCATTATCTATCACCTAGTGTATGGTATGCATAACACTTTAAATGGTGTCTACTAGCAATTCATCAATTTGTTTTAATACTTCGTCTTTTCCTTCTTTTGTCACACTTGAGAAAACAATAATATTATCTCCTACTACTAAATCTAATGTTTCAAGTAGTTGTTTTTTACTCTTTTCTCTTTTACTTGAACCTACTTTATCTGATTTAGTTGCTACTATTGTAACAGGAATTTGATAATATTTAAGAAAATTATACATCATTATATCATCTTCGGTAGGTTTATGACGAAGGTCTACTAACATAAAAACTCTTTTTAATTCATCTCTTGTTTCTAGGTATTCTTCCATCATTTTACCAAACTTAGCTTGTATTGTCTTACTAACTTCTGCATAACCATAACCTGGTACATCTATTAAGTAAAAGTCATCATTTATATGATAAAAATTCAAAGTTTGTGTTTTACCAGGACGAGATGATGTATGAGCTAAATTTTTTCTATTTAACAAGGTATTAATGAAACTACTTTTTCCAACATTACTACGTCCTACTAGTAAAAATTCTTTTTGATGATTAGTAGGATATTGGCTTCTTCTAGTAACAATCATTTCTAATTCTACATTATTTATCTTCATCATTAAGCTCACTTTCTATATATTCTTTGGTTGCTTTATCTAAATCAGCAATTAATTCTTTAGCTAAGTCAAAGTTTGCAAGTCTAGCTCCACTAGCGTAAGCATGACCTCCACCATTATATCTTTCAGCTACTTTATTAATGACTGGTCCTCTTGATCTAATATTTACTCTAATGTTGTTATTTTTTACATCTTCAGTAGCAATAACCCAGACAAGTACTTCATCTATATAGTTGAAAAAGTTAATCATATTTCCAGAGGAAGCACTATCAGCTTTAAATTTAGTTACAATATCATCAGTTATTAAAATAGAAGCCACTTTATTTTCAGATACTATCATATTTTCTTTAATATAGCCTTCTAGTCTTATTTCCTTCAAAGGTCTAATATAAAGTTTTTTATAAATATCTGATAAAGTAAACTGATATTTCTTCAAGTAATAACTAACCAATGCAAAAGTTTTATAGCTAGAACTATCAAATAAAAATCTATTAGAGTCACTAACTAGGCCACAATATAAACACATTGCTATTGTTTTATTGCAAACTAATTTTGATACTTTAAAGAACTCCATTAATATTTCTGATGTACTTGAAGCGGTAGTATCTATATGTTCTATTCCTCCAAAATCATCAATAAATGGGTGATGATCTATTTTAATCACTTCTTTTGCTTTATCAAAAAATTTAAAATCTACTCTTTTCTTATCCGGTGTATCCAAAACAATTAATAGAAAGTTATCCATTTCATCATAATGGTCTAACTTTCCAAGATAAGAAAATTTAGCACTACCATTTCCTACAGCTAGTACATTTTTTTTTGGAAATGTTAAAAGAATTGATTCTTTCAAAGATATTTGACTAGCTAAAGCATCTGGATCAGCTCCAACGTGTCTAGCAATAACTATATTGTCATATTTCTTTATTTTGCGATAAATTTGATTCCACATATTTATTATCCATTCTGATGTAAGAAAAACAATGTATCTCTAGCTATCATTAACTCTTCATCTGTTGGAATAACATATACTAGACAACTAGAGTCATCACTACTAATTTTAGCTGTTTCACCCATAATATTATTTTTGTCTTCATCTATTTTAATACCTAAACATTTTAAATTTTCACATACAGCTTTTCTTACTGGTACGCTATTTTCACCGACACCAGCAGTAAAACAAATTACATCTGCACCATTTAATAAAACGTAGTATTTTGCAATATAATCTGTTATTGTTCTTACATACTTATTGAAAGCTAGTTTTGCTTGTTCATCACCTTCATTTACTAAAGAGATTACATCACGCATATCACTACTTTTTCCACTAAGTCCTAAAAGACCAGATTTTTTATTTAAAGCATTTACTACTTCACTAGCATTTAAACCTTCTTGTTCCATAACATAAGGAATAATTGATGGATCAACATCACCTGATCTTGTTCCCATCATTATACCAGCTAATGGAGTGAAGCCCATTGATGTATCAACACATTTTCCATCTTTTACAGCTGTTATTGAACCACCATTTCCGATATGACAGCTAATTATCTTTAAGTCTTTTCTTCCTAATTCTTTAGTAATTGTTTCTGTTATATAGCGATGACTTGTTCCATGGAAACCATATTTACGAACTCCATATTTGGTATACCATTCATAAGGTACAGGATATAAGTAAGTTTCTTTTTCCATTGTTTGATGAAAAGCGGTATCAAATACACCTACCATTAATACGTTTGGTAAAACTTCTCTAAAAGCTTCGATTCCTAAAACGTTAGCTGGATTATGAAGTGGTGCAAAGTCTTTGAATGCCAATAAATCGTTTACTACTTCATCTGTAATAACAACACTAGATGCGTATTTATCTTTACCATGAACTAAACGATGTCCAACACCATCAATTTCATCAAGTGATTTAATTATTTCAAGTGATATTAGTTTTTCTAATAGAATTTTAACAGCATCTGTATGATTCTTTAATTCTACTTCTTCTTTAATTTTTTGTCCTCGATATTTAATTGTATAAACTCCATCAAGTCCAATTCGTTCAAATAGTCCACTAGCTATTACTTCTTCATTATTCATTTCAAATAAACTAAATTTTAAAGAACTACTTCCTGTATTAATTGATAAAATTTTCATAATATTCCTCTTTTCTAAAACAACTTTATTATATCTAAAAAAGATAGAAATGTAAACTTTCTATCTTGGTATAAATGATTAGAGTAAATATTCATCTTATAAGTAATTATCTGCGTCCTGTTCGGTGATAATTTTCTTCTTGATTCATATTGTAACAATTAACTGATCTAAGACCATTTTCCTTTCTTACATAAACATTAGTAAAACGATAGAAATTGTCACTAATATTGTCATAGAATAAAAAGTTAATATCACCTGTGCTTGTCACTAAACAACTGGTTAGTTCGATTTGTTTATTTCTAAATGCAGAGTTATTTTGGTTCATTTCTATATAAGAAGCAAAGTCTCCAAGTGAAAAGTTCTGATGAAACTTGCTTATTGATGGATGAGAATGTCCATGACAAACTACAAATTTCGAATTTAAATTATTATCGATTCTTCTTGTTAAATCATCAATCATAATCTGATTAAAAACTGCTTCTGTACTTTGTCTATTATCTCTGTTACTATTTGTAAAAAAATCATCAAATTCAATTGTATTATTAGCAGTTTCTCTCCCATATAGAAAAAATGGTACTTCTTTATCTTATTTATTAGTAACATCTTGAATAGCTTGAAGAGAGCCATATACCTTATCGCTTAATATAATTGTAGCATTTGGCATATTGTTAATGGTTTCAGAATTAATTGGTGTCATTTCTCCATAGTTATAAGTATCAAAGTTATACTTATGATATATACCATATGGATTTTTATTTATCATTATATCTTTTGCTTTTTGAACACACTCTTCTCTTGTCATCTGATACTCCCTAAGCTTTTATTCTTCTACTGTTAAATTATAAGTATCTCTTGCAATCATTAATTCTTCATCGGTTGCTAAAACATAAACTGGTATTTTAGATTCAGCACTAGAAATAATTCCTTCTATACCTTTTCTTACGATTGTTTCCTTATTCTTTTCTTCATCTAAATAAATTCCTAATGGATAAAGCTTATTAACTGCTTCTTTTCTGATAATGTCATCATTTTCTCCACCACCAGCAGTGAAACAAATAGCATCTACTTTTCCACCTAGTTTAACATAGTATTTTGCAACATAATCAACTATTTTGTCAGTATACATATCAAGTGCTAATAAAGCTTTAGCATCACGTGCTTCATAAGCTCTATCGATATCTCTTAAATCGCTCATTCCAGCGATTCCTTCAAGACCACTCTTCTTATTTAACTGACTATCCATCCAGTCTAAGTTTCTTTCTTCCTTTTTCATTATATAAGAAAGAATTGAGTAATCTATATCACCTGATCTTGTTCCCATCATAATTCCAGCATTTGGTGTGAATCCCATTGATGTATCAATAGATTTACCATCTTTTACTGCAGTTATAGAAGCACCATTTCCAATATGACAAATAATCAGATTAGGATTTTTTCCTAGGATTTCTTTCATTTTTTCTGTAATAAACTTATGACTTAGTCCATGAAAGCCATATTTTCTAACATCATACTTAACATACCATTCATATGGTACTGGATATAAATATGTTTTTTCTTTCATTGTTTGATGAAAAGCAGTATCAAAGCAAGCTACTAACTTAGCATTAGGAATATTTTTCTTAAAGGCATAAATTCCTTTTAAAGCTGCTGGATTATGAAGTGGTGCTAAATCACTAATTTCTTCAATCTCCATTAATACTCTATCGGTTATTTCAACTGATTTAGAATATTTATTTCCACCATGAACAACACGGTTTCCGACTGCTTCGATTTCAGCTAAAGAAGATATTACTTTATTATTTATTAATTCTTCTAGTAAAATCTTGACAGCTTCATTATGATCTTTTAAAGGAACATCTTTACTAATTTTTTCATCACCAATTCTGATGCTATAACAACTTCCAAAAAGACCAATTCGCTCAAACATTCCTTTCATTAAAAGTTTTTCTTCTGGCATTTCGTATAAGCGAAATTTTAAAGAACTACTCCCAGCGTTAACTGATAATAATTTCATTTTTTTGCATCTCCTTTTACTTATTGTAACAGAACATATTTAAAAATTCCAATTATTTTGTTACTTTATATGATAGCCATTAGAATTTAGTCCTATTTTCTTCAAGACTTTAACTTTATTTTCTATATTCATCTTTCAGAACTTTTTCCAGATTTATAATTTCTTCATATTTGTCAAACATTTTAAATCACCTAACTTTATTATAAATAAATCGAACAAAAAAAGATAGGCTTTTTCAGCCTATCGACTAAGTTATCTATTATTATTTGTTAGTATAACTTCCGCTTACTTGATTAAGTCCATTTTGAACTAAACGTCTTGTGATTTCACCACCAACTGATCCGTTGGCACGAGAAGTAGCATCTGGTCCTAAATTAACACCGAATTC
>CAKOXX010000018.1 GCA_934130405.1 uncultured Bacilli bacterium | reverse complement strand
AATGGCGGTTCCGACGGGGCTCGAACCCGCGATCTTCTGCGTGACAGGCAGACGTGTTAACCAGCTGCACCACGGAACCATGGTTGCGGGAGGAGGACTCGAACCTCCGACCTCTGGGTTATGAGCCCAACGAGCTACCAACTGCTCCATCCCGCGATATCATATAAATAATAAAAGTGGCGGAGGAAAAGGGATTCGAACCCCTGCGCCGTTTGCACGACCTCCCGGTTTTCAAGACCGGTCCCTTCAACCAGACTTGGGTATTCCTCCAAAACAATGGTGCCTAAGGCCGGACTTGAACCGGCACGAAGTATGACCTTCGCAGGATTTTAAGTCCTGTGCGTCTACCAATTCCGCCACTCAGGCACATGGTGACCCGCATGAGATTCGAACTCATGACCCTTTGATTAAAAGTCAAATGCTCTACCGACTGAGCTAGCGGATCAAATATAATTAAAAATGGTTGCCTCGGTTAGATTCGAACTAACGCATGTCAGAGTCAAAGTCTGATGCCTTACCACTTGGCTACGAGGCAATAACTAAGATGGTGGAGAGAGATGGATTCGAACCATCGAACCCGAAGGAACAGATTTACAGTCTGTCGCGTTTAGCCACTTCGCTACCTCTCCGACTATAAATAATAAAATGGTGCCGAAACCAGGAATCGAACCCGGAACCTACTGATTACAAATCAGTTGCTCTACCTATTGAGCTATTTCGGCATCTTAATGGTGGGCGATATAGGACTCGAACCTATGACCCCCTGCTTGTAAGGCAGGTGCTCTAACCAACTGAGCTAATCGCCCAAGTAACCACTTGACGAAATTAAATATACCAATTTATTAGATAATTGTCAACACTTTTTCAAATATTTATTTATTTTTTTTTGATTTTAATGTTTTTTCAAGAAAAATAGCTAAATTTCTAAAGCCTGATGTCGTTTCATTAATTCTACCATGCTTCTTTTTGGTAATTCGGTAATTAAAGCCACTAGTACTTAAAGAATAATGATTGTTTTCATTCAAGCCAACTATTTTAACTCTAATCAACTCACCAACATATGCATAATTATTTATATTTTTAATGAATTTATTGGAAATTTCTGAAATATGAATTAAACCGCTTGTATTACTATCTAATTGAACAAATATCCCATATTCTTTAATACCAGTGACATAACCCAGTACAACAGAACCAACTTTGTACTTTACTCCCATCACTTTTCACCACAGATAAATTATAACACATTTCTACCTTTACGAAAAGCTAAAATTTACGTATAATAAATTTGGTGATAAATATGAACGAAGAGCAAATAGAAGCTAGAATAAGAGAAATTATAGACGAATTAAAACCATTTTTAATAAGTGATGGAGGTTCCTTAGAATTTATTAGTTACAAAGATGGAATTGTTTATGTTAGCCTAGGAGGAGCTTGTGTCGACTGTGATTACTTAGATATTACATTAAAAGATGGAATTGAACAAATGATTATGAACGAAATTGAAGAAGTCAAAGAAGTAAAAAATATTAATGATGATAAAAATTAGATTTTTCTAAAAAATCAATTCTAATCAAAAAATCTGTTTCTTTTAAAAGATTATAAAGGTAAAGTAAAAAATCTTCATAATCTTTTATTTTATCTAAAATTGGTAAAATTTCATTCTCATTAACCACACCATTGATAATATTTTCATAACAATCAAAATAAAAACTAGGAAACATTACTCTTGCCATAACTAAATGTCTTTGATAAGAACTATTACAAATGAGTAATATTTTTTTTACCTGTTCATCATTATAACCATAAAAAAATAAACTTTTTAGATATTCTCCAATATCACGAGCTTTGTAATCTAAAATCAATGAAAATGGATTATAAAAATCAAACAATTCAGAATTAATATACAATCTTTTATGACAAATAACTAAGTTATCTAACATATTTTTTTTAATTTTTCTATTTATTTCATTTAGATAACTAATAGCAATCTCTGCATAACCAATAAAATAATCTATAGTATTATAAAGAAGTGGATATTTATTACGAATATAGCTCTTCTGGTATTCAAAATAATCAATTTTTTTACACCAAAGTATATACCAATTACTTCTATCTAAATTTCTATAATTACCATCTTTTAAATAATTATTTCCAATATTTGCCAAATCATCTATACATATTCTTCTGTTAATAAAATTATACATAACCAACACATACCATTTTCCTTCAATCAAGGAATAAGCTTTCCCAAAACAATTAATTATAATAGTAGAGTGAAAGTTATTCTTTTCAAGAGCTTTATTCAACAACACCTGCTCATTAATTTCTCCTTGAAAATCTGAAACTAAATATAACAGATAAGTCATGGTATTCATGTAAAACTTATAAGTTTTTGAACTCCTAATAATTTCTACAGGATAAAGGTGATAATAATAACCAATAAAATTTTTAATTTTTATCACCTCTACTTAATAATATGATGAAAATACTAAATTAGTACTATAAGCACTATTTAACTAAATCACCAACAAAAATAAATTATTTGTTTTTTAATATTTTAATAAACACTAAAAAATGAGTAAGACTATCATAATTTCTCACTCATTTTTAAAATGATGTATTATCTTTTTATAGGTGTACTAAATGAAACACTTGATTCTTTAACATTTCCTGTAATTCCATCTTGATTGCCAGAGCCAAATGACTGTAATTCTTTTCTTAAAACTTCCAGTCTTTCTCTCTCAGCTTGAAGATTAGAAGAAACTTTTGAGTTTTCTGCTGTTAATCTATTTTTTTCTTCTAAAACGCCCTGTTTTTCCTTATCAACTTTAACTTGTTTTTGGTGTTCCTCTTCTAAACTTTCTTGATACTTCCTTGCTTCCTCAGCCTCTTGAGCAGCTTGACGCTTATTTTCTTCTATCTGTTTCTTCAATTTAAGCGCCACTTCAATATCATTATTAAGTTTTCCAATACTTTGTTGTTCTTTTTCTTTTTTCTTTATATCTTGTTTTATATCTTCTAATTCTTGTCTACTTTGAGATAATTCTTTTTGTTTTAATTCCCTAGTACTTTTTTCTTTGTTATATTGTTCTTTAGCTTCTTCTTTACCCAATCTGTTTTGTTCTATTTCAAATACTGATTCATTTAATTGTTGTCTCAATTCATCCACATCAGGAATAATTTCTTTAACATCAGTTGCTTCATCTACAGAAGGTGTCTCATTAGATGTGGTTGTAACTTCAACCATCTCAGGTTTTAAAACAGTATCAAATATTGAAGTCTTATCTTTCATAATTTTACCAGTTAATTCACTTATAGTCTTGTCAGACAAATCATCAGACTTCTCTGAACTCTGTTGTTCAAAAATCACATCCGCTTTTTTTGGATTGCTTGATGAAGTATCATTTATCAACTTACTTTCACCAGTAATTGGGGTACTGTTAGAAAAAATGTTACTTCCATCAAATATAGAGATATTATCTTTCGCAGCAAGTGGTTCAATTGAAGCTTGTCCTTCCCCTGAAATACCACTAAGATTATTTTCAGAGGATGCTACTTTTGAGGTATCAATTGCTTTAGAATTCTTAACAAAATGATTATCTGAAGAAGGATTTTCTTTAGTTGAAACAACTTTTCCTTCTTTTAAAACATTTCTAAGAGCATTATCATCTAATTCAGTACGTTTTTCTTCACTATTAAAGAAATCATCTAATTTTTGTTCTTTGTTTACAATATTAGTCTTTTCTAACTCTTTCATTGCAGAATCAGTCACTTTGGAAAATGCAGTTTGATAATTCTTATCATTAATATTTTTTCCATTAATACCATTAAGTGCCTGATAAACTGCATTTTTAATATTATCCTGTTCAACAGCACTAATTTCAACATCACGTTTTATAGGCTTTGCCATAGTAGAAAATGCAGATTTTGCCTCTGAAAAAATACTATTAATTTCTTTATATGAGTTAGCGACATCAACCATTGCTTCTTTATCGATACTAGAACCACGAAAAAATAACCTTTTAGTATTATTTTCTGGCACTCTCAAAGTACGCTTACTACCAGCTATTAACCTAGAATAATTTGTTTTAAAGTCTTCAACCTTTTTTGCCAAAATGCTAACATTTTTATCAATTTGGTCAAGAAAGGCATTTTTATCAGCATCAGACATATTAACTGATGCAATATTTTTGTTTGCCAAATCTTTAGCCGTTTCAGCTTGCTTTAACATTTTTTCCAAGAAATACATCTCTATCTTAGCTATAGCCATAAATGTTAGAGCCTGTAGTTTTAATTTGGCCGGATTAGCTCTATTGATAGTATTAACAGGATCTTCTACAAGACTAATACCAAGTTCTTCCAATTCTTTTATCTTTTTTTCTTCTTTACTCATAATTATGCCTCCACCATTTATTGTGATAACTTACGTAATACGTCCTTTACTCTATTCCATTCTTCCTCATTATCTACGCCAAACAACTGTGGAGTTTCCCCACTGCGGTCAACACTTGACACATAAACAGTAACATTACCATTAGCATCTTTTTCATTTTTTGTGTATACTACATATTCTTTTTTTGTATCTTTAAATTCAAACGCGATTACAACTTCTACTTCATCAATAGAACCATCTTCTTGTACGATTGACATTATCTTTTTTTCTCTATTTTCCATATTATATTCTTCCTCCCTCGCTATTCTACAAAATAATAGTAACATAAAAAAACAAAAATAGAAAGCTTTTTTTCTATTCTTGTAACCTAACAAATCATTTTATCTTTTTTAACAGAAAATATTGGCAGCCATAAGCACAGTAATTTTTTATATAATTATCTAATCCTTTAATATCATTAATTTCTTTTTTACTTCTGTTATTACTATCATAATATCCTTTTAGTCTTAGTTTGTCATAAGCATAATCACCAAAAATATAGTCATATGGTTCAAAGTAATCAGTAAGTAAATTTTCTACTGTTTCCTTATTAAAGTTTTCTTTACCAATAATCACTTCATATTTATTATCAAAAAATTCAATCATAATATTCCTCTTTCTCATCACATTTTAACTCAAATTAGAATTTTTTTCTAGCCCTCCTTGATAATAGTATGGTATCTTACCTTGAATAAGTTCAGTAACAATTGGAATGCTTGAAGAGACTTTAACTTCTTTAGATGTATGTGGAAGTGTAATTTGCTCAGTTATCTCAGCGATTATCGATAGTTCTACTAGAGCATTATTTAATCCATAAGAAGTAACTTTAACATCTAGATTACTTTTAACACTTCCAACAAAGGAAAATCTAATTGGAATTGTCATTGTTGTATTAATTAATAAAGAATTTCCTGTTAAACTACCTACTGGTATATCGCAAACAACACCATTTTTTAGATAAGTATAACTCTTACCTTTTAATCCATCTGATAGAGATATATTTTGAGTCTCTCCTCGCTCAAGTTCAAGAAGTTTTTTTGTGATTTTTTTGTTTATTTTACTTAATATATTATTTACCTCTTTAGAATTGTAATTGATTAGTTCTATCTCTTGTGTATTGTTTTTCACTATTTCGTATAGATTTTCTTCTGAAAAATTACAGTTTCTAATAACGTCATTTAAAATGGCGGTTGCCACTCTTTTTGTTTCTATCGTTGCATAATCTGTTATTGATTTTTCTAAATTCTTACCTGCTTTAAAAATAATAACTATTGCTAATACGAATGAGAAAAAAATGCTTCCAATAAAAAAAGGAAATGTCTTTGATTTACAATTATTGACTTTTTTTAGTCTAAGTCGCTGATGTTTAATCATTCTAGACGTACCAAAATAACGTCTTCGCCGATTCTTTCTATATTTTTCCAAGATATTTCTTCTTCGACTCCCCTGTTCATAAAAGAAATCATTTTTTTGTTTGGTTCTACTACTAAAGAAAGAATAGTGCCGTTTAGCTGGTCTATTTTTACGTCAATTATATTTCCAACATTTCGACCATCTATTGTATTAACAATATCTTTATTTTGTAAATCTGATAATCTCACTCTGACCACCTATTAATTTTTATGCAAAAAAAGAAATACTATTCTATTTAAGTATTTTCTTTAGTTGTTTTACAGCAGTTTTTTCTAAGCGTGAAACTTGTGCTTGACTAATAGCTAATTCTTCTGCTACTTCCATTTGTGTTTTACCAATAATAAATCTTTCTTCTAAAATATGTTGGCATCGATCTGGAAGCATTGTAATAGCATCACTAGTAGCAAGACGATTTTCCATCTCACTACCTTTTTGTTTTTTGTCTTCGATTTGATCATATAGAAAAATTGTATCTCCACCATCACTATAAATCGGTTCAAACATAGAGATTGGATTTCGTAAAGCTTCTAAGGCATTAACAACGTCATAAGTTGTACAGTCTAGTTTTTGACTGATTTCTTCACAAGACGGTTCTCTTCCGTTTGTTAAAACGTACTCTTCTTTATATTTTAATGCTTTATAGGCCAAGTCTTTAACAGAGCGACTTACTCTTATCGTGTTATTGTCTCTTAAATATCGTCTTATTTCTCCGATAATCATTGGTACTGCATAAGTTGAAAATTTTACATTTTGAGAAAGATCAAAGTTATCTATTGATTTGACTAATCCGACACAACCGACTTGAAATAAATCATCTAGGTTTTCATTATAATTTTTAAACTTTTTCAAGATACTTAGAACCAATTTTAAATTACCTTCTACTAAATCATTTCTTGCAAACGGATTTGTCTTAATGTTTTTGAATAACTCGACCATTTCTTCATTAGTTAATACTTTTAAGTTTCTAGTATCTACTCCACTAATTTCTACTTTATAGTTTGACATTTTATCACCTTTCTATCTTTATAATGATAGAAAGATAATTTTTTTATACATATCTTTGAAATTCTCTTGGTAGTTTACTTTCAAAGATATATTTTTTGTTATTAGCTGGATTTGTTAAGACTATTTTTGAAGCGTGCAATAATAGTCTTTTGGCTTTAATTGGACTTTCATATTTTACATCACCTACAATAGGATAACCTAAATGAGACAATACTGCTCTGATTTGGTTTTTTCGTCCTGTTTTAATATTTACTTTAATTTGAGAGTAATTTCCTTTTTCTTTTAGTAAGGTTACAGAAGTTATTGCTTTTTTAGCTTGCTTATCATTGGTAACATATACCCTATAATTACTATCTTCTTTTAAATAGCACGTGTAGTTGGTATATGACTTGATTCCTTTAGGAACGATTGCCATATATTCTCTATCTTCTATTAAATTATTCCAATCATTTTGTAATAGTTCTTTAATTTTTTCATCTTTGACAAAGATTACTATTCCAGAAGTATCTTTGTCTAGTCGATGAAGGATAAATATTTTATCTTTACTGTTTCTTTCTTTGATAAATTCGCGCATTATATGATAAGCGGTTTTTTCTTTTTCTTTGGTAGTAGCAATCGTTAATAAATGTGCTGGTTTATCAATTACTAAAAAATATTCATCTTCATATAAAATTTTTAATGGACATTTTTTATGAGTCTTGTAATCTTTACGTATTTCGATGATGTCATTTTTTCTAACTTTGTAGTTATAAGCTGTAATACACTTGCCATTTACGAAAATACTATTGTTTTTTAGATAAGATTTTAATTTTTTATGACTTTGTTCTTTGAATAATTCTAAAATTGTTTCTAGTAATAACCCCTCTTTTTCAACTTTTTTCTGCATAGGTGCACCTCTTTTCTTAGAAGATTATAACAAAAGATGAAATTTATCACAATATTTTTCAAAAAAAGCTTGATTTTTCATAATATGTTTGCTATTCTAAATATGCAAGTCGGAAATATATTACAAATTTAGAAAAAAAGACTTGATTTATATAACAAATTGTTGTAATATTAAATTGTTCTGTTATTCAGACGGGCTTGTAGCTCAGTTGGTTAGAGCGCTCGCTTGATAAGCGAGAGGTCACAGGTTCAAGTCCTGTCAGGCCCACCATTTTAATGCCTCAATAGCTCAGTTGGTTAGAGCACTTGACTGTTAATCAAGGGGTCCTAGGTTCAAGTCCTAGTTGAGGCGCCATTTTTTTTGGCCAGTTGGTGAAGTGGCTTAACACACTGCCCTTTCACGGCAGCATTCACGGATTCGAATTCCGTACTGGTCACCATTTAGATTTTAGAAGTAACTTATAAAAGTTACTTTTTTCTTTGTAAAAGTGTTGACATCACTTTCATTTTACGGTAATATTATAACTACGGAAGCAATTTGGAGACATACTCAAGAGGCTGAAGAGGCTCCCCTGCTAAGGGAGTAGGATGGGTAACTGTCGCGAGGGTTCAAATCCCTCTGTCTCCGCCATTTAGAATTTAAACTCCTTATAACGGAGTTTTTTTATATCAAAAAAGCACTATACTTTTTCTATTAGAGTTAGTGCTTCTTTTTTATTGCTTAATTTTTGAATTAGTTTATCTACAAGTACTTCAAACAAGTTATAAAGTCTATGTGATAGATACATTAATAAAAATGTAAGAAAAACCATAAAGGTATTAAAATGTGTTATAGAAAATAAAGTCGTTAAGTTAAAGATTGCATAGATGAATAAATAAAACATTGAGCTAAAGAGAAACAATCTTATTCTATTAAATGGACGACAAATTTTATATAAAAGAATAAAGGAAGTATAACCAGTCAAAGTTAAGCAAAGAGTTGAAATTTTAGCATAACTAAGACTAAGAGTTTGTCCAAACATACAAATTAGCAAAATATTTAAAATAATGGTAAATGCTGGTGGTGCTGACTTTCTCAAAACGTTAGCTAAGAAATTTCCTTTTACTCTTTCTTTATTTGGTTCTAAAGCTAAAACAAATGATGGTATTCCTATTGTTGCAACACTAGCTAATGTTAATTGAATAGGAATGAATGGGTATGACATTTCTATGAAAAGAAATAGAAAAGCAAGTATTCCAGCATAAATTGTTTTGACTAGAAATAATGATGCTGATCTTTCTAGATTATTAATACTTCTTCGGCCTTCTGCTACAACACTTGGCATTGAGGCAAAATTAGAATCTAATAAAACTAGCTGCGACACGCTTCGCGCTGCATCACTTCCAGAAGCCATTGCAATAGAACAATCTGCTTCTTTTAAGGCTAAACAATCATTAACTCCATCACCTGTCATTGCTACGTTGTGACCATTTTCTTTTAAAGCTCTAATAAGTAAATGTTTCTCTTCTGGTTTTACTCGACCGAAGATATCATATTTTAATGCCGCTTCTTTGATTTCTTTCTCATCATGAAGTGTTGACAAATCAATAACTTTTAAGTTTTCAGTTAATCCTGCCCTTTTAGCAATTGCTGCTACTGTAAGTGGATTATCACCTGAAATAATTTTAATTGTAACTCCCTGTTCTTTAAAATATTCCAAGGTTTTCTTAGCTTCTTTTCTAACTTTATCTTGTAGGAATATAAATCCTAAGGCTTCGATTTTTTCATTTTTCTTTTCATAGTTACTAACTTTTGCTAAAACTAAAACTCGATATTTTTTTATATAATCAGTTAACATCTTCTGATAACTTTTGCCATGATCTTTTAAGACAAATTCCGGAGCACCGATTAAATAAGTACCATTTTCAAAACTTACACCCGAATATTTTTTAGCAGATGAAAATGGAATAACATTTTCTACTTTCCATTTAGGTTTCTGATAATAAGCTTCTCTTAAGGCAAGAGCTGTTGCATTCTTATCTTCAGTTGCTCCCATCATACTACTTAGAATATCTCCTATTGAAGCTTTTGTTTCTCCATCAACCGGAATGACATCAACAACTTCCATTTTTCCTTCTGTTATTGTACCAGTCTTATCAAGGCAAATAACGTCTACTCTTGCTAAAGACTCAATACAATATAAATCTTGAACTAATACCTTTTCTTTCGATAAACGAATAACAGAAACAGCAAAAACTGTTGAAGTAAGTAATACTAGTCCTTCTGGTATCATTCCAATAATAGCTGCTACCGTGTTAACAACGGCATTTTGTAATGTATTTCCAGTTAAATAAAGTTGTCTTGCAAAAAGTAATATACCGAGAGGAACGATAATGACAGAGATGGTTTTAACTATTTTATTAAGTGAACGCATAATCTCAGAAGATATTGGTTTAATATACTTAGTATCACTTGATATTTTAGCTGTGTAATTATCATAACCAATATGTTCTACTCTAGCTTTAGCATTACCACTGACAATAAAACTACCTGATAAAAGCATATCACCTGCTTTTTTAGTTAAAGTATCACTTTCTCCTGTTATAAATGACTCATCTACTTCTACTATTCCAGAAATTATTACGGCATCAGTTACTACTTGGTTACCTAGTTCTAATAAAATAACATCATCTAAAACTATTTCATCTAAATTTAGTTCTTCTTCTTTTCCTTCTCTTAGCACTTTAATTTTCGAAGCAGAAACTACTGAAAGTTTATCAATAACACTTTTGGAATGCAATTCTTGAAAGGTACTAATAACTGTATTTAAAACAATTATTAATAAAAATCCTAAGTTTTTATAACTACCTACGGCGATAATAGCAACAGCTAAAATGGCATTGATTATGTTAAACAGAGTCACTGTATTTTCCAAAATTATTTCTTTAGCTGTCTTAGTTTTTACGTTAGTATTAAAGTTAACTAAGTTATCTTTTATTCTTTCATTTACTTGGTCTTTAGTAAGACCTTTGTCTTTATCTGGGTTATATCTTTTAATCATCTACATCACTTCCCTTTTCACTTAATTATAACACGATTTATAGAAGATTTTATTAAAATATGCTATAGTATGAATGAGGTGGAAAGATGAAAAAATTTTTAGCTATTTTGTTAACAATAACAGCAACTGCTACTACTATTGTTTTAGTAGGACTATTTGTAATTCCTTATGTTGGTAATGAAGCTATCAAGCTCATTGCTAATCAAACAATTGATGACTCTATAGTGGATAGTAATGATTTATATCAAGCAGCAGAAGATTTAGGTATTGAACAAGAAAAAATTGATAAAGCTTTATCAAACGAAGAAATGAAGGAATATGTAAATGTCATCTGGCAAGAAATTCTTACAAAAAAGGCTAGTAATAACACTAGTATTGATGAAGATTTGATTAAGGAAAAAACTAAAGAATTTCTAGAAAAAGCTAACAAAAATTATGATATTAGTTTAGACAATGATAAAATTGAAGAATTAACTGACAATGCTAGTAAAGCTGTTATTGAAGTTTCTAATGAACTACTTGAAGATAAAGATAATCAAGTAACTGGTTTCTTAGATGTAATAACTTTCTGTAGTAATTCTAAAGTAAGAGTTTTAACTATTGTTTTATTAATCATAGAATTAGTAAGTATCGCTCTTCTTACCCTTCAAAAGTTAAGTTTCTTTGCTTACTATACGTTTATTTCCTTCTTCACTGCTGCTCTTATAGGATTAGCAACAGGAGTTATTAGTTTTGCTCTTAGTACTGATAAAGAATTAATGGTACTAAATAGTATTATAAATAAAGGATACATTTTAACTGGGGGTCTAGTGGGGTTAGGCATTATCTTCATTATAATAAACTTAATTATTAAACATAATCTTAATAAAGAAGTCGTTCCATTTTAGGAAACAACTTCTTTTTTTATTTGTTCAAAAACTTTAGCTAAATCCTCATGAATAACTATATCAGCTAAATAGTCATAAGGTGTTTTATCCTTATTTATAAGAACTAAGTGTTTACCTTCGAAATAAGCAATTAAAGAAGCAGCAGGATTAACCTGTAAAGAGGTGCCACCAATTATTAGTAAATCTGCATTACTTATCTCCTCAATGGCTTTTGATAGTATTTTTTCATCAAGTACTTCTTCATACAAAACTACATCTGGTTTAATAATTCCACCACAAGAACATTTTGGTATTCCTTTGGCATCAAAAACATAGTCTGCACTATAAAACTTATGACACTTTAAACAATAATTTCTTGATACTGAACCATGCAATTCATAAACATTTTTACTACCTGCTTCCTTATCGAAGCCATCTATATTTTGAGTAATTATAGCACTTAGTAATTTTTTATCTTCCATACGCTTTAGCGTGTAATGAATAATATTAGGTTTATAATTTAAGCTATTTAATTTTTCTTTATAAAACTCATAAAACAAATCAGTATGTTGCATAAAGAAAGTGTGAGAAAGAATTTCTTCGGGAGAATACTTCTTTTTTTCTTTATATAAGCCATTACTTCCTCGAAAGTCTTGAAGTCCACTAGCAGTTGATACTCCTGCGCCACCAAAAAATACTGTTTTATTTGAATTTTTTATATATTCAATTAGCTTATCTATTTCCATTATTTCACCTACAACCATCTCTTATATTTTTTAATATATAAATGCTTAACTATTTCTTCCAACACAATATAGAGTAATGATAATACAGCAACAAACAAATAAAATTGTAACGGAAGATAAGTAAAGTGGAAAGAAGGAATTGGTGCTAATAATATTGGTAATATCATAGAAGCAATTATGCATAAAAATGTTGAAAGTAATAAATATTTATTAGCAGTTGATTCAATAAATGGTATTTTGGCAGTTCTTACAAAATGAACGATTAAAGTTTGAGAAATAACTCCTTCAATAAACCAAGCTGTTTGAAACATTACTACATGATTTGCATCAAAACCTAAGAAGAAATAGAAGCCTACAAAAGCAATTATATCAATAGCAGAAGCTACTACTCCCATAATGTTCATAAAACGACGTAAATCACTAGTATCCCATTTATGTGGTACTATTAAGAATTCTTTATCGACGTCATCAAACGGTATCATTGTTTGTGATAAATCATACAATAAATCTTGAAGTAAAAACTGAATTGGGAGCATTGGCAAAAATGGTAAGAAAATACTTGCTAAGAAGACACTGAAGACGTCACCGAAAGCAGCTGACAGCGCCATTTTCATATATTTCATAATATTTCCATAAACTTTTCTGCCCTCTAGTACTCCTTCGTAAACTACTTTTAAACTTTTCTTAAGAAGAATTATATCACTGGCTTCTTTAGCAATAGAAGTGGCTGTATTAACACTTATTCCTACATCTGCCCTAATAAGACTTGGAGCATCATTTACTCCATCTCCCATATAACCAACAACATGACCATTTTCTTTTAATAGTTTAATAATAGTATCTTTTTCTAAAGGAGTTAATCTTGCAAATACAGATACTTCCTCTACTACCTTTTTTTGCTCAGCAATATCAAGCTTGCTAAATTCTTCCCCAGTTATTACTCTTTCATTTGGAATAGCTGCTAAGGAACAAATATTTTGAGTTGCTTCTACATTGTCACCGGTAAGTATTTTAGTTGTAATACCAACTCTTTTTAAATTTCTAATGGTATTCTTAACTCCCGGTTTTATAGGATCTTCAAAAGCTACTACTCCTAAAAAGACAAGACCTTTATCATCAGTAATATTATTACTATTAGAATATTTCTTACTAGCAAGAGCAATTACTTGCATTCCTTTTTTACTTAATTCTCTAGCTTTGGTTAAAATATCATCTCTTATTTTCTTAGTTAATTTAATTATTTCTTTATTTAGATAGATACTATTACAGCTATCAATTACTTCTATTAATGCTCCTTTTGTAAGCATTTGGTATTCTTCTTCATCTTTAATTACAATACTTGCTTTTCTTCGTTCATAATCGAATGGTATTTCATCAACCTTTTCATATTTATCTATTTCAATATTTCTTTTTTTAGCATAAGAAATAATAGCTTTATCTACGATATTTTTTATTCCGGTACTATAAATACTATTTATATAAGCATATTTTAAAACGTCTTCACTATCTTTAAATTCACTATCAAGTGACAAGGTGAGAATAATTTCTCCTTTGGTTAAAGTACCTGTCTTATCGGTACATAGAACATCGATAGCACCTAAATTTTCAATTGCTTCACTTCTTTTTACTAGTGTATCTTTTTTTGCTAACGACTTTGCTCCTTTACTAAGGTTAACATTAACTATCATTGGTAACATAGATGGAGTAATACCAACTGCTACTGATACGGCAAAGAAAAATGCTTCTAAGATATTGTGATGAATTAAAGAATTTAGAATGAAAACTAAAACTGTAATAACTAGCATATATTGAATTAAAGTTTTGCTAATAGCATTCATTCCTATTTCAAAATTGGTTAGTGTTTTATTTTTTAATGTCGACTTAGAAATATTTCCAAGATAAGTATTTTTCCCGGTTTTAATAACCATTGCTTTTCCTCGACCAGTAACAACACTAGTATTCATAAGGAGAATTCTATCCATTGTAAGTAAGCTATCACCATTTTGACTTACTTTCTTTTCGACTGGAACACTTTCTCCCGTAAATACTCCTTGATTTACAAATAAATCTTTTGATTCTAACAATATAGCATCACTTGGTATAATACTTCCAGCATTTAATTCAATTATGTCTCCGACTACTACATCTTTAGTAGGAATTTCTTTCACTACATTTTGTCTAATGACAGTGGTAACTGTATAAATCTTAGATTTTAATTTCACATCAAATTTATAAGCGGAGTAATCTTGAACCAATCTTATAATACTACTAGTTAATGCTAATAGGATGATAATTAGTGAACCAAGTCTATCTCCTAATAAAAAGTTAATGACAGCTAATATAATTAAAATATAAATAAATGGGTCTTTAAAAGAATCAATTAGGAATGTAAAAATACTCTTTTTCTTTTCTTCATTAATGATATTTTTGCCATTTTCTTCTCTTCTTTTTAAAACTTCTTTACTGCTAAGTCCTATCTCTTTACTATTAAACTTTTCTAATAAATACTGCTTATCTTTACCTACATACTCTTTATATTCTTTATATAATGTTTCTTCATTAAAATTATTAACATCTTTTCTAGAAAATTTTGGTACCATCTACATCCCTACCTTCTAGACAATTATAAAACATCTGAAAGAAAATTTAAAGATGCTAATAGCTAATCTTCCTTAGTGATTTCTTTTTCATAAAGATTCTTATATAATTTACTATTTTTTAGTAATTCTTTATGTGTTCCTTCAGCTTTTATTTTCCCACCGTCAAGTAGTAGTATTCTATCAGCATTCTTGATTGTTGATAAACGGTGAGCAATCATTAAAATTGTATAGTCTTTTTGTAAATTATCAATTGCTTGTTGAATTTTCGCTTGAGTTTCATTATCAAGTGCACTACTAGCTTCATCAAATAAGATAATTTCTGTTTTTTGTAGAAATGCTCTTGCAATAGCAAGTCTTTGTTTTTCTCCACCTGATAAGTTAACACCACCTTCACCAACTATTGTGTCATATTTATTAGGTAGTGAACTAATATATTCATCTAGACAAGCTAATTTACAAGCTTCTACCATTTCTTCCTCTGTTAAATCATTTTTTACTAATTTTAGATTATCTTTAATACTCATATTAAAAATATAAGGATTTTGACTGACAATAGTAATATTACCTCTAATAGTATCTTTATCTAACTTTTTAATATTAACACCATCCATCGTAATGGTTCCATCATAATTATCATACATTTTACATAGTAAATTAAAAATTGTTGTTTTTCCAGCTCCACTTTTTCCAACAAAAGCTACTGTTTCATTAGCATTAACTTTAAAATTTAAATCATTAAGAACTAACTTAGTATCATATTTAAAAGTTACATTTTTAAATTCAAAGTCACCATTAATTTTAGTTAAGTGTTTATTACCAAACTTTTCTTTTTGATACTTATCATCATCAAATATGTCAAAGACACGAGAAGCTGACAAATTAAATTTCTTTACTAATTCATGTAAAGATGTAATATTTTGTATCAAGTTATTATAACTACTTCCAAAGTTTATAATAACAACACCTACTGCGGCTGAAATAGCATTTATTCTTATTTGGGAAACAACTATTAAAAGAGTTATAAAATTACAGGCATCTGAAAATGACCATCTTACAAGAAGATATGATAAATTTTTATTCTCCATTTCATACTTTTGATTATTTAGTTTTCTAAATCTATCCTTAAGTTCTGTTAAAAAACTAATTTCACCATTTAGCATTTTAATATCTTCGGCACCACGAACTATTTCACCAGCAAAGCCAGTCATCGAATCATTATATTTTTTATATTCTTTTTCTCTTTCGTTATATTTATTAATTCTTTTTGTTTCAAAAATAAATCTTGCTAAAAGAGCAAATAAGACAAAGAAAAACATCGGTTTACATAATATAAAGTAACTAACTATTATTCCTAAATTAGAAACAATTCCATTGATGTATTCACTCATATCGGTAAAGATTGTAGAAATACTTTTGGTATCATCAACTAATCTTTGAATAAAGACCCCAGAACCATTTTCTTCTAAAGTTTTATTATTAAGTTTTAATATTTCTTTTCCCAAATCAGACTGTATATCAATATAGATTTCTCTAAAGATTTTTTCATAAAGTCTATTTCTAAAAAAATGAAAGAAATTATCTATAATACACATACTCAAAATAACTAGACCAGTATAAATTACTTGGTCAAGTTTATTATCTGTTAAACCAACAATTATGGTTGCTAAAACAAATGGATAAGCCACACTAAAAACTATATTAAAAAAGCTTAATACCATATAAGTAATTATTCCTCTTTTTTCCTTTTTTGCATATTTCCAAATAGACTTAATATTTTTTATGAATTCATGCATACTTTTCACCTCCAAATTATATTTCATTTTTTTCTTATCTTGATTACATCAGTATCAGAGAGTTCACCAATGAGTAAAGAAGAATTAACATTATGATTTTGAAAATTTTCTAACACTTTGCCTTCGTCATAATTAGCATAACAATACTTACAAAGATGTTTACAGGAATTATAAAAACCAATATCAACCATCTCGACACAATTACATAGATTCTCTTTACGCATTCTTCCTTTTCGATAGACTTTACCTGTCAAAGTATAAGCCATTTTTTTACTAAGACAATCTTCTTTAACAAAACCATATTTTACTAAATCTTCCTTCTCAAAACAAGTTTGACAACTTATATTATATTTACTAGCTATTCTACTAAAGTTGATACCTATCTCTTTATAATCTTCTTTAGTGAAAGGAATTATCTTTAAACTATTCATATTTTTGCGAACATTTTTATAATCATCTATAAAAGAAATTATTATATGATTAGTTACACCGTCTAATAAAGAACAAAGTCTTTCAAAAGCTTTAATATGATAATTAAGATTATATCTTTCGCTTAAAAAGATAGGATCATATCTAACATAAACATTTTCTTTACCAATAATTTCTGCTATTTTTTTAACTCCTTCTATTATTAAACTCTTATTAGGAACATTTACTTCAACATCATTTTTATAAGGAGTAATTGTTACATTAAAGAGAATTGGTTTATCAAATTCTTTTAGATAAGGTATTATCGGAAGAGGATTTTTGGTACAAAAATATAGCAAATCAACATCTTCAAAATAAATTCTACTCACTAGACTATTATAGAAAGGATTTCTAACATCAACATATCCTTCCCTATATCGATTGATAAACCACTTCGTATAAAATGCTACTATATCTGTTCTACCACTTGCAAATAAAATCATTTTTCACCAACTACAAATTTATTTATTATTGTCTCACTCAGCTGAGTTCTCCCTTCTTTTTTTAGAAGTAAAATTATTATAACATAGAAAATTTGTTCGTCAATAGTTTTTATAAAAAATTTTACAAAAAAAGCACATATCAAATGTACTATTAAATATATATAACTATACTTCCATTCTAAAAATGCAATTATTGTATAAAAATTCAAGTAAAGATTCCATTTTATTGGTATTGTAGTATTCAGTTAATAAACTATTAAATTCTTTAAAATATTCTTCTTTAATAGTAATAACACCACAACCATTTTCTATCATAATCTTGTTAGCCACTATCATACTTGTCCTTTTATTGCCATCCCAAAAAGCTTGTGTCCTCATCAAATATAGCATAAGTACTAAACTTCTCTTAGTTATATTCTCTTCTTTCATAATATTTTTAATGTCTGCAATTATTTTTGTTTCATCAGGTATATCTGGAATATAGTCTACACCATTTATACCAACTTTTCCTGTTCTAAGTACTCCCCACTCTAACGATTCGCCTCTTGAAACAAATGCATTAATCTTACATATAAGTTCAAGAGTTATAGGTTCATCTATATTAGAAAGGACAAAATTCCAAGCGTCTCTTAGATTTAAAATGCAATTAATTTCATCTAACCTCAATGAAGGAACATTACTACCATTCAAAATCTTTTTGACATTAAAATAATTTGTATTAAATCCTTCTAATTTAACACTATTATAAATAATAGAATTTAATCTCTCCTTTGCTAAAAATACGTTTTCTTTCTGACTTAAATGAAATTTATCAATCATAATACTTCTCCTTATCAACACACAAAAAAAGCTCTATCAAATATAAAGCTTTAATCACATAAATGGTGGGCTGTTAGGGATTCGAACCCTAGACCCACTGATTAAGAGTCAGTTGCTCTACCAACTGAGCTAACAGCCCATAAAGTGATTTACTACGTTAGTATAGCATAATTTTTTTTAAAATGGAATACCTAAATTATAGTAAATCATCAACATTTTAGGGAAAATTAACTATTTTTCCACTTTTTTTGAAATAATTCTTGTAATTCATTACATTTATCAACATCCATTGGTGGAACATCTTTTAAAGGATTTTTGATACCAAGCTCTTCATATTTAGAAAAGCCCATATGATGAAATGGTAAAAATTCTACTCTTTCAACATTATCAATTCTCTTTAAAAACTCTACCAAAGAATCAATATATTCTTCATTATCCATCATTCCTGGTACAACTACTTGTCTTATCCAAACCGGTTTACCACTTTTGTTCATGGCTTCAATAAATTTTAAAGAATCATCCATCTCTCGCCCTGTTAAATGTTTATAACCATCACGATTAGTAAACTTAACATCAAATAAAATTAAATCAACAAGACTAAGTATCTCATCATAATCACCTTTTCCTACTCCACAAGTATCTAAAGCAATATGAATGTCTTCCTTCTTTAACTTTTTACAAACATCAGTCAAAAACTCGATTTGAAGAAGGGGCTCTCCACCAGAGAAAGTCACTCCTCCTGAGTTTCTTTTGAAATATGGTTTACTTCTTAAAATCTTCTTAACAAGTTCATCACTAGTAATATTATCTTCTCTTTTAACCCACATCTCCGGATTATGACAATATAAACAGCGAAGACGACAACCAGTTAGAAAAACAACCGTTCTAATACCTGGTCCATCAACAAGACCAAAGGTTTCAATTGAATCTATCGCACCAGTCATTACATCTTCTCGTGGAAAGTTCTTGCAATTACTTCCTCTTGTTGCTTTCTTGTAAGTTTATTAAATCTAACTGCATAACCAGAAACACGAATAGTAAGTAGTGGATACTTATCAGGGTTATTCATTGCATCAATTAAAGTCTCACGGTTTAAAACGTTTACATTTAAGTGATGTGCTCCTTGGATGAAATAACCATCAAGTAAAGATACTAAATTTTCAATACGTTCTTCATCACTATGTCCTAGAGTATTTGGAACAATTGAGAAAGTATTAGAAATACCATCACGACAACAATTAGCCCAATCTAGTTTTGCTACTGAGTTAAGTGAAGCAATCGCTCCAGTTGCATCTCTTCCATGCATTGGGTTAGCACCTGGTGCAAAGGCAACACCTGCTTTTCTACCATCTGGAGTAGCACCAGTATTAGAACCGTAAACTACATTTGAAGTAATTGTTAAAATAGATAAAGTTGGATGAGCATTACGATAGCAAGGATGTAAACATAACTCCTCATAGAATTTATTAATAATTTCCTTAGCAATATCATCTACCCTATCATCATCATTACCGTATTTAGGATAGTCACCTTCAATTTCAAAATCAACAGTTATACCATCTTCATCTCTGATTGGTTTTACTTTAGCATATTTGATAGCTGATAAAGAATCAACTGCTACAGAAAATCCTGCCACACCATAAGCCATTAATCTATTAACATAGGTATCATGTAAAGCCATTTGACCTGCTTCATATGCATATTTATCATGCATGTAGTGAATAATGTTCATAGCATCAGAATAAATTCTTGCTACTTCGTGCATCATCTTATAATAAGCTTCTTTTACTTTATCATAATCAAGGACTTCATCTGTCATCTTTTCAAATCCTGAAATAACTAAATCACGTCTTACCTCATCAACGCCGCCATTTAGAGCATATAATAGAGTTTTAGCAAGATTACAACGTGCTCCAAAGAATTGCATATCTTTACCAAGTCTCATGGCTGATACACAACAAGCTATACCATAGTCATCACCCATAGATGGACGCATTACATCATCATTTTCATATTGAATAGAATCAGTTGCAATACTTACTTTAGCACAATATTTTTTCCAAGGTTCTGGTAACTTATCTGCCCATAGAACTGTCATATTAGGCTCTGGTGCACTTTCTAGATTTTCTAGTGTATGTACAATTCTGAAACTTGTTTTATTAACTAATGTTTCCCCTTCATTGGTCATACCACCTAGTGAACAAGTAACCCAAGTAGGATCACCTGAGAATAATTCATCATATTCAGGTGTACGTAAGTGACGAGCAGCTCTTAATTTAATAACAAATTGATCAATTATTTCTTGAACGTCACTTTCAGTTAAAGTACCATTTGCTAAATCTCTTTCAAAATAAATATCAAAGAAAGCATCTACTCTACCTAAACTCATTGCTGCACCATTATTTTCTTTAATAGCTGCTAAGTAACCAAAGTATGTCCATTGTACAGCTTCTTTAGCATTTTTAGCTGGTCCTGAAATATCAAATCCATAGCTCTTAGCCATTTCTTTAATTTCATTTAAAGCTCTATATTGCATTGAAATTTCTTCACGAAGTCTGATTGTTTCATCATCCATAACTGTTATTTTCATATTATCCCAGTCATTTTTCTTCTGTTCCATTAAATAATCAATACCATATAAAGCGATTCTTCTATAATCACCTATTATTCTTCCACGTCCATAAGCATCTGGAAGTCCTGTTAATAATTTATTATGACGGGCACGTCTAATTTCTGCTGTATAAGCATCAAATACTCCATCATTATGGGTCTTAACAAGATTTGTATCTTTAATAAAATGTTCAAGGTCAGAATCCATTTTATAACCATAAGCTTCTAACTCTTGATAAACCATTTTTATTCCACCCTTAGGAACAATTTCACGTTTACCTAGTTCATCAGTTTGAAGTCCTACGATTACGTCGTCATCTTCTGAAATATATCCAGGTTTAAAAGCGTTAATTCCTGCGGGATGTACTGTATCTATATCGATTACGTGTTTTTTAATTTCTTCTTTACACATATCATCATAGACTTTTAAAACTCTCTTTGTTTTATCAGTTGGTCCTACTAAAAAGCTCTCATCACCTTCATATTTCTTGTAGTTCTTTTTAATAAAATCATTTACATTAATTTCACTGGTCCAAGCTCCTTCATTAAAGCCTTTCCATTCTTCTTTCATCTTTTCTACCTCCTACCATTTTATTATACCATGATGAGTAATTTTTACTCAAATATCTTAGAAAAATTTACAATATTTTACCTATTTATTATTAAGATTTATTACATCATAATAAGAGGTTACTCCTTCATAATTAATATCACTAATTGGTTTACTAATACCTGTCTCGTTATATTCAATATACTTATTTAAATTTTTATCACACCACTCTTTAGAAGGTTCATTTCCACTACCAAACATTAGTGTTAAATCTAAAAATACTGGATTTTTAGTATAAAACTTTGTAGTAAATTCATTTCTCGAATAGATAACATAAGCATGGTTAGTAGTATTAACTATATTTTGAATTGTATCATTAGCTTCTACAATGAAAGAATAAGTATGCCACTCTTTATCTACTAAAGTTCCATAAAAGCTAACTTTAACATTTTCTAATCCTAAATTAATAATTTTAGTTGATGAATCACTTCTAACAGTTTGAGCAATGTAATATTTATGAGAATTCTCTACGTTTTCTAACGGTTGTTGAAATAAACCACAAGAAGTTTCTTTATTATCAGTACAATCTATTGACATTATTCTATCATCAATGGTAATTAATTTGGAGTAATGTATCGTCCAATTTTCTCCATTATTTGAAAAGCTAGGATTCTTTATTAAGTTATTAACTTTGACATAATATTTTCGACACTCTCCATCTACTACCAAATCACCACCTTTTTCTTGACATAATTTATTAAGATTAGAATTACCACTATGTTCTACCACTACTTTAAGTTTTCCAAAGTAATACTTATTCATCGCAGTATTATCTGCATCGATTGCTAACCAAACCCTTAACTGAAATTTTTTAGTTACATCACTACCTATTATTCCTTGATATAATTCTGCAGTAGAAGATAAATCTTTAACTTCTAAATTTTCTTCATCAGCTGTCAAACTATATCTTATATATTTATAAGGTACCAACTCGCAATCGGTACCACATTTGTTTTTAGCAGCAACATCATCTTCTAAAGATATTATATACAATAAATCAGTATTACTATTATTAATTAAAGAAAAACTATATGGTTCACTTTTTAAACCTTCACTATCTTCTGTTGGTAGCGCATCAGTAAGACTTATATCTTCAGAACTAGATTCATCTAGTTTAACTTCTAAATCCCCTATCTTATAGATAATCTTTTCACTATTTCCCGAAATATTCTTTGCAAGTAAGGCGTAACTTATCCCTAAAGTAACAATCACTATTAATATTAAGCTAATTATTATTATATATTTTTTTCTTTCTTTCATTTCACAAACAACCTTTCTTAAACACAAAAAAGACAGAATAAGATCTTTCCTATTCCATCAATTTGACACTATGAAAGAAAGTAGTTTTGCTACTTAGTACTAATAAGTACCCCCCCCC
>CAKOXX010000017.1 GCA_934130405.1 uncultured Bacilli bacterium | reverse complement strand
AATATAGAGAAAACAATAAAACAAATGAAAAATGCAAATGCTATAACGAATAAAAAAGAATATGAAGATAATGTAATGAAATTAAAAGAAAAAATTAAAAAGATGAAAAAGGTAAAAAGATTGTCTTATGAAAATTGGAAACTAGGTAAAATTACAAAAGAAGAATTTCTTTCTTCATCAAATGATTTTGAAAATAAAATCGAAAAATGCCAATCAGATATTATTGAATATGAAAAAAGGATAGAAACTGCTTTGAAAGACGCTAAGGATGAAGCATATTGGATAGAACATTTTAGAAGAAATAAAAAAATAAAAAATTTATCAAGAGATGTTATTGAAGAATTGATTGATTGTATATATGTACACGAAGGAGGAAATATAACAGTAAAATTTAAATATCAAGATGAATATGAAAGAGTATTAAAAGGAATCAGCAATGAAATGGAGGAATCAATATGAAAAAATGGAATGTTGCAGTATATTTAAGACTATCTTCTGATGATGGAGATAAATCTGAGTCAAACAGTATTGGTAATCAAAGAAATATAATTAAACAATATATTAAAAACAACAATCTTAATGTTAATGTAAATTATTATATAGATGATGGATATTCTGGAACAACATTTGAACGACCTGATTTCAAAAAAATGCTTAAAGATATTAAAGATAATAAAATAAATTGTATTATTGTAAAAGATTTATCAAGATTAGGAAGAAATTATATTGAAGTAGGAAAGTATATTGATGAAATATTTCCTTCATATAATATAAGGTTTATTGCAATTAATGATAATATTGATAGTTATAAAGACCCTAAATCTACAAGTAGTGTCATAGTTCCATTTAAAAATCTAATGAATGATGAGTATGCAAGAGATATTTCTCAAAAAGTCAGAAGTGTTTTAGATAGCAAAAAGGCAAATGGACAATTTATTGGTTCTTATGCGCCTTATGGTTATTTAAGAAATCCAAAAGATAAATATAAATTTATTGTAGATAAAGAGGCTGAAAAAGTAGTAAAAAAAATATTTAATATGATTTTGTCAGGCAAAAGTAAAAAAGAAACAGTTGATGAACTAAATAATTTAGGAATTGCAACTCCTAGAATTTATAAAATGGAAAGTCAAAATTTTAAATATAATACAACTGAAACAACAAAAAAATGGAATGCTAAAAAGGTAGATGAAATATTAAAAAATAGAACATATACCGGTGATTTGATTCAAGGGGTAAGAAAGAAAATTAGTCATAAAATTCATAAGAATCAAAGAGTTCGAGAGAGCGAATGGATTGTTATACCTAATCATCATAAAGCAATTATTTCCAAAGAACAATTTGAACAAGTCCAAGAAATACTCTATGAGAGATGTATTAGGGTAAATAAGAATAATAAATATGACACATTAGTTGGACATATTAGGTGTAATGAATGTGGTAATGGTTTTACTATTAAATCTGCAAAAGGACACGACTATTATTATTGCAGTTCATATTTAAGAAAGAAAAACTGTACTTCACATTCTTATAAAAAAGAAGAATTGGAAAGTAATATTATTAAAATAATAAATAATTTTAGAGAAGTTGTTAAAGATATTGATGAAAAAATTACTCTAATTCTTGAACAAAGGGAAATATGCTATGATGTAGAAATTTTAAAGGCAAAGATTGAAAATAACGAAAATCAAATAAATAAATATATAATGTTAAGGGATTCGGTAAAAAATGATTTTAAAGAAAATTTGATAACAGATGATGAATATTGGGAGTATAGTAATGAATATAGCAAAAAAATAAAAGAATTAAAACAGGAAAAAGTTAAGTTAGAAACAAAACTTGAACAGATAAGTTTTAAGAGTCTAGATAATATTGCTTGGTTAGAAGAAGCTAAAAAATTAAAAGAAGTAAAGGTATTAGATAAATTATTAATTGATGAATTGATAGAAGATATTGTAATTGATGAAAATCGAAACATTAAAGTAATATTTAAATGTGAAGATAAATATTTTGAGGCACTAGACTTTATAAAAAGACAAAACTATGATATAATATCATCTAGTTAAAGGGCGGAATTAGAAAGTACTTTTTTAAGTATTTTTTTAAAATGAAATGAAATAGAAAGAAGTGATTAAAATGGATATGTATCAAAAAAGAAAAATTAGAGCAGAAAAGAAAAAAGATGATAGTCCTAAAAGTTTTCCATCAGTCGGAATTAACTGGTATCCGGGTCATATGGCCAAAACTAAAAGAGAAATAGGTGAAAAATTAAATCTAATTGACTTAGTTTATGAAGTGGTAGATGCTAGAATGCCATTATCATCTAGAATAGAAGATGTAGATAATATCATTAAAGCAAAACCAAAAATTATCATTATGACTAAGTATGATTTATGTGATAAAAGTGAAACTGATAAGATAATTTCTTATTATGAAGGTCTTGGTAATGATGTTGTACCGGTCGATTTAACAACAGGGGCTAATATTAAAAAAGTAATAGCAGTTAGTGAAAAATATCAAAAGTTAGAAAATGAGAAAAGAGCTAAAAAAGGACTTAAACCAAGAGGGTTAAGAGTATTAGTACTTGGTATTCCGAACGTTGGAAAAAGTACCTTTATTAACACTATTGCTGGAAAGAAAAAGACCGTAGTAGGGAATAAACCAGGTGTTACTAAACAGTTAAGTTGGATTAAAGTAAATAAAGATATTGACCTTTTAGATACACCAGGAATACTATGGCCGAAGATAAAAGACCAAGACCAAGCTAAAAAACTAGCTTTATTTTCTTCAATAAAAGAAGAAATTCTTCCAAAAGAAGAGCTAGCTATTTATGCTCTTAAAATATTATCTAATCTATATAAAAATAGAGTAGAAGAAAGATATGGGATAAGTTATACTGATAACGACATAGTAGAAGTCTTAGATACAATCGGTGCAAAAAGAGGTTGTCTAGAACGAGGCGGAATAGTATCATATGAAAAAGTATATAATGTAATACTACAAGATATTAAAAGTAATAACTTTGGTAATATAACTTTAGATAGAAAAGATAGCTAATATCTTTTTTAATTTAAATACTTATTTTTATACTCATTATATAAAAGTAAAATACCATTAAAAATATCTTCTCTAACCATTCCTTTTAAGTTATAAATATAATTACTATCATTAAGAATAAAATTAACATTTTCCTTTAAAAAATTTGTAATAATAATCGCTTCATCACCAGTTGGAAAAATACCTTTACTTTCTAAAAATCCCATTGTTAAATGATGATTTAAATTAACAATGTTTTTTCTTAAAAAACGTTCAATCATAAAATCTTCCTTTCTCTAAATTTATATGAAATAAAATATTAAATATGTGATAAACTATTAAAGAAGGAGCGTGAGGTAGATGCCAAAAATAAAGCAGAAAACTAGTAAAAAACAAATAAATAAAAAACCAAAAATAAGAACAACATCTAATTATTATTATCAAAAAAGATTTACCACAATAGCAGCGGTAACTTTATTTTGTTTTATCGTTTTAGCTTTTAGACTTTATCAGGTAATGTTAAGAGACCAAGCTAAATATGAGAAAAGTCTTGCTGCTTTATCTACAAAAGAAGTAGAAGGTTCTACTGCTCCACGAGGAAGAATATTAGATAGAAATGGTAAAGTAATCGTTGATAATAAAGCCGTAAAAACGATTTATTATCAGAAAGAAAAAGGAAGAACTAGTCTTGATGAGATTAATCTAGCTTATAAAGTAGCACCACATTTAAATCTATCAATAAGTAAACTAACGGATAGAATGAAAAGAGAATTCTTTGTTGCTAAGAATAGTGAGACAATGCAAAAAAGGATTAAAGCTAGCGAATATGAAAAGGTAAAACAAAGAAAATTAACACAAGAGGATATTTTAGAACTTAAATTAGAAAGAGTAACAGATGAAGAATTAAATAGCTTTAGTGATGAAGATAAAAAAGCTGCTTACTTATATTATTTAATGAATAAAGGTTATACCTATGATCAAAAAGTTATTAGAACTAAAGATGTAACAGATGAAGAATATGCTTATATCTCAGAAAATAATAAATCATTAGATGGCTTTAATACTAGACTTGATTGGGAGAGAAGTTATCCTTATGGAGATGTCTTTAGAACGATACTAGGTAATGTTTCAGATAATGGTTTACCTAGTGAAGAGAAAGCTTACTACTTAAAGAAAGGTTATTCTTTAGATGATAGAGTAGGAATTAGTTACTTAGAAAAACAATATGAAGATTATTTAAGGGGGAAAAAAGAAGTCTATAAAGTCTTAAATCGGCATGAGTTAGAATTAGTAAGTGATGGAAAACGTGGTAATGACATTGTTTTAACAATTGATATTGAACTACAAAAACAAGTCGAAGAAATATTAAAGAAAGAAATAATTGAAACAAAAAGTCAACCTAATACCCAGTATTATGACCGAAGCTTTGTTGTTATTCAAGACCCTAATACAGGGGAAATACTATCGATGGCTGGTAAACAAGCTCTGCCAGATGGTAATGGTGGTTACCGAATAATTGATTATACAGCAGGGGTAGTAACTTCACCAATGACTTCTGGTTCAGTTGTAAAAGGTGCTAGTATGCTAGTAGCTTATAATCAAGGAGCTATTAAAATAGGAGAGTATCAACAAGATGAGTGTATCAAACTAGCTGGTACTAAACAGAAATGTTCTTGGAAAACTCTAGGAAGAATTAATGATATTGATGCTTTAGCTTTATCTAGTAACGTTTATCAGTTTAAAGCTGCTATGAAAGTAGCTGGTTATCAATATCACTATAATATGCCATTTAAGGTTGATAAGAGTGTTTTTGATATATACCGCAATACTTTCCACGAATTTGGTCTAGGAGTTCAAACAGGAATCGACTTACCAGTAGAATCTAAAGGTACTTCTAGTGATAATACTGCTGGTGGACTATTACTAGATTTCGTTATGGGTCAGTATGATACTTACACTCCAATGCAACTATCACAATATATATCTACTATTGCTAATAGAGGTACTAGATATCAACCTCATCTTTTGAAAGAAGTACATAAAGTCACCGATGATAATAGTCTAGGAGAAGTAATTTATACTTTTGAGGCGAATGGCTTAAATAAAGTCAATACAAAAGAAGAATATTTAAATCGCGTAAGAGAAGGTTTCCATGCTGTAACAACGAAAAGTTATGGTTTAGGAAGAAATTATATTGATGCAAGTCATGACCCATCAGGTAAAACAGGAACAAGTCAGAGTTTTACTGATAGTGATGGTGATGGAAGAATTGATACTCCGACAGTATCAACAGCCTTTATCGGTTATGCTCCAACAGATTCGCCAAAGATGTCACTTACTGTAACGAGTCCGAACTCATCACTTGAAAACTCTAATATTAACTATTCATCAATGGTAACAAGAAGAATTTCTAAAAGTGTCAGTGATGCCTATTTTGCAATTTATCCATAAACTACTTGCCAAAAGAGAAGTTTAACTTTATAATATGCTTTGGTTTTGAAATTACTTAGAGAAAGGACATACAGTAACATGACTGAAGATGAATTGCTCTTCTTATCAAACAATGTAAAGAAGCTAGAAGAAGTTAGAAACAAACTTAAGAGTTTAGATGTAACGGTTACTTGCCAGAATTATAGATTCAAAGAGCAACCGACTGATGATTTACTATTTATTACCCTTGATAAAGCTTTAGTTGCTTATGAAGAGTTAAATAGACCTTTAATTGTAACTGATACAGCTTTTTATATATCAGGTTATGAAGAGGAAGAAAACTTCCCAGGAGTAGCAATTAAAAGTAAATTATTAGAACCATTAGGAATAGCTGGTCTTTTAGAGAAAATGAAAGATGTTAAGAATAGAAACTGTCTTTTAAAAGAATGTCTAGCTTACTACGATGGGGAAAATATGAAAGTATTTGAATCAAAACAGCGGGGAACTTTAGCTAAGAAAGAGCATATTAATAAAGAATTAGGGGAGTATACTAAACTATTTGGTATCTTTATTCCGGAAGGAACAACAGAAACAGTAAATGAAATGACTAAGGAAGAGCGAGAAGCACTTGGTGAATTTAATCCTAATGTATTTTCATTATTTTCTACTTGGTATAAAAAAGAGAGAAGTAAATGTCTAGTGAAGAAAATCTAAGCACTAGACTTTTCTTTTTTCTTGACAGTTGAATGAATATTCAACTATAATTAGAGTGTAGGAGGAGAAAATGGAAAATTTAAGTTGTGACTGTAATATAATTCATGAAGAAGTTGTATATAATACTAAAAAGAAGCTAGAAGAAATTAAAATATTTAATGATGTATCTAATTTCTTTAAAATAATCGGTGATACTACTAGAACGAAAATATTGTTTTCTCTTGATAACAATGAAATGTGTGTTTGTGATATAGCGAATACGTTAGGAATGAGTAAGTCATCTATATCTCATCAGTTAAGTGTTTTAAAAGAAAATGGCATAATTAAATCAAGACGAAGTGGGAAAGAAGTTTATTACACTTTAGATGATGAACACGTAAGTGAAGTATTTGAAGTAGCACTAGAACATATTAATCATAAGAAAGGAGAATTAAATGAAAAAATATAAATATACAATAAATAATTTGGATTGTGCAAATTGTGCTAGAGAAATAGAAGAAGCTCTTAGTAAAGATAAAAGATTTAACAATGTTGTTGTTAATTTTAATACTTCTAAATTATCCTATGAATCAGATAATGTGTTTACCTTAAAAGAATTAAATGAATTAGTAAAGAAACAAGAACCAGATGCTTATCTAACAGAAAATGCAGAAGAAACAACGAGTGAGTTTTCACCAGTAACTTTAATTATCGGTTTAGCAATCGGACTTATCGCTTATTTTCTAAAAATGCCATCTGTTTTAAAATATACTCTTTACTTTGTAGCATATGGACTACTACTATATAAAACTACTATTAATGCAGTTAAGTTACTAGTTAAAAGTAAAACTGTAAATGAAAACTTTTTAATAACTATATCTTGTCTTGGTGCCTTAGCAATCGGTGAAGTATTAGAAGGAATGATGGTAGTAGTATTATATACGATTGGAAAAATTCTAGAACAGAAAGCTATCAACAACTCTAGAAAATCAATAAAAGATTTGATTGATATAAAACAGAATTATGCTAATAAAAAAGAAGGTGCTACTATATCACAAGTAGCAGTAGAAGAAGTAGAAGTCGGTGATATTTTAGTAGTTAAAAAAGGCGAAAAGATTCCTCTTGATGGAATTGTTATCAAAGGAACAACAATGCTTGATACTTCTGCTTTAACTGGTGAAAGTGAAGAAGAAAAAGTAGCAGTTGATTCTATCGTACTATCAGGAAGTATCAATAAAAAAGATGTAATTGAAATAAAAGTAACATCTCTTTATGAAGATTCAACAGTATCTAAAATTCTAGATTTATTAGAATCAGCTACAGATAAGAAAACTAAAATGGAAACATCTGTTTCTAAAATAAGTAAAGTTTACACACCGGTTATTATTTTATTAGCAGTATTAGTAATGATTGGTCTACCACTTTTCTTTAAAGTACCAGTTAAAACTAGTATCTATCGTGGATTAACCTTCCTAGTAATTTCTTGTCCTTGTGCTATTGCTATTTCCATTCCGTTATCATACTTTACCGGAATTGGTGTTGTTAGTAAGAAAGGAATTCTAATCAAAGGAAGTACCTATCTTGATAATTTAAGTAATGCTAAAAATATTATCTTTGATAAAACAGGAACTCTTACTAATGGAAGTTTTGAAGTAACAGATATTGATATCACTAATGCTAATTATAAAAAAGAAGATGTTATTAGAATACTTAGAAAAGGTGAATCATTTTCTAACCACCCAATCGCTAAGTCAATTATGGCTTTAAGTGAAGAAAAAATTGATAATAAAGATGTTAAAGATTATCAAGAAATCGATGGTAAAGGAATATCTTTTACTTTAAATAATAAAAAGATTTTAATTGGAAACAAACATCTATGTGGTTGTGATAGTGATACTATTCTTCATTTAAATATTGATGGTGAACATATCGCTTCTATCACTATAAATGATGGTATCAAAGATAAAGCAAAAGAAACAATTACTGGTTTAAAAGAACATGGTTTAACAACTTATATGTTTACTGGTGATAAAAAAGAAATCGCTCTTGATATTGGTAAAAAATTAGAAATTGATAATATTAAATATGAAATGTTACCAACAGATAAATTTACTTTTTATGAAGAAGTAAGTAAAGATAATAATATTACCATCTTTGTTGGAGATGGTATCAATGATGCTCCAGTTCTAAAAAGAGCAGATATTGGAATAGCAATGGGATATGTCGGACAAGATGCAGCTATCGAAGCCAGTGATATTATAATAATGAAAGATGATCTTATCAAGATATTGACAGCACTTGACATTTCTAAATATACCAAACACATTATGAAAGAAAACTTAATCTTTGCTATTTTTATTAAAATACTTATTCTTTTACTTAGTGTCTTTGGTCTTGCTAATATGTGGTTCGCTGTTTTTGCAGATACAGGAGTGACTCTTTTAACAGTATTAAATACTTTAAGAATAATGAAGAGGTAAAAAATAGGAAAAATCTTCTTATTGTTAAATGTCAAGTATTATGATATTATTAAGATGTCAAGAATACTGATAACAGACAATAGGAAGGTAGGAGACAGTTGTGGTAGTAGTAAAAGACTGTCAACAATTAAATTCTGAATTAAGAAGTAGTGTACCTACTTTCTTTTGTATTGTTTTAAAGATAGATTAATATCAAAAAGGTATAAATCTATCTTTTTTGTTAAATACTAAAATAGAAAGAGTAGGTCTTAAGAATGAAGAAAAAAAGAAAAGATTTATTAATATTACTATTTCTAATGTCTATAACTGTTTTAGTAATTGGAGTGAGTTACGCCTTACTTACAAAGAATATCATCGGTGGTAGCAATAAAGTTGTTTATAAAGTAGGAGACTTAGATGTCAAATTAGATGAATCATCTTCAAAAGATATAAGTCTAACAAATGCTACTCCACAAGAAGATAGTGAAGGACTAAGCAATGAACCTTATAGTTTCTCCGTAGTAAATAATGCTACCACTGATTTAAAATATACAATTTACTTAGAAGATGATATAGATGCTAAGAATAGTTGTGAAACTAATTGTGAGTTAGTACCATATAACTTTGTTAAATATAATCTATCAAGTGATAGTGAATCATTAAAGACAAGTAGTTTATCCTCTTCATCAACTGAATTATATACAGGAACAATCACTTCCAAATCCACAGATAAATTTAATCTAAGAGTATGGTTATCAATTGATGCAGATAATACTGCCATGAATAAATATTACTTTGGAAAAATAAAAGTAGTAATAAATCAAGGAGATGATTATTGTATTAGAAATGGTTTCAACACTTTATCAGATTGTATGTTAGTAATGAATAATCATGAATCTAGTGTAGAAATAGCTAAACAAAATATAACTAACAAAGGAACCCCGGACTTTTCAAAGACAGCCACAACAGATGAAGGCTTATTCATGTCCGAAGATGATGAGGGAGCCAGTTACTATTATCGAGGAGCAGTCAAGAATAATTATGTATCATTTGCCGGATATACTTGGAGAATCATCCGCCGTAATGGAGATGGAAGTATTAGAATGATTTATTCTGGAAAAACTACATCAGACACAGGAGAGTCAACTATGATAGGATACTCGGCATTTAATGAAAAATATTGGGATCCAACATATGTAGGATATAAATATAATGAAAATTTTTCACTTTATGAGAACAATGAAACAAGAACTTATAGTTGGTTTACCAATACAACAAAATATAACTTTGGATCAGGATATACTTTCGATAAATCAACCAAGAAGTTTACATTAACGGGAACAATCAAACAATTAACGTGGAAAGATAATAATGAAGAAATCGTATCAGGTAATTTATATAGCTGTTTAAATACAAGCTGTAATGTTGTTTATAAGATTACAGGATATTCAAATGATACAACAATGGTAGTACAACCAATATCATATAGTAGTGATAGTTATGCTGATGCTGTAACAAATAATACAAATTCAACTATGAAGAGTACCTTAGATACATGGTATAAAAACAACTTGACAAGCTATGCTTCATATCTAGCAGATGAAACCTTTTGTAATGATCGAAGTATAAATTGGGGTAGTGGTTATCTGATGACTGTAACTACAACTTATGGAACATATGGGCGTTTAGCAGAAAAAAAGACACCAAGTTTAAAATGTATTAAAGATACTGATAAGTTTAGAATGTCAAATGAAAGTGCTAAATTAGATTATCCAATTGCATTAATAACAGGCGATGAGGTAGCATTAGCTGGTGGAGGGTTTAATATGCCTAATAGTAACTATTATTTGTATAATGGTCAAAATTTTTGGACAATATCATCTGCAACATTTGAGGCCGCTTGTTCGTATGGACTTGTTTGGTTTGTACTTCCAAATGGCGGCGTAACTAGGTGGAACAACGTGGCCAATTCTTTTGGGGTCCGTCCAGTAATAAATTTGAAAGCAGATACTCAAATAATAAAGGGTGATGGAACATCCTTGAATCCATATGTAGTTCAATCATAGAAGGGAGAGTATTTTATGTCTAAAAATAGAAAAAACTATTTAGTAATATTGTTAGTAATTGTTTTATTGATAACAATCATTGGTGTCAGTTATGCAGCATTTAACTACGCGGGAACAGGAGAAAAGTTAAATACAATCACAACAGGAATGGTAACTATGGAATATGTAGAAAGTACAAACACGATTACAATGACGAATGCGTTGCCCACAACGATAGCAACTGGAAAGACGAGATTAACAGCGGGAGAATATTTCGATTTTACAGTAAAGTCATCAATCGCAGGAAATACAGATATCAACTATGAAATAGCAGCAAAAGAAGAGAGTGGAAATACGTTTAGCGGAAATAATATCAGATATTATTTGACAACAGTAGATGCTAACGGAAAAGAAACAGAAGTAATGGCACCTCGTACATATTATGAAGAGCCAACAGGTAATGGATATACAGGACGACCAGCAGATATGATGAGTTTATATACAGGAAACTTAGCAACACAAGGAGAAACAGAAATCAAATACCGTTTAAGATTATGGGTAGATGAAAGCTATAATCCGCAAAGTGACAATGGAGGACTAGTATATAAAGTAAAAGTAAATGTCTATGGACAAACAAGCGATACAGTAGCTCAAGCAGAAGATACATATTGTAAAGATAATGGAATAAATAAATTATCAGATTGTATGCTTGTTATGAATAATCACGAAGCAAGTGCAGAAGCAGCAGGAACAGCGATTGTAGCAAAAGGAACACCAAACTTTGCTAAAATTGCACCAAATAGTGATGAAGAAGATGGTTTATATGCAGCAGAAGATGATGAAGGAACCAGTTATTATTACAGAGGAGCAGTAAGAAATAATTATGTGTCATTCGCAGGATTTACATGGAGAATCATCCGTCGAAATGGAGACGGAAGTGTCCGTATGATTTACTCAGGAAAATCAACATCAGATACAGGAACATCAGTAACAATCGGAAATTCACAATACAATAGTAAATACTGGGACCCAGCATATGTTGGATATAAATATAATGAAAAATTCTCATTACATGAAAACAATGGAACAACAGAATATAAGTGGTTTACCAATACGACAAAATATAACTTTGGAACAGATTATACCTTTGATGAGTCAACAAAGAAATTTACTTTAACCGGAACAATCAAACAACTAACATGGAAAGATAATCATAATGATATTGTGTCTGATAATTTGTATAGTTGTTTAAATACATCATGTAACGTTATTTATAAAATAATGGGATATCAAAGTGATTCAGTTATGATAATACAACCAATCTCATATAGTAGTGATAGTTACGACAGTGCAGTCATAAACAATACAAACTCAGTTATAAAAAATACCATAGATACATGGTATAAGAACAATTTAACAAGTTATGCCTCATATATAGCAGATGAAACATTTTGTAGCGATAGAAGTTTAAATTTTGGTTCAGGCTATTTAACAAGTGTGTCTACAACTTACGAAACATATGGTCGTTTAGTAGATAAAAAAATACCAAGCTTAAAATGTATACAAGACAATGATAAATTCAAGATATCAAACGAAAGTGCTAAACTAGATTATCCAGTTGCACTAATAACAACCGACGAAACTGCACTGGCGGGCGGAGTATTTAATATACCAAATAGTGTTTATTATCTATACAATGGACAATATCTTTGGACACTATCTCCAGCAAGTTTTACTTCTAGTGATACTTTTGCAAACGCTTGGGCTATTGATCCGACTGGAAGCTTGTATCCTTGGGGTACAGTTGATCATAATTTTGGTATTCGTCCGGTCATAAATCTCCGGTCAGATGTTCAAATAACTAAGGGCGATGGAACAGCCTTGAATCCCTATGTTGTTTCTACAACTTAATAATTTATAAAGAAAAGATAGATTAAGATTTAGTAATAAATTAATCTATCTTTTATATTGTCTAAATAGTTGATGTTGCTGTATAATAATAGCTCGTAAATGGGAGTGATTGTTGTGCAAGTAAGTAAAAATGGAATAACTATAATATATGAAGAAAATCAAATTAAAGAAGTTAAAAGGTGTTTAGATTTTTTGCGTCGTAATGCTTTCCTAACTAATAATTTAAATATAAAATCAAATATTCATATATACGTAGAAGACTTTTATGATTTGGTTGATGTTATGATAAATGATATGATTAAATATTCTGAGATTGATAAGATGATTGATGATAAAGACTTTTTAAAGATATTACATTTATCCTTATTATTAAATGACTTTCCTCCTGATACTGAACCATTATTTAAATTAGATATGTTTTATACTCCTGACACAATCAATTTCTTACTTGCTGCTAAGTACTATAATCTTGATGTTAAGAAGATAATTGAACATTTAGATAAGAAGAAAAATAGTACTAAGTTATTTGCTTGGTTGAAAAATACTTCTAGATATGATACTTATAATTATCTACTGGATTTTAGTGCCAATTGCTTAGAAAAATCAGATTCTGTATTTTATGATAACTTTGAATATTTCTTAACTGTTATGCAAGAAGAGAGTGAAAACTATCAAAAGTTAAAGTATTATTATGGAGAAAGTAGAGAAAATCTTGAATTAGAAAAGTTATCAGGTAAAGAATTTGATAATTTATTTAATAAATATTTGACTTATATAAAAGCTCCAGATGAGTGGAGAAATAATTACGAAATGTTGAAAGAAGAAAAACGGATTGTATTTCAATATAATGAAGGTGTAGAAACTGGTGCTTATTATAAAAGAGATAAAAATAGTAAAGGAATAATTTATGTTGAATCAGATTGTACTACTAAAATGTTTCTTACCTTTGTTCATGAATTTATTCATTATATTACTCTTAGAAAAAATGAACCTTTAACACATATGAAAGACTTTCCCTCTATCTACTATGAAGATATTGCTGCTGAGTTTTTAGTTGCTAATGGTTATAGTGACGATATTATTAAAGATATAATAATTAGAAGAAATAACGGTAATTTATTTGTTTATAATAAATATCTTCCTTTACTTTTAGATATTAATAAATATAAGAATAATGGACCGCTTAGTAGAGAAGATATAGATAAAAAAGCTTGTGATAATAGAATAGAAAAGCTTTTTTCTACTAGTCAAGGTAATTTATCAAAATATAATTATTTGACTGGAACAATGCTTGCTAATCAAGTATTAGCATCTAATAGAACTGATAAAAAAGAAAAGATGATAGATATTACAGAAAACTTAGATTCATATAATGCTATCGATATTATGAACTACTTTAATACTGAGAAGAAACTTATTAAAAAATAGTGGTTGGCAAAATAAAATTAATGATGTATTATAATTTCCATAGATAGGAGAATATTATGCAAATCACAAAGGATAAAATAACTATTACTTATGAAAAGGGGCAAGAAAATGAGGTCCAAAAAGTTTTAAAGTTTCTAGAAAATAACAGCTTTCTAACCGACTCGCTAGCAGAAGAAAAAACAACAAAAGTTGATGTTAAAGATTTTTACTCTTTAGCTAATAAAATGGTACAAGATGAGTTAGAAACTTTTGAAGCTAATAATATCATTAATGATGAAAACTTTCTCTTAAAAACTTATATAATTTCATTGAGAGATACTGTTAAAGATGATTCTAAACCATTATTAAAATTGAAGAAAAAAATATCGCCTGATTTTACTTACTTTTTACTAGCTACTAAGTATTGTAGTTATGATGTGGATAAGATAGTTGATTTATTGGATAAAAGAGAAAATGGTATTAAATTATTTTATTGGCTAAGAGATAATGTTAGATATGATGCCTATAATTATTTATTAAAGGCAAGCAGTTATAGTTTAAAAGATAGCGATTCATTTTTCTATGATAATTTAGATTGGTTCTTAGATAACATGAAAGAAAAAATACCAGCTCTTGAACAACCAAACTCAAACATTGAAGAATTGGAAGAATTATCACCTGAGAAAATAGACGGATTATTTAAGAGATTTTTAAATTATATTAATGCTCCAGATAGTTGGAAACAAGATTATTCATGGCTTCGAGAAGAAAAACTTATCAACTTTAATGCTGAAAGGGAATTTAAATTTACAAAAATCAGTGATACTACTAGAGATTTTATCTTCCTAACAAGTAAATTTATACGCTTTATTACTAGCAAAAACGGTAATTCACGAATTTCTCTTTATGATTTTCCTACCACATATTATGAAAATATAGCAGCACAATTTTTAGTTTCTAAAGGATATAGTGATGAGATTGTTACAGATACAATAGATAATCAGAATAGAGCATGTAAATATTTTTATGAGACCTATTTTCCACTTCTTTCAGAAGTTAACAAATATAAAAATAATGGTCAAATAGTTAGGGAAGATATGATTGAAAAAGAAGGATTTACTGAAGAAAAAGCTGACATAACTTGTGATAATAGATTTTTTAAACTCCTATCAGAAGGTGGATTGATGATAACTACTTATAACTACTTAGTTGGTACTATGCTCACTAATCAAGTATTAGCATCTAATAGAACTGATAAAAAAGAAAAGATGATAGATATTACAGAAAACTCAGATTTGTATAATGCTATCGATATTATGAACTACTTTAATACCGAGAAGAAACTTATCAAAAAATAAATATAGATGTCTTTGGCACCTATATTTATTTAACTAGTTAGAATTATTAATTTTTTCCTTAATAATTGTTAACATTTCTTGTTTTAACTTATCATCAGCACCTTGCCAGATAAGTTCTAAAAATACACCCATTCCAGGTAAAGTTTCTTCATCATTTTCTGCAATAGATTCATCAATTGCTCGCTTTAATTCATCGAAATCATCACCCTTAAAATTATTAATAATATGACTTCTAATACTTAAATCCATAAAAATATCATCTCCTAGACATATTTTTACCAAATTGATGAATATTATACTAAAAAAGCTTTTGCTTTTTAAAAAATTAAGATATACTTGAAGTGTAAGGAGGGAAAGAAGATGCCAGTATGGTTAATCGTTGTTATCGTTATCGTTCTAATAGCTCTATGGTTTATTATTACTTATAATTCATTAGTAGGATTAAGAAATAGAGTAAAAGATCAATGGAGTCAAATCGACGTTCAACTAAAAAGAAGAGCCGACCTTATTCCTAATTTAGTAGAAACTGTAAAAGGATATGCTAAACACGAAAAAAGTACTTTTGAAGATGTTGTAAAGGCAAGAAATGCCGTAGCTAATGCTTCTACTAAGGAAGAAGAAATGAAAGCAAATGGAGAATTATCTGGAGTGTTAAACAGATTATTCGCTTTAGCTGAAGCTTATCCAGAACTAAAAGCTAACGAAAACTTTGTAAGTTTACAAAAAGATTTAAAAGAGTCTGAAGATAAGATTAGTATGATGAGACAATTTTATAATGATACAGTACTTACTTATAATAACAAAGTACAAACTATACCTAGTAATATAGTTGCTAATCTTTGTCATTTTAAAGAAGAAACATTCTTCAAAGTTGATGAAAAAGATAGAGAAGTACCAAAAGTATCATTTGAGTAGGACTTGCTATAGACGCAAGTCTTTTTAGGAGGACATATGAAAAAACGATATTTATTAATTCTTATCGCTTGTTTCTTTATACTTAGTCCTAGTACAGTTAAAGCTGTGGAGACGACAGAAAAGTTTTATAGTAATATAGATATAGAGACAGATGGCAGTATTAAAGTCAAAGAAATATTTGAATTAACTGGTAGTTATAATGGCTTAAGAAGAACTATAAATTATAAAAATAGAACTGCTAAAGAGTTTAGTGGTGTAGAAAGTGACTTAGAAGGAAGTAGTATTTATAATGGTAGTGGTATTACTGATTTAAAAGTTTCTAGTGTTAGTAGAAGTGGTTTAACTTTTAATAGTTTAAATGATGCCGTTAATTATTTTACATTAGTAAGTTATGCTAATAAGGGTGAGATTGGTGTTTATACTAAGACTGATACTACTATTGGAACTAACTTATTAATCTATAATCCTTCTAGTAGAAACGAAGCTTTTTATATTGAATATACTATTCCTGATGTAGTAGTAGTTCATAACGATATTGCTGAATTTGCTTTCAATATTTTTAGTAATGAGTATGAAGAAAATATTAAAGACTTTAAAGTTCAAGTCAATTTACCAGGAGAAGATAGTGACTTTAGAGCATGGTTACATGGACCTTTGAATGGTTATATGAAAAGAGTAGATAATAAGACTGCTCTTGCTACTTCAGACTTTGTCGGTGCTTATAATGCAGTAAGTGTCAGATTATTATTTAATAAAGATTTAGTACCAAATGCTACTAAGCTTAGTGGTATGACTGCAAAAGAAGATATTATTGCTTATCAAACTAAATTAGCAGATGAAGCAAATTCTATACGAGACAAAATTAAAAAAGAAAATGATACTATCAAGATAATAACAATTATCTGGTATGTATCAGTAATTATTCTAACAATTCTTGCTATTAAGAAGACAAGAGACTCTAAGAAGACAGACTTTGCTATGGAGTATTATCGTGACTTTCCAGGAAATTATGGACCAGAAGTCTTAGAGTACTTATTAAATAAAAATGTAACAGAAAAGAGTCTATCTGCTACAATATTAAATCTAATCTATAAAAAAGTATTGAAAGTGGAAGCGATTGATGCAGATAAGAAAGACTATAGACTTATTTTAGATAAAGATAAAAGAACTGATTTAACTAAATCAGAAGATCTTGCTATTGAAATGTTTATTAATCATATAGGAGACGGTACTAGTGTTGAGCTTAATAAAATCAAAAAGTATTGTTCTAAAGAATCAAATGCTAGAAGTATTATCAATCTATATAACAGTTTTACTAAGTCAGGAATAAGTGCTGGTAAGCAAAAAGCTTTTTTTGCTAATATGAGTACTGTTCAGATAATAGCAGTCATTATAGCTTTACTTGGTATTGGTGTAACACTTCTTAGCTTAGCCTTTGAAGTTGACTTTTTCCCAGCTACCATGGCCGTTATTATCGGACCTATTCTTGCTCTTATTATAGGAGGACAAAAAAACTATACTCCAAATGGTGCTAGGGAATATAAGATGTGGATGGCCCATAAAAAGTTCTTAGAAGACTTTTCAAGATTTGATGAAAAAGAATTATTAGAAGTTCCTTTCTGGGATAAATATTTAGTATATGCAACTGTTTTAGGTTGTGCTGATAAATTATCTAAACAGATGAAAATAAAAATGGCTTCAATGGATAATAATACCTATAGTCAATATCCATATTATTATGATAATGACTTTAGTTATATCGGTTATGCTGTAAGTAATAGTATTTCCCATTCAGTTAATCAAGCAATTTCTTCATCAAGAAGTTCAATAGCTGCTTCATCCTCTTCATCAGGAGGAGGATTCTCTGGTGGATCAGTCGGTGGTGGCGGAAGCTTCGGTGGAGGCGGTGGAGGAGGAAGATTCTAGATTTTCCTCCGACTTTTAAATAAAAACAAAATATATGAGAATTTTTAATATTATAGAAGGATAATGAAATATGAAGAAATTAGAAGCGAAGGCTTTAGCACCAGAAAAATCTAAATTAGTTGTAGAATATATAACACAAATTTTATCAGATACAGAAAAAGTAAATTCTGTAATGGATTTTTGGCATGCTAAAATAGATGGTCAAGATATGTGTACATTAAATATTTATGTGCCTGAAACTAACTTTGAAAAACATTTGAATTTAGGAATAACCATAGATCATAGTTTAGTTTTATATGAACAAATACTAAATGATTTTTTAGATACATTTTTAGAACATAAAACAATGGGTGTAACAAGATATTATTCTATTAAATCGATGCAAAATAATTTTTCGGGTGTTGATGCCGTTAATATAAATGGTAGTAGAATTAAAATTAATTTTAACACAACGAATTCAGATTTTATGACTATAGTATCAGAATATACACGAAAATATGATGAATTTGCTGAAACATTAAAAAATCATGAGCAACAAAAATTAAGATAAAAATTTTATTAAATAGAATTGTCATAGTGAATTAGTGAAGTAAAAAAGTATTCTTTACTAAACTGATAAATTGTTTAAACAGATGAAAATAAAAATGGCAGTTATAAAAAATTGCAATGATTAAGCTATACTCTAAGTAGTAGTATTTTTAATTCAGTTGCTCAAGCCATTTTTTTATCTTTTTCAGAAAGAGAATTCTCTGTTGACCTATGTGTGACAGCAAAGAAAAATTTAAACTCTTCTTTAATTTTCTAAGAGAATAGAAAGGCATTTTAAATGAAACTTAAAAATTATATTTATTTTGTACCAGTAATAATTTCCTTATTAGGAATATTAGCTATAATATTAGCAGTTAAAAACAAAGATAGAAAATGTAATAAATATATCATTATCGGCAGTATAATTAATATATTATATTTGTTTATAATTGGTTCAAATTTTATTGGCTATTATTTCTCAATAATAACAGACCTTGGGTTTTTATTAGTAGAGATTATTTCTTTTATTGGGGGAATTTTATATTTAATTGCTATTATAATTTGTATTGTCAAGAAAAAGAAAGTAGGAGATATTAATAAAAATAAAAGCATACTTATCTTGTTTCTTATTATTATCTTTTTACCAATAATATTATTTATAATGTGCTTAACTAGAGAAATATATTTAATTAAAAATAGCTCCATTATAGTATTTTATAATCCAGGTAGTCTTGATAGTCTTGGTGAAACTGATTTTGCTTATGCAATAAGTGATAAATATTTTGAAGAAATATCAACTGAAATGGACTTAATTGAATATGCTAAAATACCAGTTGTTCCTAAAAATATAATTGAAACTAATGAGAGTGCTCTTGCTAAGAATGGTATCACAATAAAGAAAAAAACTAGTTGTGAAAGGTATGTTGAAAACAGCAAAATACATGGCTGTTTTGGTTCTACTGATTATATTTATGTTTACAAAAATTCAAAATTAATGAACAAGAAAAAAATACCAAGTAAGTATTCAGTAGATAGTTTTCCTGCTAATGTTTATTATAATAAAGAAAAATACTAGTAAATTATGTACAAATTGTATAATGCAGAGTTTTGTATTAATTAAAACTAGTCTTAAACTCTTTGATAAAACCTTTTAAAAAAGAAAATAAACAAGCTAAGACAATAGTGCTATCAAGAATTAAGAAAATATTAAAAATAGCATAGAATCTATTGAAAATTAAGAACGATGAAATCTTATTCATTACTAACATATAAGGATAGTCATAATACTTACTAAGTAGAAATGATGGTACTAGACCAATCATCAAGTATTTAATAATAACAACTAATAACGAGAAGAGAAATCCTAAAAGATAAGCTTTTCTCATTTTTTTAGTTTTATCAGTTGCAAAGATACTGAATAAAAGAAAAGGAAGATAAGTATAACAGCTAAAGAGTATGGCTCCTTTCATAATATTAGAAGAATTAAAATTACTACTTAAATAAGAAACATCAAGAGAGTGGGTTGTTCCTGTTACTTGAATTAAAAATAAGATAAAAAAGATAAGTAAGGAGATAAAAGCAAGGTGTGCTATCTGATCTAATTCTCTTTTAGAAATCAATAAGGAAGTTAAGATGAGTAAGAGTATGATATAAAATAAATTACCTTCTCTTAAGAAATTACTCTTGATAAATAAAGCGGTATCTTTTAAAAGAATAATTGTAAAAATAATTAGAATAGGAATCAATAGATAACTGGGTTTTATCTTTTTATAAATAAATTTCTTAGATAATAGAAATAAAATAATATCTAAAATAATTCCAGCTAGACAAGCAAGTAATGTATCATTTCCACTTATCTTGATAATATTATTACCATATAAAAGAAAGAAGAAATGCGTAAAAAAGAATGCTAAACTAAAGATATATAACTGATTATTCTTATTTTTAATCATATCTACCATCTCCAATCATTAATTTTACCTTGATATCAGGCTTCTTGTTAGAAAGTAATACTAACTTAATACCTTTATCATCTTGAAAGGTTAGTAACTCTTCAATTTCTTTAGTAAATAACTCTTGCACCACTGTTTTTAACTCCTTAGTCTTTTTACCTGTGGCATCATCACTACACTTGATATCCATTAAAAGATTAATCTTATCTTGTTGATAAAGGACTTTGACATTATTAAATTCTACTTCATAATATTTATCATTCAATTTAATACTTTGATGAAAAGAAGTAATCTTGTTATTTAAAAGATAAGTAATCTTTGCTTGCTTTCTATCAAGAAGAATATTCTTTTGATAAGTTTCCAAACCTTTTACTACTAAGTTATTATTATTAAGACTTACTACTGGTAAAGTACTAGCCCTTTTCTTATTAACAATATCCTTAAGATAATCCTCAAAAGTAGCTAGATAAATATCAGCATTACTAATCTTTTCCTTATTAACTGCTTTGATGATTTTACTACTACTATCATACTTATTAAACAACTCTTTAATATTACTATCTGTTCCAATAATTAAATAATTCATCTCTTTAAATTCTTTTTGCAGAAAATTAATTAACTCTTTATCAAGTAAACCTTCTTTAAAAACCATTAACTTCAAATGTCCATAATAAGCTTTCTTTGTTTCAATCTTCTTGGCTTCTAAAAAAACTTTCCCAAGACTTTTTCCTTTGAAAGTAACGGCTTGATAAGTTGACTTAGTAGCATTGTCATCTTTTTCTTCCTTAATCGTATTAACAGTTAATATATAATCATCATCAACCTTTTCAAGACCTAGCATATCAACAATTACTAAATCATTAACTTCAACATAAGGGGTGTACCCAGTAAGTAGTAATAAAATTAACACTGGAATAATAATCTTTTTCATTTAGTTCCCTCTTTTCTTATTCTTAGTAAGTAATGGATTTCTTTTAAGACGTTTTTTACTTCGTAACTTAATAATAGTATCTCCTAGCTCTTCTTTAATTAACGGAGAGAAAGGGGCAAAGTAAGGATAATTTAAGGCTTTGGTAGTTACTAAAGAGGAAAGAAGGAAAAGAAATCCGATATAGATACCGAAGATACCAAAGAACATAGCAAGAAACATCATTAGAAAACGTAACCAGCGAAGAGATGCAATCATTTCTTGCGAAGAGAAAGCAAGACCAGAAATGGCAGAAATAGAAATAACAATAATCATAATCGGTGAAATAATACCAGCTGATACAGCAGCATCTCCTAAGATTAAACCACCAAGAATAGAAACGGCACTACCAGTTGATGATTGTTTTCTAATATCACTTTCTCGTAATATTTCAAAAGAAATACTCATAAATAAAGCTTCTGTTAAAGCAGAGAAGGGGACGCTTTGTCTTTGTGCCATAAAGTTGAGTAGGAATGATAGGGGAAGAGCTTCTTGATTATGAGTAGTAAGAGCAATATATATAGCAGGAGTAAAAATAGAAATAATAAAAGCAAGTAATCTAATTACCCTGATGAAACTGACATTAATTGCTTTTTGGTAATAATCATCAGGTGTATGTAAAAAATCAATAAAGAAAGACGGCGTTATTAAAACATAAGGGGAATTATCAACTACAATACAAACCTTTCCTTCAAGAAGTGCTTGACTTACTCTATCAGGGCGCTCTGTCATTAGTACTGTTGGAAAGAGAAAGTTTTTATCATCTTCTAAATAGCTTTTCAACATTCCACTATCGATAACACCATCTATCTTGATATTTTTAAGAATAGACTTAACCTTATTAACTGTATTAAGAGAAGCGATATTCTTCATATAAACAATACCTGTTTTGGTTCTTGACTCCTTTCCTAGAAAGAAAGACTCCGTAAAACAGTTCTCACTTCTTAATCTTCTCCTTATTAAACCTAAATTAGTATTAAAATTTTCATTAAAAGCATCTTTACTTCCTCTAATTGTAATTTCACTACTAGCATCATTAATACCACGGTCAAGTGATGCCTTCGCTTCAATTGCAATCGCTTTATCTTGATAAATAATAAGTGCAAACCCTTTATAGATATAGTCGAGCATTTCCTTTTCCTTAGTTAAAACCTTAACCGTGTTATCAGGTAAATTATTATAAAGAAAAGTAATAACATCATCATTAGCATTAATTGAAAGAGCGGTAAGTTTCATTAAAATAAAATGATTAACAAAGTCACTACTACATAATACTTCATTATGAATAAGATTTAACTTATTACTTCCTAGATAAAACTCATGCGTAACTAAGTCACCATTATCTTTTAACTTCTTAAAAATTTTTTCATACATAGAAAGTCACCTCTAAAAGTAGTATGACCAATAATAATAAAAAATATTAATACTTCCCACAATTTCCCATATTTTCTAGATATTTCTACCAAATTTATTAGATATACTTAACTCATGAAAGGAAGTGATAGATGAATAAATAGAAAAAATGAAGCTGTTAATGTTAATTAGATAAATCATAAAAAGAAGGTGATAATTAGATAGATAGATGATATACTAGTGGTGGTGATTTAAAGATGTATAAAATATGTTTTGTAGAAGATGAAGTTGATTTACAAACGGTTGTAAAACTATATCTAGAAAAAGCAGGATATGAAGTTACTTGTTTTGAAAGAGGAACTGATGCCATCAACTACATTGGTAATCCGGTTGATGTTTGGATACTAGATATTATGTTAGGAGATGATGTTAATGGTTATGATGTAATCAAAGCAATTCGCGAAAAATATCCTGATGTGCCAGTTTTGTTTACTTCGGCAAGAGATCAGGATTTGGACCGAATTTTAGGCCTAGAGTTAGGGAGCGATGATTACATAACAAAGCCTTATTC
>CAKOXX010000016.1 GCA_934130405.1 uncultured Bacilli bacterium | reverse complement strand
GCTGATTTGGAACGAGAAAGAATTGAAAATGGTATTAGGAGTATATCATTTAAAGCTGGAATTAAACGTGGACTTGAACAAGGACTTGAACGCGGACTTGAGCAAGGAAGTACAAAAGAAAGAATTTCTATAATTAGTGCAATGCTTAATAATGGAATAAGTCAAGAAGAAGTTACTAAAATGACTGGTATACCAATAAAAGAAGTAAAAGCGATAAGAATTAACTAAAACCTTACCGCTTTTTATAAATCATTACTCCAACTTTACTATCATCAAAGTTATAAATTTCCGTATTTGGAAAATTTAAAGTTTGAAAGATATTAGTATCATAAAGATAAGTCAATATTTCTCCATCATTATTTAAGGGTAGAGTAGATAGCAATCTTCTATAACTATCTTTAGAGTTGTAATACATAATAGAAGAAAGATTAACTAAATCATAACCAGTTTTTAAACTATCAGCAAGCTTAAAAATATCACCTGTTAAATAAGTAATATTAACACTACTAATCTTTTCTTGTAGTTTTTGGTAATTAACACTATTTTGAAGATAGATATTTTCACCTTTAATCTGAGTAGTAGAAAAAGGTTCACTAGAAAATAAAGTAGAATCCCTTAAGTCACTATAATCAAAATAATTAAGTAAACTATCCCAAAATAGCCTTGTATCCTTATCTAAATTAGGACAAACCATATCATACATATCATCATAATATAAGTCATCAACATCTTGATAGAAAAATTTCATAAACTCTTCCAAAGAAAAACATTGTAAAGCAGCTATCTGTAAATTCAAATAATACTTTGGAAAAGTACTTATATCAAAACCAGTAATATCATTACTACCAGCAAAAATACTATCTAAAATTTGATTACCAGAAGCGATTACAGAAAGAACTTTATCCCTACCATTAAGTAAAAACTGGTACTTGCTAATCTCTTCATTAGTAGTTCTATAGATAAAAGAACTATTGTGGTAAGGAGAAGAAGTGACATTCTTTTTCTTCCTACTCACTATTTCTTGAGCCATTTTTATATCATCATAAAGCATTGTAACCCTTCTTTCAATAGTGACTATTCTAACATTAATAAAAGAAAAAATCTATAAAGAACATTTGTACTCTTTATAGATTTTCTAACTTATTAATAACTATTCACTAGGTTGATTATTATCTTTTTCTTCGATTTTACTATCAGTTTCCGTATTCTTATTATCATCTTTAGAAGTATCAGTTTTATCATCACTCTTACTATCATCAGGAAGAGTTGGTACTATATCACTCTTATTATTGTCTTTTACTGTGCTACCACCATTACTAGTAGTATTATCTTTAACTGTTGTATTTGATTTACTATCAGTAACAGTAGAAGATTCACTGCTACCACCAGATAAAGTAAGAACAACAGAACCACTAATTAAATCAACACGTTTATTAGTTGGATAACTTTGTGCAATTACATGACCAGAATTACCTTTAAAAGTAACTCTTACGCCATTCTTAGTAGCCCAAGCTTGAGCAGTTGCCATCGTATCTCCAGTAAAATCAGGAAGAAGAGTGTACTTAAAAGCAGTTTTATAAGGACCAGTACCAGTTACAACCTTTTCATAAGGAGTATTAATAGAGAAAGAAAACTCTTTAATCATTGTTGGGTCTTTCTTTCCAAGATTAACCTTCATTGCATTGATAATATCTTTTCTACTTTCCTTATTAGGAATATAATCCCAAAGAACAAGTCTACTTCGCTCATCATAAATCATTTGACCAGTACCAGATAAGAATAGCTGTTCAATATTAAGTAAATCAGCATCATCTTTCTGTAAGGCATTATTAGTAATATCTTTAGCAATATCGTAGAAAGATAAAATTTGTTTTGTCGTAAAGTTAGTATCTAAGTTATTAGAAATAGCATCTAAAACACTCATTACTTGACTAACACTAGACATATCTTTAACTTTATTGATAAGTCCTTGAATAACAACTTGTTGATTAAGACCACGGTCCAAGTCACCATTGGCAAGTTGTTTTCTATTTCTAGCAAGAACTAAAGCTTGCTCACCATTTAAATGTTGTAAACCTTGTTTAATACAAATATAACCTTCACGATTAGAATCATCAGTACATAAGTCTTTTGGGACTTCAACATCAATTCCACCTAAAGTATTAACTAAAGACACAAGTCCACGGAAGTTAATCTTCGCATAATAATCAATTTTAACATCAAAATAATTTTCAATCGTACTCATCATACAGTCAGTACCATAAGCAGCTGCATGTGTAATTTTATTTTCTGGAGTACCACTCCAACAAGAGATTGGTACATAACTATCTCTTGGAATACTAAGCATCGTCGCATTTAAAGTCTTTGGATTGAAAGTAATAAGTATCAAAGAATCACCATTTGCAACGGTATTCTTAGATAACCCTTCATCAGTTGAATCAACCCCCATTAACAAAATAGTAAACGGTTCACTAATACTCTTACCAGTAGAAGCAGTTTCTCTTTTACTAGTAGAACTCTTTAACAATTTCTTTTCTTTAGTATAGATAATCTTAGTATCTGTTACTATATTTTGATAAGTTTCAATACTTTGGAACAGACTAGGGTAGTCAGTAGTAATAAAAATAGCATTAATAGTACCATCATATAAATCAGCAATCATTGTACTATAGTCATCATACTTCTTAATCGTATTAGCACTATCTAAATCATTCTCCTTAATAATTAACTTTGGAATAATATAACCATCAGGAGAAGTCTTATCATTAAGTAGACCAATCTTTGCATTCTTAATACCTCCAATACTAGTTATACTACTATTCGCCATAGTAACTAAACTACTGGAATAAGTTACATAAGTTTTATTAACATTTTCAAGTTTGCCATATAAATACATAATGACAACACCAATAAACAAACTAAGTAACAAATAAAGTATTAAGAAGAAAGTAAGTAACTTCACTTTATTTTCCTTCTTCTTTCGCTTCTTTTTCATCTTCAAAAAGAAAATTAAATCAATTAATAAAAATACGCCAATAACAATATATCTGATAACTTCTTCAACGGGACCTAATAAATTAATTTCATAGATAGCAAAAAAGTTCGCAAATAAAGTTATTAAAGTTAAAATAAGTAACCAAAGCCGATACTTTTTCTTCTTTTTTTTCTTGGTTTTTTTTTCATCATTTTCCATACACTTTTCCTCCACTTATACCCTATAATTATAGCTAATTTTTTCAATACTTTCAACAAACCACCTAAATAACAGTAAAATCTAGTGTAAAGTTTCATACAAAATATGAGTAAATAAGACAAATATCATTTATTTAATGATATAATCAAGATACTAGAGGAGGTGTCTTTAATGAAAAGATGGAGTAAATTATCAATTTTCATCTTAGTATTATTTTTTATGACGCCTACTGTTTCTGCTAAAGAGTATATCGTTTTAAACACACCTAAAGCCTTTAAAGATAAACCAAGTGGTAGTAGAATTACCTCTATTGGAGATGAAGGAGTCTTACCAACTCTTAGTAAAGTAGTAGTGCTTGATAAAAATAATAAAAGTGGATATGGTTGTAAATCTGCTTGGTATAAAGTATCTTATCAAGATGTTATTGGTTATATTTGTTCAAGTGACCAAGTAATAAAGGAAGAAGTAGAAGTTGATACTGAAGGCGACTTTGAAAAGGAAATGTTAAGTAAAGGTTTCAATGAAAGCTATTTATCATCACTAAAAAGTCTTCATGAGAAACATCCAAACTGGATATTTAATGCTATTAAAACTAACTTAGATTATAACGATGCTATCACTAATGAAACGATTGGAGAAATATCATTAGTAAATGGAACAGATGAAACTTTAAGAAAGAAAGACGATTATGGAAACTATATCGAGTCAGTTAAAGAAAAAGGCTGGTATCAAGCAAGTTCTAGTGCTGTCGGTTATTATATGGACCCTAGAAACTTCTTAACCGAAGAAGGAGTCTTTATGTTTGAAAACTTACAATATAATAAAGAAATTCAAACGAAAGATGCCCTAAAAAGTATTTTGAAAAACACTTTTATGGATAATGATGAATATGTAAATTACTTTATGAAAGCAGCTGATAAATCAGGAGCAAGTCCTACTTATCTTGCTAGTCGTGTAAGACAAGAAAAAGGTGCTAATGGTTCAACTGGTGTTGATGGTGCTAAGTTTACTTTTGCTAAAGATAATGAATGTGCTAATCGCTATCGTAATAATGATAACTGGACAATACTTAATAATTGTGGAAATGATAAAGAATATAATGGTATCTATAACTTCTATAATATTGGTGCTTATGGAACTTACCAAAGTCCTGTTATTAGAGGATTAATCTGGGCAAATGGAGGTTATGATGCTAGTGTTACTAGTTATATGCGACCTTGGGATAGTAAAGAAAAAGCTATTATCGGTGGAGCCCTTTATATTGTTAATGGTTATATAAATGCTAATCAACATACGCTTTACTTCCAAAAATTCAATGTTAGTCCTTCAGCTTTAAACTCAACTTATACGCATCAATATATGTCTAATATTAAAGCCCCAGCCAGCGAAGCCTTATCAATCTATAAAGGCTATAAGAGTAATGACTTATTAGATAAAACCTATGAATTTTTAATACCAGTTTATGAAAAGATGCCAGGAGTAAGTGAAAGTCCTAAGACTGATGATGATAAACCAGTAACACCACCAGAAGAAGTACCTGTAATTAAGATAGATGATGCTATCATTGCAAGTAGTTATCGCTTAAATAGTAGTTACATTTCTGGAATAGAAGTAAATACTTCTAAGACTAATCTAGAAAATAAATTAAAAACAATCTATGAAGGCTTATCAGTTGTTAGTGTCAAAGATAAATATGGCAACAATAAAAATGATGCCTTAGCAACAAATGACGTAATTACTATCTCTAATTCTAAAGATACAAAAGAATATACGGTCGTTATTTATGGTGATAATAATGGTGATGGAACAACTAGTATCATTGATTTATTAAGAATTCAAAAGTATCTACTTGGTAATAACAACTTAACCGATGCTGAATTAATCGCTAGTGATTTAGATAAAGACGGTTTAATAACTGTAGTAGATTTATTAAGAATGCAAAAAAGTTTATTAGGATATAGTAAAATAGAACAGAAATGAGATGATTTAAATGTCTAAAAAGAAAATATTTGTCTTCCTTCTTTCCTTTTTCTTTTTTTGTGGGGTAGAAGAAGTAAGTGCAGCGACGATTAGTGTAGTTGGAACAACAAGTAGTGGTGTTGTTGGGGGAACAGTTACTGTCAATGTCACTGTTAATGAACCATCAGGACTAGGAGCTTGGGAGTTCAATGTTGCTTATGATAGTGATATTTTAACTCTTACTAGTGGACAAACTCACGTTGTAGATTATGTTCAAAGTCCAGGACAAACAAGAAAAACTTATTCTTATAAGTTCAATATTAAAAAAGAAGGAAATGCTAGTGTTTCTATCGCTTCTTCAAATTTCGTTTCTTATGATGAACAAACAAGAACAGCTCCTAAGGACTCTACTACTATCAACTGTACTAAAAGAGAAACTGTCATCGCTAATTATAGTAGCAATAATAACTTAGCTTCTCTTGGTGTAAAAGATTACCAGATATCTCCTACCTTCAATAAAAATACTCTTAACTATACCCTGGAAGTAGAACATGATGTTGAAAAAATAACTATCGAAGGAAGTAAAGAAGACTCTAAAAGTAGAGTTACTGGTCTTGGTGAAAAAGAAGTTCACGAAGGAGCTAACGCTTTCGATATTACTGTTACCGCCGAAAATGGTGCTATTAAAACTTATCACTTAACCGTAACAGTCAAAGAACTGGACCCTATAACCGTTAAAGTCGATAAAAAAGAAATGACTCTTATTCAACAAGAAAAAGAATTAGAAGGAAAAGTACCAGCTCACTTTGAAAAAACAACAATAAAAGTAAATGATAAAGATGTTCTAGCTTATGAAAATAAGACCTTAAAATTAAAAATAGTTGCTCTAAAAGATGATAAAGGTAATATCGATTTCTATGAATATCAAGATAATAACTATAAACTATATAACCAAATAACTAGTGGAAATGTCACAATTCATATCTTAACAGATGAAAAGCAAATACCTAAAAACTATAAATCTTACAAATTAAAAATAGATAATAAAGAATATACTGGATATAAGCTAAATAAGAAAGATGACTTTTTCCTAATTTATGGAGAAAATGTTGAAACTGGTAGAAAAAGTTTATATAATTATGATGAGGTAGAAAAAACTATTCAAAGATATAATAAGGTAGATACCAAAAATAGTGTTAATAATAGTAACCAAGAAAAGTATATTATCTTAGGTTTATTAGGACTAGTTTTATTACTTCTTATCATCTTACTAGGACTATTAAATAACAATAAATCTAGTAAGAAGAGGCCAAAAATCAAAAAGAGAATTGGAGAAAGAAACAATGGACAGAAAGAATTCTAAGAAAAAAGTATTATGGGCTTTAGGTATAGTTTTCCTTTTATTAGTTATTGTTGTTATTATCTATTTTGTAATTGGGTATAGAAATGACCAGATAGAGTCAAAGAAAAAAATTGATAGTGTGATTAGTAGTTACAATACTTTTAAAGAACATATTGATAACTTTAATAAAGAACGTGATAACTTCTATCAAGTAGTAATGAAAGATATGTATTACGAAGATTTAAAAAATAATGATACTAAGTATAAAGAGATAATTGAAAGTTATACGGAAACGATTGCACCGTTAGAAGAAGATTATAAAGCGTTAAAAGATAAATGTGTTGATATCTTATATCCTGATGTTTCTGTTAATAATAAATGTGAAGCCTTTGTAATCGGATATGAGAAAGCAATTAATTCTTATGTAAGTGATATTAAAAAATATAATGATAATATAAAAGATTATAATGATTTACTAGATGAAAATGGCGAGAAGTTAGAAACTGTTAAATTAACAGTTGATTATATTGATGTAGATGGTGATAGAAAATATTTAGGAAAGAACTAAAAGGTGAACTATGGAAGATTTAGAAAAAACAGTTGTAATGCCAAGTATCAAAAAAGAATTAAAGGAAGAGAAAGAAAAAGCTCTAAAGCAAAAGAAAAGGAGTAAGATAAAACCTATTCTTGCTAGTTTAGTTATTATTGGTAGTAGTTTAGGACTATTCCTTTTCTATGGACCTTTTAGTTTCTTTAGAGAGTTTTGGATAACTTCAGCAATGACAACTATGACTCATCAATATTTGGCTACTTGGTTTTATAGTGATGATGTTATTAATAAGATAATGGCTAAAAATCAATTAGTAGAAGTAAATGACACTACTAATCCAGAGTTAGTTAATATTAGTGATTATAATACTAATCAGACTATCTATAAAAATGAATATGAAAAACAAATCTTAGAACATGAAGAAGGGGCTTTGTATAAAGTTATTGATATTAAAGGAGCTTCTTATCAAGGCTATTTAGTAGCAGTTTATGACCCTTCAAGAATATCAATCGCCACTACTAAGTATTTAGGTAAAAGAGGAGAAGCTATTACTACTGTTGCTAAAAGGGAAAATGCTATTATTGCAATGAATGCCGGCGGGTTCTATGACCCTGATTGGAACAGTAATGGAGCACTTCCACATGGTACAGTTATTTCTAATGGGGTAGTAGTAAGTGACTTTGATGATGCCAATATGGGTGGCGGATTTGTTGGGTTCACTAAAGAAAATAAATTAGTACTTGGTAAGTTTACGAAAGAACAAGCGATTAGTATGGGAATCCGTGATGCCGTTGAATTTGGACCTTTCTTAATTGTTAATGGTAAGAGTAGTTTCGTTAAAGGAAATGGTGGTTGGGGTATTGCTCCAAGAACTGCTATTGGTCAAAGAAGTGATGGAATAGTTCTCTTCCTAGTAATTAATGGTCGTCTTGCTACTAGTATCGGAGCTGATATGGGTGACTTAACTGAGATTATGGAAAACTATGGTGCGGTTAATGCCGCTAATATGGATGGTGGAAGTTCTTCTGAGTTAGTTATTAATAATAAGATAATAAATCATCCTGTTGCAGCAGGTACTAATGGTTTAAGAGATATGCCTACTTTCTGGGTAGTAAAATAGCACTTAGGTGCTTTTTTTGTAATTCTTAAGGAAAGATAATATTAGAAAAGAGATGGAAAAATGAAAATTAATTATCACAATGAAGATTATAGTACTGAATTATTCAATATAGTAATATATATATTAATTCTAATTTTTTTGATAGTATGGTCAATATTTACTGGAGTTGATATTGGTTCACTTATATTTATAGGAATTTGTATTACCTTTATCATTATTATGCTGTCTTTTTCTATTAAACAGTATTTGCAAAAGAAAAAAGAGAGAAATTTAAATTTATTTATTATGAAAGAAGGTAAATTAATTCAAGGTAAAATTATTAGAATATATGATAATAACAATAATGGTTTTCTAATAGAAAATAAAAAAACGATTCATAATGTAACAACAGAAATTGAATATACAATTAATAATGATAGAAAAACTATTACTGTTGATCACCTAGCAATTAATGTAAATAGATTAGATACCTATACTAGCAAACAAGTGAAAATTTATGTATATAATAATATGAGTTATATTGATATTATCAATTGATAAAATGAAGCTTTTTTAATAGAAAACTTGCTATCAAAGATTTTTATAAGTATACTTAAATATAAGAAACAGGAGTGTATAGATAATGGGACACATCATAATAAGACAAGCAACATTAAACGATTTGAATGTAATCCAAAACTTAAACTTTGAAGTGTTTAAGTTGGAAAAATAAAATTATGATCCAACTTTAGTAATTGATTGGCCTCTATCTGAAGAAGGAAAAAATATTTTGAAAATTTGATTAACAATGAATATGTTATTGTTGCAATAATAAATAGTAATATAGTAGGATATTTAGCTGGAACAATTAACGAGCAGGTTTCATATGAGATGAAGCAGTATGGCGAGATAAACAATATGCTTGTATGCGATGAATATAGAGAATTAGGAATCGGGAAAAAGTTAATTGATAAATTTAAAAAATATTGCAAAAACAAAAATATTGATAGTTTAAAAGTAGTAGCAAGTATGAAAAATATCAACGCCATAAAATTCTATAAAAAACAAGGATTAAGTGAATTTGATATTACTTTAACATCAAAAATTAAATAAAAAAATTTATTATCACAAGTATCTAATTACACTTGATCATTAAGGAATAAGGCAGATACTAGCTTTAGAATTTCTAACTGGTGAAATAGAATTGTAGGAGGAATAAAAAATGATAGAAGAATTAAAAAAAGATGAAATGATGACAGAAGCGCTATCAAATAATGAAATACTAGATAGTGTATTTAAAATAGCTACTAATAAAGATTTCTTTGTAGCAAAAGGAGATAAGAAAACAAATCTTGCTGATTGTTTAGCTTATTTAAGTGATGATGTAATAGATATGTTATATACAAGTTATCAAACAGTTCTAATGAAAAATAAAAATTTAAAAGATTTAACTAATAGAAAAGAAAAAGAAGAAAAGTTAAAACAATTAATACCAGAATGTTTTAAAGATTATGGAAAAGGTATCGATTATGCTGAAATAAAAACAATTGAAGCGTTATTAATAAATAAAGCTGAAAAAGACGCAGTTTTTGATTTTCTATGTGATGGTTTTGCTTATCAATATAGAAAAGATAATAATGATATCTTTGTTTTACCAGATGAATTAGCAACTATCTATCAAGAATTAAAAGATAATGGGGTGATTGCTAAAAGAGTAGAAGAAACAGGACAAATTTATTTCTCAACCTATCTACTAATTAATGGTATAGTAAAAAAGACAGTTATGTATGATATTTTAGTTAATTATCATAAATTACCTTTAACGGAAGAACAAATGGAATCTTTCTTTGAAAAAGAGCTTGATACTCCGGACTACTATAGTCTTGGTGGTGAAGAGTTAGTAGAACAATTATCAATAATCAAAAATGAAAAGTCTTATTTAAGATTTACTGATGCTGAAATAAATGACTATTTTGAATTTATTACTTCCTTTATGAAAAAACTTAGAAATCTATTAAATAATAATCATAAGAATCAAGCACTTGTCTATATGATGATGATATTATCTTCAGAGTTAGATGATGAAGAAATCAATGCTTTAAATTTATCAAAGAAGGAAACAAAAGCTGTACAAGAATTATTAGAAGCATATAAATCTGAGATAAGATATTGGTGTTATGATGGTAGAACAATAGGAGAAGCTGATTTTCTAGCAATAGCAGAAGATGTTGCATTTAAAGAAAAATTAACTCCTTCTACTATTGAAAACTGTTTAGCAAATGTTGATACGTTATATTATGATGAGGCATTATCAAAAGATGATGTTTTAGAAAACTTAGATGAATTATCTGATAAACATATTTATATAAAACATTTAGCAAATCTTAACAATAAAAGTATATATGAATTAAAAGAAAGCTTTGATTACTTTAGTAAAGGTCTAATATTCTTTTATCATGATGGTGATGATATTAAATGTTTAGTACCAGATGAAGTCTTAGAAGCGATAGAAAATAAAGATGATGATGTAAAAGACCAATACTTAAATACTTTAGTAACTGATTATCTAGAAATGAATGCAGTTCTTCGTAAAGAAAAGTTACAAGAATTGTTAAAAAGTAATGCCTTTACAGTTGATATTAAAGAGCTAGATAAATTAGTTAAAGATAATGATTATTATATTTTAAATGACAACTACTATAGTATTTTTGATGAAATGGATGACGAGGACTTAGGAGAACTATTAAAAACTAAAGATAAATTTTCTAAGTATAAAACAGCAGATTTAGCAAAGTGTAGTGAAGAATTTGATTTTTATGAAAAGCTTTGGGAATTAGTAAATTCTGATATTTCTGATAATAAAGACGAGTTATTTAATGAATTAAGACTTCTTGCTAAAAATAATGGTTTTAGTAAAAGTAACTTAGAAGAGTTAGCGTATAATTATGGTATTAATTTATCAGTTAAAGTTAAAGATAAGCTACTAAAACTATATAATAATTATAAAGATTCGATTGGTATTTGGGAATATAACGGTTATACAGCTACCGAATATCTTGCTATGAAAAAGGAAACTAAAAAAGTAGGTCGTAATGAACCCTGTCCATGTGGTTCAGGACTTAAATATAAAAAATGTTGCGGTAAGTAGCATAAAAGAAAGGTATTAACAGAAAAGAATATGTTTAGGATATATATGAAGAGGTTTTTAACTATTGTAGGAAGCACAATAGTATCATTAATATTAACATTTGTACTAGCTGAATTATTAAGTTTATATCACTTTGGAACGGTTCCAACAACTCTAACTATAATATATTTAGTTTCTTTATTTTGTATTTTTGAATATTTAATACTTGCGGTAAAGTTTATTATTAATAAAAAGAAGAATCATCAAACAACTTCACATAAAAATATCTTTAGTATGATTTTATTCTTCCTCTCCTTACTACTAGTTTTGTATTTCATTTTTGCTACAAATATTGATTGGTTAAATTATTATTCAAGAGGAGATTCTGCACCGTTTTATTTGACAATAATAACCAATGGAATAAAAATCTTAATACCATCTGTTATTTCATTCGTATTAGGTATATTTATATCAAAGAAGAAAAAGTAATGTACAAATACTTATTAAAGATATAAGAAAACATACAAGATAATTAAATGATAACTATAAAGAAGTTAATCATATATATAAATGATTTAAAATAATATACGTTTTTTATGTTATGACTGCGCTTAGAAAGAAACTGTTTTTTATGAATGATTAGCAGTATAAGTTAACATACTTTAACACATATTCTTAAGAGTTTAGAGGTAATTAATTGTCAGTACTTTTTAGTTAATGTATAATATAAACAGAAAGGAGTAATTAAGTTGGAAGCAAAAAACAAAAATGTAGGTTTAATCATCATTGTAGTTATCTTATTACTAGCATGTATCGGAATGGGAGGTTTTATCTTTATCAATAAAGATAAACTAACAGCACAGAAAAACACTACTACAACAATAACTAATGATAATAAGAACGTAGAAGACAAAACAACAAAATGTGATAAGATTAGTTATGATCTTGATACAGACCAATATAGTTTATCAGCTAACTCCGTAGGAATTATGGTTTTTGTAGATAAAACAAGAAAAACTGCACGAATTTCTGCAAACACTGCTACAATTTCTAATGTATTTGGTTTGAACTGGGTTACAGCAACAACAGATACTTCTACCTATGAACCAATTGATACAAAGACTTTTGATAAAAAAATAACTCAAGTTTTAATTGATGGTTCAGGTCAAGATGCTACTAGTGCTACAATCTTATATCTAATGGAAGATGGTACTGTTGAATATGTTCCAATTCTAAAAGATATAAATACTAATTGGAGTCAAACTGATAATACTAAGAAATTTAACTCTTATGGTAAACTTAATGGAGTATCAGATATTATTAGCTTAATACCTGCAGAAGCACAAGGATACCATACAGATTTAGCAAGAAAAGTTGATGGAACTGTAATTAACTTAGCTGATGCACTTAAAGCAACTGGAAATTTTAATTAATAAAGGAATTGATTTCAATTCTTTTTTCGTACATAAGAGAAAAATGCTATCTGAAATGTTTAACTAGTAGAAATTAAAAGTTAGTTGCAAATTTTAAGCAATATTTCTTTGACAAACAGCTACTTTTATAGTATAGTATGTACAGTTACCTGTTCCAATATTAAGCAGTTCTTCCTACTACTTTTTATTAGAATATGGTGTATTTAAGAAAAGAAAGGAAGTGTTAAAGAATGGCTTTAACAAAAGTTGAAAAACAACAAATCATCAAAGAATTTGCAAGAGATGAAAAAGATACTGGTTCAACAGAAGTACAAATCGCTATTTTAACAAAAGAAATAGAGAAGTTAACAGCTCACTTAAAAGAACACAAACACGATTATCATTCAAACCGTGGACTTTTAATGAAGGTTGGACAACGTCGTAGCTTACTTAAGTATTTAGCTAAAACTGATGTACAAAAGTATCGTGAAGTTGTTAAAAAATTAGGACTTAGAAAGTAACACTAGATACTAGTGTTTCTTTTTCTATAGAGTAGAAATGAGGTATATATGAAGAGGGTATTTGAACTTGATTTTCATGGAAGAAAGATAGTTGTAGAACAAGGAGAGTTAGCAAAACAAGCAACAGGTTCTGTTTTAATTCGTTATAATGATACCGTTATACTTACTGCCGTAGTAGTAGGAAAAACAGCTAACTTATTAAGTGACTTCTTTCCATTGACAGTTAATTATCAAGAAAAACTTTATTCTGTCGGAAAAATCCCTGGTGGTTTTATTAAAAGAGAAGGAAGACCAACTGATGCTGCTACTCTTGCAGCTAGAATGATTGATCGTCCAATGCGTCCTTTATTTAAAGAAGATTTTAAACATGAAGTTCAAATTATTAATACAGTACTATCAGTAGACCAAGATTGTTCACCTGAATTATCTGCTATGTTTGGTTCAAGTCTTGCAACAATGTTAACTGGTGCACCTTTTGCAGGACCAGTAGCAGGGGTAAAGATTGGTTATATTAATAATGAATTTGTTGTTAACCCTACTCAAGAAGAGTTAGCAGAAAGTACACTTGACCTTACCGTAGCTGGTACAATTGAAGCGATTACTATGGTAGAAGCTGGTAGTAAAGAATTAGATGAAGACACTATGCTTGATGCTTTAATGCTAGCTCATGAAGAAATTAAAAAACTATGTCAGTTCCAATTAGATATTTTAAAGAATTATGATATCAAAGAAATGGAATATGAGAAAATTGAAATAGAAGATGAATTACGTCAAGAAGTAGAAAGCCTTTGCTCTAAAGATATCGATGAAGCTTTAAGAATTAAAGCTAAACAAGAAAGATATCAACGTTTAGATGAAATTAAAGAAACTATTCTAAATAAATATAAGGAAGAAAATAAAGATTTAGAAGAGCTTGATGTTTTACTTTATAAAGTTAGTAAGATAATTAGTGATGTAGAATATAACTTATTTAGAAAAATAATTGTTAAAGAAAAACTAAGAAGTGATGGTAGACGTTTTGATGAGATTAGACCTCTTAGTGCTTCTATTGATTTATTACCAAGAACACATGGTTCAGCTTTATTTACAAGAGGAGAGACTCAGAGTTTATCAGTAACTACACTAGGAGCTTTAGGAGAACATCAAATCTTAGATGGACTATCTTTAGAAGATGAAAAAAGATTTATGTTACACTATAACTTTCCACAATTTTCAGTTGGTGAAACAGGAAGATATGGCGCACCAGGAAGACGTGAGATAGGTCATGGAGCCCTTGGTGAACGTGCCTTACTACAAGTTATTCCAAGTGAAGAAGAATTTCCTTATACCATAAGAGTTGTATCAGAAATCTTAGAAAGTAATGGAAGTAGTTCTCAAGCATCTATTTGTGCTGGTTGTATGAGTTTGATGGCAGCAGGAGTTCCTATTAAAGCTCCCGTAGCAGGTATCGCCATGGGACTAATTACTCATGATGATGATTATATAATTCTAACTGATATCGCCGGTATGGAAGATCATCTAGGAGATATGGACTTCAAAGTAGCAGGTACAGAAAATGGTATTTGTGCTTTACAAATGGATATAAAGATTAAAGGAGTTACTAAAGATATCTTAAAACAAGCTCTAGCGCAAGCTAAGAAAGCTCGTCATGAAATTCTTGGAGTAATAACTTCTACCATTAAAGAACCAAGAAGTGAAGTGTCTAAATATGCTCCTAAGACCGAAACCTTCTATATTGCACCTAATAAAATAAGAGATGTTATCGGCAAAGGTGGAGAAATGATTACTAAAATCATCTGTGAAGCTAGTAATGTCAATGATGTTAACAGTATCGGTGCTGTAAAAGTTGATTTAGAAGATGATGGTAGAGTAATCATCTATCATAGTGATAAAGAAGTAATAGAAAAAACTAAAGAAATGATTCAAAATGTAGCACGTGAAGTAGAAGTTGGAAAGATTTATTCCGTTAAAGTCTTAAAAGTAGAAGACTTCGGTTGTATTATTGAATTATGGCCAGGTTGTGAAGGCTTTGTTCATATCTCCCAACTATCAACAGAACGTGTCAACAAGACAGAAGATGTTGTAAGTGTCGGTGACACAATCTTAGTCAAAGCACTAGGTGTAGATAAAAGAGGAAAGCAAAGTTTCTCACGAAAAGAAGCAATGAAAGAGATGAAACAGTCAAAGTAAAGTGACTGTTTTTTTCTTGTAAAAATACTAGTATAATTGAAAAAAATTTGCTATACTTTAACTAGATTAAGAAGATAGGTGATTAAATTGGCAGAATTCAAAAGAAGAAAGAAAAGACAGGATTTAAAAGAACTAAAACATAAAAAAACCGTTAATGACTACCGCGAAATAGCATTAACAAAAATGGGTAAAAGACAACTAATGCTTACCTTATTATCTATTTTTGGCGTAACAATGTTGTCAATAGGCAGTACCTTCGCTATATTTACAGTATCATCTAAATCTGCCGAATACAATGTAATTAAAACAGGTACTTTAAACATCAACTTTGCAGCAGATGCATCTTCAACCGTAGGACTTAATAATGCGCTACCAATGTCTGATACCAACGGTCTAGCACAGTCAGGAACTACTTTCACCATAACAAACACTGGAAGTCTACCTGCAAACTATTCCGTATCTTTAAAAGATGATACCGATATGGTTACCCAAGATAATTGTAGTGCTAAACAATTAGCAAAAGAAAATATTAAATACAGTTTAGACGGTTCAACCGCCAGTCTTTTATCAACAGCGATTGATAGTGAATTAATAAGTGGTAACTTAAAAGCCGGCGAGTCAAAAACATTTACTCTAAAGCTATGGATAAAAGAAGATGCAACCAATGAAGTTTTAAACAAACACTATCATGGAAAAATAGTAGTAGATGCAGAACAAGAAGGAATACCAGAACCAACGGCTGTAGAAAAGTTAATAGCAAAAGCTAATCCAGAGGATTTAGATTATAATACAGCAACTGATGACCAAAAAAATCAAATGTGGACATTTTCTCATGAAGCAACTGAACAATTAGGAGCAACCACAGATTATCGCTATATTGGAGCAAACCCTAATAATTATGTAAAATTCAATGATGAGTTGTGGAGAATAATTGGAGTATTTGATGTTGATGATGGAACTGGAAAAATAGAAAAACGTCTCAAAATAGTAAGAAATGAGTCTATTGGAAATTACTCATGGGATAATAAAGACACTACAACTGGAGCAGAAAAAAGTTACGGTAAAAATAACTGGCCAGATGCAAGACTTAATTATCTATTAAACGCAGGACATGAAAGTGAAACGTATGGAGGAAGTTTATATTGGAATAGAAAGAGCGGAACATGTTATGCCGGTTCAAAAAATGCAACTACGTCATGTGATTTCACATCTACTGGTTTAACAGACCCAGCAAAAGAAATGATAGGAGATGCGAAATGGTACCTAGGAGGAACTGCAAGTTATAGTAGTTCATCCGATGGCTTGACTTTACACTGGTATAAATATGAAAGAGGAACAACAGTATATAATAGTAGTACACGGAGTACGAACTGGACAGGAAAAGTAGGATTAATCTATCCAAGTGATTATGGCTATGCGACAAGTGGAAATAGCAGTACAACAAGAGCAACATGTTTAGCAAAGGAATTATACTATTGGAATGAAGCAAGTGCATGTTATCAAAATGATTGGTTGTTTAAATCAGAATATATGTGGTCCCTTTTGCCTCTCGCGTCTAATAGTTACCGCGTGTTCTATGTCTACAGTAGTGGGTTTGTCGACTACAACGATGCGTGCGATACTAGCGGCGTTTGGCCAGTCGTATATCTAAAGTCAACAATTAAGGTGACCACAGGAACAGGAAGTAGTGACTCGCCATTCATCTTGGGCTAGAATGTTGAACTGAAATTTGTAGAAAAGTAGTATGAAGAAAACTAAAGGATAAAAAATAGAAATGTCGCAGGTGAGCAAATGGAAACCTGCGACCTAGTTTTATGATAAGTATTAAAGGAATGAGATGTATGAGAAAGATTAGAAAAGGGAAAAGAGGTTTTACTTTTATCGAACTGTTGGCGGTGGTAGCAATAATTGGTGTTCTTGCTACCGTTACTATTGTGTCTCTTTCTAGTTTCTTGGCTAGTTCAAGAAGAAGATATTATCAGTCACAAGATGATACTGCGGTTTTAGCTGGTAAGGAATATTTTACTGATTATCGGAATGAATTACCTAAAAATATTGGGGAGAAAACTGCTGTTACAATTGATACACTTTATACTAAAAAATACTTATCAGAATTAAAAGACCATAATGGTAATAGTTGTACTAATATAAGTAATAGTAAGGTTTATGCCCAAAAGATTACTTCTAAGGAATATCAATATTTTTCAGAGATTGATTGTAATGGTTATTCGATTGATAAAGATACAAAAGCTCCTGTTATTAGTTTTAGTCCAAATAGGGCGATTACTAATGGGAATATAACAGTTACAATGAGTGTTACTGATAATAGTGGTGTGGCTTCTTACTATTATGAAATAGAAAAAGATAATGTCTTATATAAAAAGGAAGAAGCGAAGATATATACTTCCCCTGTTAAAATTAATCTAACAGAAGAAGGAAATTATATTATTAAAGGTCATGCGATTGATAAGAATGGTAATATTGCTGACAAAACTTCTAATAAATATATAATTGATAGAACTGCTCCTGATTGTACAAAGTTTAAATTTAAAGCATCTACTACTGAAAAGACTTGGCAGAATAAAGATGTTAAGATAAAAATTACTCCTGATAATGATATTGCTAGATGGTCATTTAAGAATTGTTATTATCAAAAGAATGGTACTGCTATTTGTAAAGATGATGGTAAAGATATAACTGGTACTAGTAGTAAAATATTATCTAGTGGCGAAAAAGTTTATGGAAAAGTAATTGCTTATGATGAAGCGGGTAACTCTTGTTCAATTAATACTTCTGAATACTATATCGATAAAACTGCTCCTAATATTAATAGTAAAAGTATTACTAGTAGAAATAGTAATTATAATAGTTTATATGTCACAATTAAATTAACATTATCAGATAGAAAAGACAGTACTGGTAATAAAATATATTATAGTTTCTCTAATGATAATAAGACATATTCATCTTGGTATAATTATACACTGGGTACTACATCTTCTACTAATTGGACTTTAAGTGGTAGTTATGATGGTAAAAATAGAACCGTTTATATTAAAGTAAAAGATGAGTTAGGTAATAGTAAAGTTGAGACACTTACTTACCGCGTATATAGTGAATGTAGTAGTACTTATAGTATGACTTCTACTGGTAGTTGTAGTACTAACTATGGCTTTGGAACGGCGACTGAAACGAAAAAGTTCTATGATAGATATACTAATAACTATTGTAGTAGTACTAGTAATAATGTTTCTTGTTGTATAAATCCAACTACTTACAAAGGAAGCTGGTCAAGTTGTAGTGCTAGTTGTGGGGGAGGAGTTATGACTCGTAGTGTAACGACTTATAACTGTGATGGAACAACCTCTTATTCTAGTGAAACAACCTCTTGTAATACTCAGAGTTGTCAATCACCTAGATGTAGTAATGTTTATTATAGAGATGGAACAAGTTGCAGTAATTCTTGTGGAAGTGGTACTTATAACCGACTAGCTTATGATTATTACGATGATAGTAGATGTTATTCAGATGACTTATCAAGTGGTGGAAGTTATTGCTATTCAAGTAGTGGCTGTTCAACTACTCCAACAACACCAGGTTTCAGCTGTGGAAGTGTTGGTAGTACGCAAAGTTATGCCGGTAAGAGTTGGACAGTTATTTCTAATAGTGGCGGAGAGTGTAAATTAGCTTTGAATGAAGTTTCTAGTAGGAGTGGAAGTTATAACAATGCTTCTAGTAATTTGATTAGTGAGTACTTCTCTAGTGGCACATTATTAACTGATAAAAATAGTGGTAAGATTACTTCGATTAGCACTGATAGTAGTGGAGCAAGAGACATAAGTGGAACTTACTGGAAAGGTAGTGGTACTATTTATGATTCTACTACTAGATATAGTTATTCTTGTAAGGATACACCATTATTCTATGGTGGACATCTTTCAAAGGGAGACTCTGATAACTACTATATAACAGGTTGTTTTACATCACCAGATCCTTCTCTTGCTAGTTCTAGTGGTACTCATTCTGTTTCAAATAGTAGTACTACTTACGATATAACTAATGGCGACTATAAAGAGACAGAAGCTAAAACTCCAGGAAGTTATAAATATACCAGTCTTTACTTAACAGAATATAATCCGAAAAGTGCTAATTCTAGTACCAAAAAAATAAATTATGAAGTGAAATATTATACTTCTAATAGATTAGATAATGGCTCTAATCCAATATTTCAAAGCTATGGTAGTAAAGATAGTTTTACTTCTAAAGACTTATCTATTTATGCTTGTGGCGGTATTAAAACGCATGGCTATAATTGGCATGAATTAAAATATAAAAGTAAAACAGAGTTTACAGATATTCATACTACATCAGATGGAAAAGATAAGCCATATGATAGAGAGTTTGGTGTTACTTATCGTGCTGCTGCTTATTTAAGTAGTAGCGATAATGCAACTAAGGCTCACCATGACAAGTCATCAACTTGTGTCTATGGGGCTTCAAAGTATACAATTAGTGATAGTAGTACAGATATTCACTATCGCTTAACTATAACAGTTAAGACTAATTAGGAAAGAAGGATATTATGCGAAAAAAAGTAATTATAACTATTTTAACAATTGCTATTATCCTACTATTAATGGGAGGAGTTTCTCTTCTTATTAGTAGTAGTGATAAAAATAGTAAACTAGTAGATGAAATAATTGATAAGAAAAACAAAAAAGAAACAGAACTAGTCTTTGTAACTAGTAGTGATAGTGCTTGTTACTTATGTAGTGATGCTAAAGATATAGTAGATACTATTGCTAAGAAATATAATTTGAAATTTACAAGTTTTGATAAAAGTAAATCATCTAGTGACTATAAAGACTTACAGAAAAAATTAAAAATAACAGATAAAGAAATTAAAGAACCAGCTGTTATCATTATAAAAGATGGTGAACTTAAAAGTATTGCTAATGAAATATATAATAGCGGTATCTTAAGAAGTATGTTAATTGAACAAGGAATTATTACTGATGAAACTAAAGATGATAAAGAAGTAACGATGGTGGAGACGATGGAGAAGTTTCAAGGAGAAGAAAATAGTTTACTAGTATTATTAGATTCTTCAACTAATAGTGTAGAAGCAAGAGAAGTTCTTAATAATCTAGCTAGTAAATATAATTTTACCTTTAGTCTAGCTTATTTTGATAGATCAGATGAAGGAATGTCCATTGCGACTTTCTTAAATCAAATGAATGGTGATGACCTTTTAGTTGTTCCATACTTTGCAGTAGTTAGTAATAATAAAATTCAAGAAGCGATTAGTACTATTTCTTCTACAGAACTAGAAGCTTTCTTAAAGAAAAATAAGATTATAAAGTGAGAAGTACTATGAAGAAGATAAGAAAAGGAAAAAAAGGATTTACTTTTGTCGAATTGTTAGCAGTAATTGCTATTATTGGTATTCTTACTACGGTTACAGTTGTATCAGTTAATAGCTTAATGGCTAGTTCTCGAAGAAAGTATTATCAGTCACAAGAAAATACTACTGTTTTAGCTGGTAAAGAATACTTTACTGATTATCGCAGTGAACTTCCTAAAAATGTAGGTGAAAAAGAAGCTGTTACAGTTGATACTTTATATACAAAAAAGTATTTATCAGAATTAAAAGACCATAATGGTAATAGCTGTACTAATATTGGAAATAGTAAAGTTTATTCACAAAAGATAACAGCTACTGAATATCAGTATTACTCTGAAGTTGAATGTAATGGTTACTCTGTTAATGATGATACGAAAGCTCCAGTTATTACTTTTAGTCCAGATAAAAAAGTTACTAATGGCAATATTACTGTTACAATGACTGTTACTGATAATAGCGGAGTAGCTTCTTACTATTACGAAATAGAAAAAGATAATGTCTTATATAAAAAAGAAGAAGCAAAGAAATATACTTCACAAGTTGATATAACATTCACCGAAGAAGGAACTTATGTTATTAAAGCTCATGCGATTGATACAAAAGGTAATATCGCTGATAAAACATCTAATAAATATGTAATTGATAGAACAGCCCCCGATTGTAGTAAGATTGATTTAAAATCAGCTACTAGTCCAAAAACTTGGCAGAATAAAGATGTTAAGATAAAAGTCATTCCACATAGTGATATAGCTAAATGGTCGTTTAGAAATTGTTTCTATCAAAGTAATGGTACTGGTGTTTGTAAAGATGATGGTAAAGCTATAACTGGTACTAGTACAAAAACCTTAGCAGGTGCTAAAGGAAGTTTATTTACGGGAGGTAATTATACTGATAATGGTCACATTTATGGTAAAGTAATTGCTTATGATGAAGCGGGTAACTCTTGTTCAGTTAATACTTCTGAATATTATATTGATAAAGATGCTCCATCTATTAGAAAAGTAAGTGTTACTAGTAGAAATAGTAATTATCATAGCTTATATGTAACTGTAAAATTCACTTTAACAGATAGAATTGATACTACTGGCAATAAAATATATTATAATGTTTCAGAAAATGGTAGTACTGGTTGGCAGGAATATACAATAGGAAGTGATAGCGTATCAGTTAATTTAACACTAAGTGGTAAGTATGATGGAGCAAAAAGAAGAATTTACATCAGGGCTAAAGACGAACTTGGTAATACTTCTACACTGCTTCATGAAGCATATATTGTTTATAATGAGTGTAGTAATACATATAGTAGTACAACTACTGGAAGCTGTAGCACTAATACTGGTTTTGGAACAGCAACAGAAACTAAAAAATTCTATGATAAATTTACTAATAATTATTGTAGTAGTAGTACAAATAGTGTTAAATGTTGTGTAAATCCTGCTACTTACTATGGAAACTGGTCAAATTGTAATGTAAGTTGTGGTGGTGGAACCAAAAGTCGTAGCGTAACAACTTATAAATGTGATGGAACAACGTCATATTCAACAGAAACGGCATCTTGTAACACCCAAAGTTGCACTTGTAGTAATGTCTATTATCGTGATGGAAATAGTTGTAGTGCAAGTTGTGGAAGTGGAACTTATAATAGGTTAGCCTATGATTCTAATACTAATGAAAGATGTTATTCTAAAGACTTGTCATATGGAGGAGCTTCTTGTACCTCATATAGTGGTTGTCCTGCTGCTTGTTCTAGTGTTTATTACCGCGATGGTTCTACTTGTAGTAATTCTTGTGGAAGTGGAACTTATAACCAATTAGCATATGATTCTTATACTAATGAAAGATGTTATTCTAAAGATAAATCATATGGTGGTGCTTATTGTTCTTCAACTAGTGGTTGTGCACCAAAGTTTACTTGTAATAGTGTTGGTAGTACCCAAAGTTATGCTGGTAAGAGTTGGACAGTTGTTTCTAATAGTGGTGGACAATGTAAATTAGCATTAAATTCTGTTTCTAGTTCAACTGGTTCGTATTATGATGCTTATAGTAAATTAAATAGTGAATATTTCTCAAGTGGAACATTGTATAGTGATAAGAATAGTGGGTTGATAACATCATTTGGAACAGATAGTAGTGGTGCCTCAGACATAGGTGGAACTTACTGGAAGGGTAGTGGAACTATTTATGATTCTGGTGGTCATCCAGTGTATAGTGCTAGTAAATCAGCAGTATTCTATGGTGGACACCGTTCTGATGATTCTAGTGATGAGAAAAACTATTATAAAGCAGGAATTTATACGCAACCTTCTGTTTCTTACTATACTAGCTCAGGTAGTCAATATGCTACTAATAGTAGTACTACTTATAGTATAGCTAATGCTAGCATGAGTTATAGTACTGCTAATATTTCAGGCGGTTATAACTATCATAGCCTTTATTTGACACAATATGCTCCTGCAGATATTAAGAAAACTAACAAAGTACATTATAATGTTAGTCGTTATACTTCAAGTGGTGTTGATTATGGTAATAACCCAATATATAACAGCTATGGAAATAGTGGTAATCTATATTCTGCTAACTTATCTATTTATGCTTGTGGTGGTTATTTAACCCATGGTTATGAATGGCATACGTTGAAATATAAAAATTCTAGCAAGTTTACGGATACACATAGAAATAGAAATGGAACGGATACTTATGATAGAAATCTTGGTGGTGTAACTTATCGTGCTGCTGGTTATGTAAAAGGTTTAAATGAAGTCGATTTAATTCGTCATGACACTAATAGTACTTGTATTAGTTATGCTTCTGTATATTCACTTAGTACTTTAAGTATCCCAATTCATTATCGTTTGACAATTACAATTAATACAAACTAGTAAGAAAAAAGAAATTGATTTATTATTAAATTAGTTTCTTTTTTTAGAAATGTGTTGACGAACAAATTTTCTATGATATAATAAAGACATAACTCTTAGTTAGGAGGGAACATTATGAAATGTCTTATTACTTCTTATGATCATTTTGGAAGAGGAATTACTTATATAGATGGTAAAATAACCTTTGTAAAAGGTGTAAGAATTGGTGATGAAGTAGAAATTGATATAATAAAGGATAAGAAAAAGTATTCTATCGGAAAAGTGAAAGAAGCTAAGAATTATTCTAGCATTTTTTGTCCTTATTATTATACTTGTGGTGGTTGTCAGATAGAACAGCTTACTTATCAAGAGCAACTAGAATTTAAGAAAAAGAAAGCTCTTGATATCTTAACAAGATATGCTGGTATTGATCTAGATAAGATAGATATTATCCCTAGTAAAGAAAAGTATTATCGTAATAAAGTTGTTTTTCATATTGAAGAAGATAGAATTGGCTTTTATGAAGAAGAAAGTAATAAATTACTAGATATAGATAAATGTTATTTAGTAAATGATAAGATAAATGAAATATATTTAGCTATTAAAGAATTTATTAAAGAAAATAGAAATCTTACTGAAGTAATGATAAGAAGTTTTGATACCTTTAGTATGCTTGCTTTTAAAGGTAAATGTGAACTGACTAATCTTAATTACTTTAAAGATAAAGTTAGTTCTTGTTATTTAAATGATAAATTAGTATTTGGTAGTGATAAGATAAAAACTAAAATATTTGCTATGGACTTTTATGTTGGACGTGATGCTTTCTTTCAAGTTAATTCTAAAGGACTTGAAAGTATTTATAGTGAAGTTATTGAAATAGTAAAAAATAAAGATATAAATACTATTTTAGATTTATATTGTGGGACAGGTACTATTTCTTTATTAGTATCACCGTATGTTAAAAAAGTGTATGGTGTAGAAATAGTAAAAGAAGCGATAGTAGATGCTAATTATAATAAGAAAATAAATAACATTTCTAATACGGAATTTTTCTGTATGGATGCTAAAGACTTTTTAGAGAAGTATAATAAAGAGATAGATATGATTATAGTTGATCCACCAAGAAGTGGACTATCAAGTAATGCTAGAAAACTATTGCTTGCTAAAGAATGTGATAATATTATTTATGTTTCTTGTGACTTGATGAGTTTTGCAAGAGACATAAAAGAACTAGGTGAGAAGTATAGGATAGAATCAATTAAACTAGTAGATGAATTTCCTAATACTTATCATATGGAAGCAATATCTGTTTTAAAAAGAAGCTAATTTTTTAAAGTTTATATTGCATGAGAAACAAATGTTTGTTATGATGTAACTATATTAATTACTTGGCCGTTAATATGACAATTTAGACGATAAAGTATGTAATTTTTAGCCAAGAAAAATTACATGCATGCTGCGGGTATATCTTTTCGAAGGAGAGGTGTACCTTTTTTGTATAGAAAGGAAAAATGATATGAATGATATTTTAAAAGAAGAAAAAATAGAAAATATGATATATGAGGTAAGAGGTAAACAGGTAATGCTTGATTCTGATTTAGCAAGATTATATGGTTGTAAGAATGGTACAAAAGAAGTAAATCAAGCAGTAAAAAATAATATTGATAAATTTCCTGTAAGATATAGTTTTCAACTTACCGATGAGGAAAGTAATAACTTGAAGTCAAAATTTTTGACCTCAAGTTTAGATAATAATTATGGTGGAAGAAGAAATAATCCAAGAGTTTTTACAGAGCAGGGAGTATATATGCTTGCAACTATACTAAAAGGAAAAAAAGCGACTAGTATGACATTATATATTATGGATGCTTTTATAGTTATGAAAAAGTACATTTCAAATGATTTATTTAAAAATAATAATATTCTAATTAATCATGAAGCCCGAATATTAAAATTGGAAGAATCGCTTGATAAGTTATCATCAAAACAAGCATCTATTATTTATGATGGTAAAATATATGATGCTTATAGCATTTTAGTTGATATATTAAACAAAGCTAGAGAAGAAATTATAATTATAGATAATTATGCTAATAAAGAATTATTAGATATATTAAGAAACATTAATAAAAATATTATTATATTATCTAAGAACTTAGATTCAATTTTAATAAAAAAATATAATAATCAGTATGACAATATTTCGTTTATAAGTAATAACCCATTTCATGACAGATACATAATTTTAGATAAAAAAGATGTTTATGTAAGTGGAATGAGTTTAAAAGATATTGGTAAAAAATATAGCTATATCTATAAGATAACCGAAGAGTTATTTATAAATGAGTTGTTAAAAAGAATAGACGGTATACTAAAGGTGCGAATAATATAGAAAAAAACGGTATCATATAGTAAAATATGTATAGGCGGGAGTGATTAAAATTATTAGATGTAAATGGTGTAATCTAGATAATCCGTTATATGTTAAGTATCACGACGAAGAGTGGTGCCATCTTAATCTAGATGATAATTACTTATTTGAAATGTTATTATTAGAATCATTTCAAGCGGGACTTTCATGGGAATGTGTCTTAAATAAAAGAGAAGCCTTTAGAAAAGCCTATGATAACTTTGATTTAGATAAAGTATGTAGTTATAGTGATGATAAAATTAATGAGTTACTAAATAATAAAGATATTATTAGAAATAAGTTAAAAATCAAAGCAAGTATTAATAATGCTAGAATATTTATAGATATCAAAAAAGAATATGGTAGCTTTAGAGCTTATTTAAAAACATTTACTAATGAAAAAGTAATTTATGAAATCGATAAAACAACTAATGAATTGTCTGATAATCTCTCTAAAGACTTGCAAAGTCGAGGGATGAAATTTGTGGGAAGTGTTATTATCTATTCATATTTACAAGCGATAGGTATTATCTATTCGCATGATAAAGAGTGTTATTTATATAATAGGAAATTTATAAAAAGTTTTAAATAGTTATTGCAAACATTTGTTTTGCGTGATACGCTATATTCTAATGAATTGAGGCGGTCATATGAAAGTACTTAAAGGGTATGTTTTTAGACTCTATCCAAATGTAGAGCAAAAGATTTTAATAAATAAAACTATCGGTTCTGCTAGACTTATTTATAATATCTTTTTAAGGGATAGAATTGATACTTACAATAATACTAAAAATGGTAAATCTGCATATGACCAGAATATCATGATACCAAGTCTACTTGTGAAATATCCATTTTTAAAAGAGGTTGATAG
>CAKOXX010000015.1 GCA_934130405.1 uncultured Bacilli bacterium | reverse complement strand
CTTCTTAGCTATTTCTTCTACTTTTTCATATTCTTTCCTTTTAATATAAATAGTAACTAATTGACTTTGAATCGGAGCATAATTTGGATATTTCTTAGCTAGTTCTTTTGCTTTATCATATTTCTTTTGATTCATATAAATAGTAATTAGTTGGCTTTGAATCGGAGCATAATTTGGATATTTTTTAGCTAGTTCTTTTGCTTTATCATATTCTTCCTTTTTAATATAAATAGTAATTAATTGGCTTTGAATCGGAGCATAATTTGGATATTTTTTAGCTATTTCTTCTGCTTGGGCATATTTCTTTTGATTCATATAAATAGTAATTAATTGGCTTTGAATCGGAGCATGGCTTGGATACTTCTTAGCTATTTCTTCTGCTTGGGCATATTTCTTTTGATTCATATAAATAGTAATTAATTGACTTTGAATTGGAGTATAATTTGGATACTTCTTAGCTATTTCTTCTGCTTTATCATATTCTTCCTTTTTAATATAAATAGTAACTAATTGACTTTGAATTAAAGTGTCGTTCGGATGCTTCTTAGCTAGTTCTATAGCTTCAACATAATTTTTTATACCTATAAATTTTTTAATTAATTTGCTATCTTCTTTAGCTTTACTCCATCTATATAAAGTTGTGGAACTTATATTAAATTCCTGTGCTACTTCTTTTACAGTTTTTTGTTTTAATAAATGAAGTATCTTATTTTTAAATTCTTGATCATACATGTTAAATCCCCCCACGTGTTTCTTATTGTAATTAATAATAAATGATAAGTTAATTAGAAGATATCATTAAAGAAAAGACTTTTTAAGTTCTTTTTATAAGTTAACTTATCATTATCTTATATCTTTAGCTTTTTTCTTTTTATATTCTTCTTTTTGTTTAGCTAAATATTTCTTAATTCTGCCTAATGGATCATGATTAGATAATTCAATCTTTGGAAAAGCATTTAACATGTGAAGCATTAAGGCCTTATTCTTAATAATTTCACTTCTAACACGCTTACTTATTTCTTCTGTAGCATCTTTAGCAGTAAATTTCATACTAGCTATTTTTACTTGGCACATTGTTATAATAGTTATAATAACATCTACAAGAAAAATAACAAATAAAACTATTGCTATGATAAATAGAGCTTTTAACGGTAAACTTTTAATAATCCCTTCAACAAAAGGATGAATAACTCTAACTATCACTACTCCGCCAAGACCAAATAAACAAGAATTTTCTAAACAAACACGTCCAGAAAGATTAAATTTCTTTTCTGTATAATCCCACCATCTTGCATGAAATATTTTTTCTAATATTAAGCTAGTCATATATTCCATTATTGTACAAACAAAAGCAGACATAACGAATAAAGTAATAAGGTCATGGTTATACTTAGCTAAAAACAAGTTCATTATAACACAACTGAAACCATAAATAGGTAAATATGGTCCAAGACAGAAACCTCTATTCATTACTAGTTTCTTATTGTTAATAGAACAACATGTTATTTCTGCTAGATAGCCAATAAAAGAATAAAGCATAAAGCATAAAAACCAATAACAAAGTGTATAAAACATCTAACCACCCCTAATCAAAGAATAATGTTAATAAGAATATTAACCCCCCACTAATTAAACCATATATTGTCATATTTTTATTTTTAGTATCTTTTACTTTCGGAAGAAGTTCAAAAAACACTAAATAGAATAACATTCCTAATACTAGTGAAAGAAGTATTCCCATAAAAGTATTACTAGCACTAGTTAGTTTCAATAAGTAAGGAATTAATCCTCCTAAAAAGGTAGAAACACTAAGTAAAATCATAGGGATATTTAAACTTTTCTTATTAGAACTTTCTGAATAAACACTTCCAATCATTACACCTAATGGTAAGTTATGGATACCAACACCTACACTCATCATTATTCCTACTGATATATCAGTAAGTGTAACAAAATAAATCGCCATTCCTTCTATTATGTTATGAATAATCAAAACAATTATAGAAAGTAGACCAATATGATGGATGTTTTCTTTTACTTCTTTGTTAGTTTTTAAATGGTCATGATGATCTGGTACAAAATGATCTAGTAATTTAAACATTAAAAAACCTACTAAAGCAAAGATAACAAATAAATAGAGTTTTCCAAAACCAAAAGTTTCTATTGCTTCTTTTAAAATGTCAAATATCATTAACATTATAAGTAGAGAAAATGCTAATGAAAAAATGTAATCCATCATTTTTCTTTTTTTATTTAAAAAGAAGGAAAAAATTATCCCTACTACTAGGAATAATCCCAATAGAAAGGTAATAAATAGTGAAAGATTCGAACTCATTTTTACCCCCTAAATGTAACTAATAAAATAACGGCAACAGCAAGTAAAATACGATAAATCATAAATACTTTAAAGTCATGTTTCTTTAAGTATTGTAATAAGAATTTAATACAAATTAATCCTGTTACAAATGCTACTAAAATACCTACTAAGAAGATTGCCATATTAGCTGCTATCAAAGCAATAGCTTCTCCTTTAATAAATTGTAATAAGCAAGCTCCTAAAACAACAGGGGCAGATAAATAAAAGGAAAATTTTGCTGCATCTTCTCTATTTATCTTTAAAGCTCTAGCACAAGCAATAGTAGTACCACTTCTACTAAATCCTGGAATTAAAGCAAATACTTGACTACAACCAATTAAAAATGCATCTTTATAAGATATATCTTTAACTTCTTTTTCTTCTTTAGATTTTTTATCTATTACATAGATAGTTATTCCCATAAAAATTAAAGCTAGAGCTATTAAATAGTAATTAGTTCTAATAGCATCTTCTATTACATCTTCAAATAGTAATCCTGCAATAGCAGCGGGAATAGTAGCGACTATTATTTGAAAGAATATTTTACCTTCTTTATCTTTAACTCCTTTTGTTACTCCTTTAACAACCATATTTAAAAAGTCTTTAAAGAAGAATACTGCTATAGCAAGTAATGTTCCAAGATGAAGGGCAAGGTCGAAACATAAGGCTAAGTCACTACCCATTCCCTTTCCAATACCAAAGACATCTCTAAAAATAATTAAGTGAGCACTTGATGATATTGGTAAAAATTCAGCTATTCCTTGGACAATTCCAAGAATAATCGCTGCAATAATATTATTCATAATACTAACCTCTTTTCTAAACAAAATTATAACAAACTAGCAAGGAAAAAGAAAGGGTTACTTTCTTTATTAATTAGTCCTTTTCTAGTTTTATTCCTAAGTCTTCTAATTGTTTTTTTGCAACTTTATTAGGTGCTTCACTCATAAGACAACTAGCACTAGCTGTCTTAGGAAAAGCAATTACATCACGAATGTTATCTGTTTCTGTTAATAACATCGTAAGTCTATCCAGTCCGATAGCAAGGCCACCATGTGGTGGTGTTCCGTATTTTAAAGCTTCAACAAAGAAACCAAATTTTTCTTCGATATCTTCTTTAGTTAACTCCAAAGCTTCAAACATTTTTTCTTGTACTTCTTCGTTATGAATACGAATAGATCCACCACCGGCTTCGTAACCATTAATAACGATATCGTAAGCTTTTGAATAACAATGTGCTTTATCTGTTAAAAGTTTATCAACATCACTATCTAATGGAGCAGTAAATGGATGGTGACAAGCAACATATCTATTTTCTTCTTCACTCCACTCGAATGACGGGAACTTAGTAACCCATAGTAATTTATAGTCACCTTCTTTAATAAGGTTTAAGTCACGCGCTAATTTACATCTTAAGGCTCCTAAGGTTTGATAAACTATATTCTTAATATCAGCAGCAAAGAATAAGATATCATTATTTTGAAGATTTAAGTTAGTTACTAATTCTTTTTGTTCTTCTTCTGTTAAAAACTTACTAATTCCACCAGTAAACTCACTATTTTCATACTTAACAAAAGGAAGTCCTTTCGCTTTATATATCTTAACAAATTCGGTTAGTTCATCTGTTTTCTTTCTTGAGAAATAACTAGCATTGTTTTCTACTTTTATACAAGCAATCGTCATATTTTCACTAAGAGCATTTTGAAAGACTTTAAATTCAGTATTTTTAAAGATATCTTTAACGTCATTTATCTTCATATCGAATCTTAAGTCTGGTTTATCAGAACCATAATACTTCATTGCATCATCATATTCCATTCTCTTAAGAGGAAGTTTAATATCAATACCTTTTATTTCTTTAAAGACATAAGCGATTAATTGTTCTGTTAAACTCATAACATCTTCTTCATCAACAAAACTCATTTCCATATCAACTTGCGTAAACTCTGGTTGTCTATCACTTCTTAAGTCTTCATCACGGAAACATTTTGCTATTTGGAAATACTTTTCCATGCCCCCAACCATTAGTAATTGTTTAAATAATTGTGGTGACTGAGGAAGAGCATAAAACTTACCTTTATTAACTCTACTTGGTACTAAGTAATCTCTTGCTCCTTCAGGAGTTGATTTACAAAGTACAGGAGTTTCTACTTCAACAAAACCTTTGCTATCTAGAAAGTTTCTAATAGCAAGTGTAATTTTATGACGAGTTATTAAGTTATCTTTTAAATTACTTCTTCTAAGATCTAAATAACGATATTTTAGTCTTGTATCTTCTAGTGCAGTTGTATCATTAGTAATTTCAAATGGTAAATCTCTTGAAGAGTTTAATAATTCAATACTTTCTAGTTCTACTTCAATCTCTCCAGTAGCAATATTATTATTTTTAGATTCACGTTCTTTAACTATACCTTCTACTTTTAAAACAGACTCATTCTTTAAAGTACTAGCTATTTCATACACTTCACCAGAACGAGCTACTAACTGTACAATACCACTTCTATCCCTAAGGTCAATGAAACATACTCCACCTAAGTCACGTTTCTTTTGCACCCAACCATATAGTGTTACTTTTTTCTCTTTATCAGTTAATCTTAAGCTATTATTTTCTATTGTTTTCATCTTTCTAACACTTCCTATTCATCACAGTTGCAACCATCATGATTACATTCACCAGTACATTCATGGCCACAACCACAATCGCAATCATCACTATCTGTTGTTAATTTTTCATCTAAGTAGTAGATTAAAACATCTAAACTGATAATTTCTTCTTCCTTTGTTTGATTATTTTTAATCTTTATTTCATTATTATTTAAGTCTTCACTATTTAAAATAGCAATAAATTTACTATTCAAACGATCAGCTTGTTTAAATTGACCTTTAAGTCCACGACCAGTATATTCTGTTTCAACAATAAAGTCAGCCATTCTTAATTCTTGAGCTAAATAAACAGCATATTTCTTTTCATCTTCATTAACATACATTAAGAATAAATCAACATAATCAACGATTGGTAATTTTACTTCTTCAAGTTCTAAAGCCATTACTAAACGACCAATTCCAGAAGCAAAACCAATACAAGGTGTCTCTGGTCCTCCTAATTCTTTAACAAGACCGTTATATCTTCCACCAGCGCCAATTACGTTATTAGAACCAAAACCAGCTACTTTAGCTTCAATTTCAAAAACAGTGTGATTATAGTAATCAAGTCCTCTTACGATAGAAGGATTTACTTCATAGTCAATTTGCATAATATCAAGATAATCTTTTACTTTATCAAATCTTTCTTTAGATTCTTCATTTAAGTAATCAATTGTCTTAGGAGCATTCTTTAATATTTCATTATCAGCATCTACTTTACAATCTAGAATACGAAGAGGATTTTTCATAAATCTTTCTTTACAATCATCACAAAATTCATCTATATGTGGTCTAAAGTATTTAATTAATGCTTCACGATAAGTATTACGAGAAGAACTATCTCCTAAACTATTAATATTAACTTTTATTTCTTTTAGACCTAATAGTTTATATAAGTTTACAGCAGCAGAAATAATTTCAGCATCACTTAATGGGTCATCACTTCCTAGTATTTCCATACCAAATTGTGTTAACTCTCTATCTCTACCTGATTGTGGTCTTTCATAACGATACATTGTACCGTTATAGTAAACTTTTACTGGTTGAGTAGCATCCCCATACATTTTATTTTCAATATAACTTCTACAAACTCCAGCTGTTCCTTCTGGTCTTAGAGAAAGGTGTCTATCTCCCCTATCAACAAAATCATATGTTTCTTTAGTTACAATATCAGTAGTTTCCCCTATTCCACGATGAAATAATTCACTTGATTCGAAAATAGGTGTTCTTATATAGTTGTAATTATACTTTTCCATTACTTGGTCAATTACTGTTTCAACATATTTCCAAACTTTTGCTTCTTTTCCATAAATGTCATTAGTACCTTTTGGTCTTTGTATCATCTTTTTTCCTCCTTAAAATAAAAAGATGGCCCCTCTTAAGGACAGATATTCCTGTGGTGCCACCTTAGTTTATACTCTAAATAACCGTATCGAGGTCGAACGCTTCTTTTGTTAACTGGATGTCTTCTATTTTAACTTCTATAAGTATTTACACCAACCATACTCTCTCTAATTAGAATTTAAAATATACTCTTTCCAAAGAAGATAAGCTTATTATATAACATTTTTTTAGTGTTAGCAATTTATTTTTGAAATAATTATAAGTGTAGAAAAGCTAATCTTTATACATTATTTCAATAAGAGATGAATCTTCTCCAAGTTTATCTACATAATCACTTCCTAATTCATTTTTTAGCTTTTCAAATTGTTTTATAAATTCGTCTACTGGAAGCAAAAATAAATCAAGTGATGATAAAAGTAAGTCTTTAGCATAAAATACACCATTTTTATCTAAATAGTTAAGTATTTTATATATATTTTCTGCATCCATTTTTACAATTGTTTCAGTATCGAAGTTTTCTTTTAATATTAATATATCTAAATCATCTAATCCCATTTTTCTTAACTTTACTCCTATTCTTCTCATTAAAATCAAATTTACTAAAGTCATACTTTTTCATTTGTTCTTTTATATCTATTCCATATTTTTTCTTTAATAAGCCTGGTTGTTTACCAAAAACAGAATTTAGTTTACCATTTATTATTAAAGGTATATTATTATCATTCAAATAATTTATCAAGGCAAAGCTTTGGATTGGTGACACTAGTAAAAATGAAGTAGTAAGATATTCATCTATTTCATAATACTCAGCTATTTTTATCAAAACAGGTAATTTATTAATCATTTGTTTTGCTTTTGCTAAAACAGACGAAGTTAAAAGATGTTTAAATCTTATATCACACCAATATGACATCTTTAATAAAGTTGAGATATCTTCTATTTTAGCATGGGCTAAAGTTTGTGAAGTAAACAATTCTGGATGTTCTTTATATTCATCACTATGAAGCATTCCCTTAATGTCTTTTATTTTAGCATGAGCTAAGGTTGTTGAAGTGAATAATTCTGGATGTTCTTTATATTCATCACTATGAAGCATTTCCTTAATGTCTTTTATTTTAGCATGAGCTAAGGTTGTTGAAGTGAATAATTCTGGATGTTCCTTGTATTCATCACTATGAAGCATTTCCTTAATGTCCTTTATTTTAGCACTGGCTAAGGTTTCTGAAGTAAATAACTCTGGATGCTCTTTATACTCTTCACTATGAAGCATTTCCTTAATGTCCTTTATTTTAGCATGAGCTAAAGTTGTTGAAGTAAATAGCTCTGGATGTTCCTTGTATTCATCACTATGAAGAAGTTCCTTAATGTCTTTTATTTTAGCACGGGCTAAGGTTTCTGAAGTAAATAACTCTGGATGCTCTTTATACTCTTCACTATGGAGTATATCTTTAATATCTTTTATTTTAGCATGAGCTAAAGTTGTGGAAGTGAATAACTCTGGATGTTCCTTGTATTCATCACTATGAAGAAGTTCCTTAATATCTTTTATTTTGGCATGAGCTAAGGTTTCTGAAGTAAACAATTCTGGATATTCTTTATACTCTTCACTATGAAGAAGTTCCTTAATGTCCTTTATTTTAGCATAAGCTAAGGTTTGTGAAGTGAATAGTTCTGGATGTTCCTTATATTCATCACTATGAAGAAGTTTCTTAATGTCTTTTATTTTAGCACGGGCTAAAGTTGTGGAAGTGAATAACTCTGGATGTTCCTTGTATTCATCACTATGAAGAAGTTCCTTAATGTCTTTTATTTTAGCATGGGCTAAGGTTGTGGGAGTAAATAGCTCTGGATGATTTTTATATTCTTCACTATTTATTATATCTATAACTTCTTCTAAAGTGTTATAGCCAAAGGTAATTCCTACAGCTATAGCTAAATTCCATTCTTTATCTAATTCTAATTTTTCAACTTCAATTATCAACTCTTTATTACAAGATAAAGCGGATGTATTTCTATTTATTGCTTCTATTCCATAATTTTCTTCTATATACTTATAAGTATCTTTTAAATCAATCGGTTCTGTTGATAATATGTGTAAACAAGATTCTATAGAGGAAAAAGATACATTTTGTTGTTTTAAATAATCAATATTTTTCTTTATAGCATCAACATTTCTATAAAGAATACTTGGACACTTTTCTATATTTTTCTTACTTACTTTTAACTCATTTATTAGATAATTTAATGTTTTATCAATGTCTAAATATTCACCATATGTAAGTATATTATTATTTTTATTAATGACGTTTTCACTTGAGATATTATATTTGTCACATAATATTTTTAATGTATATTCACCTACCATATTTCCCCCTTATTATTTGCTCTTTTAAGAATTAACATTATAAGTTAATACTAATTTTTTTTAGAATTATGTTTTTTAATCTTTTATATTTAAATATTCAATTACAAGCAAAAGCAACTTGTTTTTCTTTTATAATGATTTAACTAATATTTTGTTATTATTTTTTTCTTTATACTCTTTATTAATACGTTCTGATATTTCATCTAATTCTGAAGTAGTAAAAATTCCGTTATTTACACTAGCTTCTTGTTTTTCTTCATCTGTTAAATAATTAAATAATGGATAACACTCATCAAAGTGAACGTAAGTTCCACAAATTTCATTATGATTACCTTCTTCATGCATTCTATACCAAGCGTGAAAGTTATGATGATACTCTTCATAAATACCAGAAGTTATTCCTTCTTTTAAAATATATAAAGAGGTATCATTATCTATATTTGTATCTTCCATAACAACTAAATCTTTTAACGCAAAATTCTCTTCAGTCTTTAATCTTTCTTTTTTCTGTTCTAAAGCTGCTATTTCTCTTTCTAAGGCATCTCGTTTATTTTCATATTCTTCTAGCTTTTTATTTAATACATTATTTGTATCCTTCTCTTTAGTAATAGTTATAACTTTCTTAGGAGTCTCGCTATCTAATGCCTTCATCCCTATAGAAGCAATAACAAATGATATCAAACTTGTTGCTATAAGACCTTTTCTTTTTTTACTGTTCATTTTAACATTCCTCTCTTATTTGTTATCCATACTTTTAGTTAATACTTTCGTATCATTATTTTCTTTATATTTAGAATTAATACGACTTGATATATTGTCTAATTGTGAAGTGGTTAATTTTCCATCAGTAACTTCTGCCATTTCAACATCACTCAAATAATCAAATAGCGGTTCACATTCGGTAAAATGAATAAAATTTTCACCAGAAAGATTAGTTTCATCATCATTATGCAGTTCATAGGTTGCTACAAAGTTATGATTATATTCTTCATACTTTCCTTGGCTATGTTCTTTTTCTAGTATATATAAATAAGAATGATTTTCAATATTCACATGTTCAATAACTACTAAATCTTCTAATGCAAACTCTTCATCTAATTTCTTTCCTTCAACTAATTCTAACTTTTCTTTTTCTAAATTTCTTATTTCTTCTTCCAATCTGCTACGTTTAGAAATGTATTTAGTTAAATTTTCATCAACAATTCCATCTATATCTTTATCTTGCTCACTATTCATGAATAATGGTCTTAATTGATAAAGTAATTCTGATGATATACCAGCTAAAGCTACAGTACTAACATACATAGCAATAAAAGCTCCTTTTTCTATTTTATTTATTAAATCTTCTTTTCCACTATCTTTCATTTATAATCCACCATCAATTCTTTTTATTTAGTAAAAATCTTTTCATTATTATTTTCTTTACACAAAGAATTTATACGACTTGATATATTATCTAATTGTGAAGTAGTTAATTTTCCATCAGTAACTTCTGCCATTTCATCACTATTTAAATAATCAAATAATGGTTCACTTTCAGTAAAACGGATAAAATTATCACAAGAATTAGAATATTTCTCACTATTATCTATTGATGATAGAGCCATAAAATTGTGGTGATATTCTTCATATTCATCAGGTTCTCTTTGCTTTTCTAAAATATACAAATAAGATTGATTTTCTAAATTATCATGTTCTATTACTATTAAATCTTTAAGATTAAATTCATCGTCTACTATTTGAACAGTATTTTCTCCTGTTAATTTTTTTACTTCCTCTTCTAAAGTATTCTTTCTATCAATATAAATTTGTAGATTATCCGTAATTATTTCTTCTATTTTGGCATCGTTCTCTTCTTTTTCATTATGAACTGTTAGCATTTCAGAAATAGCACGATAAGCCATATCACTGCGTACTCCAAGCCAAACAGCTGATGTAGCCGCTAAAACAGCTTTAAGCCTTACCCTATTTAATTCTTTCATAAAAACTCCCCCTTATTGCCGCATATTATACTAAGTTTTACTAGTTTTGTCAATCTATAGCGAAAGAAAGTTCTATATCTTAAAATATTTATTCATTCTTTTAACCATTGATTTAGCAATCACCTCATCCGTAAAACCGGCTTTATCTAATTTTTCTTTATGAAAGAATGGCTCTTGCAATTTTTCAAATTTATCATATAAATCTGGATTTTCTAGCATGGCAAAACTTAACATCATACCATAACTATAAGTTAATGCATCATCAAAAGGAATCTCATCATCCATTTCTTTTAAATATGGTGTAACTTCGGGCATCTTGATAGTACTTTTTCTTAAATCTTCTTTGTAGACGATAAGACTATCTGCTTTTAAAAAGTTTAAGGGAATATAACCGATAAGAGAAGCATAATCTAAACTATTAAAGTATTCATTAGTAACTAAAGCAAGAGTAGTTAAAGTATCAGCCAAATAAATATTATTCTTTAACAAATAATCATAAAATTTATACTCATTATAAGTAGATTTTACTTCACTATATAAAGAACCAATATTTTTAGCATATATACTAGTACTCTTTCTAGAATGAAGTTTTCTGTAGGAAAACCAATCTTCAGTATGACCTAACTCATGAATTAAGGCGCCCATCTTACTAACTTTATTGTCTAAATTGCAAACAGTAATAATACCTTCATCTGTTAATGGCAAATATATAGAAATACTATCACTTGCTTCTTGATCTAATTTTAATTTAGAAGGATTCAAAAAATGAATTTTACCCTTAGTTTTGTTATACAAATCTTTTCCATCAGTCTTTAAATATTCCATTAATATTTCTTTTTCTTCTTTAACTGATATCTTACTATTACTAGCAAGAGTTGTATTTTCTAAGTAGTTAACAAAGATATCATTAACATCATTCATAAAGCTTTTAATTAGAATACTATGTTCATATTTACTATCTATTATATTTTTTACTGTTTTATTTACTAATAATTCACCTTTACTTATTGATAGAAAATTAATGATGAAATCATCAGCAATACTTTTATTAGTTATATCTTTTCCTAATAGTTTTTTTAACATGTTATAAGATGTTAAATAATCATAACAATCAAGGTATCCACTAAACGGTGGATATTTAAATTTATTTTCTAGTTCTTTCATTTTCTTTAAAAGAAAAAGTTGCTCTTTATTTAATTCTGTCATTTTGTTTCTCCAAAATATTTATTCATTCTTTTAACCATCGATTTGTTAATTACTTTATCAGTAAAACCAGCATTATCTAACTTTTCTTTATCAAAAAGTGGTTCACGTATTCTTTGAAAATTATCATACAAATCAGGATTTTCTAACATAGTCATTGTTAACATGAAGCCATAGCCATAACGAATAGAATCATAGGCATCAAAAGTATCTTTTACAATGTTATAATCAATGAGTTCCTCTTTCTCATTTAAATCATTAAGAACTCTATTGATTTCTTGCTTTTCAATTATTAACTTTTTCTTTCTTAAATATTCATCACTAATTAATTTTAAAGGAAAGATTTCACCTAGATAAGTAAGATTGCTATTTACACTTGATAAAAAATTTTTCATTGTGTCATTGGAATAGATGTTATTTTTTAGTAAATATTCATAAAATTTATATTGATGATAAATAGATGCAACCTCACAATATGGTGAATTATTACTATAAGCTGCTGTATCTCTTAAAGTGTGACTATTAGCATAAGTAGTAAAGTCATAGACATGTCCTAATTCATGAATTGCTGTTATCAACTCTCCTATTTTATTGTCTTGTTCAGCTAAAAGCACAAAGTTAGTACCATCATCAGGAGTCCAGACAGTTACTCCAGTTGTTCCATTTAGTAGGTCACAAAATTCTTCTGACATTAGAAATAATTTATTTTCTTTTCTATGTTTCAAATATACTTCTTGTAAGTCTTTGCCATCTGTTAAGAAAAAATCATCTAGTATTTCTTCTTGTTCTTTTGCTGATATTCTAGCATTTTTATAATATCTATCCCAATTATTATTTACATAATCTTTAAATAAAGTAAAACAATCTAAATAGAAGTTTGCTATCAAGTTGCTATGTAGTCCTTTATTAGAAATAAAATCATTCATTCTTTTCTTATCAATAATATGACTAGCAATTGCATGGGTATTTCTTAAATAGACATTTTTCTTACATTTCTTATTATGAGGGAAAGTATAACAATGACTAGTATAAATCATTATTAATACTTGATAAGTTCTAACATAATTGGCACAATCAGCTGGTGTTTTACAATTTATAAAGTGTTCTTCTAATTCTTTAATTTTATCAGCAATTATTTTATAATCATCATTTAATTTAATCATTTATCTTCTCCTATAATATTCATCTATTTTCTTTACCATTGTTTTAGAAATTACTTCATCAGTGAACCCTTCCCTATCTAATTTTTTCTTATCTAATCGTGGAGCTCTAAGTAATTGAAACTTCTCATACAGATTGTAATCATCTAACATGGCAATAGCAAACATAAAACCATAACCGTAAGTCATCAAGTCAACTGCTTCATCCTTGATATTAGCAAGTTCAATAAAGTCATCATTAGTATAATCCTCAAAGAGACGAGATTCGTCTTTTTCCTTCTTAGAAGTCATAACTGTAAAAGGCATCAAATGAAGATTAACTATATTTTCTTTAATTGTTCTAATCGCTTCTTCTTGATAAATATTATTTTTGATTAAATACTCTAAGAAAGCTAGTTCTTGATAAGTAGAATTAGTTTCTGAATAAGGAGAAGTAAAGAAATACCTCATCGTTTCCCTACTAGTATGTGTATCCCTAAAAGTAATATTATCTAGCACATGCCCAAACTCATGCGTAATTGCTAACATTGTATTAATGGAAGAAAGCTTATTATTTATTAATACAACTGATTCGTTACTTAACGGATTGATAAAATTAGTTCCAAAAGCTTCTTCGTCATTACTTGGCATAGCAAAGATTCTATTCTTTTCCGTGTATTCTAGAAATAACTTTTCTAATTTTTTATCGGTAGTTTGGTAGTAACCTTTAAGTATTTCTAGCTGTTCTTTAGAAGAAATATCAATTGGTAAAAACTCTTGTTGCTTAGACTTCATTTCTTTAGCAATTATCTTATATATCTCCTTATAAAAGGTATCAACTGTAGCCTGATAATTTTTTCTATTGCGATAGACTGCATTTATTTCCTTTTCACAGATAGAATTAAATAGCTCTTCTAATTTCATTTCATTATTATCATAAATCATTTCTTTAGAGGGTAATATAACTACTAAAGAGTCATAAGTAGCATAGCAACTAAGTCTTGCAAATTTATCATTAGCATTATCTTTAGCATATTCACGTAAGTTCTTAATAGTAGTATATAACTCTTTATAATTTTTATTTAGTTTTAACCCAGCTTGCATAAACTTCACCCCTATAGTTGCTTATTATAAGTTATTTTCTGCTAATTGGAAAGTTTTTTTGTTATCTAGAATAGACTTAATTGAAAAGTAATATGTCAAGGAAGTAACAAAATAAGTAAAAAAGTTTTAAAGTGCATAACTAGTATGTTATAATACAAAGGAAGAAACGGGAGAGTGAGAAAAAAGTGTTATTATTGACAAAGGCAGTGTTCGCTGTCATGATTGGCTTTTTAACAAGTGTCTTTCTAGGACTCATTTTAGTTCCTATTTTGAAAAGATTACATGTTGGCCAAACGATTAGTGTTTATGTTGGAGAAAATCATCGGAAGAAAGCTGGTACTCCAACAATGGGAGGAATAATATTTATTCTGCCAACTATTTTAATTACTACAGCTTTATTACTTTTAGGAAAGATTCCTTATACAGATAATTTAGCGATTGTTTTATTAGTATTTTGTGGTTTTGCCGTCATTGGTTTCCTCGATGATTTTCTATCTTTAAGGAAACACAATAACGAAGGACTGACGACTTATCAAAAACTCTTTGGACAAATTATTATTTCTACTATTTTCTTTTATATCTATATGAAAAATGGTGGACAAACATCGTGGATTGTTGGAACACTACATATCGATATTGAAATGAAATGGTTATATGGTTTATTCATTCTTTTAATATTAATTGGTTCTAGTAACGCTGTTAACTTAACAGATGGACTGGATGGTTTAGCGGGAAGCTTATCGGCTATCGCCTTTATCGCTTTTGCTTTAATATCATTTGTAGTTGGGTTTGAAGATATTGGAATATTTTGTTTAGTTTTAGTTGGTTCACTTATCGGTTTTCTAGTATATAATACTCACCCTGCTAAGATTTTTATGGGGGACACAGGAAGCCTGGCCTTAGGTGGTGTGATGGGAGCAGTTGCTATTTTAACTCATCGTGAATTAACTTTACTAGTAGTAGCACTTGTATTTGTAATTGAAACATTATCAGTTATTTTACAAGTTATCTGGGTTAAGTTTTTTCATCATAAATTATTCTTAATGACCCCACTTCATCACCATTTTGAAAAACTTGGTTGGAGTGAAACAGATATAGTTAAACTATTCTGTACATTTGGTCTTATTCTTGCTATGTTAGGAATTTTATTTGGAGTTTGGCTTTAGGAAGGAGCGAATTTTCTTTTGAAAAAACGGTTTGATTTGCCTTTACTAATCACCGTAATACTCTTACTAATATTTGGACTTATAATGATTTATTCTGCTAGTAGTATCTGGGCAGAATATAAGTTTCACGATAGTTTCCACTATGTGAAGCAACAAGCATTATTCACTGTAGCAGGACTCATACTAATGAATTTTATTTCAAAAATAGATTATAAAATCTATTATAAAAAGGCAAATATCATTTTAGGTATTTGTTTTTTATTGTTAATTTTAGTATTAATTCCCTTTATCGGAAGCGTTCGAAATGGTAGTAGAAGTTGGTTTGGAATTGGTCCTTTTGGTATTCAACCAAGTGAAGCAGCAAAACTTGGACTGATTATTTTTACTAGTAAGTATTTGAATAATTCTGATAAATATTTAAAAGATTTAAGAAAGGGTATCTTACCTATTCTTGGTGTTTCACTATTAGCGTTTGGTCTTATTATGTTACAACCAGATCTAGGAACCGGTCTTGTTTTAATGGTTAGTGTTATTGCTCTACTTTTTATCGCCGGTCTTGATATGAAGTTTTTCTATGGGACATTTGCTCTTGGCGTTATTGGTACTTGTCTTTTAATTGCTATTGCCCCTTATCGAATGAACCGAATTACTTCTTTTATTAATCCTTGGAAAGATCCCCTTGGTACTGGTTTTCAAATGATTCAATCCATGTATGCGATTGGTCCCGGTGGTTTATTAGGACAAGGTTTTCTAAATTCTAGGCAGAAACATTTCTATCTACCTGAACCCCAGACTGATTTTATCTTTTCTATCGTCTGTGAAGAGTTTGGTGTTGTAGGTTGTATCTTTGTTTGTTCCTTATTTTTCCTACTCTTTTACTTTTCTTTAAAGATTTCTTTGAATGCCAATAATTTATTTGCAAAGTATCTTTCCTTTGGAATTGCTTTTCAAATGTTATTTCAAGCCTCGATGAACCTAGCGGTGGTCGTTGGATTGATTCCGATAACTGGAGTCACTTTACCCTTCCTTTCTTATGGTGGTAGTAGTTTACTAATAAGTATGGTATCTATCGGAATATTACTAAGTATTGCAAAAGATAAATAATCATTAAGAGTTTCACGGAACAAAAAAGCACTTTCAATAGAAAAGTGCTTTTTAAATCAATAATGGTGTCCCAGAAGGGATTCGAACCCGTGACACTCGCCTTAGAAGGGCGATGCTCTATCCAGCTGAGCTACTGAGACATACAACACTATTAATATATAATAATCTTTAGACTTTTGCAAGTCTTTTTTACTTATTTTTTCAACTTTTTTTATTTTTTAGCTCAAAGTTACTTCTCTTTTGTTATATGTTACATTAACTTCCTCTGCTGCTGTAACAATCTTATCCATTTTTTTAGTACTAATACCAAAATCTGCTAGAGCAGCAATTTGGTCTGCCTTTCGGTGTCCACCATTAGTATTAGCAACAATTCTTAAACCATCAACAACATCGTGAACAGAAGCATACACACTATTAAAGTTCGCAACACTTTCTCTTAGTTTATCAGTTGCACTCTTTATCTTTTCAATTTCTTCTTCTATTTGATCTACTGTTACCATCTTTAAGACCTAACCTTTCTATTATTCGTTACCACCATTTTGAATTCCTAATTTTTTATTTATATAATCAGTATCAAGCGTAATACTAGAATCATTTGCATTACTAAACTCAACAGGAGGAGAATAATAACCACCCTCAGTTATATAAGGAGCATTACCACTACGTTCCCTTATTCTCGTATTGACATAACCACTAACGCCTTCATCCGATGCAGTGTTTGCTTCTATTGTATAGATATATTTCTCATCACTATCTAGAATAATACCTGTATGATCTCCACCTTTATAGAAGATATCTCCACGCTTAGGTTGATAAGAAGTATCACTAGCATAATGCCAAGTTCCTATTCCCTGTTTAGCTTTCGCCTTTGCATCTGCTGCACCTGCACTAACACCTATATAAGGATTTAGTATTCCTGTTGTAGCAGTATATTCTAAAGTATAGGAAACTCCAGCCGCACAAAAGGCATCATTTTTACTCATTACTCCATATTTATTGTTATACCATATTCCGTATTTAGTATTTCTATCATCGGTCGTCATACGATGATTTCCCATCTCATCAAGTAAGAAATCTACATAGTCATCCTCTCCTTCTTGGGTACGATATTTGTTGTATAATAAATCTTTCTTTTTAAGTTCTTTAGAGTATTTATAAGTATCTTTATATTCTTGCCAAATACCAGTAGTATCGTTTTTTTTAAGAGTAGAGAACAAATCAGAAAGACTGCTATATTCATTAAAACTTTTTCGATCATATTGACTATTAATAAGAATTTCTTTTTCAATTAAAGAAATAAAACCATTTAACATAACAGCAAAATTTGCTAAATCATCACCCGATAAATCTAATGTTTCAGCATTACTAACTGCATCTTTAACAATAGCTAAAGAGTTTGTCATATCACCATTACTTACATTGATATCCCAGACATACTTATAAACACGAACTGTTTCTTTAGCCCACCCAATAATGCTACCTATACTGCCTAGTAAACCATTATTACTTTTTATTGTTTCTGTCATAACAGCCGAAGCATCTTGACCATTATAACTTTCTAATGTTGCAACTGCAGCACTTAATTCATTTATATCAGCTTCAATCTGACTTAAAGCATCTTTTAATTTATTAGCAATTCCTTTAAGTTCATCACTATATTCATTAATTCCTGTTACACTGACTTCTGCCATTTACTTTCATCTCCGCTTTCTATTTTTCTTCATCCTTTAAACCATCTTTTATTCCTTTTGTTATTTCTTTAGCAACATTTCCCATTGTTGGTGCCATCTTATCGATTCCTTCTTGTGCCACTGGCATTACCTGTTGCGCACTAAATGCTAATATTTCTCTTCGTTTAGCAAAAGTATAAATAGACCCTGCAATCATACAAGAAGCAACAATTATAAAACCACCAAACATATAGAAAGGAATACAGCTAAATGATGCTTGTTTTTTATTGAATTCATCATTTATATCATCTAGTTGTTTTTTTATTGAGCAATAATTTTCTGTATAAGTGTTATCAGAGATTAATAATTCACAAGAAGAAAAAGTACTAGATAGTGCTTTATCAATCGCTTCTATGGCTTCTTTATCTTCTTTAATACTTTTTTCCAAGTCTTTAATTTTATCTTGGCGCTCATAATAAGCAGCATCAAATCCATTAAAAGTTGTTCTTTCTAAGGATTCAATTTCATCTTCAACTGGTTTTATTTTTTCTTCTAATGTTTCTTTATTAGCAATAAGTTTTTGCTTTTCTTCTTTTAATTTTTCAGTTAATTGATTCTTGCTACTAGTAGAATAGTTATTATTAATTTTATTTTGTTTAACTAACCCTACTCCTATAATACTACCACCTAGAAGAAGACCAATTATTAATACTACTAAAGAACTAGTTATTATCTTTTTCTTATTTTTTTGATATTTTTCTTCACTTAAATATTCTTCTTTTTTCATTTATTACTCCTATTATTTAGTTAAAATAAGTTTACCTTATCTATAAGTTAACTATACCATAGCAGAATAAAAATAGCAATTTAAATGAAGACAAAATTAAAGAAAGTATTAATCTACTTTCCTTTAGTAATGATTAAATTTTTTACTTTTTCAATGTATTCTTTTAGATATTTTCTTTTATATATATAAATGTAGGACGGGTGTTCAATATAGAAAAGTTTACTAACATCTAATTTATTATCTTTACAATATTTGTATACATTATCATACACTATCTTTCCTAATAGAAGTACTATTTTAGGTTTAACAATTTCTATTTCATAAATTAAATTATCTAAGCATTTAGTTATTTCCATCTTAGTTGGATATCTTATTTTTTTATTACTATCTAAGGGTAAACACTTAACTAAATTGGTTTTATAAAAAGAATATTCTTTAAGTTCTAATTCTATTGTTTCTATTATTTTTCCTGTATTAGTATTTCTAGCTAATGGTAGAGATTCTTCACCATTTACTACCCTTTTAGCAGATAAACCAACCCACATTACATCTTTTTTAGTTAATTCATCTAGTAATGGGAGTTGATTTTTATATAGTTCACAATTTTGACATTTCTTTAAATCTCGACTCAGCTGCATTTTTCTTTCCATACTAAATTTTTAGTTTTAGTACTTTATTATTAACATCTAATTCATTAGTAGTACCTTCTTCTTGATATTTTTTAATTTCTAGTTTTCTCTTTTGTTGTTCTTCGTTTAAATACTCTTGAAGGACATCTATCTCCTGCTTTGATAATAACATATCTGGTTCAACAACTCCATACTTATCAACGGAATCTTTATGTTCTTGATAATATTCGTATCTACGCATTTTTAACCAATTAGCTCTAAATTCAGGATTAACTTTTTCTAATTTATCTTTATTATAACTTAGATATATAGGTTCAAATTCATTATTGAAAGCTCTATTCATAAGTCTTTCACGCCATATTGAAGCATTCTTCTCTATTCCTTCTTCGATGGTTTCCTCAACCATACCGATTGCTTCTAAAGTATCAACTATTCCTTTACGAAAACCGATATCACAAAGAGGTGAAAAACGTATAAATTCTCCGCCATATCTTGTATCTACTAACCAATTCTCACCACCAGTTACCATCCAATCAATTTGCCATCTGACAACCTCTTGAGCATAAGTATGTCTCTTTTCTTGAAATAACTTGGAATCTTTAAGAAATTCAAGAATTTTATCAGTGCTAAGATAAAGTAAGTTTTGATTTTTCTTTAACATTTTAGCAAGCCATAAATCATTTTGCAAATGACAAGGAAGGTATTCCATATTTAAATCTTCTGGTTTATCAAAGCAACTACTATACCAATTACCATCTTCCGGAAAGAAGTTATTTATAGCTTGTTCCATTAGTGAGTTAGTTATAGCAGAATCAGTATAATCTAAAGATTTTTTATCTGGTACTAAACAAATAGCACTATTAATTTCTAGAGTTTTTCTTAATAATTCTTGTTTATCTAACTTTAAAAATTTTCCTGTTTTATGATTAAATAGCGAATAATAAGAGGAAAGTGGTTCTATCATAGTAGTACTTGTTACTGATATTTTTTCATCAGTTAATACTTCGATATAACTATCTTTAAAATCATTATATTTACAAATTAAGTAGTAGATATTATCATTTTTTTAAGATTCTACTAAATAAAGATCGCATATGTTATACTTTTTCATTTTTTAACTCTCCTAATTTTATCTATGCATATCATGATATAAAGTCAAAGTAAATAATTTATCTTTTGCATATTCTTCTGGAAAAATACTTTTAATTGAATCAAATTCTTGATTTATTTGTTCATAAGATAGGGTTGCTAATTTTTCACCAGTTAATACTTTAGTAGCTGACTCTTTAGAATAATACAAAGCATTAGCTGCAATATCTAAAACTGCCTCATCATTTTCTAGATAAGCATGATAATGTCCATTATTAAAAACAGCTGGTTGATAAGACAATACTGCTTTATACTCATCGCTTTCACTTATAAAGTCGTAAGTTCTAAGATAACACATTCTTGATAATTTTTTCTTAAAGATATGATAATGTGGGGTATTTTTTAAAATTTCACTAGCTTTATAAACCTCAATATCACCAAGAACAGTATCTAAGATATAGCAATTGTTGCTTCCTTCTATATAATTAATACCAGGCCAATTCATAGGGCTTTCTTTTCCATTTTTTTCTTTCTCTGTTAATAGTAATTCATAAATAGCATTATGAATAGAAAATTGCCAATTAAAATTATAATCTTTTAATAATTGATTAAATATTTTTTCTTTTTCTGTTCCTTTATTTGCTGCATATTCAAGAAATAAGGCAGTCGTCGGATCATTCATTTCTAATAGCATCGATTTTTCTGCTGTTGCAACAAAAAAATTTGCTAAGACTTCAAAAGAAACTTTTTGGTCTTTTTTGATTGGTACTTTTTCTCGTAAAGCTCCTAGATTATAATAGTCTTCATAATTCATAACTGATTTGTCCTCGCTTTCAACCAACTATTATAACAGACTTTATAAAAAGTTAAAGACTTTTATTTGTTAATTTCATATATAAAATCGGATAGTTATTACCTTGTTCATCTACTGCACTTCTCTTATAAGTTTCAAACCCCAGATGTTCATAAAAACCTTTAGCACTAGGATTTTGTTCATTGACCGTCACTTCATTTAGATGATACTTCTCTATTCCATATTTAACTAGCTCTTTTCCTAGACTTTTTCTTCTTTCGTTATTTCTTAGAAAGAGCATTTCTAACTTAGTAGCTTGTACTCCCATAAAAGCTACTATAACATTTTCTAAAGATTTAGCAATTACTAAATATTCTATTTCTTTTAAAGCATTTGGTACATATTCTTTGATAGAATTTATTTCTTCCCTACTTAAAAAAGTATGGGTATTAATAACTGAATCTTCCCAAACATCGACTAATTCATTAATTAACTCTTTATTTCTTTCTTTGACTTCTATAATTTTCATTTGATTCTCCTTTTTATTTTTTTGTTTAGTACTTCAATAAGTTTTAATATATAGTTTATCATATTTTATATAAAATACGATTAAATATGACAGTAGTTACTAATAGTTCTGCTTAATTAAGTTTTTAAAAAAAAGTAATATTTTTCTTTAAAAGTCTTGTGAATTACTTGGATTTAAAATGCATTCTTTATGTGATAATTAAAAGATTTAATTAGATTTACTGTCTATTTGAAATCAATATATATTTCAGTAGCTAAGAAAACGGGTATAGAAAAAATCACAAAAATGAAGAAAAACTAGCCAAATAAACATTCTCCAGTAATATATAATATACATTTTAAAGATTAATCATTTTAAAATATAGTCCTTTAATTTTCATTAACTCATCATGACTACCCTGTTCCTTTATCTTGCCATCTTTTAGAATAACTATATTATCGTAATTTTCTACGCTATCTAATGTATGTGCAATTACTATAATGGTTTTTTCTTCAGATAATTTATTAATAGTTTTCTCTATTATTCTTTTACTATTTTTATCTAAAGAACTGGTTACTTCATCAAATAATATGATTGGTGTATTTTTCAGTATTGCTCTAGCAATAGCAATTCTCTGTTTTTGACCAACAGATAAATTAGTTGTATTTTCTTCAATAATCTCATCATATTTATTAGGTAATGTATTAATAAAGTCGTCAATATTAGCAAGTTTACATGCCTTTTTTATCTCCTCATCTGTTGCTTTTTCATTAACCATCAAAAGATTATCTTTTATTGTCATATTAAATAACACAGGTTCTTGATTAACAATTGTAACAGTATCTCTTAAAGACTTTTCCGAAAAGTCTTTTATATTATGATTATCTATTAATATGTTTCCGGAATAGTTACTATACTGTTTTAATAATAATTTAAATATTGTAGTTTTTCCACAACCAGACATTCCAATTATTGCATTCTTTTTCTTACTTTTGAATTTGAATGATACATTATCTAAGACATTATCATTCACATCATTGTATGAAAATATAACATTTTTAAATTCAATATTACCAATAATATCATTATAACTATTTTTACCAAATTTTTCTTTTTCTAATTTGTTATCCTCTAATAAAGACTTTATTCTTAGCATATTAGCGGTAAATTCAGAGATTCCAAAATCATGCTCGATTATTCTATGAAAAACGTCATCGATAATGTTATTCATATAAGTTATAAGTAACATTGCTGTTTCCACTGATATTGATGAGAGCTTTAATTGATTAATTATATATAATATTACTATCGTATCGCCAATAATTCTTATTGTCCATTTTGCTGTATTTACATTCTTACCTAGCAATCTTCTTGTTGTTCTAACTTTCTTTAAATTATCTATATCATCTTCAAAAAAATTATAGCACTTATTTTTTAAATCTAAGGCTTTTATTTCTCTTATTCCCTTAGTCGTTTCACTGATTAAAGTTGAATAGCTATCTGAATATTCAAATTCATCATATAAATACTTCTTGGACTTATCTAATTGTATTTTAAATAAGCTCAAACTTAAAACTGACACTGTAGTAACTACAATGCCCACTTTATAATCTATAAAAAATATTATTAATAACATTATAGCAGAAGTAAAACAATAAGCACTTTCTTGTAGTAATGAACTTATCGTACTCATCATTCCACTATCTGCTGCTTTAATTGTTGTGAAAATTTTTCCAGATTTTATATTTTCAAAAGAACTTATTGAAAGTGTCAAAATTTTTGAATATATCTTTTTTTGTATACTAGCTGATATTTCTTCTCCGGATTGAATAATTGCTTTTCTATATTGGTTATGAAAATAAGTTATTGAAAAAATTCTTAATAAGCCACACAGCAACGCTAATTTTATTGCTTTTTCATAATTTAAACTCATTATATTAGCTATTAAATTTGAATAACTAGTTTTATATATCATAGATGTTACTACAAATGCAATCATAAATAGTATGCCTATTATGTACATTTTTTTATTTTCTTCCTTTGAAAACCTAAATAAATCTCTAAAGGCTGAGAAAAAGCCATATTTTTTTTGTTTCATATTACAACTTCACCTTTCAAATTCCACTGTCCTTCATAATTTTTAATACAAATAGTTACACATAATTTATATCAACTATTTCATAGTTTGTAAATATTTTTTTATTACAAAATCATATAATTTATTATTAAAAATGTTATAAGAATATTGTAGTTATTGGGACCAGTTTCTATCAGTATATAAACTACTTTATATTGCAATTTTTTTACATTTTTAACTATTTTTTTTAAGAGAGAAATGATAATTACAATAAAAACCAACATATGATACATTTAATTTTCTCTCAATCATAACTCTATTCCATAAATATATTTAAGGATATTTATTTTGTCTGGAAATGTAGTGTTCATCACTTTTTTTACAAATTTTTTTCTATCATATTTTAGTTTTTTTTGTTCAAATTTTATATTTTTTGATATTTCTATAATTGCATAAGACGTATACTTAGCTTTTGTACATCCTGCACTATCAATTATTTCAATATTTGTTAATGTTCCGTCGCTTTCAATAATATCGCCTGATATACCATTCACTTCATTAATGTTAAATGAATGATGAAGATGTCCAATAAAATAAGTAATAGAGTCATTATTATATTTTTTCCATAAACTAATATCTTTTTTTAAATCTTCTTTCTCAAATGGATATATATCTTTTTCGTTTTGAATTAAATAATGGCATAAAATATACTTTTTATTAAATGCCACGTCATCGTAATTAATGTTAATTTCATAGTATAGAGGACATTTCTTGATATAATTTATTTCTTTAGCTGTTAAACTATCCTTAACCCATTTATAATGTTCTTTTACTTGATTTGGTATAGTTGAATCAAAATCAGTTCCTTTAAGCAAATATATTTCATGATTACCTAAAACAGACTTAATATTATTTTCAATTAACAAGTCTACGCATTCTTTTGAACTTGGTCCAATTCCTATTGTATCTCCAAGACACATTATTTCATCAACATTTTGTGTTTTTATATCTTTTAATATAGATTCTAAAGCTTCTAAATTACCATGTATGTCTGTTATTAATGCAATTCTTTTTTTCATATTTAATCCTCTCATAAATTATAATTAATATTTTTCTTTTATAATTATAATTTTAAAATGTTATCTTTTAGTCCATCTTCCATATTAATCCTAGTAGGAACTATATACTTTGAATCGACTTTATGTGATATCAAATTTGTAATAATTTTCATTGTTCTTGAACAATCAAACCAAACAGGATTATCACTATTTTTTCTTATCTTATCTAAAGAAGTAAGAAGAGCATCACAATCATAATTATCACTCATTTTGTTTGTTAACATATATTTTTGATTTTCACAATTGTATATAGTATTTTCTAGCAATTCATAGCCGGCATTATTGTACCAATATAAATGATCACCACCCGCTAAAATTAAAATGTCGGCTTTTATATTTATATTTCCAATTAGTTCATTGACATAATTGTATACCTCATCAAAAGTACAGCTAGGAATATCATCTTTTAAACTAGCAAATCTTTTAGTAATATCTACTACACCAAAATTATAATATTTTTTATCAATGATTTTTTTATTATTAACAAATATAAGTTCAATAGAACCTCCACTACCAATAAATACACATATATTGCCATCATAACTTATCTTATTATAACAACCCAATGCTGTATAGCGAGCTTCCTCATCTTGTGACACAACTTCTATCTGTACATTAAATTCACTTTTTAGTTTTGAATTAATATCGTCCAATTCATTTTTTTTGATACTTCTAAAAATACTGCAGCCATATATATAAATACTATCAGTATATTCCAATGTCTTTTTAATTATTATAAATAGTTTATTTAAATCGTTCTCATTTATTTTACCTTCAGTTTGATAATTTTTTTTAAATTCTATCGTAGCATTGTTTTCATATATTAATTTTTCATCTTCATAAATATGAGTTTTAGTATTATTGCTTCCTAGTTCAATAATTGCAAATAATCTTTTATTCATTTCTTTGTCCTCCAAGCAATAACTATATTTAATTTAGTATATCATCTTTTTTAGTTTCATATTATATATAATTGGTTTTATACAGGATAAATTCACGCGATAAGAAATTTTATAAGTTATGATAGAATCTCTTTTAAAATTTTATCAATTTCATTTTCGAAGTCCATACTTATATTTAATCTTATTATATTCATACTTAATTTTGTTTGAGTTTTATACCTTTTTTGCAAATCCAATACGTATTTACGTATTATATTTAAATTTTTTTGACTATTTTCTAAAAAGCATTTATTTTTGTCTTCTAAAAACACCATATCTAAATATAAATGCAAACCATTTTCAATTTGCCATTCTACTCTTATAGCATTGCTAAGTAATTGTATTTTATTTGCATCTATATTTGAAATATAGTATCTTACATCGCTAGTTTCATTTTCTTCACTATTTACATATGTCCTTTTTGCATAACCAATTGATTTTAATCCCATCCATTCATTTTTTTGATATAGCCAATTAATATAGTTAGAAAATAAATATTCCCTTGTTTCAACTGTTCCATGAGCTTTTTCTGTGATTTTAAAATAATTCTTATCAATTTCTTTCTTCAATATTAACTCTTTTTAAAAGCTCTATACCAGTTGGAGTTTCATTTGTTTTTTTCTTAATAAATTCAGTTGCTTCACAAGTTTCTTGGGTTACTGAATATAAACTCATAGCATTAGTTTTAGTGATTTTTCCATCCATCGATTTTAAATCTTTGACATATATATCGTTATCACTGTAATAGTTAGTATCATTATACAAATATTGTTTTAACGTTTCATTTAAAATTGTTTCTAATTCTTTTGGATTTATCATAGCTATAACTCTTTTTATTGTTGATAACGATGGTAAACCTGAATCAAATTTTATATGCTTGTCTAACCATGCCGAATGTTTTAACATGAAATAGTATATCTCTACAAATGTATTACATCTGGTCATAATTCCAAATATGACTACTAGTAAAATACTTTCAATAGAATGATAAATATATTCCTCAATTCTGTCATCAGATAAAGTACAAGCCTGTTCTTTTATGGCTAATATTAACTTTTGATCAATATCCATACTTTCAATATTTTCTTCTTCTATTTTTAATTCTTCACTCATTATTTTATTAAATTCTTGCAACTCTTTTGAAATTCTAGACATAAAAAAATCACTACCTCACTATAATCATAATTTAATTATATTAGATAGTAATTTTATTGTCATCTTATTTTTCTTTATCGCGTGAATTTATCCTGTCACTTTTCGGTCAATATATATTTTTAAACGAGAAAAAAAGAACTATTTCTAGTTCGAATAAATCGTCAATGGTGCCAGCAAGGTGCAGGTCTAACAACTCCTGGACTAAAAGATGATAGTAAGTAATAAACTTACTAACTATATTTATAATACCATAAAATATAAAATAATTAAATTATTCAGCAAAAAAGGGTAAATTTTTTTCGCAACAAACTTATGATAAACTACTATTAGAATAGGTAGTTGATAATATATGAATAAAAAATTAGAACAAGAAATAAAAAATAGTCAGAATCTTCCAAGAAGTGAAAGACGCAAAATAGAATTAGCGCTTCAAAAAAATATAAAGATAAATCAATTAAAATAAAATCAGGAAAAACATTTACTAAGAAATCATCACTTACTAAAAAACAAAAAAGAGAACTAATGAGTGATAAAAACTTCTTAAATGAAATTATAAGAATAATTAAAAAATATTTTCCCCAATTAGAAAGAATGATTTCTGAACTAATGGATAAAAGACACAAGAGTTATATTACTTATAATATGAAAACAATTATCTTTACAAAACTAATTGCACTAATTTGTGGAATAACAACGATGACAGGTATTAATGATAATTTCAATACAGAAAAAGCTATTGAAAATTTATCTATCATTTGTGGGCAAACTTTAAAAGAAGTACCCGATTGGCAAACTATTCAAGATGTTATTGAACAATTAAAATATGAAGAAATTAATGAGATAAGACAATATATTTTTAAAGCTCTTATTAGGAGTAAAATGTTTGATAGATTTCGTTACAATAATGCTATACAGCTGCTTGTAGATGCACATGAAAAATTTTTTTTCATAGTCTTTTTTCTTAATGACTATCTATGTTTTTATATAAAAAATCATCTAAAAAACGATACGATTTTCTTATCAATCATTATTATTTGCTAATGCCAAAAAAGCTAAAAACTCAAGAAAACTATTTTCTACATCTAAGCTCAATATATTCATTATTCTTTTTAGACTCATATTGTAATATGGTTTTACCCTTTCTAGCATCCCTAAGCAAAATTTATTTATTATTTCTAAATTCATAAGTGCATTTTTATCTAAAGTGTGGTTATTGTCCATATTAAATGTTACATCTAAATGCCAATGTAATTTATTTTCAACACTCCAGTGCTTTCTTATAGCATCCTTAAATAATTCTATATTTAAATCTATATTGGCTATATAATATCTACTTTCAATACTCTTTTCTTCTTTTCCATTATTTTGGCTAACAATAGTTTTCTTAACCATACCTATTGTTTTTAGTCCCTGCCAATTTTTATAATCTTCGTACCACTTTATATTTGTTGTTTGAAAATATTCATAAGTTATTGAACAACCATTTTTATATTCATTTTCTTTTTTGTACGCTGTATTTATTTTTCCACCTATGATTAAATTTTGTTCATCATCGTCAAAATAATCTATTAAGTCTTGGTAAAATAAAGCATGATTACCTTTTATTGGCACTACATAGTAAGCTTTTGCTTTGATAACTGCACTTATGTTATCTTTTTGAGTATTTAATGCATCCCAAGTGATGATGCAATTTTTTACATTCAATTTCTCTAATATTGTTGCTGTCGTTGGTATTTCATTTGTCTTTTTATCGATTGTTTCTTCAGCAATACACATACGCATATTATTAGAGTAGACATTTAAGCAATTAAGTAGCGATACAGCATCAACTTTAATTGTTGCTTTTCTTTTGCTTCCATTATTTACTCTTCCATCAATATTTAAAATATCTATTTTTGAATACAAGTTAGTTGTTATTGTTTAAAAAAAGTCTTGTACTATTACTTTTAGCTCTTCTTTATCGATTATAGACATAATTCTCTCATACGTTTTGGCACTTGGAATACCTCCAGTCATTTTTAAAAATTGTCTAAAAAATTCATATTTCATTACTACAAAATCATGTATTTCTTCCCATGTTTTCATACCACATAAGCAAGATATAACAACGCATGTTACAACATCCCATATTTTATATTTTATCTTTACTTGTTGTCTGGTATCTGTTAATTCTTTCATTGCTTCTTTTAAATTCTTTAATATTGTTGGAGTTAAATCTTTCCATGCGGATATACCAAACTTATCTTTCAAATATTTCTTTTGTCTTTTATCTAATTTATCAATGTTTTTTATTGGTTTCATTTATTATCACTCACAATCACATATTTAAATGATAACATAACTACTTCGTTTTTTTCATTAATTTTTCTTCGAATAACTAGATAATTACTAAGAAAAAAGACTGTGAAAAATTTTTTTCATGTCTTTGACCTGAAAATACAGTTAAAAATGTAGAAGTTAGAAGAAACTTATGTTATTATATAGCTCAACGAGAGGAGATTTAGAGGTGAAAATAATTACTAATAATGCTGCTTATGTTCAAAAGAATGATTTAGCTTATTTAATTCATAGTGATTTACCAGTACCTGCAGATATTCTTATGAATACTGTAGGAGATGGAAGTTTTATTGTTTGTGACGATAACAGATATGGCTTTATTGAGTTTAAAGAAAAAGCAGCAATAATTTTCTTCAAAAGTCTTGATTGGATAGTTGATTATAATGAAGTTAAGGATTTATCAGATGAAGAGATTATGGCACTAGGACAAAGTATATCATCTGATAGAAATGAAATTGCACAAAAATTTAATTCTATGACATCAGAACAAAAACAAGAAAATTTAAGTATGATAACACAGCATGAACTACTTGGATTTAAACTTTATTCTTTAAGTGATGTTTTATTTTTCAAACAAGGCAATTTAAAAATGACTTTACCAGAAGAAGTTGAACCAACAAAGAAAGAACAGCAAGAAAAAGGCATTAAAAAATTAATTAAAAGTATATTTAAGAAAAATTAAATTAAAGAAAAAACTACTCTTTTCAATTAGAAGTAGTTTTTATATTATCTTGTTAATGTAACTCTATCCCATAAAATTTTTCCTGGTGTTTTTAAATTACCATGATTTATTTAGTTTCAACTAAATTTTTATTTAAAGTTTCTAATTCTTTAATTGTTTTATCATTTTCTAACACTTTCATTTGTCTAATTGCAGAATTGTTTAATTTAATTAATCTTTCTTTTTGAGGAATGTTATCATTAATTAATTCTACATTTGTATTTTCTAAATTACATAATATTAATAAATGTTTTAAATTCGTATAATCTCTAATATTTTCTTTTAAATTTAGATTACTTTATTTTCACTCTTTAGCAAGAATTTCAAACAAAGCAACATTTAATACATCTGTTTATTCTGCATAAATATATTTCTTTTGATTTTTGGCTATTTTTGGAACAATATTTTGTTTTATTGAATCAGTATGAATTCTATAATTAGTTTTAGCTAACATTCTATTTGCGGTCCAATCCATTTTATACTGATAAAACTCATTTCTTTTTAATCTTTCAAATTCTTGTATAACATATAATTTAAATTCTGGAGACAACCAACTAGCAAATTCTAAAGCAATATCACTTCTTGCATATGTACCACCATTATTTCCGGACTTTGAAATAATACCAATCGCATTAGTTTCTTTAATCCATTTTTGTGGTGACATGTAAAAACTATTTTTTCAGCCAAATTTTCAAAGGCTGTAAATTCGTGCTCTTTAAAATTTTCAGTATTTAATTTTTTTCATAAATCTAGATAAGCAATAACTTACGAGGTATATTAAAACTCGAACTAATCAAAAAATGAAAAGTTCGAGTTTAGTATCAATCTGGTGCTGACGACGTAGGGGTCTACAACTTTGTTAACGAATCTAATATATAAATCAATCTAATATTATTTTAACACATATATAATATTTTTTCCTCTTCCAACCATAACAATTAATTTATTTTCGCACATATTATTTAATATATTTTTAGCTCTCGTCGATGAAATATCTAA
>CAKOXX010000014.1 GCA_934130405.1 uncultured Bacilli bacterium | reverse complement strand
GCATATGTTGGATATAAATATAATGAGAAATTCTCATTACATGAAAACAATGGAACAACAGGATACAACTGGTTTACCAATACCCAAAAATACAATTTTGGGACAGGGTACACATTTGATGAATCAACAAAAAAATTTACTTTAACAGGAACTATTAAACAGTTAACTTGGAAAGATAATTCTAACGAAATTGTATCAGGAAAACTATATAGTTGTTTAAATACAAGCTGTAATGTAGTATATAAAATCACAGGGTATTCAAATGATACAACAATGATAGTCCAACCAATTTCATATAGCAGTGATAGTTATGCCGATGCTGTAACAAATAATACAAATTCAACTATGAAGGGTACCTTAGATACATGGTACAAAAATAATTTAACAAGTTATGCATCATATATAGCAGATGAAACATTTTGTAATGATAGAAGTGTAACAGGAGGATCAGGCTATTTAACAACACCAACAACATACTATGGGGCATTCAATCGTTTATATAATAAGAGAACACCAAGCTTAAAATGTGTACAAGATAATGATAAATTTAAAGTATCAAATGCAAGTGCAAAACTAGATTATCCAATCTCACTTATTACAGCAGATGAAGTGGCGATGGCAGGAGGAGTATATAATACAGCAAATAGTAATTATTATCTATATAATGGACAATACTTCTGGACGCTGTCTCCGTCTACCTTCCATTCCAATTATTCTCTAGCGTTCGTTTGGCGCGTGCTTCCTTCAGGCGGTCTGCACACTGGTAACTCCGTTTCGTCTACCTTCGGGGCCCGTCCAGTTATCAACCTAAAAGCTGATACACTGATAACCAAGGGAGATGGAACAGCCTTAAATCCATATGTTGTTTCAATAAGTTAGTTTACCGGGCAAAATGACTCTTCATTTTGCCCAGAAATTAATATAAAGTTAAAAACTTTATGCCAGAAAACATAATGTATACTTTTCTTAGCTAATATTAATTATTTGAGGAAATATTGATACATTGAAAAAATATAATAAGTAAGGTTAATCTACTAACGGACCTAATTAGGTATTGGTTGCATTCAGAAATTAGGACTTCGCTGTCTCCGTCTAACTTCGAGTCTAACAACTCTAATGCGCAAGTTTGGAACGTGAATCCTTCAGGCAGTCTGAATCATTGGAATAACGTCGCTAATTCCTTCGGGGCCCGTCCAGATTCCTACTACAAATTAGTAAATTATTGCTAATCAAACCGCGTGCTATTGACTAAGGTTAATAGCTGGAGGAAGTAATGAGGAAAGCTCATAATCAAATGATTGGAAACAAGATTAATCTTTGGCATAACTATTATAGGAGTAAAATGAAAGTAAAAGAAAAGTATGAAGAGTTGAAAAATCAACATCAAGAAGAAATATTACTTCTAAAAGTCGGTAGTTTTTATGTTACTTTTGGCCTTGACGCTATAACGATGAATTACCTTTTTTCATACCAAATTAATAATGAAAAATTAGGATTTCCAGTAACAGCTCTTGCTAAAGTAACAACTAACTTACGTGATAAGAATATTTCTTTTTACATCTTAGAAGGTGAAGAAGTAACTAGTTATATGAGTGATGATAATCTTTATAAAGATATATCAACTATTGCTCAAAAAAGTTATTACAGCAAATGTTCCAATGAATTATTAATAGAGCGAATAAAAATACTAATCTCTAATAGTTCTGAAAATTATAATAAGATAAAGGAGTTTGTAGATGGACTCTAATGATGGTTTTAGACTTCTATCCAATAGTGAGAAGACGATTGATTATATAAATAAACAATTAATCAACTATCCTAAGAATGAAGTAATACTAAAACAAAATATTGAAAAAACTATGTATTTGATAATTGAAAATATTTTTTCTTACCGAATCGAGGATACTAATAGAATTAAACTTAAATATTTAAAAGCGTTAGTCATTCAAATTTCTATGCTCGATTATTATATGCGAGTTAGTTATAAGAAAAAAATTATTAGCCATAAGAAGTACGAGTCAGTTAGTAATTTTTTAATTGAAATCAGAAAAATTTCTTATGGGGTGATCAGGAGTGAAAAACAAAGCACTTAGTTATGAAGAAGTAGTTACAATAGAAAATCTTACCAATGTTTACAATACTGTTCGAAAGAACACTAAACATAAAGATAAGATTCTCATATTTGAACTATTTTTTTCTTGCAATATTATGTCAATTTACAATACTTTAAAAGATGAAGATTATCATCATCAAAAATATCATATTTTTATAATCAAAGAACCAAAATATCGTTTAATTATGAGTGAAACAATGCCAGACAAAATAGTTAATCACTTAGTCAGCACTTATTTTCTCTTTCCTTTAATTGATCCACTTTTACTGCCAATGAACGTTGCAACAAGACCACTTATGGGTTCAAGTAAAGGAATATATTATGTGAAAAAGTATATTAATAAGATGAAAGAAAATCATGAGAAAATATATGTTCTTAAATGTGATATATCTAAATATTTTTATTCAATAGATCAAGAAATACTTATTAATAAGTTAACTAAACTTATTAAAGATGAACGTATATTTAATATGATAAAAGAGATAATTCTTAGTACTAATTATAGTTATGTTAATGAAGAAATTCAAAGGTCAGTTAAAAGTGAGATTGAACGAGTTAAAAAACTAGGTATTAGAGATTATGAAAGTCACATTAAGTCTCTTGAATCAATACCTTTTTATCAGAAAGGTAAAGGCTTACCAATTGGTAATATGACCAGTCAGATATTAGCTGTTTATTATTTAAATGACTTAGATCATTTTATTAAAGAAAAATTAAGAATAAAATGTTATGTTAGATATATGGATGATTTTATTTTATTTCATGAAGATAGGGAATATCTTAAGTATTGTTTAAAAGAAATAGAAAAGAAATTAGATGAAGTAAAATTAAAACTTAATAAAAAGACACAGATAGTAGAAATTCATCATGGATTTTGTTTCTTAGGCTATCGTTTTGTCTTAAAAAACAAAAGATTATTAATGTTAATAAATGGTAAGACTAAACGAAAAATAAAGAAAAGAGTAAAATACGTTCGAAAACATAAACCAGAAAAGTTAGAACAAACATTAGCAAGTTATAATGGCTTTCTAAAAAGTGCTGATAGTGGTAGTTTCTGTTATCGTAATGATTTAAAAATGAAAAGATAGTTTTCTCTTAATCGAGTATTTGTTATAATAGTGACGGAAGTGATTAATAGATGATTGAAACTTATTATGAACTAGTCGATATGATAAATAATTCAGAAATAAAGTCTGAGATTAAGAAAAGTCTTGCTAGTATTTATGAAGATAAAGAACTAATTGCTAAGATAGATGAGTATCATAATACTTATAATGAAACGATTAGAAAAAAAATATACAATGATGAGAAATACAAGCAATATAAAATGCTAGAAAATCGACTTAACTTTTTGATATTATCTTGTAATAAATACTTAGGAGAGATTAAAGATGAAAATAATTAGTGGTAAATATAAAGGAAGAAATATTATTGGTTATGATATAGAAGGGACAAGACCTACTATGGATAGGGTGAAAGAATCTTTATTTGCAATGATTCAAAACTATATTAAAGATAGTAACTGTCTTGACCTTTTTTCAGGTAGTGGTAATTTAGGTTTAGAAGCGTTAAGTGAAGGAGCAAAGAGTTGTACCTTCATTGATGAAAATAAAATAGCCATTAAAACTATCAAGAATAACTTAACTAACTTAGGAGAAAATTTAGATAATGTCTATTTAACTGATTTTCGTAAATTCTTGAAGGAAACAACTAATAAGTATGATTTAATCTTTATAGATCCGCCATATAAAACAGATTATATTAAAGAAGCTCTTATTCTAATAGAAAAGAATGATTTGTTAAATACTGATGGTTTGGTTATTTTAGAAAGTAGTAGTAAAGACAAATTTGTTTATAGTGAATATTACACAATATATAAAGAAAGAAAATATGGCGATAAGTTTATTCTAATTCTTAATAAAACAAAATAAGCTTATTGGTAAAGAGTGTGATTAATAAGTTAAAATGTCCTATTGATATTTCTAGATAAAAACATAATATAATTATTGCTTAAGGGAATAAGGAAACACTGGGGAGTGACCTGAGCAATTAAACATGATAAACGAAAAAAGAAAGTAAAAGCCATAATGGTTAATACTTCTTTTTATTTTCTTTTTCGGCATTATAAAGCGTTAAACCCAAAGAGTCTTAAATTTTTGCCATGGACTATTTTTATTTGAAAAGCAATTTTTCGATGCTTTAATATTAATGTCGCTGTATTACTATACTAAATTAAGAATATATACTTGTTCATTTATAATTCCAAATAACTTGTTATCATAAGAATTTACTATGGTACATTTAGTTCCATTTTTGAAAGATACAACTTCACCAGTATCTTCACTCAATGGCAAATAATATTTATTATAATATTTGATTGATGAAGCATTATTGATTGTTTTTTTCATCTCTAATAGAAATAATAAGATTTAATTGTTTTTTATTATAAGTGTTTTCTCGCTTATCGTTCTTTATCGGTTAATTTAAATACATCCTCCTTTTAAAAGATGTATTTTAGGATTTTTAATTTGTAAGTCCCATATTTTCAAAGAAGTATGGAAAAAAATACCTAAATATAGTATGATTTAGTAGAAAAAGATTTTACAATGCTTGAGGTGAAATAATGTATGAAAAAAAGTATTTAGATTTAGCACTTCCATCTGGATTTGAATGTATTGTTGGCGTTTTAATTACTATGACTGATACATTTATGATATCGCGGTTTGGTTCTGAGATAATAGCGTCTGTTGGAGCAATGGGAACAGTTATAGATTTTATGTACTTAGTATTACAATCAATAAATGTTTCTAATAACGTTATAGTAGCTAGATTGTTAGGAAGAAATAATAAGGCACAAGCAAAAATTACTGTAGGAACTGCATTGATAATTGCTATAATTTGTAGCTTAATTTGCATAATTTTAACATTAAGTATAAGTAAATTTATTCCAAGGATGTTTTTGGTTAACGACATTGGGTTAGTATATCTATATATAAGATTAATAGGTGTTATCCCTAATACAATTCTAACAATATTAAGTGGTTATCAACGAACATTAGGTAAAAGCAAAAGAATGCTTAATATTAGAATGCTTTGTTTTTTTCTTAATGCTGTTCTAGATTTTACTTTTATTAAACTTGGATTTGGAATTACAGGTGTAGCGTTATCAACTATATTAGTAGAAATAATAAATATGGTAGTATTAGTTTATTACTCTAAAAAATTAGTAAAAATAAAGTTCGTTAAAAGTATAGCAAAAGAAGAATTCAGCCTAATACAATATAATATTTATGAAAGAATTTTTAAAAGGGGAAGTAATTTTCTTTTAAATATTATTATGTCAAGAATTGGTGCACTTCAATATGCTGCGCATATAATTGTAATGCAATTTTTAGATTTAATAAACAATTTCTTACATGGGACAGGTATAGGTACACAAACCATGATTGCAACAGCAATTGGAAGCAATAATAATGAAAAAATTAACAATACGACTAAAATTATAAATAGTTTAAACAAAAAAATAGTATATATAACTACTGTAATTATTGGAATTGCCATGTTGATTTCTTTACCATATTTTTTAGTTGAAAAAGAAAGCCTAATAATAGGTTATAAGTTATTATTATTTGTTATATTAGATTGTATTTTAAGTGGCTTCTATCATTATTATTCTAGTATATTACGAGCAATGAAAGAATTTAAATATATTTCAAAATTAAGTTTGTGTATAGGTGGAGGATTAAGATTAATTTTAGCATATTTACTAAGTAAAATATGTGGGATATATGGAGTATGGATATGTTTTATTATCTCAGATTTAATAATGAACATATTGTTAAACAAAAAAATAACACAAATACGATTTTATTAATGAATAATAGTAAGACTATAACTATGAAAAACAAGGCGAAAAAAAGGTTTTATCCTTCTTTAAAATTAAATAGTGGATAAAAGAAAGAGTGTAGAAAGATAAAAAGATACTTTTAACAAGTACATGGATTTGGATGATAACATCAAAAATAAATTTTTGGAATTATTAAGTTGTAATGTATTAAAGGCAAAAATCATATTTATTAATATAACAACAGCAAATAATCCAGGTGTAGTTAGATTTTATCAAAATGTTTAGCTGACTTAAGAAGTTGCAATATTCCAGATGAAAATATAACTATTTATGATATGCATAAGTTATTAATTTAAGATGAAATAAGTAAATATAATTCAATATATGTTTGTGGTGACAATACAAAATATTTAGTAGATAGAATTAGTGAAATAAATTTTAAACCACTTCTTGATAGGTATATTGAAAATAGTTGAATTCATATTGGCGTTAGTGCTGGAAGTATAGCAACAAGTTAAAATTATCAAAATAGACTTTGCTTAATTAAAAACAATTTAGGTATTCATTGAAAGAACGGAATTATTACTATTGAGAATGATATACTATTAACTGATAATCAAGTAATATTTATAAATTGAAGTGAAAATATAATTTTTGAATAATGGAGAACTTTGTGATTAATAAGTTAAAATGTCCTATTGATATTTCTAGATAAAAACATATGATAAGGGATAAGTCAACACTGGGGAGTGACCTGAGCAATTAAACATAATAAACGAAAAAAGAAAGTAAAAGCCATAATGGTTAATACTTCTTTTTCTTTTTCGGTATCATAAAGCGTTAAACCCAAAGAGTTTTACTTACTTAATTTTAAATTTTCGCCATGGACTATTTTTATTTGTAAAGCCATTTATCAATGTTAATAACACCTTCATGTCTTAGTTCAGCCTTTAGTCTTCTTTTAAAAGTTCCATTTTCTCTTTCAGTATTAGGTTTAAATAAATAATTACTATTACATTTTAATTCTATTTCTAAGTCTTCACAGATTCTACCAAATTGTGTTACATCAAGCTTTGTTTTAAAATTTTTGATATTATTTATTGAAAATGAGTTCCTTTTATCTGTTTTAATTCTTTTTGAAATTCCAAAATTCATAGCCAGATTCATGAATACAGTTAAGTACGCTTTGGTTGTTTCTTCATAATCAAAATAATCTGCTAATACTTTACCTGTTACTTTATCTACTGCTAGATGTAGTGCTTTTATCATTACCAAACCAAATCCAAAAAGTAGCAGCATTTGTATTTCTTCTCCAAATGAATAATGTAAGTTTGATTTTCTTATATGATTTTCAAATTTCTCTTGTTTTATTTGTTCAAATAATTTTTCTTGAGGTTCTGTAATTGTGTTTTCTCTAATTGCTTTTTTCATATTTTCGTTATATAATCTAACTGTTTTATGTTGGGCATATGGTGAAATTATATCATTAGTTATAAATATGTTTATCATGCTTTGAAAAAAAATTTCATATTTATAACCTTGTTCTTCATGATAATGAGTGAAATTGTAATCGAAAAACTCACTCATATAACTATCACTAATCTCATCTGCTAGCTCATTTGAGATTTTTTTATTGTGACTTAATTTATCACTATTTTGATAAATAAAAGCACTATCTTCGTACTCTTTATATTTTGTAATAATGTAATAAGTCTGTGAATTTGTTTATCTGCTATTTCTAATATGGAAGCTTCTTCTTTTTGAGTCAATTCTTTATCAGTTAATTTAGCCATTTTTAATATATCCTCCTTTTTGAAGATGTATTTTAGGACATTTTAACTTAGAAATGAGAGAGAAAAAAGCGGACATTTTAATTTGTAAGTCACAAACAAAATAAGCATATTGGTAAAGACTAATCAAATATGCTATACTAAAAGGGAAGGAGGATAAAATGGAGAAGTTGTATTCAAAAGTATATGGTTGGTTATTTGCTGGTCTATTACTTACTTTTGCAACTGGTATGGTACTATCAAATTATGAAAATGCTATCATTAATCTAATGAGTGGGGCAAGTTATATAATTATTATCCTAATAGAATTAGGAGTTGCTTTCTTTTTCTCAGCTAGAATTCACAAAATGAGTAAGCAGACGGCGATATTTTGTTACTTGTTATATTCATTTATTACAGGAATTACATTTTCAACACTATTTATAGCCTTTGAACTTAAGAGTTTAATATTAGTCTTTTTAGTAACGGCAATTGTATTTGGTTTATTTGCTTTATTTGGAACAGTTACTAAAATGTCTTTGGACAAACTAGGTAATATTCTACTTATGATGTTGATAGGAATAATTATTGCAAGTATCATTAATATCTTTGTTGGAAGTAGTACAGCAGATTTAGTTCTTTGTATTCTTGGAATGATTGCATTTATTGGTTATGTTGCCTATGACACTAAAAAACTACCAGTTCTTTTTGATAGTTTAGGTGAAGATAAAGGTGCCATTTTTGGAGCATTTCAATTATACTTAGATTTTATTAATATTTTTATCTATCTTTTACAACTTATTGGTGGTAATGATAGAGATTAACTAGAAAACTTAATTGTTTTCTTTTTTTTAAATATTATTGACGAACAAATATTCTATGATATAATAGATGTTGTTAATTGATGAAGGAGGAATAATTGATGAAGAAAGTATTATTTGCAACTGGAAATGAGAGTAAAAAAAAGAGATTTCAGAAAGGACTTTTAGAAAATGGTATTGAAATACTTACTCTTAATGATATAGATAAAAAAATAGAAGTAGAAGAAACTGGTAAGGATGGTGTCGAAAATGCCCTTATCAAAGCAAGGAGTTATGCCGAAGTAGTTGATATGCCGGTTTTTGCTATGGATGATAACTTGTATATAGATGGAATACCAGATGAGTTACAACCAGGTACTTGTGTAAGAAGAATTAATGGTAAGAGACTAGATGATTCAGAAATGCTTGATTATTATACTAATTTAGTTAAGACTTATTCTAAAGATGATAAGTTAAATTGTCGCTGGGTTTATGGCATAGCTACCATTAATAATGGGAAAGAATCTACTTATTCTTGGTGCCTAGATGATTTTTATCTAGTTAGTAAGAAATCTGACAAGGTTCATAAAGATTATCCTCTTGATAGTATTTCTATCGATAAGAGAAATAATAAGTATTTTACTGATATTACTAATAGTGAAAAGAAAGAAATCAAAAGAGATGAAAGTGATGTGTTAAACTTTCTGATAAATCACTTAAAATAAGATGTAAATAATAGTAAATATGCATAAAAATATCTTTATTAAATAATTAAAAAATGTTATCATATATCTACTATTTGTAAGGGAGGGGTTTTCTTATGGATTATACTAGTATATTAAGTTTAGTGGGGCGAGATTCTTTCATTAAAGGAAGATGGTATGACCCTGGTTATATCGAAAAGATTGGTTGTACTAAATTAGCTAGTAGTTTCATTCATACTTATTTTGTGAAGTCAGAGTCATCACGAAGACATTATACGGTTAAGATTAAAAATAATGGCGAAGATGTTCTTGGTTATTCTTGTGATTGTCCACAATTTGACCGAGCAAAAACTTGTAAACATGTAGCTGCAGTTTTGATGAATGATGGTGATGATTTAGCTAGTTTTGAAATAATCGATGAACTTGAATTATCAAAGAAAATACTAGCTGATTATCAATTTGATAATAAAACTAATATTAAACAAAAACTAGAAGTGGAGTTAGAGTTTGCCTTTGTCTATCGCTATGTTAATGTTAAGTTACGAATTGGTGACAAGAAAAAATATACATTATCAGTACCATCCAAGTTTAGAAACTTTATCTACGCTTATAAGAATAAGGATGAATATTATTTTGGAAAAGCTTTGACTTATAATGCTAATATGCATTACTTTTCTAAAGAAGATAGTGAACTATTAGATTATCTAGCAGAGATAAGTGAAAATGGTAATTACTATACAGCGAGTGGTTATGCTTTTGCTCTTACTAAAAGAGAGTTTGCTAATGTTTTAGATATGTTAAAAGGAAAAGAGTTTTCTATCACTGATAGTGGAGTAGTATATAATGTTTATAAGGGCCTTCCTACCAGTTACACTCTTAATAAAAAAGCAGATAATTTTACTTTGGAAATTGAAGACTTTGCTAACTATGACTTTCTAGATAATGAGTTTAAATATGTTTACTATAATCATAACTTATATATACTAGCCAAAGAAGAAAGTGATTATATAAGAAAACTAACTACTAGTAAATTAAGAGGTTTAACTTTTAGTAAAGCAAGTATCAACCAGTTTAGTAATGGGTTATTTAATAGAGTAAAAAATAATATTGTTATAAGTGAAGATGTAACAGAAGTAGCTTTACCAACTAAACCGGATGTAAAACTATACTTTGATATTTCTTATTCTAAGTTAAAATGTGATATAGTTTTAGCTTATAAAGATAGAGAAATAAACTATTTTGATAAAACAGACTTCCTAAGAGATAATGATTATGAACAAGAAGTAGTAGCAGATATTTTAAGTTATAATTTTACCGAAGAAGATAATAGTTTTATTATGACTGATCAAGATGAAATGTATGCTTTTTTAGATGAAGAACTAGCAAAACTAAGTGAAAAGTACCAAATATTTACTAGTAAGAAAATAGACAATACCAAAATACTTAAAGGAGTTTCTACTAGCAATAACTTTAGTATCGGAAAAGAAGGGATAATGTCTTATAAGTTTAGTGTCGATGGTATTAATCAAGAAGATTTAAATAATCTATTTGTGGCCCTTAAACAGAAGAAAAGATATTATAAATTAAAAAATAATGATATTGTTTCTCTTGAAAATAATGAAGAGTTAGCCCAACTTAACGACTTAATAACAGACCTTGATTTATCGAAAGATGATATTATAAACGGTGAAGTAGCTATTCCTAAATATCGAGCTATTTATATCGATAGTTTAAAAAATAGTAAATATAAAAATATTGAAACTAATAACTTATTTGATGAGTTTATTGCTAACTTTAAAAAGTATAAAGACTTGGAAGTGAACTTTGATGAAGCTGATGAAAAGATATTAAGAGATTATCAAAAAGAAGGAGTTAGATGGTTAAATACTATTTATAAATGTGACCTTGGTGGTATCTTGGCAGATGAGATGGGATTAGGTAAGAGTTTACAAACTATCATCTTTATCAAACAAATATTAAAAGAAAAGCAAGATGCAAAAATTATAATTGTAGTACCAACTTCGCTTGTTTATAACTGGGAAAGAGAGTTTCAAAAATTTGCTCCTAACTTAAAATATGTTACAGTAGCTGATACAGTTGCTAAAAGAAAAGAAGTTTTTGCTAAAAAAGATGAGTATAATATCTTCATTACTAGTTATGGATTAATTAGAAATGATAAAGATGAATATGAAGATATGAACTTTGAACTATGTGTTGTTGATGAAGCCCAAAATATAAAAAATCATCAAGCTACCATGACTAAGGAAATAAAAAAGATAAAAGCTAAGTGTAAAATAGCTCTTACTGGAACCCCAGTAGAAAACAATGTTACGGAATTATGGAGCATCTTTGATTTTATTATGCCAGGTTATCTAAATAGTGTTGTTAAATTTAGAGAAAAATATAATATCAAAGATGTCGATGAGGAAGGCCTAAGAGTATTAAATAATTTAAGTAATCAAATTAAACCATTTATTTTAAGAAGAAAGAAAAGTGATGTAGTAAAATCACTTCCTGCAAAGATTGAAAATAATATCTATATAGATTTACCAGAAAAACAAAAAATGCTATATATGAAAGTCTTAAAAGATACTAGAGAAGAAATGGATGAAATGATTAGAACTGGTGGTTTCCAAAAATCAAGAATGAAGATTTTGCAATTACTTATGCGTTTAAGACAAATCTGTATTGACCCAACAGTAATGTATGAAAATTATACTGGTGACAGGGTTAAGATTGAAGAGTTATTAAGAGTAGTTAAAGAAAATATCGAAAATGGTCATAAAATTCTAATCTTTAGTAGTTTTAAAAGAGTATTAGATAATGTAAGAGAGATGTTTATAGAAAATAATATTTCTAATTATATGATTGATGGTTCTGTAAAGAGTAAAGATAGAATGGCAATGGTAGAAAGCTTTAATAATGATGATACTAATTGCTTCTTGATAACTTTAAAATCTGGAGGAACAGGACTTAACTTGACAGGAGCCGATACAGTTATTCACTTAGATATCTGGTGGAATCCCCAAGTGGAAAATCAAGCAACTGATAGAGCTCATAGAATAGGGCAAACTAAAACGGTTTCCGTTATAAAGTTAATTACTAAAGGAACTATTGAAGAGAGAATTGTAGAACTACAAGAAAAGAAAAAGATATTAAGTGAAAATTTAATTGAAGGTAAAAATGATAGTGAAAGTTTATCAGCCTTATCTGAAAATGATATTAGAGACTTATTATCTAGTGGTGAATAAATACACCAATTTATCACAAAAATTGTTTGACTATTAAAGACTCGTATGGTAAAATAGTCTTGTTTGTAGCGAGAGGAAACCTCTTTCTCAAACCGCATTGAAAAGGTAGAAACAGAATTTTCTCTGTACCTTAAGAGCGAGTCTTAAGTTAAATAAAGGAGGTATAAAAAATGTACGCAGTTATTAAAACCGGTGGAAAACAATATCGTGTTAGTGAAGGAGACGAAATCTTCGTTGAAAAATTAAATGTAGAAGATGGAACAGAAGTTACTTTCGATGAAGTATTAATGATCGATGGAAAAATTGGAACTCCTTATCTTGATGGTGCTACTGTTAAAGGTACTGTTTTAAAACAAGGAAAAAGTAAGAAAATCCGTATCTTTAAGTATAAGAACAAGTCTAGAAGTAATCGTAAAACTCAAGGACATCGTCAACCTTATACAAAAATCAAAATTACTAAAATTAATGGTTAATTATGATTAGTGTTAAAACAGAAAAAGAAAATGGATTTTATAAAAAAATTGCAATATTAGGTCACGCTATGTATGATGATTATGGTAAAGACATCGTTTGTAGTGCCACAAGTTCGATTGTTACTACTACAATTAATGGTATCTTATTAATAGATAAAGAAGCTTTGACATATCAAGTGACTAAAAAAGGATTAACAATAAATGTTTGTAAACAAGACAAAATAACAGAAACCTTAATTTGCAATATGATTTCTTTACTAAAGGAATTAGAAGAAAATTATAAAGATAATATTGAGATAAAGTAAGGAGGAGACAAACGTGGAATTATTAAAGTTAAACATTCAATTCTTTGCACATAAAAAAGGACAAAGTTCAACTGCAAATGGACGTGACTCAATCGGAAGACGTTTAGGAGCAAAAGCTGCTGATGGAGAATTCGTAACAGCAGGAAGTATTCTATATCGTCAAAGAGGAACAAAGATTTATCCAGGAGTTAATGCTAGACGTGGTAATGATGATACTATCTATGCTACTGTTGATGGTATTGTTAAGTTTGAACGTGTAGGTAGAGATAAAAAGCAAGTATCTGTTTACCCAGTTGCTGAGTAATACAGCTGCTTTTTTTCTTTTAGAGAAAGAAAGGTGATTAGCTATGTTTGTAGATGAAGTAGTATTAAAAGTAATAGCAGGAAACGGTGGAGATGGTTGTACTGCTTTTCGAAGAGAAAAATATATCGCTTATGGTGGACCTTATGGTGGTAATGGAGGGCACGGTGCCGATATCGTCTTTAAAGTAGATGAAGGACTTCACACTTTACTTGATTTACGTTATCAAAAGTTAATTAAAGGAGAAAAGGGAGAAAACGGTAAAGGTAAAAATCAACATGGTAAGAGTAGGGAACCAATTGTTGTTAAAGTACCACAAGGTACGGTAATAACCGATATGGATACTGGTCTTGTTTTAGCAGACTTAAAAGGAAAAGATTCTTCTTTTGTTGTAGCACATGGTGGAAGAGGTGGTCGTGGTAACACTGCCTTTAAGACACAGGCAAATACTGCTCCTAATTTTTCCGAAAATGGTGAACCAGGTGAAGAACGTGAGATAAAAGTAGAATTAAAACTTCTAGCTGATGTTGGTTTGGTTGGTTTTCCAAGTGTTGGAAAGAGTACTATCATTTCTAGTGTTTCAAAAGCAAAACCTAAAATAGCTGATTATCCATTTACAACTCTTCATCCTCACCTAGGAGTGGTAAGAGCAACTAATGGTGATACTTTTGTTATGGCAGATTTACCGGGACTAATTGAAGGAGCTAGCAAAGGTGATGGCTTAGGTGATAGATTTTTAAAACATATTGAAAGAACTAAAGTTTTACTTCACGTTTTAGATATGTCTCGCGAAGATCCACTTAATGACTATAAATTAATCAATAATGAATTAAAAGCTTTTAACGAAAAGTTAATGGCAAAAGACATGGTTGTTGTAGCAAACAAAATGGATGTAGCAGGAAGTGAAGAAAAACTAAATATCTTAAAAGAAAATATTAAAGATAAGAAAATCTTTGCAATATCAGCTTTTGAAAAAACTGGTCTTCAAGAAGTGGTTGATTACTTAGAAGAGATAGTGTCTAAAAATAGAGAAGTTGATTTATATGAAAATGATGATTATGAAGATTATGTTTTATATAAATTTAAAGAGGAAGAACCATTCACGATTGAAAAAGAAGATGACTGTTTCGTTATCAAAGGTGAAGAAGTAGAAAAACTATTCAAAATGACTAAATTTAGTACTGAGGAAGGAATGTTACGCTTTGCTAAGAAATTAAGAAGAATGGGAATCGATGAGAAGCTAGAAGAAATGGGCGCTCAAGATGGTGATATGGTCAGAATACTAGACTTCTATTTCGAATTTAAAAATAACTAGTTAAATTTTATTTGACACTCTCTATTTTATGAAGAGTGTCTTTTAATTATATACAAAATGTATCAGAAAATAATAGTAGAATGGAAAAATGTGAAAATAAGCGTCTAAAAGTGCTGGAATTTTGTGATAATGTGGTGTTAAAATTGCTGGAAAAATGTGATATTACTTTCTTTCGTAATATATTTTAAAATGATAAAGAAAAAAGTTATAGTATTTATCGTAGTAAAATTACTTGTTAATAAATTAGCATTGTGCTAATATGTATGTAGCAAGTAAACTTGCATAAAATAAAAAAGAGGAACATTTATTTCGTAGTGAATGTCACCTCATAATGTTTTGTTGACACTCTACTTTAATGAAGAGTGCCTTTTTGTTATCCATTATTGATAATACTAATAAAGTGGATAGTAATATGATTAGTGAAATTAGTCTAAGTAACTTTAAAATAAAAGTTTTAGTTTTCATTCTATCTACCTCCTTGCTATTTTTTTGTGACAGGAGGTTGACACTCAGTTATAAATATTCCGGTTAATGACAATAACATAGATATAGTAATTAACCAATTAAATAGATAATACTTTTAAATATTTAAACTTTTTCCGTAGTAAAATTACTTGTTAATAAGTTAGTATTGTGGTAGTATGTATGTAGCAAATGAATTTGCATAAAATAAAAAAGAGGAACATTTATTTGGTAGTGAATGTCTCCTTCAAAGTTTGTTGTTGACACTCTATCTTGATGAAGAGTGTCTTTGTTTTAGTTTTTTACTGCTAGTACCAATAAGGTGGATAGTAGTAAGATTAATGAAATTAATCTAAGAAATTTTAGAATAAAAGTCTTAGTTTTCATAAATCACCACCTCCTTATATGTTTTATATAAGAAGGATGACACTCATCTATAAATGTTCCTGTTAAAGATAATAACATAGATAAGATAATTAACCAATTAAATAAATAATACTTTTTAATATTTGAACTTTTCTCGTAGCAAAATACCTTGTTAAATGATAAGTGTTGTGCTAATATGTATGTAGCAAATGAATTTGCATAAAATAAAAAAGAGGAACATTTATTTGGTAGTAAATGTCTTCTTCAAAAAGATTTTGGGTGACACTCTACTTTAATGAAGAGTGTCTTTTTATTATCTATTATTGATAATACTAATAAAGCAGATAGTAATATGATTAGAGAAATTAATCTAAGTAACTTTAAATAATAGCAAAAAGAAATAGTCTTTACAACAAATAAAAATTAACTTTTCAAAAATATAGTATTTACCGTTATATAGTCTAAATTTCTTGTTAAATATCTTATAATTTGGTAAAATCTATATAGAAAATGTAGGTGTAAGATATGTATTTAAAAGAAATAGTAGCGAATGGTTTTAAATCATTTGCTGATAAAATAGATATAGTATTAAATGATGAAACAACCTGTATTGTTGGACCAAATGGTAGTGGAAAAAGTAATATCGTTGATGCAGTTCGTTGGGTTTTAGGAGAACAATCAGTTAAAACTTTGAGAGGTGACGGCGCTATGAGTGACGTCATCTTTGTCGGAAGTGCTTCAAGAAAAATGAAAAATGTCGCTTCGGTGGAACTTGTTTTTGATAATAATGATCATTACTTATCAATACCTTATACAGAAGTATCAATTAAAAGACGTGTATTTAGAAGTGGTGAAAATGAATATTTTTTAAATAATCAAAAATGCCGTTTGAAAGATATTTTAAATCTATTTTTGGATAGTGGTATCGGGAGAGAGTCATTCAATATCATTGGTCAAGGTGAAGTACAAAAGATACTAAGTGAAAGTAAAGATGAACGCCGTCTTATCTTTGAAGAAGCAGCTAGTATCTTAAAATACAAAAAACGAAAAGAAGAGGCTTTAAGAAAACTAGACCGCACTCATGAAGCCTTAGATAGAGTACAAGATATTATAACTGAGTTAGAACTACAAGTAACTCCTTTGAAAAGACAAAGCGAAGAAGCTCAAAAATATTTAGAGTATAAGAAAAAGTTAGAATCTTTAGAAATAGCATTACTTGCTTATGACATATATCATTTAACTGAAGAAGAAAAACTAAAGAAAGAAGAAAAACGTAAATTAGATGAAGAAATATCTTTAGCCTTAAAAGAAGAAAATGTCAGAGATAGTAAGCTTTTAAAATTTAAACAAGAAGAAGATGAACTACAAAAAGAAATAACTTTTGTTCAGAATGAATTAATAAAAACTGCTGAGGAAGTTGTAAGACAAGAGGGGAGCTTAGAACTATTTAAACTAGAACGTAGTAAAAAAGAAGCGGGAGAAAGTGAAGAAGAGTTACGTCTTCTTTTAACAGAACAATCGAAAGATAAAAAAGAACTAGCACTCTTAGAAGAAGACCTTACAAACTTAAAAGAAGAAATTAAGGAAAAAGAAGAAGAAGTAACAACTAAAAAGAAAGAATTAGATTCCACTAAAATAGCTAAGAAAAATTACTTAAGCGAATATAGTAAAATAGATCAAGACCAGTTGAGCTATAAACATAAAATTGACTTTTTAGTAAGTGAAGAAGAGAAAGGTTCTAATTTACCAGAAGTTATTCGCTATATTTTAAAAGAAGAATCACTAAAAGGAATCTATGATACGATTGGTAATGTTGTTACAACTGATGATATTTATGCTAAAGCTTTAGATATAGCAATAGCAGCTAGTAAAAACTTTGTCTTAGTAAAAGATGAGGTTTGTGCTAAAGAAGCGATTGCAAACTTAAAAAATAAAAAGAAAGGAAGAGCAACTTTCTTCCCATTAACAGTTATTAAACCACGATATATTCCGGTAGAAGTAAAAAGTCAGTTAGAAAAAGTTAATGGTTATTGTGGTATCTTAGCAGATAAAATTAAGACAGAAGAAAAATATAAAGATGTAATCTATAACCAATTTGGTCTAGTTGTCTTAGCCAAAGATATGGATAGTGCTATTCAAATAGCAAGATACACTGCTAATCGCTATAAAATAGTAACTCTTGATGGTGATGTTATCAACTCAGGTGGTTCTATGACAGGTGGAACTTTCTATAAAGGAAGAAGTTCTGTAATGATAAGACAAGAAATAGAGTCTTTAAGGAGAACTTATCAAGCACTAACCAAATCAAGAAGTAAAGTATTATTAGATATTAAAGAAACAGAAGAAAAGATTACTACAATTGAAGATATTTACTATAATCTAGCTAAAGAGCTAGAAAGCATTAAAGATACTATTACTGAAAAGGAAAAAAGATATAGTAAATTAAAACAAAGTCTTACTAGAAAAAATGAATCAATTAAAAGATTAGAAGCTTCTACTGATAGTTTTGATGAAAAAGAAAAAGAACTAATTGAAGCTTTTTATAAGAAGAGTACTTATAAAGAAAAACTAGAACAAAAGAAGAGTTTTCTTGATAATAAATTAAAAACTCTTAAAAGTAACATTGCTAGTTTTGAAGATGAAGATACTTATGAAGGTAGAATTCTAAAGAAAAAACAAGATACAATGAAAAATTTGGAAATAGAATTATCAAGAATTGATATTAAACTTAATAGTTATTTACAAACTTTATCAGAAGAATATACAATGACTTATGAAAAGGCTAGAAATGATTATCAGTTAACAGAAGAAGTAGAAGAATCAAGAAAGCTAGTTAATCAATATAAAATGATTATTAAAGACTTAGGTATGGTTAACTTACAAGCGATAGAAGAGTATGATAGAGTAAAGACAAGATATGAATTTTTACTACATCAAAAAGAAGATTTGGAAAAAGCAGAAGGAACATTATTAGAGATAATGGAAGAACTAGACCAAGTAATGAAAGATGAATTTTTAAAGACTTTTGAAGAAATTAAAGAAGAATTTAAAATAGTTTTCTCTAAGATGTTTCATGGTGGAAGTGCTGACTTAAAACTAACTAATCCAGATGATTTATTAACAACTGGTATTGAGATAATCGCTTCGCCACCAGGAAAAAAACTTTCAACTATTCAATTATTATCAGGGGGTGAAAAAACACTAACAGCTATTAGCTTGTTATTTGCAATATTGAATATTAGAAAAGTACCATTCTGTATTTTTGATGAAGTAGAAGCTGCTTTAGATGAAGCAAATGTTACACAGTTTGGTAAGTATCTAGAACATTATAAAAATAAAACACAGTTTTTAATTATCACCCATAAAAAGAAAACGATGGAATATGCTGATACTCTATATGGAATTACAATGCAAGAGTCAGGCGTTTCAAAACTAGTTAGAGTAGCGATTGAAAATAAAGAAGAAATCATATAAAAGAATTATAGGAAAATTAAGTGTACGAAAAGAGATTTTCTTGATATAATTTAGAAAAGGGTATGATATTATGGATAAAAGAAGCGAGCTAAATAAGGAGAAGCAATTAGAAATAATTAAAGATGAAGAAAAAGAACATCAGATAAAAATTATTAAAAGAATTGTTCTCATAATTATTATTATATTAGTTGCTTCTTTTTCTTTCTTTTTGTATGTCACAAAGGTTGGAACAGTTAAAATGTTAGTAAAAGAAGATAGAGTAGAAAGTAGTAAGATAACTACTTCTTTTCACGGTTATAAAATAGTGACATTTTCGGATTTACATGATTCTTCTATCGAAATGGTAAAAGAAACCGTTAACTTGATAAATAGAAGTAAACCAGATTTATTACTTTTTACAGGTGATTTGTTAAATGGTGAAAGTATTGATTCTAAAAAAAGAGAGGAATTAATTAAAGAGTTAAAGAAGTTATCATCTAGCAGTTTAAAATATGCAGTCTTAGGAGAAAATGATACAGAACAAGCAAGTATTATTTTAAAAGATGTAGGGTTCACTATATTAGATAATAGTTATGATTTAATCTATCAAAAAGATGATGCAATCCTTTTAATGGGACTTAATAGTGATAAAGAAAACTTAGATACTTTACTTGCTTACTATAGTAGTGAAGGGAAAAATGATAATATTTATTCTATTTTAATGACTCATAAACCTGATTCTTTAGATGATGTTTTAGCAAGATATAATAATATCGATTTAGCATTTGCTGGACACTCTCACTTAGGAGAAGTAAGACTTCCCTTGCTTGGTAGTTTGTTAACTAGAGAAGGGGCTAAGAAATATAAAGATGATTATTATGAAATTAACAATACTAAATTTTATATTACTAGTGGTGTAGGAGTTAATGTTTACGACTTTAGATTTTGTGATAGACCAGCTATTAATCTAATTAGACTTAATCAAATTAATTCATAATTTCTATTGTTATGTAAAAAAAAGTTATTCCAGTGTACTGGAATAACTTTACAAAAATTAGTGCTGATAGTATAATATGATTGAGGTGTTTAAAATGCTTATTAGAGAAAAATATTTATCAAAGATTAGAGGATTTTATCATACAGAATCATTAATTAAAATCATTTATGGAATGAGAAGAAGTGGAAAATCAGTTATTTTAAAACAAATAATGGCAGAAATTATCGAGCTCGGTGTAGATAAAAGTAATATAATCTATATTAACTTTGAATCATTAAAATATGACTTTATAAAAAATGCTAAAGATTTATATAACTATATAGAATCATTGAAAAAAAATAATAATAAATATTACGTTTTTTTAGATGAAATTCAAAAAGTAGAAGACTTTGAAAAAGGAATAAACTCTTTACGAATTACAAATGATTATAGCATTTTTATTACAGGTTCAAATAGTAGAATGACCTTACTTGAATTATCAACAGATTTATCTGGCAGATATGTTAGTTTTAGAATAAATCCATTATCATTTAAAGAAGTAGTAGAATTAACTAATACTAGGGAAGAAAACTATGAGAATTTACTATATGATATTTTTAAATGGGGTGCTCTTCCTCAAAGATTTTTATTTACTAATGATGAAGATAAATTTAGTTATCTATCTAGTGTTTACGATTCTATTATATTGAAAGACATTGTCGAAAGACTTGGAATAAAAGATTTAGCATCATTTAATAAGGTACTTCAATATGTGTTAGATACCGAAACAAGAGAATTTTCAAGAGAAAATGTTATGGAATACTTGAAAAAAGAGTATCACGAAATAGCTAATGACACACTATATAATTATCTAGAAGCATTTTCTACCACTTTTATTATGAATAAAGTTTATAGATATGATGTACATGGTAAAAACGTATTAAAAACTTTAAATAAGTATTATGCTAATGATTTAGGAATTAAGCAAATTAAAACAAATAATGAAGAAATTAACTATTCTACCTCTTTAGAAAATATAGTATATAACGATTTAATTGGTAAAGATTACAAAGTATATATTGGTAAAACAAAAAAAGGAGAGATAGACTTTATCGCATATAAAGCTAATACTTTCAAGTATATACAAGTTTGTTATGACCTAACAAATGAAAATACAAGAAATAGAGAATTTAGTGCTTTTGATGAGATAGATAGCAAAGAGAAGTATGTAATTACTTTAACTAAAGAAGATTATTCTACTGATGAAGTTAAACAAATAAACATTTTCGACTTTTTAATGAATGATGATTTTTAAAAGATAGTTAATTATTTAGAAATCCAAAGAGCTTTTTCTTCTGGCTCTTTTTTTCTTTTAAATAGATTTTAATGTTACCAATTTCTTTATTATAAAGTTTAATACTCATATAACCAATCTTTCCTTTTTTAATATTAGTATCTACTTTCGTTTTTATTTCAATATGATTTTTTTCTTCCTCAGTAAGGGGATAAATAAAACTCTTATTAATATAGACTTTATCTTTTAACTTCTTATCATCAATATTAAAATTATCTTTATCAATTAACTTATAAGATTTATACTTATTAAACATTAACTCATATAATTCTTTATGAGTGTTATATTCATCACCATCTTTTAGTGTTACAACGGTTAAATTCAATCCATCCTTACTAGCAGTAGTTACTAAAGTTTTACCAGCACTAGGAGTATAACCATTCTTTCCACCGTTGCAATATTCATAAGACTTTAAAAGTTTATTTCGGTTGTACCAAAGATAACTTTTCTCTTTAGTTTGCACTTGATATTTATAAGTCTTAGTAATTGTACGATATTTTTTAAAATTCTTATAAACATAGCTAGATAGAAGTGCCATATCATGTGCTGTAGAATAGTTTTGTGTCTCTTCATCTAAACCATGGGCATTTTGAAAAGTAGTATTGAGCATTCCAATTTCTTTTGCTTTTTTATTCATCTCTTTAACAAAAGCTTCTTCACTACCTGATAGATAAGTAGCAATAACTACCGCTGCATCATTGCCACTTCTAAGTAACAGTCCATAAACTAAATCTTCTAATCTCATCTTTTCATGCAAACTAAGATAAATACTAGTTCCGTACATCTTTAATATCTCATCTTTCGCTTCTACCATCTCATTTAATTTACCAGATTCAAGAGCAAGAAGAGCAGTCATGATTTTCGTAGTAGAAGCAATTAATCTTTTTTCATTAGCATTCTTCTCATATAAAACTCTACCGCTATCTATATCCATAACAATAGAACTTTTAGCAGTATCACTGGCTTCAGCCCACAAAGGAAAAATAATAGTTAAAAGACTAAGTATTAATAAAAATTTTTTCAAAAGGTATCACCTATAAACAAAATATGTCTTTAAAAAAAGATTAATACCAGTTAAGACTTATTATGTCAAAATATGTTAACAACTTCTTTATTATTTTTTCACTATTCTGTTATACTAATAGTGGAGGATAGATATATGAAAAATAATTGGGACAAATATAATGAAAAAGAACTTAATGATTTAATGAAACTAGGTAATACTTATAAAGAGTTTATTACTAGTTGCAAAACAGAAAGAGAATGTGCTAGTTATATCATTGCTAGAGCAGAAGAGGCAGGGTTTAAAAACTTAGATGATGTTACTTCTTTAGTAAAAGGCGATAAAGTTTATCTAAGTAATCGTGGTAAATCAGTAGCTCTATTTGTAATAGGAGAAGAAAACATCAAGAATGGTATCAATATTTTAGGAGCTCATATTGATTCACCAAGACTTGATTTAAAGCTTCATCCTTTATATGAAGAAGAAAACTTAGCTTATCTTGATACGCATTACTATGGTGGTATTAAAAAATATCAATGGGTTACTATTCCTTTAGCACTTCATGGTGTTGTTATTAAAAAAGATGGTAGCAAGATTAAAATAAATATTGGTGAAGATTTAACTGACCCTGTCTTAGGTATCACTGATTTATTGATTCATCTAGCAAAAGATCAAATGAAAAAGACTGCTTCTCTAGTGGTAACTGGTGAAGACTTAGATGTCTTAGTAGGAAGTAAAAGTTTAAAAGGTGAAGAAAAAGAAGCAGTTAAGAAGAATGTTTTAGCAATACTAAAAGATAAATATGATATTGAAGAAGAAGACTTCATTTCTAGTGAATTAGAAGTAGTACCAGCTTTTCCTGCAAGAGATTTAGGACTTGACCGCAGTATGGTAATGGGTTATGGTCAAGATGATAGGTCTTGTTCTTATGCTTGTTTAGAAGCTATGTTAAAAGTAACTAATCCAAGAAAAACAACTTGTGTTATCTTTACTGATAAAGAAGAAATCGGCAGCATGGGTTCTACAGGAATGGATTCACATTTCTTTGTTAATACTGTTGCAGATATTTGTTTATTACTAGATGAAAAAGAAGGAGTTTATCGCAAAGTATTATCTAATTCAAAGATGTTATCTTGTGATGTAACAGCAGGCTATGATCCACTATATAAGAGTGCTAGTAATAAAAATAATGAAGCTTATTTAGGAGGAGGCTTAGCATTTTGTAAATACACTGGTTCATCAGGTAAGAGTGGAAGTAGTGATGCTAATGCTGAATTTGTCGCAACACTTAGAAATATAATGGATAATAACAATATTACTTATCAATTTGGTGAGTTAGGTAAAGTCGACCAAGGTGGTGGTGGAACAATCGCTTACATCTTAGCTAATTACAATGTTGAAGTAATCGATTGTGGCCTACCAGTTCTTAGTATGCATGCTCCATACGAAGTAACTAGTAAGCTTGATTTATACGAATCATATAAAGGTTATATTGCTTTCCTAGAAGAAGCTTAAAAGAAAAAAGTTGTCAATTGACAGCTTTTTATCGTCTATAGTAAGGATAATTATAAATAGGATATGGTTGATAATAAACAGGTGGATAATACATTGGATAAAATTGATAATTAGGTCTACCATAAGCACCAATTCCATAACCTAAAGCACCACCAATAATGAAAGGAAATAATCCACGTTCGTTATTATTAACTCTATAATTCATAAACTTCACCTTCCTTTTATAATTTATGTAAAGGTATTTATCTGATAGATTTAATTCGTCTAGTTTATTGTGAAATGTCAATGTTTATGATATTATTAAAATACCAAGAATACTGATATACAGTAACAAAGGTATAAGATTTATCTTTTTGTACATTATTAAAATAGAGGAAGTGTTTAAATCTATGAAACAGTTAATTAATAAGCTTTTTAATACGAAAGTATCAACAAGTTACATGCTTATTTTATTCGGAGTAAGTGCTTTAATGTTAGCAGGTTATTTTTCTTATGCCTGGTTTACCGTTCAAGGAGTACAGCAGTATAGTGTAGTAACAGGAACATTAAGTGGTTCTATTGCAATCGGAACTAACTCAGTAGCAATAAATGGCTCAGGAGTAATTACTTATACACCATCAACAGATGATGAAGAAGTAACAATTACTGTAACAAACTCTAGTGATAGAACAGTAAAAAACTCAATCTATTACTACAATCTATCAGATAGTTCAATTGAAATAGGTTATACATCTGATAGCCCAACTATACCAACAGTTGAAGGAGTATCAGTAGAAAAAGGAAAGATATTAACCTATAAAATAAAGATAAATGGTTCTAAAGGAAAAAACATTAAAATCGGTTCTTCGATGGGACTAAGCAGCTCTAATTTAACACTGCCAAGTGGAACAATTGCATTTGAACCGTTTAGTTTATCATTATCTCAATTCCTTCTAACAAACATAGGTAGTAGTGGTAATATTGATATAAGTGATTCAGAACAAACATTTATTACTGGAACAAATCCAAATAATTATATCTGGTATAGTGGAAAACTATGGAGAGCAGTATCAATTGATTCAACCGATAATTCAGTAAAATTAGTAACACAATGGAATATGACAAGCTTAGATTATTCTATTGGAACAGATGTATATGCAAACAGTGCTGTGAATCAATGGTTAAATGACACATCAATAGATGGATTTTTAGGAAACTTGAGAGAACCTAATAAGTTTCTTAAATCAGACAGTGTATGGAATGCTACTAAGACTAGCGTAACAACGAAGCCATTACAAACGACTATGATAACTAATACAGTGGGACTTCTTAATATTTATGAATACACAATGGGTTGTAAAAATGTCACTAATAAAACTTGCTATTTAAATAATGGATTGTATTGGTGGACTATAACTCCATATAATAGTAATAGTGCAGCAGAGTTTTATTATATCAGTTATGACGGTTCAAGTTCTTCAATCTATACTACGAGGGAATTTGGTTTACGACCATCTGTGAATTTAAAATCTACAGTAAAAATTGTAGATGGTAATGGAACTAGTGATAATCCATATAAGTTAGAAGGCGACAATGATAAGCCAGTTTCAAGCTATTTGTCAACACGATATAGTGGTGAGTACATACGCTTTGGTACCGGTGAAAATAATCTGTATAGAATAGTAAGTCATGAAAATGGTCTTGGTACGAAGATAACTAGTGCCTTTCCATTAAAGGAAAACGGGAATTATATGAAAATAGAATTTGGTACTAATTCATCATTTTCTTCAAATTATAGCATAGGTAATTTTTTAAACAATGATTATTTAGAAGAATCAAAATATTTAACTAGTAAAGAAATAAATATGATTGATGATAATACAAAATGGTATTTAGGTACTGTTGGAACTTATGGGAATTATAAATTAAGTAAATACCAAGATACGTCCAGTACAAATTTAAGCACCAAAACTGCTATTGCAAAAATAGGACTATTAAGATATGGTGAACTAATGTCAGGTATCTTTAGTTCGTCTAATGAAAGTACAGTTCAGTGGACTTTAACACCATATGAATACTCTAGAATTAGAACTATTTATCTAGCTAGTGGTAGTAATAATAGTTCAACTGATTCATATGCGTTAAGTCCAACTATGAATCTTAAATCAAATGTGATAATAACAGATGGTAAAGGTACAAAGAAAGAACCTTTTATAATTGAATTAAAGTAAAAATAAATTAGAGTTGTTTATTAATACTAAAATACTAAATAATTAGCTAAATATAAAAAAATAAATTTGTGCTTTTTACGGGCAATTTGTCATTTTCAGGTATGTTATAGTGCTGAATTTAACAAATTCAGCGAGCAATTTAATAAATTCAGAAGTTTTTAGGGGTGAATTTGCTATTTTCCCCTTTTTGCGTTCTAATCTTTCTTATGTTAGATTAATGGCGAAAGGGGGTGATGACACCATGGCGAAAGAGATTGACATCTCTAAAAAACTTAAGAAAATAAAAGAACAACTTATCAAAGATGGTAAGGTTATCCCTGCTACTTATGATACTATGTTCAAGATTGTTATGTCTTCTTGTCCTGCTTATATTACTTTTCTAATTAGTGAATTTACTAATATTGATAAAGGTGATTTGGTTAAAAATATTATTATTCAAAATAATGAGTTACCACTTAGTAATGCTAAAGAACGAAAAAAGATATCTGATTTTATCGCTAAGATTGACAAGTCTTTAATAAACTTTGAGATGAATAGTGAATACTATGATGGTCTACTAATCAGAAACCAAGCTTATCTTGGAAAACTTGAAGGAGAAAGTTTGAATGCTTCCGAAAGTTTTAGTAATATGCAAAAATTTTTACAGGTAAATTTCAACAACTTCACGCACTTTAAAAGTGATAAACCAATTCTTGAATTTGTTTATACAGATAAAGATACGTTAGAAATTGAAACGGAAAATCTTAAAAAATATCACATCAGTCTTCCCAAGTTAGAAAAGAAATACTATAATGGGGATAAGTTAAGTAAACTTGAAAAAGCTTTACTTATTCTTAAGCTTGATAAGATTAGTGATTTAGAAGAAATTAGCAAAGGAGATGAAGATTTAATGGAAGCAGTAGAAAAAATTAAAGAAGCAACTTTTGATATTAACACTATCGGTCTTTATGACGCAGAGAAAGATAGAAAGTGGAAAGAAGAAGCAAAAATTGATTATGCTAAAAAGATGGGACGCGAAGAAGGTCGTGAAGAAGGTCGTCAAGAAGAACGTTCATCTATTATTTCTACGTTACTCGATAATGGTATGAGTAAAGAAGAAGTTACTAAAATGACTGGTATACCATTAGAGAAAGTTAAGAAGATGGGTTTATTATAGCTCATCTTTTACTATACACAGAAATAAAAAACAGTATAGATAGGTTTATGAAAGGTGAGAAGAGTAAAAGGGTAAAGATATTATTGGGCACATTAGTTGTTCTAGTTATATCAGGACTAGTTGGTTTCAATATTTATAATATTTCTAAATTAACAGAACATGAAAACAGATATTAAAAATAAAATAGCAACTAATGGTTATAAAATACATGTTGATGCTTGTGAAGGACAATTACCTGATAATATAACAACTAATAGTTATGTATTGTCAGATGATACTATTGATAAAATAATAGAAAAATTAAGTACTGCCAGCTTTTTCTGCCCAAGATATAGTCTTGGAATATATGCTTCAAAAGAAAGTTCAATATTTAGATTAAATAATGCCGATGCTAAAAATAAATTGATAGTTTATTATGATCAAGCTTATGCTTTTGTTTATGATGAAGATGTATCTTCTTATATAAGTAGTTTACTAAAGTAGATATTTTCTTTTACTAAGCATTTTCAAAGTCCAAAAATTATGGTAGAATTGAAATATAAAGAGGTGGAGCAAATGTTTAAGAAGAAAAAGAAAAATTATGTAACTTTAGCTATTATTTATTTAGTGGTGATTGGAGCGGTTTTATATGCTGCTAGTTGGTATAGTACTTATCAGAATTATAAAACAACTATTCCAGTATTAAGAAATACTGTGTCTGAAATTAATACAGCGGAATTAGACCATTTCATTTTAGAAAATCCTTCTGGTGTTGTTTATATGTGTGTTGCAAGTGATACTGCTTGTCGTAGCTTTGATACTAATTTAAAAAAAGCATTGTTAAAAAATGGTCTTCAGGGCTCTGTAACTTATATAGATTTACAAGATGTTGCTAATAAAGAAAATTACATTAATAGTGTTTTTACTAATTATGGAATGAGTTCTAATATAAATAATACACCTTTATTTTTAGCTTTCGAAGATGGAAGAATAGTGTCTTATCTAAGTGAAAGTGAAACTACTAAGTTGACAGAAGAAGCAGCTATTAGATTTATTAAGAAATATGGAGTGGGTATTTAATATGAATCATATTGTTTTATTTGAACCAGAAATACCTCAAAATACAGGTAATATAATGCGTACTTGTGTTGCTACTAATACGAAACTTCATTTAATTAAACCTTATGGTTTTGTTTTAGATGATAATCATTTAAAACGAAGTGGTGTTAACTATATAGATAAGCTAAATTATGAAGAATATAACGACTTTGAAGAGTTTAAAAGTAAAAATAAAGGTATTTATTATTACCTAACTAGATACGGAAGAAAACCACATACTAGTTTTGATTATAGTGATACTAACGTTGACCATTATTTTATCTTTGGAAAAGAATCTACTGGTATTCCTAAAGAAATACTAAAAGATGATTTAGACCATTGTCTTAGAATACCAATGAGTGATAATGTTAGAGCATTAAATGTTAGTAACAGTGTAGCAGTTGTTATTTACGAAGCTTTGAGACAGCAAAACTTTAACAACTTATTATTTGAAGAACCACATAAAGGTGCTGATTATTTAGAAAAATAAAAAGAGATAAACTTTTGAAATTTATCTCTTTTTTAGGCTGCTTCTTCAGTAACAGCTGCTTCTTCAGCAACAACTGCTTGTTGTTTACGCATATTTCTAATTTCACGAGTACTCATTCTAACCTTAGTACCATCATCTAATGTTACTACTTGTAAGTTAGGTTTTTGTTGCTTTTTAGTAGCGTTTAAAGCATGTGATCTTTTATTTCCTGTTAAAGGTTTCTTATTAGTAACTTTAATTGCCATAATTTCTCCTCCTTTATTTCTCGTTCTGCTTATTAACTTTACCATAGATAGGTGATAAAGTCAAATTATTATTGGGAAAAATGTGAAAAATTAGTAGTTTTTCGAACAAAAATATGATATAGTGATATTTAGAAAGGAGTAGAATTTATGTTATACGTTAAAAGTTATTATTCCTTGTTATCTAGTCTTTTATCAGTAGATGATATTATTAATTTAAATATTGCTAGTGGTAATGATTATGCTGTTATTACTGATAGTACTATGTATGGGACAATGGAGTTTATTAAAAAATGTAATTTAAAGGGAATAAAACCTGTTCTTGGCTTAGAACTAGATATAGCAGATAGAATAGTTATTTGTTATGCTAAGAGTTATACTGGGTATTTGCATTTGATTAAATTATCAACTCTTGCTAATACTAGTAGAGTAGAACTTGCTGATTTAAATAATTATCAAGAAGAACTTATTATCTGTCTTCCTTATGAAAGTAGAGAATTATTAAAAGAAATAACTACTCCTTCAATATACCTAGGATATAAAACAGAAGAAGAAAGAACTAAAGCTTTAGAATTAACAGAAAAAACGGTATTCTTAAGAGAATGCTTATATAAGGAAAAACAAGAAGCTGATTATCTAAAATATTTATATCTAATACGTGATGGTAAAAGTATCTATGATGAAATGCACTATGACCTAGCTGATAAAGAGTTTGCTAATGATAAAACTTGCTTAGAAATAATTAATAAATGTAATATTACTTTTCCTAAGGCAGAATTGTTACTACCTATTTATAACTGTCCTAATAATCTAGATGCTGACACTTATTTAAAAGAACTAGCTATTAAAGGTTTAACTAAAAGACTAAAAGGTAATGTCTTAAAGAACTATTCTGATAGATTAATCTATGAATTATCAATTATTAAGAAAATGGGCTTTTCTAACTACTTTTTAGTAGTATATGACTTTATCTTATATGCTAAGAAAAATAATATCTTAGTAGGACCAGGTAGAGGAAGTGCTGCTGGTAGTTTAGTAGCTTACTCTTTAGGAATAACTGAAATAGATCCATTAAAATATGATTTACTCTTTGAAAGATTTTTAAATCCAGAACGAGTTAGTATGCCTGATATTGATACGGATTTACCTGATATGTATCGTGAAGATGTTATTAATTACGTCAAAGAAAAGTATGGCGAAAAGAAAGTCGCTGGAATAGTTACTTTCTCAACCCTTTCTGCTAAACAAGTCTTAAGAGATGTAGCAAGAGTTTTAAAAATACCTAATTATAAAATAGACCATTTAAATTCTTTTATTCCGCCGATGGGTAAAGAAACACTTAATTATTATTATCAAAACGATAAATTATTTCAAAGTGAAATAGATAGTGATGAAGGACTTAGAAGTGTTTATTCAATAGCAAGTAAATTAGAAGGCTTTCCTAGACAGATTGGAACCCATGCTGCTGGAATAGTAATGTGTCAGAAAGAACTTGATGAAGTATTACCTCTTACTATGAGTGATGGAATGTACCTAACTAGTTATTCAATGAATTATCTAGAAGAACTAGGACTTTTAAAAATGGACTTTCTAGGAATTAAAAATCTTACTTTAATTATGAATATCTTGAAAGATATCGAAAAGTTTCAAGGAATAAAGATTCCATTTTATGATATACCACTTGATGATTCACGTTGCTATCAATTATTTAGTAAAGCTTTCACGACTGGTATTTTCCAGTTTGAATCTAGTGGAATGCGTAAGTTCTTAAGAGATTTAAAACCTGCTAATTTTGAAGATATTGTTGCTGCTATAGCATTATTTAGACCAGGACCTGCTGCTAATATAGATACTTATATTAAAAGAAAAGAGGGCAAAGAAGTAGTAACTTATCTTGATAACTGTCTAGAACCTATTCTAAAGAAGACTTATGGTATTATGATTTATCAGGAACAAGTAATGCAAACAGTTAGTTCCTACGCTGGTTATTCTTTAGGAGAAGCAGATATACTAAGAAGAGCGATAAGCAAAAAGAAAAAAGAGGTCTTAGAAAAAGAGGAAGAAAGATTTTTACGTAAAGCTAAAGAATTAGGAAAGAATGAAGCTATCTCGAAAGAATTATTTGCTCAGATTTTAAAGTTTGCTGGTTATGGTTTTAATAGAAGTCATGCGGTAGCCTACTCAATGGTTGCTTATAAAATGGTCTATTTAAAAGTTCATTATCCACTTTATTTCTATACTAACTTATTAACTAATGTTATCGGTGTAGAAAGTAAGCTAAACGAATATATAAGAGAAGTTAGAAGTGTTAAAATCGAAGTAGTAAAACCAGATATTAATGAGAGTGAAGATGTCTTTAAAGTTATTGCTGGTAAAATAGTATTTCCTTTTTCTACTATTAAAGGAATTGGAGTTAGTGTTTCAAGAACAGTTATTAAAGCAAGAAAAGAGAAATTTACTGATATCTTTGAAGCAATTAGAGAACTAGTAGGAGAAGGAATAACTAAAAAACAATTAGAAACTTTGATACTAGCTGATTGTTTTAGAAACTTTAAATATAATAAACGAACTTTAATAATGAACTTAGACTCTTTATATAATTATGGCGAACTAGTTAAAGACTTAGACCCTAGTTTAGTTTTAATACCAGATATTGAAATAGTGGATGAATATGATAATTATTTATTATTAGAACAAGAAAAAGACTTATTTGGTTTTTATATAAGTAATCACCCTGCAACTAGCTATAAAGGAACAGTTCCTAACTGTATTTCTCTAGAACAGTTAAATAAATACTTTGATAAATTAGTAACAACTGTTGTATTAGTAGAAAGTATTAAAGAAATAACTACTAAAAAAGGTGATAAAATGGCTTTTGCCAGTTGTAGTGATGAAACAGGAAGTGTTGATTATACCTTCTTTCCGAAAATTTGGAATATTATAGAATTAAAGAAAGGACATCTTTATAAAATAGTGGGAAGAGTAGAAAAAAGATACGACCAAATTCAAATGATTGTTAGTCAGATAGAAGAAATAGGTGGCTCTGATGAAAGATAAGTTAAAATATACAGCAGTAATCATTATTTTATTTTTAATAGATAGATTATTTAAAGTATTAGTAGTTAATTATCTAAAAGGTACTGTTACTTTAATACCAAACTTATTATCTTTAGTTTATGTAAAAAATATCGGAGCAGCCTTTTCTCTTATGGAAGGGAAAACAACTCTACTTGCTATTCTTTCCTTACTAGCATTTTTAGTAATTTATAAAGAACTAATAAGTAAGAAAAATGAAACATTACTAAATATTTCTTATATAATGATTTTAGGAGGAATACTTGGTAATTTCTATGACCGTTTAGTACTTAATTATGTAATTGATTATATTAGTGTTATAATATTTAATTATCACTTTCCAATTTTTAATTTTGCTGATATGCTAATTGTGATTGGAGTTTTACTACTTATCTATGAACTATGGAAGGGTGATGTAAATGAGGTTAGAAATAAATGATGAAACCGGCAGAATAGATGTTGTTTTAAGTAACATGTTAGAAGAATCTAGAAGTAAAGTACAACGTAAGATAAAAGATGGTAAAGTCTTAGTTAATAATAAAGAGATTAGTTGCAATTATCAAGTTGCTAAAGGAGACATTATCGAACTCTTCAAAGAAGAAGTAACTAGTAACTTAGAAAAGAATAAAATACCACTTGATATTGTTTTTGAAGATGAAAATTTGTTAATAATTAATAAACAAAGTGGTTTAGTTGTTCATCCTGCTCCTGGTCATATGAATGATACCTTAGTAAATGCCTTACTAGTAGATTATCCTTTAACAGATGATTTATTAAGACCTGGTATTGTTCATCGTTTAGATAAAGATACTAGTGGTTTAATGTTAGTAGCAAAGAATGAAGAAACAAAAGAAGCTTTAAGTTTAATGCTAAAGAAAAAAGAAGTAAAAAGAACTTATCTTGCCTTGGTCGAAGGAGTTATTAAACCAGCTAGAGGAACTATTGATGCACCGATTGGAAGAGACCCTAAAGATAGACTTAAGATGAAAGTGATAGCGGGAGGAAAAGAAGCAGTTACACATTTTAAAGTTCTTAAAAGATATCAGAATAAAACTTTGATAGAGTGTCAGCTTGATACTGGTAGAACGCATCAGATTAGAGTTCATCTAGCTTATATCAATCATCCAGTTGTAAATGACCCAGTCTATGGACACAGTAAAAAAACAACTGATTTTGGTCAAATGCTTCATAGTTATAAAATAGAACTAGTAGAACCATTAACTAAAGAACATTTAGAGTTTACTAAGGAACCACCAAAAGAATTTCAAGATGAACTTGCTTCTCTTGAGAATTAACGTAAATTCGTGTATAATACTTGAAAGAAGAAGGGTGATGAATTAATGAATAATGTGCTTGAAATAGATGACACTAATATGATTGCTATGAAACTTCTTCATTATTTTATAACTGAGAAGAATTACACACCAATAGTATTAAATGGCGTAGATGATGAGATTTGGTTAGAAAATTTAGATGAAGATTGTGAAATAATAAGAATAGTAATCGGTCATATTCATAATGAAGAACAATATAAATTTGATGTTTTTAAAACTAATCGTATAATAAAGAAAATTAAAGCTAAAACATTTTCTTTTAGACTAAATGTTTTAAGTATCTTTTTAAATCTAGGAAGTAGTGTAGACCTTACTAAAGAGTTACCAAAAAGAGGAAGAGCTGTTCATATAACCGATGAAAAAGATGTTAAGAATAATAAATTATTATTAGAAGCTTATCCAGATTTATATAAAAATATTAGTAAGAATAAAGAAACAGGTGCGGATTTATTTATTAAGATAACTGATGAAATAAATGAACATAACTATCAAGACCATACGAAAACGGATAAAATATTTATGCCAAAGAAAGCTATTATTACTGCTATCTTAGTGTTTTTAAATGTTGCCCTTTTCTTTGTTCCTTTATTACTTGGGAAAAGTGATGATGTCTTTAGAGAATTAGCAGTATTTGGTCCTTATATTAAACAAGGGGAATATTACCGTTTATTAACAGGTACCTTTGTTCATGCTAATATTGCTCATTTAGCTTTCAATATGTATGCTCTATGGATTATTGGTGTTCAGTTAGAAAGTTTTCTTGGTAGATGGAAATATTTACTTGTTTACTTATTTAGTGCCGTAACTGCTTCACTACTATCCATTATTGTTTCTAGCACTAGTGTTAGTGTTGGTGCCAGTGGAGCTATCTTCGGACTTCTTGGTTCAATGGTTTATTTTGGTTATCACTACCGTATTTACTTAGGAACAGTTATTAAAAGTCAGATAATTCCTTTAATAGCTTTAAACCTTATCTTAGGTTTTCTTGTACCAGGAATTGATAACGCTGCACATATCGGTGGTTTAATCGGTGGTGTCTTTATGACAACTGCTGTTGGTGTTCAATATAAAAGTAGCACTTTTGAAAGAGTAAATGGAGCGATTACTTGTCTTCTTTACTTAGCCTTTTTAATCTATATGGGAATATTTTATGTTCATTAGGAGGAAAATATGAAGAATGAGAAAATAACAGAACGAAATGTTGATTTTGCTAAGTGGTATACAGATGTTGTAAAAGCTGCTCATCTTGCCACTTATTCTAGTGTTAAAGGTTGTATCATTTTTGAACCGAATGGTTATGCTCTATGGGAAGAAATCCAAAAAACACTAGATAAAATGTTTAAAGAAACTGGTCATAAGAATGTTTACATGCCCTTATTAATTCCTAAAACTTTACTAGAAAAAGAAGGCGAATTAGTAGAAGGCTTTGCTCCTGAAGTAGCTTGGGTTACTAAAGGTGGCGAGAAAGAATTAGAAGAACCGCTATGCGTTAGACCAACAAGTGAAACATTATTTAGTGATTACTATCACGACGTTGTTAAAAGCTATCGTGACCTTCCTCTTAAATATAATCAGTGGTGTAGTGTGTTCCGTTGGGAGAAAGAAACACGTCCTTTCTTAAGAAGTCGTGAATTTTTATGGCAAGAAGGACATACCGTTCATGAAACTAGTCGCGAAGCAGAAGAAGAAACAAAGAAAATGCTTGGTATTTATGAAAAACTATTTAAAGAATATTTAGCTATTCCTGTTATTACTGGAAAGAAAACTGAAAAAGAAAAATTCGCTGGTGCTGAATATACCTTAACAGTAGAAGCGTTAATGTACAATGGAGTAGCACTTCAATCTGGAACAAGTCATTACTTTGGTGATAAGTTTGCTAGAGCATATGATATCAAATTTAAAGATAGAAATAATCAAGATAGTTATTGTTATCAAACATCATGGGGTGCTACTACTAGAATGATTGGTGCTTTAATAATGGTGCATAGTGATGATTTTGGGTTGGTATTACCACCAAAAATAGCACCAGTAAAAGCTACTATTATCAAGATAGGAGATAGCGACCTTGTTAATGAGAAGATTACCGAATTAGAAGAAACTTTAACTGCTAAAGGTATCTCTTATGTAGTTGATGATTCAGATAGAAGTCCAGGATTTAAATTTGCGGAAGCAGAAGTTAAAGGAATTCCTATTCGTATTGAAGTCGGTGAAAGAGATTTAAAAGAAAATAAAATTGTTCTAGCTAGACGCGATACTAGAGAAAAAATTACTACTGAAGCTGATAGTGATGTTGCTGCAACAGTAGCAAATCTTTTAGATACCATTCAAAATGATATGTATGAAAGAGCATTAGAACGAAGAGAAAAATTAACTTTTGAAGCACACAACTTAGATGATGTTAAAAAGATTATGGAGACTCAACCAGGATTTGTTAAAGCAATGTGGTGTGGAGATGAAGAATGCGAACTTAAGATGAAAGAAATCAAAGGAACTAAATCACGTTGTATTTTAGAAAATGCTGAAAAGATAGATGATAAGTGTGTAGTGTGTGGAAAAGAAGCTAAACACTTAGTCGTTTGGGGTATTCAATATTAATATTTAAGATAAAACTTATTTCCAAAGTGCTAATGGAAATAAGTTTTTACTATAAAATAAGAATGGAGATATTAGATGAAATATGATTTAAGAGATGTAGCTGATTCTGATATTAATTATTTAAAAGAAGTAAAGGCTAACACTATTTTTAGCTATGCTACTAATTTAACAGCTTCTGAAAAAGAAAGAATAAATAGCTATATCGATAGACAAATTTTATTAGGAATAAAGAATTATAAAATAATTATGTCTAATGATAAGATAATAGGTTGCTATCTCGTAACAAAAAAAGATAATGATATTTTAATTGATGAAATTTTTATTGAGGAGTCTTATAGAGGGAAAGGAATTGGCACTAACATAATAAATGCTATCTTAAAAGAACATAATATAGTGTATTTGTGGGTTTATAAAGAAAATGTAAAAGCTATTTCTTTATATAAAAAATTAGGATTTGAAGTAGTAGAAGAAACACAAACAAGATATTATATGATACATACTAATTAATACTTGCTACTGTAAGGCTGTAAGATTATATTTTGCCATTTTCCGTAAACTATGATATTATATTAGCCAAAACGGGAGGTTTAAAGTGTTTGAAG
>CAKOXX010000013.1 GCA_934130405.1 uncultured Bacilli bacterium | reverse complement strand
GCATATGTTGGATATAAATATAATGAGAAATTCTCATTACATGAAAACAATGGAACAACAGGATACAACTGGTTTACTAATACCCAAAAATACAATTTTGGGACAGGGTACACATTTGATGAATCAACAAAGAAATTTACTTTAACAGGAACTATTAAGCAATTAACATGGAAAGATAACCATGATGAAATTGTATCAGGAAAATTATATAGTTGTTTAAATACAAGTTGTAATGTAGTATATAAAATAACAGGATATTCAAATGATACAACAATGATAGTACAACCAATTTCGTATAGTAGTGATAGTTATGCAGATGCAGTAATAAATAATACAAATTCAACTATGAAGGGTACCTTAGATACATGGTATAAAAATAATTTAACAAGTTATGCTTCATATATAGCAGATGAAATATTTTGTAATGATAGAAGTGTAACAGGAGGATCAGGCTATTTAACAACACCAACAACATACTATGGGGCATTCAATCGTTTATATAATAAGAGAACACCAAGTTTAAAATGTGCACAAGATAATGATAAATTTAGTTTATCAAATGCAAGTGCAAAACTAGATTATCCAATATCACTTATTACAGCTGATGAAGTAGCAATGGCAGGAGGAGTATATAATACAGCGAATAGTAATTATTATCTATATAATGGACAATACTTTTGGACGCTGTCTCCGTCTTACTTCGAGTCGTACAACTCTGGTGCGATAGTTTGGGGCGTGTCTCCTTCAGGCAGTCTGGATCCTTGGAACCGCGTAGCCAATTCCTTCGGGGCCCGTCCAGTTATCAACCTAAAAGCAGATACCAAAATAACTAAGGGCGATGGAACAGCTTTGAATCCATATGTAGTGCAATCGTAGAAAGGAGAAAGCCTTATGTCTAAAAAGAAAAAACAATATTTAGAAATTATGCTAATAACCATTCTGTTAATTACCATAGTAGGAATCAGTTATGCAGCATTTAACTACGCGGGAACAGGAGAAAAGTTAAATACAATTACAACTGGTATGATAACTATGGAATATGTAGAAAGTACAAACACGATTGCAATGACGAATGCGTTGCCTACAACGATAGCAACTGGAAAGACGAGATTAACAGCAGGAGAATATTTCGACTTTACAGTAAAGTCATCAATCGCCGGAAATACAGATATCAACTATGAAATAGCAGCAAAGGAAGAGAGCGGAAATACGTTTAGCGGAAATAATATCAGATACTATTTGACAACAGTAGATGCTAACGGAAAAGAAACAGAAGTAATGGCACCTCGTACATATTATGAAGAGCCAACAGGTAATGGATATACAGGACGACCAGCAGATATGATGAGTTTATATACAGGAAACTTAGCAACACAAGGAGAAACAGAAATCAAATACCGTTTAAGATTATGGGTAGATGAAAGCTATAATCCGCAAAGTGACAATGGAGGACTAGTATATAAAGTAAAAGTAAATGTCTATGGACAAACAAGCGATACAGTAGCTCAAGCAGAAGATACATATTGTAAAGATAATGGAATAAATAAATTATCAGATTGTATGCTTGTTATGAATAATCACGAAGCAAGTGCAGAAGCAGCAGGAACAGCAATTGTAGCAAAAGGAACACCAAACTTTTCTAAGATTGCACCAAATAGTAGTGAAGAAGATGGTTTGTACGCAGCAGAAGATGATGAGGGAACCAGCTATTATTATCGAGGAGCAGTAAGAAATAATTATGTGTCATTCGTAGGATTTACATGGAGAATAATCCGTCGTAATGGAGACAGAAGTGTCCGTTTAATCTATTCAGGAAAATCAACATCAGATACAGGAAATGCAGTAACAATCGGAAATTCACAATATAATAGTAAATACTGGGATCCAGCATATGTTGGATATAAATATAATGAGAAATTCTCATTATATGAAAACAATGAAACAACAGGATACAATTGGTTTACTAATACCCAAAAATACAATTTTGGGACAGGATACACATTTGATGAATCAACAAAGAAATTTACTTTAACAGGAACTATTAAACAATTAACATGGAAAGATAATTCAAGTGAAATTGTATCAGGAAAACTATATAGTTGTTTAAATACAAGTTGTAATGTAGTATATAAAATAACAGGATATCAAAGTGATACCAGAATGACTGTTCAACCAATATCATATAGTAGTGATAGTTATGCCGATGCTGTTAAAAATAATACAAATTCAACTATGAAAAACACTCTAGATACATGGTATAAAAATAATTTAACAAATTATGCATCATATTTAGCAGATGAGACATTCTGTAATGATCGAAAGATAAATTGGGGTAATGGTTATTTAACAACACCAACAACAACTTATGGAGCATATGGACGTTTATATGAAAAGAAAGCACCAATCTTAAAATGTGCACAAGATAATGATAAGTTTAAAGTATCAAATGCAAGTGCTAAGTTAGATTATCCAGTTTCGCTTATTACGGCAGATGAAGTGGCGATGGCAGGAGGAGTATATAATACAGCAAATAGTAATTATTATCTATATAATGGACAATACTTCTGGACGCTGTCTCCGTCTTACTTCTATTCTTACTACTCTAATGCGCGCGTTTGGAGCGTCCTTCCTTCGGGCGGTCTGGTTAGTTGGAATGGCGTCGCTGATTCCATCGGTACCCGTCCAGTTATCAACCTAAAAGCTGATACCAAAATAACTAAGGGAGATGGGACTGCTCTAAATCCATATGTTGTTTCAGTGAGCTAATAAAATAGATGATCAAAGTAATCAGTTGTTGATTGCTTTTTTCTTTTGGAGTTATCTTTATTTTTGAGTGATTATCTTGTATAATAAAGACATATGGTGGTGATTAGATGGAGTTTGAGTATAAAGATAAAAGTTACGAGATAGTAGTACTTAAAAAAAGAACCACTAAGAATTTATATATTAAAGTAAAAGATGACTTGAAGATATATATTACTTGTAATACTTTTACAAGTGATAGAGAAATAAAAAGAATAGTTAATAATAATAGAAAAAGTATTGAACGAATGCTAGATAGAGCGATTATGCTTGATGAGAAAAAACAAGACTTTTACTTTCTTGGAAAGAAATATGATATAGTATATACTAATGTTGATGAAGTTTCTTTGGGTGAAAATAAAATATTTTTAAGTAAAAATATTGACCTAGATAAATGGCTTAAAAAACAAGCTTTAAAAATATTTAGTGAACATTTAGAAAACTGTTATGAAAATTTTACAAGGAGTATTCCTCATCCTAGTCTTCGTATTCGTAAGATGAAAACTAGGTGGGGTGTTTGTAATACGAAGACTTATGTTATCACCCTTAACTTAGAACTTATTACTAAAGATATAAATTGTTTAGATTATGTGATATATCATGAACTGTCCCACTTGGTAGAAGCGAATCACTCGAAAAGATTTTGGGCGGTGGTAGAAGAAAACTTTAAAGACTATAAAAAATATAGAGCATTAACTAATGATAGATAGGAGTTATTATGGTAATTACTAGTTTTGATAATGATAAAGTTAAATATTTAAAGAAGTTACAAAAAAAGAAGTATCGTGATTTATATAATGAATTTTTAGTAGAAGGACGTCATTTAGTCATTGAAGCGTATCAACATAAAATGTTAAAAGAAATAATTCTTTGTGAAGGAGAAGTTGTTCCTTTCAATATTCCTTATACAGTAGTTAGTTATGAAGTGATGAAGAAAATTAGTGAAGTAGAAACACCACAGAAGATAATGGGAATTTGTAAAAAATTAGCTGATACGACGATTGGTAGTAGAATATTACTACTTGATGAAATTCAAGACCCTGGTAATATGGGAACAATTATCAGAAGTGCTGTTGCTTTCGGTATTGACACTATCATATTATCTAAAAATTGTGTTGATTTATATAATCCGAAAGTAGTAAGGTCTACACAAGGAACTTTATTTCATGTACCAATTCTTATCTATGACTTTAAAGAATTATTACCAATGTTAAAAGAATTAAAAATACCGATTTATGCAACTAGAGTAGAGTATGGAACAGACGTTTCTACTTTAACAGTTGATGATAAGAGACGTTTTGCTTTATTGATGGGTAATGAAGGAAATGGGGTTCATCCAGAGTACTTAGAACTAAGTGATAAAAATCTTTATATTCCGATGAGTGATGATGTAGAAAGCTTAAATGTTGCTATTGCAACTTCTATTCTTCTATATGAAATGAGGAAAACTAATGGATAAAATCTATGTTGGAACGATTGTTTCTACGCACGGAATAAAAGGAGAAATAAGAATTATTTCTAAGTTAGAACAGTCATTAAAAGAGAAAGTATTTAAAGTTGGTAATAGTATTTTAATAAATGATAAAGAATATAAATTAAGAAGTTATCGTCGTCATAAGAACTATGATATGGTTTTACTAGATGATTTTAACAATATCAATGATGTGTTGTTTTTGATGAAACAGAAAGTTTATATAGATAGTAAATATATTGAATTAAGTGCTAAAGAAAATTTTGAACTTAACTATAAGGAATATGAAGTAATTACTAGTGATAAGCAAAAAGGAGTAGTTAAAGCTCTTGAAGAAACGGGTAATAATTATAAAATCATACGAGTGGTTGTTAATAATAAGGAAGAATTAGTTCCTTATAATGAACACTTCCTTAAAAAAATAGATAGTAGTAAAAAACAAGTAGAAATAGAATTACTTTAGAAGGGGGTCTTTATGACAATTGATGTTTTAACTTTATTCCCAGAGATGTTTACTGGTGTTATCTCCTCTTCAATTATTAAAAGAGCGATAGATGATAAGAAAGTTACGATAAATCTTCATAATTTTCGCGATTTTTCTAAAGATATTCATCATAAAGTAGATGATACCCCTTATGGTGGTGGCTGTGGAATGATTCTTGCTTGTCAACCAATCTTTGATTGTGTTAATTCCCTAAGACGTGAAAATAGTAAGGTTATTTTATTAACACCAGATGGTACAGTTTATAATCAGGAAATTGCTGGTAGCTTAAGTAAAGAGGAACATCTAATACTTATTTGTGGTCATTATGAAGGATTTGATGAACGGATAAGAAGTATTTGTGATATGGAGTTATCAATCGGTGATTATGTCTTAACAGGAGGAGAAGTTCCTGCGATGGTATTAATTGATTCTGTAACAAGATTACTAGATGGCGTTATTAATAAAGAAAGTTATGAGAATGATTCCTTCTATCAAGGTTTACTTGATTATCCACAGTATACTAAACCAAGAGTTTATAATGGTTTAGAAGTACCAGAAGTGTTATTATCAGGAAATCATCAGAAGATTGCTGAATTCAGAAAAGTCCAAGCTTTAGAAAGAACCAAACTTAGAAGACCAGATTTATTAAAGGGGGACATAAATAATGGAAACTTATAGATGTGTAGAAAAAAGTTATTCTTATGACGGAGATTTAATGCTTGATAAAGCGATAAGTATTAGCTATACTAAGAAAAGTTCTGTCATTCATGTCGTTGATTATATAATAAAAAAAGAAATGCTAAAGAAACAACTTGCTAAGAAGTTAGATAAGTTAATGCGTCTTTTAAAATTTTACTTAGAAAGTGATGATGACTCAGGCGTTGCTTATCAAGAAGCATTAAATGAAATAAATAAATTTAGAGAGATATTACGTAATAAATATCGCAAACTTATGAATGAAGAAATGTTAGAAAGTATTAATAATGAGTTACTAAAATATGAAATACTCTTTAAAAGAAAGTTACATTTCTTAGGACAGAAGGTAGAAACAGTTACAAAAGAAGGTAGGAGAAGTAAGTAATGGGAAAGATTAAATATCATTTAGAGAAGAAAGAAAATAATACTAAAGCACGACTTGGTAAGTTAGAGACTAATTATGGTACTTATGACACACCAATGTTTATGCCGGTTGGTACTAGAGCAACAGTAAAAGGACTTACAAAAGAAGAATTAAAAGCTTGTCACAGTGGAACAATTCTTGCTAATACTTATCATTTATGGTTAAGACCTGGTGAAGATATTGTAGCAAAAGCTGGTGGGTTACATAAATTTATGAATTATGATGGACCAATTCTTACTGATTGTGGTGGATTCCAAGTCTTCTCTTTAGTTAAGAATAAAGAAAAGAATATCTTAGAAGAAGGTGTTAAGTTCAAAAGTCATTTAGATGGTAGTGAACTATTCCTTACCCCAGAAAAATCAATCGAAATTCAAAATAAACTAGATAGTGACATTGCAATGAGTTTTGATGAATGTCCACCTTATCCTGTTAGTTATGACTATATGAAAAAGTCAGTTTTAAGAACTATTCGTTGGGCCGAAAGAGGTAAGAAAGTTCATAACAATCCTAATCAGTCCTTATTTGGAATTGTGCAAGGTGGCGAATTTACTGACCTTCGAGAATTAAGCTGTAAAGAAACCGTTAAACTTGACTTTGATGGTTATAGCATCGGTGGAACTAGTGTTGGGGAAAGTAAACCTGTTATGTATAAAATGATCGAAGATGGAGTTAGATACTTACCAGAAGATAAAGTTAGATATTTAATGGGAGTAGGAGACCCAATCGATATTATTGAAGGAGTTATTAGAGGAATCGATATCTTTGATTGTGTTTTACCAACTAGAATAGCAAGACATGGACAAGCTTTCACAAGAAATGGTAAGATTACTTTGAAAAATGCTAAGTATAAAGAAGACTTTACTCCACTTGAAGAAAATTGCGACTGCTATGCTTGTCAACACTATACTAAAGCGTATATAAGACATTTGATTACTTGTGATGAAATGTTAGGAGGAAGATTATTATCTATTCATAATATAAGATTCTTAATAAAACTTACTGAAGAGTTAAGAGAAGCAATTAAAGAAGATAGAATCTTAGAATATCGTGAAGAATTTATTAAAAAATATAGTGGAGAGTGATAATTAATGGCTAAGAAATATGAACTTATCGCTTGTAGATATGATAATCGTTCCAAGAATAAATATCAGAATGAAGAAGTTGTTAAAATACCGGGTACTAAATTAGATACTTTAGAAGATATTGATACTTTTACTTCTAGATTTCCATACTTTACTTTTGAAAAAATAATGTCCAATATGTATCCAGATAAGAACTTATATTCTATTAGAGTTACAGATACTAAAACTGGTATTAGTTATTTTTTAAAAACTGTTTATGGTGATAAAGAGTTATATAAAGTATTAAGAATGTCTAGTAAAAGAACTATTGATACTTTAACAGGGAAGAGAACTATAAATATGGTTCCTTTAGGAGAAAAAATCGTTTATCAAACTTTTTCTCCTATCAGAGAAGCTTTGATGGAGAAAGATTATAATAAAGTTTGTTCTTTAATCAATACTAGAAAAGATTATATGTCCAAGATGGAAAGATTTTGTAATTCTAGTTATGATGAGAGTGCTGAAGATACTAATCTATTTAGTTTAGAAAAGGAGTTTTGTGATTATCCAGTGTTTAGAGATGCTTATATTCCAAGAATAAAAAAGAAAGTTACGAACTTAACTATCAGTCCTAAAAAAGTAACAACTTTTAAAAATAATATCTCTGTTGATAAAGAACCTAAAGAAGCAGTAGTAGAAAATTTAGTACTGTTAAATCAAGGGGAAAAAGAAGAGTTTTTGAGTGAAGAAGAATATCAAAATTCTTATGGTGATAACGCTTCTTACCTAGGTGAAGGCAAGAAATGGAAAATCTAGAACGTTATCTTGAATATTTAGAATATCAGAAACATTATTCTACTTATACAGTTGATAGCTATCGAATAGATTTAGAAGAGTTCTTTACTTATCTTGAAGAAGAAGATATTTCTTACTTAGACTTAGAATATAGTGATGTCAGACTTTATCTGATGTATCTGAAAGATACTAGAAAGTTAAAAGCTTCTTCAATCGATAGACATCTAAGTGCTTTAAGAGGTTTTTATGAATATTTAGAAAAAGAAAAGAAAACAAAAGTTAATGCTTTTTCTTTTATTAAAGGACCAAAGAAAGATAAAATATTACCCCATTACTTTGAATACAATGAGATAGAGGAGTTGTTCTCTGTTAATGATATGTCTAAACCCTTAGAAGTTAGAAATCAATTAATCTTAGAACTACTTTATGCTACTGGGATAAGAGTTAGTGAACTTGTAAATATTAAACTGTCAGATATTAATAAAGAAGAAAGAAAAATAAGAATCTATGGAAAAGGTAGTAAAGAACGATATGCTTTGTATGGTGATTATGCTGCTGATGTCTTAGATATTTATTTAACTAAAGTCTATCCATCTTTACATAAACACGGTGATTATTTAATTCTTAATAGTCATGGTAATAAAATAACTCCAAGAGGAGTCGCTTATCTTTTAGATGAGATGATAAAGAAAACATCAATTCATAAAAATATTTCTCCGCATATGTTAAGACATACTTTTGCTACTCATCTTTTGAATGAAGGTTGTGACATCTTGTCAGTTCAAGAGTTACTAGGTCATGAAAGCTTATCATCAACGCAAGTTTATACACACGTTTCAAAAGAACGATTAAAAGAAGTTTATGAATCTTGTTTTCCTAGAAGATAAGTTTTAGGATTTCTCGCACTATTTTGTTGGGTAAAACGATTTACAAATAACTTTAAATTTATTATACTCAGTGTGAAAGAGGTGGAGTACCCAAGCCATAGTGGGATTTAATAAAAGTTGGAGTACCCGAGCCATAGTGGGAATTAACAAGAGTTGGAGTACCTAAGCCATAGTAGGAATTAAAAGTGTATAGTAAGTAACTAGGTTTATCACCTAGTTTTTTGTATATAAAAGTATGCTTATCAGTTTTATTAAAAAAGATAACTATTTTGTTTATAGTTATCTTACTTAAATCTTGCTTAACACTTGCTTAAATTAATTTTTATAATACATTTGATTTTTACTTGTTGGTTTATCAGGGATAGTTAAATTAACTAATCCTTGTTTGATTGCAGGATCAAGATATCGACCTCTTAATGTTTCTTTTGATTTAATTTCTAATTTTTCCATAATTTCATTTGCTTTCATCGGTTTGCAAGTTTCCATTACATCTAATAATTTATTTATGTTAATTGTTTCATTAGTAATTGGTAGGTGAGAAGTTGATATTGCTTCATCTAGAGTTTCATCTATCATTTTTAACATAAATTCAATAAAAACATTTGAATTAGCATTTTTATGACATTGTGCGATTGAATTATAGTATTCATCTTGATATTTATGAATTTTAGATTCAATAGGTAAATATTCAAATATATTTTTCCATTGATAAAGAATTGAATTTTGCCATAACCTAACCATTCTTCCATTGCCATTAGTAAATGGATGAATAAATACAAATTCATAATGGAATATACTTGATAAAATTAATGGATGAATTGTATCTTTATTTTCATTTAGCCATTCAAATAAATCATTCATTAAAATATTAACTCTATCTCCTTTAGGACATACAAATATACAATTACCATTTTCATCAAACACACCCTCAGGTGTAGTTCTGAATTCTCCTGATACATCTTCAACTAAAAATGTCATAACTCCATGTACTTTTTTTAAATCGTCAATAGAATATGGATTAATATCTTTTAACATTTCATATGTTTTATACGCATTTTTTACTTCTTGAATATCTTTTTGTTCACCAATTACTAGTTTACCATTTATAACATCTTTTACTTGTTCAAGACTAAGGGGATTATTTTCAATGGCAACCGAAGAATGGACGGAATTAATTTTAGTTTGTTTTCTCAAATATGGAGTTTTATCTAAATTAGAATAAGAATCTAATTTACCAATTTTCTCCATAATATCTGAAACTTTTTGTAACATTTCATTTGATATTTCAAATGGCGGAGTATATTTATTCATCAAATCACCTCATTTTATTACTTGTATTATATCATTCTATAAGAGAATTTACAATATCTTGCTTAAATCTTACTTAAATTTCAGCTTTAACTATAATTAATGTTTTCTTCTCTTATTATCAGAATCACTAACTAAGTAGACAAGTATCAATAATAATACAATATTCCAAAATAAATTCATACTATCAACCTCACTTGTAGCAATTATAGTATGATTTAGTGTTTATTTTGTTGATTCTGTTAAAATTAATACAAATTCTAGGATTTCCCGTACTAGTATGACGTAAAAAATTGCTCTAATAACTAGATATAGTGTCTAGTTTTTTTGTACAATAGGAAAGTTATAAAAAGTTTTAAATAACTATTGCAAACATTTGTTTTATGTGATACGCTATATTCTGATGAATTGAGGTGATCATATGAAAGTACTTAAAGGGTATGTTTTTAGACTTTATCCAAATGTAGAGCAAAAGATTTTAATAAATAAAACTATCGGTTCTGTTAGACTTGTCTATAATATCTTTTTAAGGGATAGAATTGATACTTACAATAATACTAAAACAGGTAAATCTGCATATGACCAGAATATCATGATACCAAGTCTACTTGTGAAATATCCATTTTTAAAAGAGGTTGATAGCTGTTCTCTTAGAAATGCTTCAAATGATTTAGAATGTGCTTATGACCATTTCTTTAAGCAAGGTGGTTTTCCTAAATTTAAAGCAAAAGGGGTTAAAGACAGTTATAAAACCAATAATGTGGTAAGTACCTATAAAGAAAAAGTATATAATTCGATAGAACTTGATTTAGAAAAAAGATTGATTAAGCTTCCTAAATTAAAATGGGTAAAAATAAAAGGATATAGAAATAAAGAAAGTATAAATGGAAGAATTAGAAGTGCAGTTATAAGAAAAGACGCCGAAAGATATTACGTTAGCATTTTAGTAGAAGAAGATGTATATAAACCTATGTTTACTCCTCAAAGTATAATTGGAATAGATTTGGGTATAAAGGATTTGATAGTAACATCACATAATGAAAAAATTAAAAATATAATAAAAGATAGAAGTAAAAGACTAAAAGGACTTCAAAGAGCTTTAGCTAGATGCAAGAGAGAAAGTAAAAATAGATATAAATTAAAACTTAAAATACAAAGGCTATGGCAAAAGATAAGAAATGCTAGAAAACATTTAATTCACGATATAACAAATAAATTAATAAAAGAAAATGACATAATTGTGTGTGAAAATCTAGATGTTAAAAGTATGTACAAGGATCATAATATAGCAAAAAGCTTAAGTTCAAACCCACTTGGAGAAATAATTAGAGTACTTAAATATAAAGCTGAATGGAATAACAAAAAATTAATACAAATAGATAGATATTACCCAAGCAGTCAAGTATGTAGTGTATGTGAGTTTCAAAATAAAGAGTTAAAGAATTTAAGTATAAGAAAGTACGAATGTCCAATGTGTCATACAAAGCATGATAGAGATTTCAACGCAAGCGTGAATATAATGTTTGAAGGTTTAAAAATATATATGCAGAGCTTAACTTAAAATAAAATTCAGTGAAAAATAATAGGGTGGCGACCATCCGATACTGGTCTGTGGAGAACTAATTTAGTTCTGTGAAGCAGAAATGCCTTACCGTGAGGTAAGGCTACTGAAAACAAGTTTTCAGTTTTGTTCCGCTTATTAGTTTTCAACTAGCTTAAAATGCGCTATAATATTGTTAGTTTGGTAGGTGGTATAAATATGGATATTGAGTTTTCTTCTAAAGAAGAACTGTATAGAAGAGTAAAACCAGCATTACGGACTAAGAAAAATGAGTTAATAAAACTTGGAACAAAGAATATCAGAGAAGTTGATATCTGGAACTTTCTAATTAAAACCAAATGGAAAAATGGAAGTAACTTATGTCTTTTTGATATTGTAAATGATATTATGCAAGTTGATAAAGAAGAAATAAATCAATATCTAATAAAAGCACATCAACCAAAGGAAAATAATATTAATTTAGAAATAATATGAGGTATTAGAAAATGAAGAAAAAGAAAAAACAAATGATTGGCAAACTATTATGGATCTTTATTATTACAGCATTAATTTCCGCCTTCTTTAATCCTCTATTTCAAGATTTAAAATTTGGTCTTGATTTACAAGGTGGCTTTGAAATACTTTATCAAGTTAGTCCGATTGATGGAAGTAAAATGACTAAAGAAAAACTAAATGCAACCTACAAAAGTATGGTAAAACGAATCGATTCCCTAGGGGTAAGTGAACCAGAAATCGTTTTAGAAGGCAATGACAAGATTAGAGTAAAACTTGCTGGAGTTACTAATCAAGAAGAAGCTAGGTCAAAATTATCAACTGTTGCTAATTTGACATTTAGAGATTCAAATAACAACTTACTAATGACAAGTGATGTTTTAAAAGCCGGTGGAGCCAAGGTTAGCCAAGACCAAAGTGGAAAACCAGCTGTAGCCCTTAGCATTAGAGATAAAGATACTTTCTATAAAGTAACAAACAAAGTAAAAGACATGAGTAATAATACTATCGTTATCTGGTTAGACTTTGATGAGTCAAAAGATAGTTATGCTAGTGAATCATCATCTTGTGGAACAAGTGATAGTAACTGTTTATCAGCTGCTAGAGTATCTCAAGCTTTCGCTAGTGATGTAATTATTCAAGGTGACTTTACGGAAGAAGAAGTACAAAACTTAGTAGATTTAATAAACTCTGGAAGTTTACCTACTAAATTAACTGAATTATCAAGTAAAACAGTAGGAGCTTCTTTTGGAGATGCAACACTTGAAAAGACTTTAATCGCAGGAATTATTGGAGTAGCTTTAATTATTTTACTACTATTAGCACTATATCATTTCTGTGGAATCTTATCAGCTGTTTCTATTATCCTATATACCTTCTTCGTCTTTGCAACATTCTGGTTAGTAGGAGGAGTCTTAACCCTTCCTGGAATAGCTGCATTGATATTAGGTATTGGTATGGCGATAGATGCTAATGTTCTATTATACGAAAGAGTAAAAGAAGAACTTAAAAAAGGTCGTAGCTTACCAACTGCTTTCAAAATGGGAAGCAAATCAAGCTTTAAAACAATTGTGGACTCAAATCTTACTACTTTATTAGTAGCAATTATCATGTTCGTCTTCGGGGAAAGTAGTGTTAAAGGTTTTGCGACAATGTTAATTATCAATATAGCAGTTACAATGGTAACTATGGTTGCTATTACAAGAACTTTAATGAAGACCTTTATAAGTACTGGTTACTTTGATGACAAACTAGGTCTATTCTTAAATGCTAAAGATAAAAAAGAAACAAAAGAGAAAAAAGCACCATTATTAAATTATTCTAAATACTTTGCTATTTTCTCAAGTATTGTCTTCTTAGTTGGGGTAGTATTTACTGCTACTAAAGGACTTGCTCTTGGAATTGATTATCAAGCAGGAAGTGATATTAGTTTAGTAACAGAAAAGAAACTATCTAAGAAAGAATTAACTAAAGATATTAAGGAATTATCTTTAAATAAAGTAGAAATAGAAATTCGTGATGAAGAAGCAGATATAAGAATAAAAGATGTTTTAAAGAAAGATAAAGTCCAAGAAGTAAAAAAACACTTTGAAGATAAATATGAAGCTAATGTTGATATCGGTGTAGTAAGTAATGTGGTTAAACAAGAACTTATCAAAAATGCTATCTTCGCTATTGCTGTTTCTTTAGTAGGAATCATCATCTATATCAGTTTAAGATTCCATATTAGCTTTGGTATCTGTTCAGTTTTATGTCTATTACATGATGTATTACTAATGATTGCCTTTATGGCTATTTCAAGAGTAGAAGTTGATTCCATGTTTATCGCTGCTGTTCTTGCTATTATTGGTTATTCAATTAATAATACAATAGTTGTCTTTGACCGTATAAGAGAAAATCTTAATGGTAAAAATATTAGTAAGTTAACTAATAAAGAAATTGAAGACGTTGCTAACCTTAGTATGCGACAGACATCATTAAGATCAGTTTATACATCACTTACAACAATTGTTCCAGTAGTTGCTCTTATTGCTCTTGGTAGTAGAGAAGTATTATCATTCAACCTTGCTATGACTGTAGGACTTATCGCTGGAACTTACTCATCACTATTTATTGCACCATTACTATGGACAAAGTTTGCTAAGATGGGTTATTCTAAAAAGAAAAAAGTTTACAGTGAAACAACCGAAAAAACAATTACAGGAATAAATGATTAATAAAAAATAAATAGTAAATTAAAGGGAGGTAATTATATGACACACAAAAAAGATATGGTTAAGTTAGATGACTTATTAGAAAAACTTGATTATATGAAGGAAGATAAAGATAAGATAGTTAAAGCTTATCAGTATGCTTTAGAAAAACACGACGGTCAGTTCCGTAAGAGTGGAGAGCCATATATTATCCACCCTTTAAATGTTGCTATTATTTTAACAAGTGTTTATGCCGATAGTGATAGCATAATCGCTGCGCTTTTACATGATGTAGTAGAAGATACGGATGCCACTTTAGATGAAGTAGAGGAAATGTTCGGACCAGTCGTTAGAAAACTAGTTGATGGTGTTACCAAACTAGGACGAATTCATTTTTCAACTGATAATGAATATCTAACTAATTATTATAAGAAAATAATCGTTGGAATGAGTGAAGATGTTCGTGTAATCATCATCAAATTAGCAGATAGACTTCATAATATGCGAACCCTTTGGGCTATACCCGAAGAAAAACAAAAAAAGAAAGCTAAAGAAACTTTAGAAATATTTGCTCCTTTAGCACATCACTTAGGTATTCATAAGATAAAGTCAGAACTGGAAGACTTATCGCTTCGTTACTTGAAACCGGTTGTTTTTTATGATATTGCCGAAAAGTTAAATAAAACCAAAGTAGAACGTGATAGAACTGTTGGTCTTATGATGAGTGAAGTAACGAATCTTCTTAATGAACATCATATTCCACACCAGATAAAAGGTCGTGCTAAGAGTATTTATAGTATTTATAACAAACTAGATAAAGGAAAGAAATTCAGTGATATTTATGACTTATTAGCTCTACGTATCTTAGTTGATACGGAACAAGATTGTTACTTATCACTTGGAATCATTCATTCTAAATTCCGTCCTTTACCTAAAAGATTTAAAGACTATATCGCTATGCCAAAACCTAATATGTATCAATCATTACATACTACCGTCTTTGGAATAGATGGTTACTTATTTGAAATTCAGATTAGAACTTATCAAATGGATGAAGTGGCTGAAAACGGTATCGCTTCTCACTGGGCTTATAAAGAACATAAAGATGCTTCAAAACTAATGCAAAATACCACCGAACAGAAACTACAATTCTTTAAAACAATTATTGAATTGTCTCAAGATAAGATGACGAGTGAAGATTTTGTTAATAGTGTTAAAGATGAAGTTTTAAATAATAATATTTATGTCTTTACACCTAAAGGAGACGTAATGGAACTACCGAAGGGCGCAACACCACTTGACTTTGCTTACAAAGTTCACTCTAAAGTAGGAGAAACTACTGTCGGCGCTATTGTCAATGGTCAGATAGTACCACTTGATTATCAATTACAAAATAACGATATCGTAAAAATCAACACTAATAAAAATGGACACCCTTCCAAAGAATGGTTGAATATCGTTAAAAGTACCCAAGCTCGAAATAAGATTAGGTCTTACTTTACAAAAAGTGAAAAGGAACTATTTATTGAAAGAGGAAAATATTCACTTGAAAAAGAATTAAGAAAGAAAAAATATAGTATTCAAGAGTTTATGAAGGAAGAAAATATAAACACTGTTCTTGAAACTTTAAAAATTGGTAATTTAGATGAATTATATCTTGAAATTGGTAATGGTAAATATAGTCCTACTACAGTAATTAGAATAATATATAAAGAAGAAGAACCAACCGAACAAGTAGAAGTAAAAACGAAAAAGATAGAAAAAGAAACATCATCAGATATTATCGTGGCTGGTATTGATAATATCAAGGTAAGTCTTGCTTCTTGCTGTGACCCAGTTTATGGTGACTCTATCGTTGGATATATTACTAAAGGAAATGGTATTAGTATTCATAGAGCAACTTGTCCTAATCTATTACGAATGGATGATAGATTAGTATCCGTAAATTGGAGTAGTAATCCAGCTAGTAAATATTCAGTTGATCTTGTAATTTATAGTAATACAAGTGATAACAATCTAGCAGATATAATTGCTACTACTAGTAAAATAGATGCTAATATCAATGGCGTTAAAATAATCGATAGAGGAAATAACACTGTTTATGAAATGCAATGTTTCGTAAGAAATTTAGAACATCTAGAAAAAGTGTTATTAGAACTTAATAAGAAACCATATATTAACAATATAGAAAGGTTAATGCAGTAGATGAGAGTATTAGTGCAAAGATGTAAAAATGGCTTTTGTAGTATTAGAGGAGAGAAAGTTGCTAGTATCGATAAAGGTTTAGTTCTCTTAGTAGGTTTCACTGATGGTGATAGTAAAGATACTATCGACTGGATGGTTAATAAAATCTGTAACTTAAGAATTTTTCCTGATAGTGACGGTGTTATGAATCTTTCCATCTTAGATGTCGAAGAAAAGATATTATCAATCTCACAATTTACTTTATATGCCGATACGAAAAAAGGTAATAGACCAAGTTATATAAAAGCGATGAATGGTGCCAAAGCTAAACTTTTATATGATTATTTCAATAAGAAATTAAGAGAAAAAGTCTCTTTAGCAACTGGAGTTTTCGGTGAAGATATGGAAATAGGACTAGTGAACATGGGACCAACAACCATTTTACTAGAAAGGTGAAATTATGTATAAGAATAAAATTAATTATAAATTACTTAACTTTTTAATTTTAATGGGACTGTTATATATCTGTGTTACTAATATTGGAACTTGGTTTCAAATAATTAGTAAGATAGTAAATATCTGTCTACCTTTTATCATTGCTTTTGCTATCGCTTATGCCTTACATCCCCTTGAGAAAAAATTAGAAGAAAAAGGAGTAAGAAAAAGCCTTGCAATTACCTTCTTAGTAGTTATGGCTTTACTAATCGTTGCCGCTTTAATAGCAGTAACTCTTCCCTTAGTTTATCAACAGTTGATTTCTTTTACTTCAAGCTTTGGAGCAGTAATCGACGAAGTCTCAAGAAAATTCAACTTAGACTTATCAAGTTTTGAATCAACCGCCCAAGACTCTCTTAATCAATTAATTGGTAGCTTAGGTAACATCTTACAAAAAGGAACAATTGATGTTGTTGGAAAAACTGTCTCTATCTTAGGACAGTCAGTCATCGTTTTAGTTGTTACTATCTATTTCTTATCTTATATGGATAAAATTAGACATACAGTTAAGAAATTTTTAAAGAGTTTTGAAAGTAGAAGTTATGACTATGTAAAAGCTCTTGATGTAGAGATAAGTAATTATCTAAAAGGTCTAGGGTTATTTATGGTTATTCAATTTTTTGAATATTCAATAGTATTCTTCATTGCAGGACATCCTAACTGGTTATTATTTGGAATACTTGCTTCGCTAACAACAGTAATTCCATACTTCGGAGGGTTAATTACTAATATACTTGCCTTGATAACCGCTTCTGCCATTAGTAGTAAAGTTTTCTTTGCAACTTTAATAATCTGCTTAATCTTCCCACAATTAGATGGCTATCTTATCTCACCAAAAGTATATGGTAAGACAAATAACGTTAATCCATTAGTAACTATAATGGTAGTATCAGTAGGTGGTACTCTTGGTGGAATGTTAGGAATAGTAGTAGCACTTCCAATTTATATATTAATCTCTAGTAGTTATCGTTTCTTTAAAAAAGATATAGAACGTGGAGTTAGAAAGGTAAAGGAACAGATTAAATGATAAACTTTAAGAAAATAGAACTAGTAGAAAAAGATAAAGCAACCTTTTTGACACATTGCGGAACAATGCACGCTGATGAAGTTTTCGCTACCGCTTTCTTATCTTTTTTATTTGATGTAAAACTAGCTCGTGTAAAAGAAATTACTGATGAAGATAGAAAACGTGATGTTATCATCTATGATATTGGTTATGGTAAATTTGATCATCACCAAGAAGATGGTCGCGTAAGAGAAAATGGAATTAAATATGCTGCTTTCGGTTTATTGTTTGATTACTATGGTAAACAATTTTTAGAAGGACTTGGCGTAGAAGATGTTGATACTGTCAAGAAAGCTATAGAACAAGACTTTATCATTGGATTAGATGCTATCGATAATGGAGTTTTCCCCTCAATTGATGCGCCTTATAAAGTAAAAACAACTTCTGACTTAATCAAATTATTTAACCCTTCTTATAAAAGTGGGCAAGAAGAAAATGAACAATTCTTAAAAGCCGTTAGTTTAGCTCAAGTGATACTATCTTTAGAAATCGAAAGAATCATCGGTAAAGAAAAAGCAAAAGCGAAAGTCATCGAAGAAATTAATAAACAAACTGGTCCTATTCTTATTCTTGATGAATATATGCCTTATGAAGAAGTCCTGTTACAACAAGAAAATGCTAAAGACATTTTATTTGTAATGTTCCCGTCAAATAGAGGAGGGTATGCCGTTAATACCGTTCCACAAGATTTGACCCATAAGGAAGATAGACTACTTTTCCCAAAGACTTGGGCTGGAAAAACTGGAATAGAGCTTGTTAAAGAAACAGGAGTAGAAGGAAGTAACTTCTGTCACGTAAATCGCTTCTTAGTAACAGCTAAAGATAAAGATTCCGCCTACAAGTTAGCAAATTTAGCAATTGAAATAGATAAAAATGGAAAAGAGTAATTTTTTCTATTTTTATTTTAGTTAGAAAGAGGTACGTTATGCGCAGTATAGTTTATAATTCATCTTTAAAAACAGAACTTGGCACTATTTTTATAACAGCAAATGAGAAAGAACTTCTAGGAATTCATTTTGTTACTTTAGCACCAAGTGAAAATGAAAATAAATTAACAAAGGCAGTAAAGAATGAACTTATGGAATACTTTTCTAAAACAAGAACGGCATTTTCCACCTATCCTTTAAAACTTTCTACGATTGAAAGACAAATTTTCAGTATTGTTAGAGAAATTCCTTATGGTGAGACAATGAGTTATTATCAAGTTGCCAAAGAACTTGGTAATGTCAATGCTGTAAAGTCTGTCGCCAAAGTTTTACAAGATAATCCTTATTTAATATTACTTCCCTGCCATCGAGTACTAGGAAAAAATAAAACACTTTATAATTATCAGGCAGGAATTAAAGTAAAAGAGGAGTTACTAAAATTGGAACAAATGTAATTGTAGAAATGAAAAAATTATGCTAAACTTAAATCATAGGGAAGGGGTATATTTATGAACATAATGATTTCTTTTGCAAATCTAGAAAAAATTTTCTTCTTAATAATTTTACCATTAATAATTACTATTATTTTATTTACTATCTTTACAATATTTTTTAAAAAACAAAACTTAAAAGATAGACCAGAATATACTATATATGTTATTAATTATTGGTCTAATATAATTGGTATTTTATTTGCTGCCATTGTAACTGGTCTTGCTATCGGCTTTTGTGCCGCCTTTGTAGCAACATTAAGAAAATATGGTATGGTAAGTCAAAATCAATTCTTATATTATTTCTTAATTGTTTTCCCAATTGTACCAGTTGGCATACTAATTCTTTATATTTCTAAGCTTTTAAAAACTTTAAAATATCGTGAAGAACATACCCTTGATTATAAAGAAGGTGCATATTATGGCGAGTAAAAATAATGGTTTAAAAACATTCCTTGTTTATTTTGCAATGATTCTTCTAGTCTTTATTATCATCTTACCTCCAGTCTTTAGAATAGTTCTAAAAGATGATGGTAGTGATAAAACTATTCAAGATAATAAACCAGTAACAGAAAAACAAACAGTTTTACATTGTACTAGAAATGAAAGCTTAGGAGAAGTATCTTATGATATTCAAACCTTTAGTACATATAAAGATAATGTCTTAGATAGAGTAATACTTCGTTACACTAGATCTGGAGAATTAACAGAATTAAATAGTACTAATGCAATAGAACAAGAAATAATTAACTTACGTCAAGATGATGAAATCAGTGAGACATCAAGTGCCAATGGAAGTAAATTTGAAATCAATAAAGATGCATTATCATTAGCAGAAAATGATCCAATAATTGCATTATATGCTAAAACTTTAGAGGAAGAAAAAAACTTTTTAACTAGCAATAATTATACTTGTCAAGTTAATACCACACCTTAAGGAGTAGAAATGGAACAAATAAAAGCAATCTATATACATATACCTTTCTGTAATACTATTTGTTCATATTGTGATTTTTGTAAAATGTTTTATAATAAAAACTTAGTTGATTCTTATTTAAAAGAATTAGCAAATGAAATAAAAGAAAGTTATAAAGAGGGAGAAATAGCAACGATATACATAGGTGGTGGAACACCTACTTGTCTATCAGTAGAGCAACTTTCTTTTTTATTTTCTCTTTTAAAAGATATCAAACTAACTACTAATTACGAATTCACAATAGAAGCAAATATTGAAAGCTTAACAGAAGAAAAAATTAAATTATTAAAAAATAATAGAGTAAACAGAATAAGTATTGGGGTAGAAACATTTAATGAAAACTATCAAAAAACGATTAATAGAAAAACATCTTATGAAGCTTTAAAAGAAAAAGTTAAACTCTTAAGAGAACATGGGATAAGTAACATAAATCTAGATTTAATGTATGGTTTTCAAAATGAAACAGTTGATATCTTAGCAAAAGATATTGATAATTTACTAACTCTTGCTATACCGCATATTTCGATTTATTCACTAATATTAGAAGAACACACCAAACTGCAACTAAACAATTATCAAAGATTAGATGAAGATAAAGACCAAGAATTATACAAATTCATCGAAGAAAAGTTAAGCAATGCTGGTTACAAACACTATGAGATTTCTAACTATGCAAAAGAAGGCTATGAGTCAAGACATAATTTAGTTTACTGGAATAATGAAGAGTATTATGGCTTTGGACTATCTGCTGCTAGCTACTATAATAATATAAGAAAGACTAATACAAGAAGTATTACTAATTATTTAAAAGGAAAAAGAGAAATAGAAAGTGAAGAATTAACTTTAAAAGATAAAATGGACTATGAACTAATATTAGGTTTACGACTAGAAGAAGGTCTGTCATTAGAAAAGTTTGCAAATAAATACAACTCACAATTAAATGAAATATACAACTATCAATATTTAATTGATAAAGGAGTCTTAAAAATAATGAAAGGAAACTTATCTGTAAATAAGGAATACAGATATGTCTTGAATGAAATACTCAGTGAAATATTGTAAGCAATCATCAACTGCTTACATAATTATTATAAACAACAACTATAGAAAATCTGCTTAGTTACTACAAAATTCTTTTATTTTTCTTTTTAAAATGATATACTTTAACAGAAATGAAAGGAAGAAATACTTATGTTAGTAGTAAATGACTTTAAAGACTATGAAATAATCGATGCTAGTAATGGTGAAAAGTATGAAAGATGGAAAAACTATTACTTTTTAAGACCAGACCCACAAATTATCTGGGATAATGGAAACTTAAGAGAAAAATATAAAGGCAAAATAGATGCAATATATAATAGAAGTAAAACAGGTGGTGGTTATTGGGAAAATCTAAGACAAACTAAGGAACACTTCTCTGTAACTTACCGTGACTTAATATTTGAAATAAAACAGATGGGTTTTAAACACACCGGACTATTTCCAGAACAAGCTTCTAACTGGAGCTATATGATGGAAAAAATAAGAAATGCCAATCGAGAAATAAAAGTCCTTAATCTATTTGCTTATACGGGAGGAGCAACCGTTGCTTGCTTAAAAGCCGGAGCAAGTGTTAACCATGTCGACTCTTCTCGTGGAATGGTTGATTGGTGTAAAGAAAATGTTAAGAAAAATGGCTTAGAGAATAGTGATATTCATTATTATGTCGATGATGTTGTAAAATTTGTTAAAAGAGAAATAAGACGTGGTCATAAATATGATGCTATTATTATGGATCCACCAAGTTATGGTAGAGGAGCTAATAAAGAGGTATGGAACATTGAAAAAGACTTATTTCCACTAGTAACTTTGTGTAAAGAATTGTTAAGTGATAAACCATTATTCTTCCTAATCAATTCTTATACAGCTGGCCTTTCACCTAAAGTTTTAGAAAATATCTTTAAAATCACCTTTAAAGATTATAAAGGAATCATCGATTGTGGTGAGATAGGTCTACCTATAACTAAAAATGATTTAGTCTTACCTTGTGGTATCTACGGTAGATGGAGCGAAGAGCAGTGAAAATATTATATGAAGATAATCACCTACTAGTAGCGGTTAAGGAGCCATATATTTTAAGTCAAAGTGATGGTAGTAAGACTCCTGATATGCTCACTATCTTAAAACAATATCTCAAAGTAAAATACAATAAGCCAGGTAATGTTTACTTAGGACTTGTTCATCGTCTTGATAAAGAAGTCGGTGGCGTAATGGTTTTTGCTAAAACTAGCAAAGCAGCAAGTCGCCTTTCTGAACAGATAAGACTACATAAAACAGAGAAGTATTATCTAGCAGTAGTAAACGGTAAGGTAGAAAGTACTACTTATAAAGATAAAATATTAAGAGAAGAATATCAAAGCAAGGTTGATAAAAATGGCAAAGAAGCAGTTCTTTCTTTTGAAACTTTGCAAGTTATTAATAATATATCACTAGTTAAAATAAACTTATTAACAGGAAGACATCACCAAATAAGAGTACAATTTTCATCAAGAGGACACTCTTTACTAGGCGATAGTCGTTACGGTAAGAAGGGTAAATATCCCCTTGCTCTATACGCCTATCACTTAGCTTTTTATCACCCGGTGACAAAAGAAAAGTTGATATTTGAAAACTTACCAACAGAAGGTTATTTTCAAAACCTAGATATATCAAGACTTTTAACAGAAGATAAAAAATAAAAAACAAAATCGGTTGCAATCTCAAAAAAAATTTGCTATCATTTAATATATAGAATAAGGGAGATGGATGTTATGATATTAGCGACATTTAGTTTAGATTGGTTTATGACAATACCAGGAATGCTTATTACTGGTGGAGTTTTATTTTTAATTATTGCGTTGGTTATTTTTATTGTTACAGGAAATAAAAAATCAAAGCCGAAAAAAGAAGTAGTAGCAGCCCAAAATGAAAGTGCAACTCAAGCAGTAGCAGCTACTCAAACACAAGAAGTACAACAACCAACTGTTGCTACTACAGAGCAAGTTCAACCAGTAACACAAGCAGTTGAGTCATTCACTGCACCTCAACCAATAGTTACTGAGACACCACAAAGTGTTGAACCAGTTAGTATTGTTAGTCAACCTGCAGTAGAAACAGGTGTTCCAATTATCAATCAAGTACCAGCAGAACCAGCTGTATTTAGTGCAAAAATACCAGAAGAAGTAGTACCAACTCCAGTTGTTGAACCACAAACTACTCCTATTAATGAACCAATTTCAATGAAAGTGTCTGAAAGTGAACCAGTTGAAATAGTAAAACCAACAGTGGCAGTACCTACTGTTAATGAAGTACCAACTGCTTCACCTGAAGTTTTCACTACACCAGTACAAGCAATACCAACAGAACCAGTAGTTAATACACCTTCTATGTTTGATACTCAAGCTGTAGAAGTACCAAGTAGTTCTTATAAAGCCCCTGTAGTTGAAAATAAAGAAAGACCAATTTATGGTGGAGTAAGTCAAATAGTACCACCAATTCCACATGAAGCAGCACATAGACCAATCTATGGTGGAGCTAATCCATTAGAAAATACACAATCAGTTCCAATTGTTGAATTAAATCAAGAAAAATTAGATCAAAAACCAGTTGCACCTACTATAGATATTCCAACAGTAGCAGCACCTAGTGTAGCTAGTGAGTCAGTTGTTCCTACACCTGTAGTTGAACAACCTCAACCTACAGTAGCGCCAACTAATAATATTTTTGGAACACAAGTTGTTAATAATCCAGTTGTAAATAATGAGACAGTTCAAGTTCCTTCTACACCAGTAGTTGAACCTGTTGCTCCAAAATCAGCTGAAGAAATTGAAAGTTTATTCTAAAAACTTTCTTTTTTTTCTCCAAAAAATAATTTTAAAAAAAATTTTAAAAAAGTATTGACGAACGTTTGTTTTTACGATACTCTAGATGTACAACTTTTGAAAAAGCAAGAAATAATATCTAAAAGTTGTAAAGAATGTACGGCAGCACATGTCGGAATTTAAGTCTGTGGAGAAACAAAAGTTCCTATGAAGCAGAAAGCTCTATACGTTTCTATAGAATAATCCTTTTAAAATTTGTTCTATCGGTTAAACTATCTTCATAAGATAAGATAGATAATGAAAGGGTGATTATTATGGAAACGCTTAAAGTTTCGTCAAAGTCGAATCCAAATTCAGTGGCAGGAGCATTAGCAAATGTTTTTAGATCCAACGGAAGTGTAGAAATTCAGGCAGTAGGTGCCGGGGCACTTAACCAGGCAATCAAGGCAGTTGCTATAGCGAGAGGTTTTTTAGCCCCATCAGGTAAGAATATCGTCTGCATACCAGCATTTACAGATATTTCGATTGATGGTGAAGAAAAAACGGCTATCAAATTGATTATCGAAACTAAATAGTGACTAAGTCACTTTTTTCTTTTCAAGAAATTTACAAATGAAATAGAAAATGCTATACTAAGTTTGTTATTTTAGAACTCAGCTAGAAAAGAGGTATAATATGTATAATTTTAGCAAAATAGAAGCAAAATGGAATAAATATTGGAAGGATAACAACACTTTTAAAACCGACGTATGGGACTTTTCAAAACCAAAGTACTATGTTTTAGATATGTTCCCTTATCCATCAGGCGTAGGTCTTCATGCCGGACACGTTGAAGGTTACACCGCAACAGACATAATCTCTCGTATGAAAAGAATGCAAGGATATAACGTCCTTCATCCAATGGGTTATGACTCTTTTGGTCTACCAGCAGAGCAATATGCCGTTAAGACTGGTAACAATCCTAATGGCTTTACCGAGAAAAATATTGATACTTTCACAAAACAATTATATACACTAGGGTTTGACTATGACTGGTCAAAAATGATTAAAACAAGTGATCCAGACTTTTATAAATGGACTCAATGGATTTTCAAACAATTATACCTTGATGGTTATGCCAAAAGAGTAGATATGCCCGTTAACTGGTGTGAAGAACTAGGTACAGTTTTATCAAATGACGAAGTAATCGATGGAAAGAGTGAACGTGGTGGCTTCCCAGTAGTAAGACGTAATATGAAACAATGGGTAATAGACCAAAGCGCCTTCGCTGAAAAACTATTAGCAGGACTAGAGGAAATCGACTGGCCAGAATCAACTAAAGAAATGCAACGAAACTGGATTGGTAAATCAGTCGGAGCACACGTCAAATTCAAAATCAAAGATACCGATAAAGACTTCACCGTCTTTACAACTAGAGCCGATACATTATTTGGAGCAACCTACTGTGTAATGTCACCAGAACACGAACTAGTAGATTTAATCACTACCAAAGAACAACAAGAAGAAGTAAAAGAATACAAGAGAATTTGTGCTACTAAGAGTGACCTAGAAAGAACAGAACTTAATAAAGAAAAAACCGGAGTATTCATCGGTAGATATGCTATCAACCCAGTAAATAACAAAGAAATACCAATTTATATTTCTGACTATGTTCTAGCAAGTTACGGAACAGGAGCTATTATGGCTGTCCCTGCTCACGATGAAAGAGACTACGAATTTGCTAAGAAATTTAATATTCCAATCATTCAAGTTCTAGAAGAAGTGACTGGTACAAAACATGATAATGAAAAGAAGAAAAACTCTATTGTAGCTGTTGTCTATGATAAGAAAACGGATAAATATTTAACTATCAATTGGCATTCTAACGGCGGCAGATTATTTATCGGCGGCACTATTAAAGACGGCGAGACAGCTATCGACTGTGCTATTAGAGAAATCAAAGAAGAAACTGGCTATACAGACCTAACCTTTAAAGAAGAAGGCTTCAAAATTAATCACCATTATTATGCTTATAATAAAGATACATACTTTGAAATCGAAGCAACACCATTACTGTTTGAACTAAACAGCGACACACGTGAAAACCAAAACCTAGATGATGACGAAGTATTTGATGTTGAATGGGTAAGCAAAGAAGTAGTAGAAAAAGAAATTACTGATGAACTTCATAAGAAAACTTTTGATTATGTCTTAAAACCAGCTGCTATGACAAATGATGGTATACATATCAATTCCTCTTTCTTAGACGGCTTGAATAAAGAAGAAGCAATCAATAAAGTAATAAGTTATCTAGAAGAAAACAACTGTGGTACCAAAAAGATAAACTATCGTCTTCGTGAATGGATTTTTGCAAGACAAAGATATTGGGGAGAACCAGTACCTATCGTTTATCTAGAAAATGATGAAATTCACGTTTTAGATGATGATGAATTACCATTAATCCTACCAGAGCTAGAAGACTATAAAGGAAAAGGTGGAAAAGCTCCACTTGAAAACGCTACTGAATGGAAAAAATATAGTCATAATGGAATGACTGGCGTAAGAGAAACTTCTACAATGCCCGGTTCTGCTGGTTCTAGTTGGTATTATTTAAGGTATATTGACCCGAATAACGATAACGAGTTAGCTAATAAAGAACTATTAAAACACTGGATGCCAGTAGATTTATATATAGGAGGTCCAGAACATGCTGTCGGACACTTAATATATTCACGTATTTGGAATAATTATCTATATGATAAGGGTATATCACCAGTTAAAGAACCATTTAAGAAACTAGTTCATCAAGGAATGATTTTAGGTACTAATGGTATTAAAATGGGTAAAAGATATCCAGAATATGCTATAGATCCACTAGATATTGTTAAAAACTATGGAGCAGATACCTTACGTCTATATGAAATGTTTATGGGACCATTAGAAGCTTCTAAACCTTGGAATAATAACGGTGTAGAAGGAGCTCAAAAGTTCTTAGATAGAGTGTATCGTCTATATGAAAGTGATAAAATAACAAATAAAGAAAATAAGAACTTAGAGAAAATTTATCACCAAACAGTTAAAAAAGTAACAGAAGACTTTGAAAGTCTAAACTTCAATACCGCCATCAGTCAGATGATGATATTTATAAATGCTGTTTATAAAGAAGATACTTTACCAGTAGAATATGCCGAAGGATTTATCAAATTATTAAACCCAGTCGTTCCACACATGACAGAAGAAATTTGGGAGAAAATGGGTCATAAAGAAACAATCGCTTTCGAACCATGGCCAGTCTATGACGAGTCTAAACTAAAAGATGATGTCGTAACAGTAGTAGTACAAGTAAATGGTAAAGTAAGAGGAAAGATGGAAGTTGCTAGTTCTATTTCTAAAGAAGAGATGGAAAGTAAAGCTTTCGCTATTGATAATGTTAAACAATATACAGAAAATAAAGAAATTGTTAAGGTTATAACTATTCCTAAAAAATTAGTAAATATCGTTGTAAAATAGGAGAAAATTGTATTTAATTTTCTCTTTTCTTGTGATATTATGATTATAGAAAGAATAGTGGAAGGAAGAACAATTTTTATGAAAGAAGTTATTAATAAGTTAGCTGATACTAAGATATCAACTAGCTATTTGTTCATACTTCTAGGAGTATGTGCATTAATGATGACTGGGTATTTTTCGTATGCCTGGTTTACCGTTCAGGGAGTTCAACAATATAGTGTAGTAACAGGTAACTTAAGTGGTTCTATTACGATAGGAGCTAACTCAGTTGCAATAGAAGGAGCAGGGACCATCAGTTACACACCAGCTACAGATAGTGAAACAGTAACAATTACTGTAACAAATTCTAGCGATAGAACAGTTAAAAATTCAATTTATTATTACACCTTATCAGATAGTTCAATTGAAATAGGTTACACCTCTGATAGTCCAACCATCCCAACAGTTGAAGGAGTATCAGTAGAAAAAGGAAAGACATTAACTTATAAAATAAAGATAAATGGTTCAAAAGGAAAAGCCATTAAAATCGGTTCATCAATGGGACTAAGCAATTCTAATTTGACATTACCAAGTGGAACAACAGCGTTTTCATTATTGAATGATTCAATAACAATAGAAACTTTAATAGCAAAAGCAAACTCAGAAGATTTGGATTATAATACAGCAACGGATGATCAAAAGAATCAAATGTGGACATTTACTCATGAAGCAACAGAACAATTAGGGGCAACAACAGACTATCGATATATTGGAGCAAATCCAAATAATTATGTTAAATTCAATGATGAATTATGGCGAATCATCGGAGTATTTTATGTCGATGATGGCACAGGAAAAATAGAAAAAAGAATGAAAATTATGAGAAATGAAACAATAGGAGGTTATGCTTGGGATTATACATCATCAGGTAGTTATGCAAATGAATGGAAAACAGCACAATTAAATACATTATTAAATAGCGGAGCATATTATAATAGGACAACAGGAAGCTACTATAATAGTAGTACAAGTGCTACAAGTGTTGATTTTACGTCCATTGGTTTAACAGATGCAGCTAAAGAGATGATAGGAGATGCTAAGTGGTATCTAGGAGGAACATCAACTTATACAACTTCATCAAATGGATTAGTATCACACTTTTATAAATATGAAAGGGGAACAACAGTATATACCAATAATAGTACCAACTGGATTGGAAAAGTAGGACTAATATATCCAAGTGACTATGGTTATGCGACAAGTGGAGGGAGCAGTACAAATAGAGCTGGTTGTATGACAAAAGAAATGTATAACTGGAAGCAAGCTTTTGCTGCTAGTTCAGAGACTGATTGTGTCAATAATGACTGGTTGTATAAATCAGATACAATGTGGTCTATTATGCATAACTCACGTAGTACTTATTTTGTGTTCCATATTGATGGATTTAGTGGTAGTGTCGTTAGTACAAATTCACTTGCTACTTGCAATGTTTATCCAGTTGTATATCTAAAGTCAACAATTAAGATAGCATCAGGAACAGGAAGCAGTGACTCGCCATATGTCCTAGAATAAAATATGTAAAATCAGCATAGTAAAAATAACGACCTTTCTAAAAAAAGTTGTATTTTATAATAATCTGACTCCATAGTAATATGGAGTTTTTTGAATGATAAAATTTTAAAATTTATTAATATATATCTAGTCTCTTAGTATATTGTAAATAACAATGTTTTAATAACCAATTGATTATACATTTAAGATTTTTCTAGTTATATTAATAAATGAAACATTTGAAGTACTTTTTTTGTAAAGTTAATTCTTAATCATTTGAATGATACAAAATATCACTCGACAAAAATCACTAGTAAAACCCTTCTAAAAATTATATAATATAAATAAAGAAAAGAGTTGATACTATGAAAAAAATAATGGATGGTAATGAAGCTTGTAGTTATGTAGCTTACAACTTTACAGAAGTAGCAGGAATTTATCCAATAACACCTGCTTCCCCAATGGCTGAAGTCGTTGATAAATGGTCAAACGAAGGAAAGAAAAACTATTTCAACCAACCAGTTAAAGTAGTCGAGATGGAAAGCGAAGCTGGAGCTGCCGGAATGGTTCATGGTTCTTTACAAGCTGGTTGTTTAACCACTACCTTTACAGCTAGTCAAGGCCTTTTGCTAATGATACCTAATATGTATAAAATAGCAGGGGAACTACTTCCTTGTGTTATTCATGTTGCAGCAAGAAGTCTAGCTACTCACGCTTTATCTATTTTTGGTGACCATCAAGATATCTACGCTGCTAGAAGTACCGGCTTTGCTTTCTTAGCAGAAAGCTCTCCCCAACAAGTAATGGACCTTACCGCTGTTAGTCATTTAGCAGCAATCAAAGGAAGAGTACCATTCTTAAACTTCTTTGATGGCTTTCGTACCAGTCACGAATTACAGAAAGTCGAAGTAATTGATACTGATAAAGTAAAAAGACTAGTAGATAAAAAAGCACTAGCAGAATTTCGGGAAAGGTCACTTCATCCTTCACACCCCGTAACAAGAGGTACTAGTGAAAATGACGATATCTACTTCCAAGCAACCGAAGTTAGAAATAAATATTACGACGCTTTGCCCGATATCGTTAATGACTATATGCAAGAAATCAACAAACTAACTGGTAAAAATTATGCCCCATTCAACTACTATGGAGCAGCTAATGCCACCAAAGTAATCATAGCAATGGGAAGTGTCTCTGAAACAATCAAAGAAACCGTTGACTATCTAGTCGCAAAAGGAGAAAAGGTTGGCTTCGTCGAAGTCCACCTATATCGTCCATTCTCTAGCAAATATTTCCTAAAAAGTATTCCTAAAACAGTAGAAAACATCGCCGTTCTTGACCGTACTAAAGAACCAGGAAGTAGTGGCGAACCACTATACTTAGATGTTGCTAGTATCATCAAAGACGTCAATAAAAAGATAAGTGTCGTTGGTGGTAGATATGGTTTATCAAGTAAAAACACTACCCCAAGTATGATAAAAGCTATCTATGATAATATGGGCAGTTTAAGACACAACTTCACTATCGGAATTGAAGACGATGTCACCAACTTAAGCATTCCTTACGATAAAAACTTCAACTTAATCATCCCTAATCAAACTTCCTTTAAAGTCTTCGGTTATGGTAGTGATGGAATGGTATCAGCTTGCAAAGACTTCATGAAAATCACAGGAGATGCCACTGATGCCTATGTCCAAGGTTACTTCCAATATGACTCTAAAAAAAGTGGAGGAGTAACTATAAGTCATTTAAGATTTAGTAAAAATGAGATAAGATCAACTTACTATGTCGATAAAGCTAAAGTAGTTGTATGTACCGAAGATGCTTATCTTAAAAAATTTGATGTATTATCTTCCATCGAAAAAAATGGTACCTTCATTCTAAACACCACCAAAACTAAAGATGAAATAAACAGCCTTTTCAGTAAAGAAATGGTTAACTACTTAAAAAGTAATAACATCAAACTATATATAGTAGATGCCAATAAAATTAGTGGTAATCTAGGACTTGGTAATAAGATAAGTGCTATTATGGAAAACTTAATGTTCAAATATGGACATGTCATCGACTACAACTACGCTAGCAACAAGATGAAAGAAAAACTAGTCGAAAGATTTAAAAATAAAGGTAATAACTTAGCAGAGAAAAACATTAAAGCACTCGAAGAAGCAGCTAATTCATGTCTTTTTGTAGATGAGATAAGTGGAGAAAGCTATGCCAAAGTAGATGATATTGCAGATACTTTCTTTAAGATAATAGATAAAAGAAAAGGAAATGACCTACCAGTTAGTGCTTTCCTTAATCGCCCAGATGGTACCATGGAAGCTGGTTTATCTAAATTAGAGAAAAGAGATATCAGTGAGACCGTCCCTCTATATAATAAGGATAACTGTATCAACTGTAATCTATGTTCCTTAGTATGTCCACATGCGGTTATTAGACCATTCCTTCTAACTGAAGAAGAGAAAGAAAAAGCTCCCGAAGAAATTCAAAAACGCTTAACAAAAACTGGTTTAGGAAATGGTTATTATTACACTGTCGGTGTAAGTTATAAAGACTGTACCGGTTGTGGTCTATGTGCCAATATCTGTCCAGGTAAGAAAAAAATAAAAGCACTAGAAATGATAGCTAAGAAAAAACTTATTAAAGAAGAACTAACTGCTAATGAATATCTATTTAACAATATAACAGAGAAGACCCCATTACCATTAACAACCGTTAAAGGAACCCAATTCAAACATCCAAAATTTGAGTTTAGTGGTGCTTGTGCTGGTTGTGGCGAAACACCATACTTAAAATTAATCACTCAACTATTCGGTGATAGATTAGTAATTGCTAATGCTACTGGTTGCTCTTCAATCTATGGAGCTAGTTCACCATCAACACCTTATAGCATTCCGTGGGCAAACTCACTATTTGAAGACAATGCCGAATTCGGAATGGGTATCAAAATTGCCGATGAAGTCAAGAAAAATCAACTAAAACAAATCATTCGTGAAAATATTGCTAAAGTAGATGAGGAAGAAAAAGAAATCTACGAAGCTTATCTTGAAGATATCAATATGGATACCGCTACTAAACTTTTAGAAATTATTCCACACACAAAGATAAAACCATTGAAATCGCTAAAAAAATATATTACTCCAATTTCTCTTTGGACAGTCGGTGGAGATGGTTGGGCCTATGATATCGGCTATAACGGTATTGACCACTTATTAGCTAGTGGTGAAAATATCAACATTTTAGTTTTAGATACCGAAGTATATTCTAATACTGGAGGGCAAGCTAGCAAGTCAAGTCGTGTCGGTGCTGTCTGCAAATTCGCTTCAAACGGTAAAAAAACCGCTAAAAAAGACTTAGCAAAAATCGCTTTAACTTACAAAAACGTTTATGTCGCTTGTATCTCTTTAGGAGCAAGTCCTCAAACAACTATCAAAGTATTAAACGAAGCTGAAAAATATAATGGACCAAGTCTTATCATCGCTTATTCACCTTGTATTGCCCAAGGAATATTAAGAGGAATGAAAAATAGTATTATGGAAGAAAAAAATGCTACCGAAACAGGTTACTTTCCAATTTTCCATTATAATCCTGAAACAGGTGAATTTAAGATGGATTCCAAAGCAGACTTTAGTAACTATAAAGAATTTTTATTAGGTGAAGACCGCTATAAATCACTTGCCAATTTGAATAGTAATGCCAATCAACTACTAGAAGAAAATCTAGCTAATGCCAAAGAAAGATATACCACTTATAAAGAAATGGAAAGTAAAAGTGATAATTAACGAAATTAGTCTACAAAAGTAGACTTTTTTTTTTATTTTTGCTATCCTTAAGTAGGAGGTATGCTTATGTTAATAATAGGTAGTCATGTAGGATATAAAAAGGATAGTGGGTTAGTAGGAAGTGTCAAGGAAGCCTTGAGTTATGGAGCAAATACCTTTATGTTTTATACAGGAGCACCGCAAAACACCAAAAGACTTCCCATCGATTTAGCAAATGTACAAGAAGCAGATAAATTAATGGCAGAAAACAATATTCAAAAAGAAAATGTTATTGTTCATGCTCCTTATATCATTAATCTAGCTACAGATGATGAAGAAAAAAGAAGCTTTGCTACTAGTTTTTTGCAAGAAGAAATAAAAAGAGTAGAGACACTCGGCTTTACTTATTTAGTTCTTCATCCTGGAAGCCATGTTGGTTGTGGACCTGATAAAGGAATAGAAAATATTGCTAGTTCTTTAAATGAAGTTTTAGCAACTGATAAAAAAATAGTAATCTTATTAGAAACAATGGCTGGCAAAGGAACAGAAGTAGGAAGAACTTTCGAAGAAATAGCTAGTATCATTGAAAAAGTAAACCAGAAAGAAAAAATTGGTGTTTGTTTAGATACTTGTCATATAAATGATGCTGGTTATGATCTTAACAATTTTGATAAAGTTTTAGATAATTTTGATGAAGTAATCGGTTTAGGCAAATTAAAATGTCTTCATATCAATGATAGCAAAAATGAAAGGTCAGCTCATAAAGATAGACACGAAAATATTGGTCTAGGACATATCGGTTTTGACGCCTTAATGAAAGTTATTTATAATAATCGTTTGGATAACATTCCTAAAATCTTAGAAACACCATATGTCGATAAGATTTATCCACCATATAAATATGAAATAGAAATGATTAGAAATAAGAAATTTAATGAAAACTTATTAGAAGAAATTAGAAGTAATTAACAGGAGGATGCAAAATGGAAAATGTAGAAATAGAAAGAAAATTTTTAGTAGATAAAGATACATTACCAACCTTAGAAAATGTCACAACTAAAAAAATAACACAAGGCTATATCTATAGTGATGATACTATGGAAGTTCGAATAAGAAGTGTTGAAACAAATAATAGTAGTAATTACTATTTCACCGTTAAAAAGAATGGAGAAACCGCTCTAAAGAGAACTGAAATAGAAGTGGAAATTCCAGAAAAGGAATTTAAAAGATTAGCAGAAAATCTAGCACCAGCAACTAATCTTATTGAAAAAGATAGACATCTAATTCCTTTAACAGACGATTTAACAGCAGAACTAGATATTTATCATAATGTATTAGAAGGACTAGCAACAGTAGAAGTAGAGTTTAAAAGTGAAGAAGAAGCAAATAATTTTCTCGCTCCAACCTGGTTTTTACAAGATGTAACAAAAGATAAATCATATAAAAATAAAAATCTTGCTAAACAATTCACTTTAAATAAAGAGAAAGTAAAAGCACTTAGTAGTAAACCTAACCACTAATTAAAAAGAAGTGATGCTTATGAAAGAAAAAATAGAATTAATTGTAAAAGCCTTTTTACTAAGCAGTCCTTTTCTTGATATGTTGACAGCTTTAGCTCTTCATAGCTTAAAAATAGATTTAACAATGGGAATTATCGTAAGAGTCTTGTTTCTTATCTTTTCTTTATGGTATTTATTCTTTATCTATAAAGGAGAAAAAAAGAAACTATATAAAGGTTTTAGTCTTTCTCTCATAATTTATATTGCACTTTTCTTTGGCATAGTACTACTAGATAAAGGAAAAGGAGCGATTATCTACGAAGCAAAAAATACCATCAAGACCTTCTACTTTCCCTTTCTATTAATAACATTTTCGGCAATGCTCGAAGAAAAACTAGATATTATTCCGAAGAAATACTTTACTTATATCATAGTTACTTATTTATTAGGAATTTTTATTCCATCACTCTTAGGAATCGGTTTTGATACTTACGAAATTACCAAAAAAGGTAGCTTAGGTTTTTTCAGTAGTGCCAATGAAGTAGGGGGAATAATTTCTATCTTAATGCCATTTTTCTTTCTTAACTTATATAAAGATAGCAACTTTATCAAAACAATGCTTGGTGTTACAATACTTGTCTATGTCTTATTAAGTATGGGAACTAAAACACCACTCTTAGCATTCATCATCATCTTAAGCATTTACTTATTGATATTTCTATATAAAATGGTGAGAATGAAAAACTATAAAAAAGTCCTAGGTGTAAGTTTCACCTCATTAATAACTATTGTTGCTCTTCTTTTAATAATACCGAAAACAACATTCTATAAAAACATCAAAATTCATCTTGATTTCTTAGAAGTAGATAACATCACTGATATCTTCAAAAGTGAAGAGTTAATCGACCACTTCATCTTCAGTTCTAGACTTAAATTTATGAAGAATAGTGTCAGTTACTATAATAACGCACCACTTCTAGAAAAACTGGGAGGAATCGGCTATATAGAAGGATACGGTACCGATAAATTAAGTCTTAAAACCGTCGAAATGGACTACGTCGATATCTTCTTAAGACATGGTATTATCGGCAGTATCATTTATTTAATAATCTATCTTTACTTCATAAGAGAAGCCCTTAAAAGATACAAAAAAGCAAAAGACTTCGATAAAAAGATAACCTATCAAATTTCCTTTCTTTTGACTATTTTACTAAGCTTCTTTACAGGACATATCATTATGGCACCAGCTGTTAGTATCCTAGTAGTATTAATACTAACGGCTCAAGATAAGAAAGGAGAATTAATTTGAGAGATTTAGTTTTCGTTATAATCAACTATAATACTAAAGCCTTAGCAGAAAAATTAGTAGCAAATGTCAAAGACTATCAATCAATCAGTAAAATACTAATTGTTGATAATGCCTCTACTGATGATTCTTATCAAGAATTAAAAAAACTAGAAAATGACCGTATAGAAGTCCTTCAAGCAGAAGAAAATAAAGGTTTTTCCGCCGGAATGAATATTGGTGCCAAAAGAGCCATCGAGCTTTTTTCGAAGTGTGACATAATTTTTTCTAATACGGACATAATTATTTCTAGTGAAGAGACAATCGAAATACTGCAAACCGCTCTTAAAATGCGCCGTGTCGCTGTAGCTTCACCAGTTGTTTTCCAAGAAAATACTATCAGTAGAGGTTGGAAAATACCATCAGCCAAAGAAGAAATATTAATCAACTTGCCAGGAATCGGCAAGAAATTCCAAAAAAAGTATATGTTTTATGATGAAGACCATTATAAAGGCAAATACTCATATGTAGAAGCCGTCTCCGGTTGTTTCTTTATGATAAAAAGTGAAGCTTTAAAAAGGGTTAATTATTTTGATGAAAATGTCTTCTTATATTACGAAGAAAACATACTGGGAGAAAAATTAAGAAATAGTAGTTATACTTTAGTTATTTGCAATGAAGCTTTGATAATTCACGACCACTCAGTAAGCATAGACCATAACGTTGGAACAATTAATAAATTTAAGATATTAAAAACTAGTCAGCGTTATTTTCAAAAAAAATACCACTATGCTACAGAAAAAGAAATTAGAAAACTAAAATTCACTAGTAATCTAACATTAATTACTATCTATATCAGAGTATTTTTAAAAGGAGGATTTAAAAAATGAAAGGAATAATTTTAGCTGGCGGAAGTGGAACAAGACTATACCCACTAACCGAAGTAACCAGTAAACAATTAATGCCCATCTATGATAAACCAATGATTTATTATCCACTATCAGTCTTAATGCAAGCAGGAATTAAAGAGATATTAATAATTTCCACCGAACAAGACCTACCAAGATTTGAAAAACTACTTGGAACAGGGGAAAAATTTGGTGTTAGCTTTAGTTATAAAGTTCAACCAGCACCAAACGGTCTAGCCGAAGCTTTTATACTTGGTGAAGAGTTTATTAAGGATGATGATTGCGCTATGGTACTAGGTGACAATATCTTCTATGGAGCAGGGTTAAAAGCTGAACTAGCTAAAGCAGTTGCAAAAGCCAAAGAAGGGAAAGCAACCGTTTTTGGTTATCATGTTCATGACCCAGAAAGATTTGGAGTAGTAGAGTTTGATAATGAAGGAAAAGCCATCAGTATCGAAGAAAAACCAACCAAACCAAAGAGTAACTACGCCGTAACCGGACTATACTTTTACCCAAAAGGCGTTAGTAAAGAAGCAAAAACACTAACACCATCCAAAAGAGGAGAACTAGAAATCACAGACCTTAACCGTTTATATCTTGAGAATGATTTACTAGAAGTAATCTCTTTAAAAGAAGGATACGGTTGGTTTGATACCGGAACTTTTAAAAGCTTATTAACAGCAACCAACTTTGTCGGAACCATTCAAGAACATCAAAATATAACCATCTGTTGTCCAGAAGAAATAGGTTATAAAAACGGATGGTTAACAAAAGAAAAATTAAAAGAACAAGCACTATTAATGAAAAAAAACACCTATGGTGAACACTTAATGAGTATTTATATGGAGGATGAAAATGAAGATAATAGAGACTAAATTAAAAGATTGTTATATCATAGAGCCAGCTGTTTTTAATGACGAACGTGGCTATTTTATGGAATTTTATAGTGATGAAAAAATGGATAAAGCTAGAAGTGTTTTACCAAAAGTAGTTCAAGGAAATAGATCATTTAGTAAAAAAGGAACACTACGTGGTTTACATTATCAAAAAGGTGATACCGCTCAAGCTAAACTAGTTGAATGCTTGCAAGGAGCAGTCTTAGACGTAGCTGTTGATCTTCGAAAAGATTCACCAAGTTACAAAGAATGGATAAGTGCTGAATTAACTGCTAATAATCATCGTCAGTTACTAATCCCTAAAGGATTTGCTCACGGTTTTTTAACCCTTGAAGATAATACTTTATTCCAATACTTGGTAGATTATCCTTACAGTCCAACCACTGAAGGAGGTTTCCTTTGGAGTGATAAAGAAATTAATGTCGACTGGCAATTTGAAAAATATGGAATAACCGAACCAGTTTTATCAGAAAAAGATAAGGTAAGAAAACCATTAGCAGAAACAGAGGTAGACTTTTAATGCGTTATTTAGTAACAGGAATAACTGGTCAGTTAGGGTATGATGTTGTAAGAATTCTAAAAGAAAATGGTATCAAAGATATCTATGCTCCTAAAAGTAGCGAATTTGATATTACTGATAGAGAAACTGTTCTTAAAAAGACCAAAGAATTTAAACCCAATGTTATTATTCATTGCGCTGCTTATACTAAAGTAGACCAAGCAGAAATAGATAAAGATTTATGTTATAAAGTAAATGTCACTGGTACAGAAAATATGGTCTTAGCAGCTAAAGAAATAGATGCTAAAATTATTTATATCAGTACTGATTATGTTTTCGATGGAGAAAAAAACGAAGTTTATGAAGTAGAAGATAAAACTAATCCAAAATCTATTTATGGAAAGACTAAATTGGAAGGTGAGCAATTAGTTCAAACCTATCAAAAACATTTCATTGTAAGAATTTCTTGGGTTTTTGGAATTAATGGTAATAACTTTGTTAAAACTATGTTAAAGCTTGCCAAAACTCACAAAGAATTAACAGTTGTTAGTGACCAAATTGGTAGTCCAACTTATACTTATGACTTAGCAAAACTGTTATTTGCAATGAGTGAAACTTCTAAGTATGGAACTTATCAAGCAACTAATGAAGGACTTTACAGCTGGGCTGATTTTGCAAGATTAATATTAAAGGATACCAGTACTAAAGTAACAGATGTTACAACTGAAGAATACCAAAAAATAATTAATAAAAAACAAGCACCAAGACCAAAAAACTCCTCTTTATCAAAAGAGAAGTTATTAGCTAATGGTTTTAGTAAATTACCATCAGTTGAAGATGCACTAGAAAGATATTTAATCGAATTAAAAAAAGAGGCATAACAATAATAATTATGCTTCTTTTTCTTCCATTTTATTTACTGCTTTAGTTAATCTTGATTTTAAACGAGCAGCTTTGTTTTTATGAACTGAACCGTGAGTGCAAGCTTTATCAACTCTTTGAATAGCAATATTTAAAGACTTTTTAGCTTCTTCACTTTTACCTGCAACAATAGCTTTTTCACAGTTTTTAACTGCTGTACGCATACTTGAAGTTACAAGAGTATTTACATCACTTTTTCTTTCGTTACTACGAACTCTCTTCTTAGCACTTTTAATATTTGGCATAATCTCACCTCGCTTCTTGTTTAAACATTTACATTTTACCAAAAAATGTAGTATATTGCAAATGTTTTAGAAATTTCTTTCTTATATATAATACAAAAAAGCTAGGCAAAAAGCAAGCAAATGCTATTACTATTTTCATTTATCTATTTGTCAAAATATACCAGTGAAAAAATTCAAAAATGCATTGACGAACATTTTTTCTATGTTATAATAGGGAACATCACTTAAGAAAAGAGGTGTTAAATGTGAAAATATTAAGAGGTTACGTTTTTAGATTGTATCCAAATAAAGAACA
>CAKOXX010000012.1 GCA_934130405.1 uncultured Bacilli bacterium | reverse complement strand
TAACAAAAAAAGAAACCGATTAAGGTTTCAAAATATCGTGGTTAGATTCCATTTACACAGAATTTCTTACACACTCATTTCCATTTTGCTTCTTTATGACAAAATTTCTTTTTCTTTCTTTTACAGTTTCATTGGAACTTTGACAAAAACTAGAGTCGCAGTAAGATGAAGTAGCAATAAAGGTGATTTTGTCCTCTTGAACATCACTTATAGCAAGAGTAGTATCTTTGTAGGACTGATCTCCACCCCTTCCACCTGAACCATCACACATTTTCTTAAAATATTCAATGTATTTATCTGTTGTTATTATATATTCATTACTACCATCTTCGCTTGGTAAAGGTGATATCTTTGCATCAGTTGTATATTTTTTTCTTACTTCTTCACTACTAGTTTTGCAAATTTCTCCAGAATTATTTTTAACTGGGTTATATCCCCAGAAAGTTTCATAGGCATATAACCATAACTCATTACCAAGTGCTAATATTTCTTCTTGATTATAACTAGTAGTAGCATTAGAATTTGTGTTTTCATTGTTATTATTGTCAGTATTATTAAGGTCATCGTCTTTAGATGTTTCAGTGTAATTGTTTTTTAAACTAGAATTTTTATAAACTATATATCCTCCTCCCATTACAATAATTATGGCACTTACTAATATTATTATAATTATTTTATTATTTTTAATCATACACACTCCTCCTATCTTACAATCATCATAACACATTAAAAGATATATAGATATAAAAAAAATGTACAATACTGACAAAAGTTTACAATATACAGAATTATTTATTGCAAAAAGTTATTAAACATGATATGATTAGAATGTCAAAAATACTGATATTTTTCCGCTATAAGTATTGAAGACATCTAGAGAGTAGGGATTGAATAATGACCAATGTTTACTTAAATAAAATTAAAAAAATTGTTCGTTCTTTCTACATAATTTGCTTAAGTCCTCAAGTTAACCATAAATTAACCTGGGGGGGGGTATTTATTCAATCTAATTAAAACTACTTTCTTTTATTGTGCATTAAAGATGGAGTTATACAATTTCGTATAAATCTGTCTTTTTTGTTGCTATAAAAAAGGAGTTGGTGAGTAGTGAAAAAGAAAAAAATATTTTTTTTAGTGATATTTTTAATACTGCTAATAGGAATAATTGGAGTAAGTTATGCATTATTACAGAAAGATATAATTGGTAGTAATGAAAAAATAATTTATAAAATAGGAGACTTAGAAGTAAAGTTAGATGAATCAGGTTCGAAAGATATAAGTCTAGTGAATGCTGCTCCCCAAGAAGATAGTGATGGACTAAGTAATGAGCCATATAGTTTTTCATTAGTAAATAACGCTACAACTGATTTGAAATATACTATTTACTTAGAGGATGGTTCAGATGCTAAAAACAAATGTGGTACAGATTGTGAGTTAGTACCTTATAAATTTATAAGATACAATTTATCAAATGATAATGAATCGTTAAAGACCAATAATTTATCAGCTTCATCAACTGAATTATATACAGGAACTATTAGTAGTAAATCAACAGATAAATTTAATCTAAGAGTATGGTTGTCAATTGATGCAGATAATACTGCCATGAATAAATATTACTTTGGAAAGGTAAAAGTAGTAATAAATCAAGGAGATGATTATTGTATTAGAAATGGTTTCAACACCTTATCAGATTGTATATTAGTAATGAATAATCATGAATCCAATGTAGAACTAGCTAAACAAAATATAATTGCCAAAGGGACACCGGATTTTTCAAAGACAGCAACAACAGATGAAGGCTTGTTCATGTCAGAAGATGATGAGGGAGCAAGTTATTATTATCGAGGAGCAGTTAAAAATAATTATGTATCATTTGCAGGATTTATCTGGAAAATAATAAGGCGTAATGGTGATGGTTCTGTTAGAATGATTTATTCGGGTAAGAAAACCAGTGATACTGGTACAGCAACAACAATAGGAAATTCTAAATTTAATAGTAAATATTGGGATCCAACTTATGTTGGATATATGTATAATGAAAAATTCTCGCTGCATGAAAATAATGAAATAACAAACTATACTTGGTTTACTAATACTAAAAAATATGATTTTGGAACAGGTTATACATTTGATAAAACAACAAAGAAATTTACATTAACAGGAACTATTAAGCAATTAACGTGGGAAGAGAATCATGATGAAATAGTAGCAAATAATTTATATAGTTGCTTAGAAACAACTTGTAATGTTGCCTATAAAGTAACAGAGTATTCAAATGATACAACAATGATAGTACAACCAATATCATACAGCAGTGATAGTTATGTGGATACAGTGACAAATAATAAAAATTCAACTATGAAGGGTACTTTAGATACATGGTATAAGAACAATCTAACAAGTTATGCATCATATTTAGCAGATGAAATATTTTGTAATGATAGAAGTGTAACAGTAGGTACAGGGTATTTAACAACGCCAACAACATATTATGGAACGTTTACCAGATTGGCTTCAAAGAAAAGTCCTTCTTTAAAATGTGTACAAGATAATGATGAATTTAAATTATCAAGTACAAATACTAAGTTAGATTATCCAATCTCACTTATTACAGCAGATGAAGTAGCATTAGCTGGTGGAGTTTATAATACAATAAATAGTGATTATTATTTATATAATGGACAATACCTTTGGACATTGTCTCCGTCTTACTTCTCTTCTACTAGCTTTACTGCAAATATTTGGAATGTGCTTCCTTCGGGTAGTTTAAATCCTTGGGATAATGTCTCGGTTTCTTTCGGAACACGCCCAGTTATAAATTTAAAATCAGATGTAAAAATATCAAGTGGAGATGGAACTTCTATTGCTCCATTCAAAATTTCAACAGATTAAATCTTGAAGCAAAGTAAAAAACTGTGATAAAATTAATGTATCAAATTAAAAAGAAGGTAGTGATAGAAAATGAATAATTTTCAAATTGAAAACTTAATTTATATTGCATCAAAAGTTAACTTAAAATTAACCTGGGGGGGGGTACTTATTAAGTAATAAACCTACTTTCTTTAATAGTGTAAAAATAATGGAATAGGAAAAAACTTATTCTGTTTTTTTGTATTTAAAGAAAGGTAAGGTAGTAGAAATGAGAAAAAAATATGTTTTAATAATTAGTTCAATTTTAGTAATAATTATGATTTTGGGAGTAAGTTATGCGCTACTTCAAAAGAATATAGTTAGTGATATTGGAAAGGTTATTTATAAGATAGGAGATTTAGAAGTAAAATTAGATGAAGCTAGTTCAAAAGATATAAGTTTAACAAATGTTCTTCCAACAGAAGATGACGACGGTTTAAATACTGAACCTTATAGTTTTTTAATAGTAAATAATGCAGTGACAGATTTAAAATATACAATTTATTTAGAAGATGATACAGAAGCAAAGAATAAATGTGGAACCGATTGTGAATTAGTTCCATACAACTTCATTAGATATAATTTATCTAATGATAACTCATCATTAAAAACCGAAAATTTACAATCTTCATCAACTGAATTGTATACAGGAACAATTAGCAGTAAATCAGTCGATAAATTTAATTTACGAGTATGGTTATCAATTGATGCAGATAATACTGCAATGAATAAATATTATTTTGGAAAGTTAAAAGTAGTAATAAATCAAGGAGATGACTACTGTATCAGAAATGGTTTCAATACTTTATCAGATTGTATGTTAGTAATGAATAATCATGAATCTAGTGTAGAACTAGCTAAACAAAATATAACTGCAAAAGACACCCCAGACTTTTCAAAGACAGCCACGACAGATGAAGGTTTATTTATGGCCGAAGATGATGACGGAGCAAGTTATTATTATCGAGGAGCAGTGAAAAATAACTATGTATCATTTGCAGGATTTACATGGAGAATCATCCGTCGTAATGGAGATGGAAGTGTTAGAATGATATATTCAGGAAAGAAAACAAGTGATACAGGCGAAGCTACAGCAATAGGCAAATCACAATATAACGAAAAATATTGGGATCCAACTTACGTTGGCTATATGTATAATGAAAACTTTACATTACATGAAAATAACGAAACGATGAATTATTATTGGATTCTGGATAGCACAAAGTATAATTTTGGAACAGGGTACACATTTGATGAAACAACCAAGAAATTCTCATTAACTGGAACAATCAAACAGTTAACATGGAAAGATAATCATGATGAAATTGTATCAGGAAAATTATACAGCTGTCTAAATACAAGTTGTAATGTAGTTTATAAAATAACAGGATATTTAAATGACACAACAATGACAGTACAACCAATCTCATACAGTAGTGACAATTATATTGGTACTATAATAAATAGTACTAGCTCTACAATAAAAAAATTTATGGACACTTGGTATAAAAAAAATTTAATAGGTTACTCATTATATATAGCAGATGAAACGTTTTGCAACGATAGAAATATTATGAGTGGTTCTGGCTATTTAATAACACCAATATCAACTTATGGTTCTTCTAATCGCTTACAAGAAAAAAAAGAACCAAGTTTAAAATGTATACAAAATAGTGATAGATTGAAACTGTCAAATGCAAGTGCTAAGTTAGATTATCCATTATCTTTATTAACAATTGATGAAGTGGCACTTGCTGGAGGGGTATATAATACAGCAAACAATAATTATTATCTGTATAATGGTCAAAATACTTGGACAATGTCTCCGTCTGACTTTTATTCTTCTGCCCATATTTGGAGTATAGACTTTCATGGTAATTTAGATAGTGGATACTTTGTTGCAAATTCATTTGGAGTGCGACCTGTAATAAATTTAAAATCTGATGTAAAAATATCAAGTGGCGATGGAACGTCAATGGCACCATTCAAAATTTCTGTGGATTAAATATTGATGTAATATTAAAGTTTGTGATAGAATTTAAGTATCAGATTAAGAGAAGGTAGTGATAAAAATGAATAATTTTCAAATCGAAAACTTAATTTGTATCGCACTAAAAGTTAACTCAAAATTAACTTGGGGGGGGGTACTTATTAAGTAAAAAACCTACTTTCTTTAATAGTGTAAAAATAATGGAATAGGAAAAAACTTATTCTGTTTTTTTGTATTTAAAGAAAGGTAAGGTAGTAGAAATGAGAAAAAAATATGTTTTAATAATTAGCTTAATTTTAGTAATAATTATGATTTTGGGAGTAAGTTATGCATTATTACAGAAAGATATAATAGGCGATAATGGAAAAATAATTTATCAAGTAGGAGATTTGGAAGTCAAATTAGATGAATCAGGTTCAAAAGATATAAGTCTAGTGAATGCTAGTCCCCAAGAAGATAGTGATGTACTAAGTAATGAACCTTATAGTTTTCTCTTAATAAATAATGGTACTACGGATTTAAAATATACTATTTATTTAGAAGATGATAAAGAAGCTAAGAATAAATGTGGAACAGATTGTGAGTTAGTACCTTATAAATTTATAAGATACAATTTATCAAATGACAATGAATCGTTAAAGACCAATAATTTATCAGCTTCATCAACTGAATTATATACAGGAACAATTAGCAGTAAATCAACCGATAAATTTAATTTACGAGTATGGTTATCAATTGATGCGGATAATACTGCCATGAATAAATATTACTTTGGAAAGATAAAAGTAGTAGTAGGTCAAGGTGATAGTTATTGTAAAGATAATGGTTTCAATACTTTATCAGATTGTATGTTAGTAATGAATAATCATGAATCATCAGTAGATATAGCAAAAACTAATATTAAAGCTAAAGGAACACCTGACTTCAGTAAAACAGCAACGACAGATGAAGGACTTTTCATGGCCGAAGATGATGAAGGAGAAAGTTATTACTATAGAGGAGCAGTAAAGAATAACTATGTATCATTTGCAGGATTTATCTGGAGAATAATAAGACGTAATGGAGATGGAAGTGTTAGAATGATATATTCAGGAAAGAAAACTAGTGATAAAGGTGAAGCTGCTACTATAGGAAAATCACAATTTAATAGTAAATATTGGGATCCAACTTATGTAGGATATAAATATAATGAAAATTTTGTATTGCATTTAGATAATAAACAAGTTAGTAATAGTGGATTTGTTAATACTATAACTTATAATTTTGGGACTGAGTATACATTTAATCAGGAAACAAAAAAATTTTACTTATCAGGTGAAATAAAACCACTAAAGTGGAAATCAAATTATAATGATATAGTTAGCAAGTATAAATATACGTGTTTTAGCTCTGAATGTAACATAATTTATAAGGTTACAGGTTATGTAAATGATAACGTTGTAAGTATTCAGCCTATAAACTATGGCTCAAAAAATTATGAAGATACTTTGCTAAATAGCACAAATTCAACTATTGAAAATACAATAAATACTTGGTATAAGAAAAATCTTATTAAATATAGTAATTATTTATTTGACTCTGTTTTTTGTAATGATAGAAGTATTTCAAAAGGAACGGGTTTTAAAGTTGATGAACAGACTAATTATGCTGCTTGGTACAGGATACTTAATAATTCCCCTAGTTTAAAGTGCCTTCAAACTACTGATAAATTTAAGGTGTCTAATACAAATGCAAAATTAGATTATCCAATAGCACTATTAACAGCCGATGAACTGGTTCTAGCTGGAGGTAAAAGTTATAAAGATAGTATATACCATGATAATAAAAAGTTTTACCTATACATAGGTGATCTATCTTACTTTTTACTTACTCCTTCGTATTTTGATAGCACTTATTCTTCAAGAGCTCTTGTTTACGGACTTACTGCAGAAGGTACCTTACATCCAGGTCATGATATTTCTCATCGATTTGGTGTTCGCCCGGTCATAAATCTAAAGCCTGATATCACTATATCAAGTGGCGATGGAACATCAATAGCTCCATATAAAATAGATTAGCACTCACTATTGACAAGTGCTAATTTTTGCTATATAATATGTCTTGAAAGTGAGGGGATATATTATGTATCAAGAACAAAACCAAGAAAAAGAAAATGTCTTAGAAAAATATGGACGTAATATAAACGAAGCAGTTCTTGCTGGTAAGATAGACCCAGTTATTGGTCGAGATGAAGAAATCAGAAATATTACTAGGGTTTTATCTCGTAAAACTAAGAATAATCCCGTTTTAATCGGAGAACCTGGTGTTGGTAAAACTGCTATTGTCGAAGGACTTGCCTTAAGAATAGTAAAAGGTGATGTACCTGCTAGCTTAAAAAATAAAACAGTTTGGGAATTAGATATGGCTTCTTTAGTAGCTGGTGCCAAATATCGTGGCGAATTTGAAGAAAGACTAAAAAATGTCTTAAATGAAATAAAGAAGAGCGAAGGCTCTATCATCATGTTTATCGATGAAATTCATACTATCGTTGGTACTGGTAATATGGAAGGAGCTATGGATACTTCTAACATCTTAAAACCAATGTTAGCTCGTGGAGAGATTCACGTAATCGGTGCTACTACTCTAAACGAATATCGTAAATATATTGAAAAAGATGGTGCTCTTGAAAGACGTTTTCAAAAGATCAAAGTAAATGAACCAACTGTAATGGATACAATTACTATTCTAAGAGGTCTTAAAGAAAGATTTGAAATTCATCATGGTGTAACTATTCAAGATAAAGCACTTGTTGCTGCTGCAACTTTATCCGATAGATATATTACAGATAGATTTTTACCAGATAAAGCCATCGATTTAATAGATGAAGCTTGTGCAACGATAAGAGTTCAGATGGATTCTGTTCCTAATGCTCTTGATTCTTTAACTAGAAAAATTATGAGCTTAGAAATAGAACGCCAAGCAATCAAAAAAGAAAAAGACCAGTTATCAATGAATCGTAAAGATGAAATTGATAAAGAACTAGTTGGGTTGAAGAAACAAGAGAAAGACTTTAAAGAAGCTTGGGAGGAAGAAAAAGGTCTTTATACTAAAATACAAAACAAAAAGAAAGAAATAGAAAAAACAAGATTTGATTTAGAACAAGCTGAAAATAAATATGATTTAGAAACAGCTGCTAGATTAAGACATGGAACCCTACCTCGTCTTGAAAAAGAACTAGAAGAGTTAAAAAGTAAAGACACTAAGAAACTATTAAGTGATCATGTTGATGAAGAAGATATTGCTACTATCATTTCTAAATGGACTAATATTCCACTTAGCAAATTAGTTAGTAGTGAGAAAGAAAAACTACTAAATCTTGAACAAGCAATGAAACATAGAGTAATGGGTCAAGATGAAGCTCTACACTTAGTAAGTGAAGCTATTATTAAATCAAGAAGTGGAATTAAAGACCCTAATCGTCCGATTGGTTCTTTCATCTTCTTAGGACCTACTGGAGTAGGTAAGACTGAAGTAGCTAGAACACTAGCCAGTGAATTATTTGATGATGAAAAACATATGGTTCGTATCGATATGAGTGAGTATATGGAAAAATTCAGCGTTTCAAGACTTATTGGTTCTCCTCCAGGATATGTTGGTTATGAAGAAGGTGGACAACTTACCGAAGCAGTAAGACGTAATCCATATAGTATAGTATTATTTGATGAAATAGAAAAAGCTCATCCAGAAGTATTAAACTTATTACTACAAATCTTAGATGATGGTAGAATAACTGATTCTAATGGACGTACTGTTGATTTTAAAAATACCATTATTATAATGACATCTAATCTTGGAAGTGAGTATATCTTAGATGGTGATACTAGTAAAGTTGAAAGTGAACTAAAAAATCATTTCCGTCCAGAATTTATTAATCGTATTGATGAAGTAATTATCTTTAAACCATTAACTAAAGATGTTATTTACGAAATACTTGATAAAATTATTAAAGATATTGAAAAAAGATTAAGTAATGACCAAATCAAATTATCATTAACTTCTACTGCTAGAGATTATTTAGTAGATGCAGGTTATGATATTAACTATGGAGCAAGACCTTTGAAACGAGAAGTTAGTAAAACAATAGAAAGCTTACTTGCTCATGAATTAATAAAAGGAACTATTCCATATAATGCCACTGTTACTTTTGATGTAAAAGATAACAACTTAATTATTTCTAAAGTAGAAATTAAATAATAAAAAGTATTTAGGGAAAAAATAAATTTTCCTAAAGCTTTTTTTATGATACTATATTCTTATAGGAGGATATAATGGATATATTAGAAATCAAAGACAAATTAGCTAAAAAAACTACTTTATTGTATGTAGATGATTCTAAAAATGTAAATCTAACAGAAAAAAGTTGCCTTGGAAAGGTAAACTGTAAAATAGAAGGAGAAGATTTACCAATTGATAATGACAATAACAAAATGTTGCCACTTGCTACTTTCTTTTTAGAAGGTTTATCAAGTGTACCTGAATCTGTAAAGGATTATTATTGTTGTTCTATTTTTATATCAGAAAATATTTTAGATCATTATGAGACAAAATATGAAGGATATTATGAAGTTAGAATGTATAAAAAAACAGACAATTTAGTTAGCTGTGATTGGCAAAGTGAATATTTTAAAGGATTTCCTTTGAGAATGAAAGAAATTGATAATGATTATCCAGTTTGGGATGGAGGAGGAATACCTTTAGATATTGAAGATGAAATAATAAGGTTAAGTGATGAAGAAGGAATAGAATATTTTGATGATATTTATGAATCTAATGAAGAAACACATAAGATAGGTGGTTATCCACATTATATTCAATCTGGAAACTGGGATAAGGAAAACTACGAATTCATATTTCAAATAAATTCTGATGCAAAAATAAATCTTAATATCGCTGATGGTGGTTCATTTTATTTATTCTATTCTAAGAAATTACAAAAATGGGAATTTCAATGTGATTTTTATTAATAGTTTTTTAAAGCACCCTTTTGATGAAGAGTGCTTTTATGCTTTAGTAGAACTTTTTTCAACAATTTTTGTGGAAAAAGTTTTTTATAATAGATTTGGTGATAAAGATGAAAGTGAAAATATTTGATTTTGAAGATGAAGGGGATTTACAAGAAGCAATGAATAATTTCTTAAGTGATTTAGAAGGAGAAGTTGTTGATATTAAATATGAAGTTAGTTCCTTTCCTTCTGGTGAAGAACAAATCTATTGTTTCTCAGCAATGATTATTTACTTTTGTAAATAGTTTTTACTCCATAATAAGAAGGAAAATACCTTTTATACTTATTATAAGCATTCATATCAATGGGATAATCAAATTCTCCGATATGTTCAAATACTTCTGCACCAAAGTTTTTCTTAAAATAATAACTACCATCATTTAAATCTTTTACTTCATAAAAATTGTAAGAATTATAATTATCTTCGATTGCTTCTTTAATCATTCTATAATGAATAGAATAAGAAGCATCCAAATCAATATAATCTTCTACCATACCACCCATTAGAGCGGTGACTTCCTTACCATATAATAAAAATAAATAACCACCTAAAAAGATAACATCTTGATTAGTCTTTTCCTTTAACTCTGTATAATATTTTCTTCTATTATTAATTGTTTTCTTTTGTTCATTATATAAAAGTTCTTTATCAATAAAAGTTTCTTCAGTCATACCACCTTCTTGATAAATTCCTATTCTTTTTTCTTTTTCAATCTGTAAGACTTTTTCTTCCTTTTTTAAATTATCTAATGTTAAATTTAAATCAAGTTCAGCAATCATAATTTTAAATTGGTCAGTAGTAAAAGCATCACATAAATCTTCATAGAAAGGAAGAGTACACTCTAAAGTATTAAAATTCTTATTAATTTTTTTCATCATTTCTTCAAAAAGATTAAATTCATCTTTATCAAGTTCTCTTACAATGTAACCAAGACGGTCATTTCTTTTGATAATTTGTCTTGCTTTTTTTTGCATATTATCTAAGACATCATTAAGATTTCTTTTAGTTAAGTCAAGTTTCATTACATATTTTGGACTAATAGTATCATTAGTATTTTCAATAAAACCAATTTTTGTTAAATAGTCTTTAATGAATAAATTATTAATACCACCTTGAATAATATTACCATTATCATCTTTACTGGCAGTCGTTATTTCTGGATCAAGTTTTAAATAGATGCCATTCCTTTCTTTAATAAAGTTAATAACTTCTTTAGTAAATAACTCTAATAAATCATAATTTTTATAATCAATTAAAAAACCTTGTGGGGCATAGAAAAATCTTCTTTTAATAGCAAAATTTTCCTTTGAGAGTAATACGGTTGCTCCTAGAATTCTATTTTTATCTTCAAGCCCTAAAAAATAAGCATGCCAAGCTTCTCCACCTTTAAACTTTGCCCAATAGATGCTTTGCTCAAAAGGACAAGTTTCTAAGTGATTAGCATAATCATTAAATTCTGTTTTAGATAGTTCAACAAGTTTCATCATACCACCTCAATCTTAAACTAATTATACTTGATTCTTTCACTAAGTGCAAGATTATGATATGATTATATGGGAGCGTGATTTGTACATGAGAAAAAAAGAACTTAAGCAAAATTCGTTTCTAAATGGTGCATTTATCGCTACTATGGGAATAGTTATTACCAAAGTACTGGGAATGCTTTATGTTATTCCTTTTTATGCGATAATTGGTGAACAGGGTGGAGCTTTATATGGCTATGCCTATACTATTTACTTATTATTTCAATCTTTATCTTGTGCTGGTATTCCAAATGCCATTTCTAAGATAATTAGTGAATATCAAACATTAGGTTATAAAAATGCTAAAGAAAAAGCCTTTAAGATAGGAAGAAGACTTGCTATTTTTATGGGAATTTTTGTTTTCATTATCTTAGTATTATTCGCTCCATTCATTGCTAAAGCGATTATTGGAGATTTAACAGGTGGAAATACTTTAAAAGATGTAACTTATGTTATTAGAGTAATTGCTACAGCTATTTTAGTAGTACCAATCTTAAGTATATATAGAGGTTACTTAGAAGGACATAAATTTATTACTCCAACGGCTATTTCTCAGGTGGTTGAACAAGTAGCTCGTATAATAGTCATTATCTTTGGGTCTTATGCTGCTTTAAATGTTTTTCATTTATCATTAACGACAGCAGTCGGCGTAGCAACTTTTGGAGCAACAGCAGGAGCATTAGTCGGTTACTTATATTTACTTGATAAAGTATTTAAACATAAGAAAGAAATTAATGAAATAACTGAAGCCAAGGAAGAACCTGTAATTTCTACTAAAGAAATATTAGGAAAAATATTTTTCTATGCCTTACCATTTATAATGATTGATGTTTTTAAATCAGCTTATAATTTTGTTGATATGACAACGCTAGTAAAGACACTAGTTCATACTGCTGGTTATACAACAGTAGCAGCTGAAAACTCTATGAGTGTTATTTCTACTTGGGGAAATAAACTAAATATGATAATAGTTTCTATTTCTACTGGTATAATAATAAGTTTGATACCAAATCTTACTTCCTCATCAGTTAAAGGTGATAAAAAAGATGTTCATCATAAGATTAATCAAACTCTACAGATTTTATTATTTTTATCTGTACCTATGACGATTGGTTTATCATTCTTATCAAAGCCAGTATGGGATGTGTTTTATGGTAGTAAATCTGCAGTTGGAGCACAAATAATGGCATATTACATCTTTGTTGCTTTAATTATTTCTACTTATACAGCATTAGTTTCTATTGTTCAAGTTTTAAAATATTATAAAGAGGTGTTTATTTCTTTATTTGCTGGAGTTTTAATCAAGGCTTTAACTAATGTTTATTTAATTAAAACTTTCTATAGTTTAGGATTTCAACCAGTGTATGGTTCAATAACTGCAACAATTTTAGGTTATTTAGCAGGTATCATTTTATGTTTACACTATTTAAAGAAAAAATGTGGTGTTAGTTATAAACCAACTATTAAAATAACTGGGAAAATAATCTTAGCTGATATCTTTATGATTTTAGCATTATTCTTAGTTAAGCTTGTCATACCGATTTCATCTTCTGTTAGACTTTTAAATATTCCAATTATTTTGGTATATACTATTATTGGAGCTGGAATTTATTTACTAATATCTTATAAATCTGGTGTTATTGAAGAAGTATTAGGTAAAGAAATGTTAACTAAAATTAAACGAAAGGTGGTGAGAAGATAATGTTAGAAGAACTCACGGAGAAGGAGTTTCAAGAATTTTCTAAAGAAAGTCCTTCAAAAAATTTTATGGAAACAATAGAAATAGGTAATCTTCGTAAAGCAAATGAATGGACAATTAATTATCTTGGACTTAAAGAAAATGGTAAAATAGTGGGAGCAACTTTACTTCTTTCTAAAAAAAGACATTTTAATAAATATGAATTTTATGCTTTACGTGGTCCATTACTTGATTATAATGATAAAAAAGTGGTTAGTACCTTTCTAAGTGAATTAAAAAAATATGTAAAAAAACATAATGGTTATTGTTTAAGACTAGATCCTTATCTTCCTCTTCGTCGTTTCGATGGTAAAAATAATGAGCTTTCTCTTAATTATGCACCTAACATTACTCTTAATGTATTAAATTCTCTAGGTTTTAAAAAAACGGAACAAGAAGAGCAAGTTTCTTCTATGTATGTATTGAATTTGAAGGATAAGAGTGAAAATGACATTTTAAAAGAAATGAAAGCAAATACTAGAAACTGTATTCGAAAGACAATTAAGAATGGTATCGAAGTAGTAGAATTACAAAAAGAGGAACTTCAGGAATTTTATGATGTAATGATTGAAACCGGAAAAAGAAAAGGTTTTGATGTTCGTAATATTTCTTATTATGAAAATATGTATGATATATTTTCTAAAAATGGTGAGATAAAATACTTAGTGACAAGACTTAATCTTGATAAATATGTTGAACTATTAGAAAACGAAATTAAGGAAAATGAAACTAAGAAACAAAAGTTATCTGCTTCTAGTTGTAATGACGGTAAAAGAAAAGAATTTGAAACTACTATAGAATCTCTTAAAAAACGCATAAATATTGCTAAGGAACAAAAGAAAAAAGCAAATAAGAGTGTTATCACTTTAGCTGGTTCAATGTTTGTAATGACAAGACCAGAAATAGTTTATCTTTCTAGTGGTAATTATGAAAAGTACATGATGTATAATTCTCAATATTTAATTCAATGGGAAATGATTAAATATGCTATTGCTAATGGTTATGAACGTTATAATTTTTATGGAACCCCAATTACTAGTAAGAAGGATAAGTCTTATGGAATATATGAGTTTAAAGCTGGTTTTAATGGCTTTATGGAACAATTAATTGGAGAATATGTAGTTGCTACTTCAACTGTTTATTATCTAATAAATTTAATACATAAAATTAAAAAGTCGTAGAGAAATCTATGACTTTTGCGTTGTATCAGTTTGTGTTGAATTATCAGGAGTTGTCGGTGTTGTTGCATCACTTGGTGTCGTAGGAGTAGTAGTTTTATCATCAGTGGTTTTATTATCATCTGTTGATAAAATGTTATTCTCTTGGTCTTCTGTTACTGTGATATTAGCAGTATAAATACTATTGTTGAAAGTAACAGTATATTGATACTGACCAGGTTTAGTAATATCTACTCCTGATAAATCAAATTTTAATAAAGCTTTAACTTCATCAGTTAAAGGATTTGGTTCACTGATATAATCAGCTGGATTAGTTGAAAGAGCAGTTCCTTTTTTGATTGTAAACGATTTTAACATAATAGTATCTACTTGATTAGTAGGTGCTACCTTTTCAATAATCCTTATAGTTCCTTCAAATGCTTTCTTTTTATAATAAACTTGATATTTATAAGTACCAACTTTTGTAACATCAACATTACTTGTATCTAATTTTAAATTTGCTAGAATTTCTTCACTAACAGCTTCTTCTAAATAATCAGCAATCTTTATGCTAAGTGGTGTGTTTGTTTCAAGTTCAAAGTTCTTAAGTTTAAGAGTAACTTCTTGCTTTTGATTAGCTTGTAACTTTTGTGATACCACTATTGCGACAGTTTGACCTTGCTCATCATCTAGCTTGGAATAAAGACATCCACAAGAGATGCAAAGTGTTCCTAAAAGAGCAAAGGAAGAAACGACTACTAAACGGATTTTTTTATCCATCTATAAATCCCACCTTTTCTATCTTATTTACATTATATGATAGAATTTTTTTAGTGGCAAGTAAAAAATGCTAATTCCTAGGGGATTAACATTTCTATTAGACATTGTCTCCTTGATAAATATTTTCTTTTGCCATCTTTTTATCTATTTCATTTAAGACTTCAAATTTCTTTAAAAGCCAGGTAGGAGCGATTAAATCTTCTTTCTTGGGGTCTCCTGTTATACGATGAATTACAATTTCTTTCCTTAAATAAGTTAATTGTTTAACGGTGATATCAACATATTCTTCTCTAGTTAAGACTTTAAATGGTTTAGATTTATAAATTTTTTCAAGTGGTGTATCTTTTAAAATATGTAACATATGAATCTTTATTCCTTGAATATCGAGTTTGTTTAAATACTTAACAGTATTAAGCATATCTTCTTCTTGCTCATATGGTAGTCCATTTATGATATGAACAACAACATTTATTTTTCTTTCTCTTAGTTTTTTTACCATAAGTTCGAATTCATCTAAAGTTTCTCCTCGATTAATATATTTTAAAGTTTCTTCTTTAGCTGATTGTAGACCTAATTCTACTTGCAAATAGGTTCTTTTACTAATATCTTCTAAATAATCAAGACACTCGTCACTAATAGCATCACTTCTAGTAGCGATAGCGATACCTACACAATCTTTGTGATTAATAAATGGCTCATAATATCTTTTTAACGTGTCAATATCAGCATAAGTATTAGTCCTTGCTTGGAAATAAGCGATAAATTTGGCATCTGGCCATTTCTGCTGCATCATCTTTTTACCTTTTTCAAATTGTAATAATAAGCTTTCTTCTTTATTACCAGCAAAATCACCACTACCAGATTTAGAACAGAAAATGCAACCACCATAACTTTTCCTTCCATCAATATTAGGACAGGAAAAGTTGGCATTTAGACTAACTTTAGCAATTTTACAACCAAATTTTTCTTTATAAAAATAAGTAAGGGTATGATATCTCTTATTATCAAGAGTGAATGGAAACTTATTCTCCATAATGTGCTCCAATAAATGATAAGAATAACGCTTCCATATATTGTTTTGCGAAGAATAAACTAAGCGCTTTATTCTCTTTTTTATTATTTTCAATATTACTTAAGAAATATAGAGTAATTAACTTAGCATTCTTTGTTACAGAAATATTCTTACTTTTAATTTCTTTTTTTATCTCTGTTGTTAGCTTAGAAGAACTATTTACTCCTATTCTTAATTGTTCAAAGTAATTATTTAAACTATAAATAGTATCTTCTCTTAAACTAAACTCTTTTCCTAAGTCTTCAATTAACTTTAATAGTTTCTTTTCTGTAAGATTAGTATTTAAACAGTGACTTAATTCTTCCTTATTCTTTTGATAAAATTTAGTTGTTTCTCCTTTTTTAAAGGTAAAATAATTTCCATCTAACTTTTTAAAAGCTTTCATTGTGTCATTGTAGCCAAAATTCATATTAATCTTTGCTTGCTGTTTATTAAAATCTAAGAAGAAAGAAATCTTATTTTTCGGTTTTATATAAGTAGCATTTAAACTTTCTTTAGGTATTCTTTTAAGACCAGGTGCTCTAAGATCAACGATAATTGCTTCTGTTGCCCCGAGTTCTATAGCAAGATTAACTGGTAAATTATCATAAAAACCACCATCAATATATTTTTCTCCATCAATATTTTTCATTTGAAAAGCAGGATAACAAGTAGCGGAAGCCATTAAATAATCGATAAGTTTATCTTCTTCAATATCTTTTTTTGAAATAACTAATGGTTTCTTAGTAGAAAAATTATAAGTAACCAAACCATAGTTAATTTTTGAATTATAAAACTTTTTCTTATCAACACATTTTTCAATGATAGTTTCAATTTTTTTAATATCCATACCACCATTTTTGATAAAATTATCACCATAAAGTTTTAAAATATCAATCTTAGTATCATTTTTAGGTTCTTGTTCAAATAAATATTGAAGACTTAACTTGTTCCAGATATATAAAGCTTTAAAATAAGTGTTTTGAGTCATAAGAGCTCCATTTAATGCTCCAATAGAAGTACCAGTAACAATATCATACTTAATATGCATTTTTCTAAGAGCTTTCCAAACTCCTATTTCATAACTACCTTTACTTCCTCCTCCTGATAGTACCACAGCACGCATAAAACCACTCCTTTAAAATTTGCACTTATTATAGCAGAAAATAGGAAAAAAGTCTATTCTTTGACAGTGTCAATATTGTAAATTGGAGAAAATTAAGCTATCATTATTGTAAGGTGAGTGATAAAGATGAATTTAAAAGATACTTTAATTAAATATAGAAATATGTTAACTAAAACTCAAAATAATACAGTTGATACTAATCAAAATTTATATTCAGAAGGTTATCTGCGAATGATTAAGGATAATGTTGATAATACAAGATTAACTGAACAACAATTTGAGTTTCTTAAGAATTTGTACCTAACAGATGGAAAAATAGTAGGCTTACATAACACATTTAATAGAAATCTTAGTGCTTATTTCGATACAGGACTTTACAATTATGATAGTATAGGAAAAGAAAATCTTAGCTTATCAAATACTGTCATGACCAGTTCATTATTGTCATCACTAATTCCTTATCACGTAAAAAATACAACTCTTATTTTGGCTTTTGATGAAGAACTAATAAAAGGTGAACCAGGTTTGTATGAAGGTTTAAAAGACGGTAAGTTTGGTATACCTACAAAATATATAGTAGGAGCTTTTCAGAATGGAAAAGTTATAACTAATCCAAATTATGATCCTAATTACAAAAATAAATATGCCATAGAAATAGATGATGCTAAAAGTAATTTTTTAGACCAAAGAGCCAAAGAAGAAAATGCAAGAATTTGCTCAACACTATTCTATGCAAAGAAAGATAGTGAAGATAAAAAATCAATCAAAGTTGATAAAAGTTATAATTGACAAGGAAATTAAAGAATGGTAGTCTATTTTAGTGGAGTTGTTTCTATATACAATGTAAATAAAATTCAAAGAACTAGATAGTTTCTTTTTTTGTGTGTAAGAAAAGGAGTGATTCGATGCAGTTCGGTTATGGAGATGCAGATTTAGGAACATTGATTAAAGAATATGAAATTATAAGTAATGATGAAATAGTTATTACTTTTTTAGACGGTAGTAGATATACTACACCTAATACTAAAGAAAATGAAAAGAAAATATTAGCAACAATGCTACAACAAGCGAAAGAAAGAGATGAAAATATAGACTTAGTTAGTAAGAAAAGCGATAGGGCCACTAGTTTTGCTTTAATAAGTTTATTATTTTGTCTTGATATTACTAAGCCATATGATTCCATTACAGTAAAAACAATTGGTTTAATGACTAAAATGACAACTTTGTTCTATTTTCTTTTTAAAGAAACAGACCGTTCAATTAGATTTGAAGAATATGAAAAGTATAGTATTTACTTAAAAAATAAAGATAAAATAGAAATCTTAGATGAAAAAATAGTTTTTGCTGGAATAGATAATGATGACTTGGAACTTAATATTAATACGTTAGATTTGTATAGTTTAAAAGAGTTAAAAAAAATAAGAGCTAACATTAAAAAAGAAGAAACATTTTCATCTTTACCAAAAGATACTATAAAAATACTTAACAAAAGAAAGTGAGTTTAATTATATGAGTAATAAAAAAAGCAAAGAAAGAGAAGAATACTTAAAGAAGTATGGAGTAGGTTCAATAGATACGGGTTATTCTTGTTATGAAGAGAAGATTAACTTAAATGTAGAAGAACAAGAATTAAGATGGCTGAAAGACATTATATCATCAGAAAGTATGGATGTAACTAAGACTTATGATTGTGAAATCACAGATTTTACTCGATTTGCTCTATCTGCTACGTTATTATCAACAACCTTAATTTTCTCTAATTCTGAAGTACTTGACTCAGTAGTAAAAATACTAACATTTCTTTATTTTAGTACGATGTTATATAACTATTTTGAAGGTAAAGTTGCTTATTCAAAATATGAAAATTATTTAAAAAGTAAGCTTGATATAAAGACTTTTCAAAAACGTCAAATCTATGATGAATTACCAATGACTGAAGTTATATTTGATACCAGTGATTTAAGTTTATATGATATGGATGAAGTACTTGCAAATGAGCAAAATATAATGCAAACGGAATTAGTTATAAAAACTAAACCAAAAGTATTAACCAAGAGAAAGGTGAAGACTAATGAATAGATATGATAATGATTATTTTGCAATTATTAAAGAATATGAAGTGAAAAATGATGAAATAATTATTAAATTTACCGATGGAAGAGAAGAACCGTTTTCTTATGGCGAATCGCTTGAAAAAGAAGTTATTGATTATATGTTAACTCAAGCTAAGGAACGAGATAAAGCCATAAATATAACTAGAGAAAAACTAGAAAATAAATTACTTAATGCTTTAGTAGGTGCTCAAGGAGTAGCATGTATATTACTTTTAAGAAGATTGCAAATATTAGATTTTCAAATGCTCCCTGATATATTTAATGTTATGACATTGGCATATTTAGATTTTTTAGCAGTTAGAAATGGTAAGAAAGTTAATGAACATGAAAAATATAATATCTATTTAAATAATATGGAAAAAATCGCTAATAAAGAAGATTATCCTGATATATTAAGAGGAGTTACAAGGGAAGATTTAGAACTTAACATTAATACATTAGATAAGTATTCTTTAAAAGACTTAAAACAGATAAGAAAAAATATTGAGCAAAGAGAAGAGAAAGTTTTGTGTAAAAAAAGATAATTGTAATAGATTATAATTAGTGCTAGAATAAAACACAAAAAAGGAGCTGTATCTAAAGTAATAAAAAAGAAAAGATCAATACTTTAGATTCATACAGTTTAGAGAAATTAACAAAGATAAGAGATAATCTTAGAAAGATACAAAATCAAAAACATTAATCAAGAAAATCGTCAAATAATATTGATGATTTTTTTTGCTTTTTGATATAATTAATACAAGAGTAGGTGGTAGTAATTGAAAATTAAAAAGTTAAAACTAAAAAAAGAAGTAACAGACGTAGGTAAATATATATTGATTGGTTTCGTAATTTTAATTGCCATTTTCATCTTTCTTTTTACGAAAAAACTAAATTTACAAAAATTAGGTTATAGTAAAAAAGCTTCTAGTGTAATAGTTAGAAAATTTAAATGGAATAAAGTAAGTGAGATAGGAGAAAATAAAACTTTAAATGCTGCTTTTGAAAGTAGTGCTTATAAAGAAGAGAATTTTGAACATTATAAAAATATCGAATATCAAAATCTAAAAGACATAATTCCTAGTATTAATAAACTAATAGAAAAAGGCTATGCCGATGATGAGATTTCGTTAATATTAACAAGGGGAAATAATGCTGAAGTAAAAGAGTTTGCTAAAAGAGGAAAGGTAAAGTATCTTAAAGAATTCTTTTCTGTTGATTATTCTCATCTATCTAAATACGATAGATATGTTGCTTATAAAAATAAAGAAAACGATAGTCCAGATATTACCGTGTTAAATGTGGAATTAGATTTTGATAAAAAAGAATATGAGGATGTAAAAGTAATTAATGAATTTAGTAAGACAGCTTTAGTTAATAAACATCATCAATTAAGTAGCAAATATGTACCAAATGACTTAGTAACATTTCAAGCCGATGATGTTAAAGGAAGTAGTAAGATTAAAGCTAATAAAGAAGTAGTGGAAGCTTTTCATAAAATGCGAGAAGCTGCCAAAGAAGATGGTAAAGATATTGTTGTAAATTCTGGTTATCGTAGTTATGCTGACCAAGAAGAGACTGTTTCCTATTATCAAAATGCTTATGGTGATAGTTATGTAGAAAAAAATATTGCTAAAGCAGGTTACTCTGAACATCAGACAGGAATGGCTATTGATGTAGCAAGTAAAAATACCACAGTCTTTACAGAAAGTGAAGAGTATAGCTGGATGATGGAAAATGCTTATAAATATGGTTTCATTCTAAGATACCCTAAATCAAAAGAAGATGTAACCTTATATAAATGTGAACCATGGCATTATCGTTATGTAGGTGTCAAGATTGCTAGTTATATTAAGAAAAATAATATTACTTATGATGAATATTATGTAATGTTTTTACAATGAAGTTAAAATATGTTAATATAAAGTAGAAGAATAGGAAGGATGATATAGATGTATCCGCTTGGAAAACAATTTGAACAAAATATCAAAAAAGCCAAAAGTGATGAAAAGTGTATTATAAAAGGAGAAAAGTATCGTTTTACTATGTTATCTGAACGTCTAATTAGGCTTGAGTATAGTGAAACTGGTCATTTTGTAGATAGTCCTAGTCAGCTTGTGTTATATCGTTCTTTTGATTATCCTAATTATCAAGTTAAACAAGACCCCAAGTTTTTAGAAATAACTACTAAATACTTTCGTCTTATGTATGTTAAAGAAATGCCTTTTACAGGAAGTAAAGTAGACCCGATGAAAAATCTTAAAATAACTCTTTTAAGTAGTACCAATGAAAATGAAAATAGAGATTGGTACTATGGTCATCCAGAAGCTAGAAATATGGGTGGCAATATGATAAGTGAAGATGTTCCTTTATCACAATACTTAAAAAGAGGTCTTTATTCTCTTGAAGGTTTTGCTTCTATTGATGATTCTAATAGTTTCTTGTTTTTAGAAGATGGAACTTTAGAAGCAAGAGAAAAAGGTAGTATTGATATTTATGTTTTTATGTATAATAAAGATTTTTCTTTAGCTCTTAGTGATTACTTTAAATTAACAGGTATGCCTTCTTTAATACCGCGTTATGCTTTAGGAAATTGGTGGAGTAGAAATACTACCTATGATACCGAAAAAGCAATGGATATAGTTAGTCACTTTGAACGAAGGAAAGTACCTCTTGCTATCTTTCTTTTAGATAAAGATTGGCATTATCGTGATGTTGGTGAAACTAAAAATCTACATACGGGTTTTACTTTTAATGCTAATTTGTTTCCCAACCCTAAAGAATTTATAGATACCTTACACGAACATAATGTAAGAGTTGGTCTAGAAGTAGATCCTAAAGAAGGTATCTATCCCCACGAAGCATATTATCAACAAGCTTGTCAATATTTGAACATTACTGGTAATAAAATAATCTTATTTGATCCTTTGAATCCAAAACTATTAGATATATACTTTAAGATGTTTTTACATCCTTTGGAAAGCATTGGAGTAGACTTTTTCTTTCATGACTATACTCCTGATAATGATGTTTATAAATTATTAGCTTACAATCATTATAACTATCTAGATTCAGGAAGAAATCCTGCTAAACGAAATATGTTTTTAGCAAGAAATGGTCTTTATGCTCCACATCGTTATCCGATATTATATGCAGGAAGTAGTGAAATATCTTGGGAAGGTTTAAGAGAGATATCTTCTAGTACATTAAGTGCTAGTAATATAGGTGTTTCATTCTGGAGTCATGATGTCGGTGGAAACCATGGTGGTGTAGAAGAAAGCGAACTTTATATTCGTTATGTTGAGTTAGGGTGTTTCAGTCCAATCTTAAGATTCCATGCTGCAAGAGGCGTTTATTATAAGAGAGAACCTTGGCGTTGGGATGTTAAGACGGAAACAATTGTTAATGATTATTTACGATTTAGACATAGATTAATTCCTTATTTATATACTGAAAGTTATCGTTACTATAAGGAAGGAAAGTGTTTAGTAGAACCATTTTATTACCGCTATCCTTGGGTTATTGATGATAATAAGTATCGCTATCAGTATTTCTTTGGAAAAGAATTATTAATCTGTCCAATTACTAAAAAGAAAGATTTAACAATGAACCGAACAATTCATGAATTTTATATTCCAGAAGGAACTTGGTATGATTTTAAGACTGGTAAGAAATTCCCTGGTGATAAGAAGTATGTTTCTTTCTATCGTGAAGAAGATTACCCTGTATTTGCAAAGAGTGGAGCGATAATTCCTTTATCAAATAGAAGTGACAAGAATAACGTTGGACTTCCTCTTGATTTTGAAATTCATATCTTTCCAGGACTTTCAAATATTTATACTATGTATGAAGATGATGGTATCACTTCTCTATATAAAGAAGGTTTATATCTAAAAACTGATATTGATTATAACTATATGAAAAATAATTATACTGTTATTGTTCGTTCAGTTGAAGGAAAAAGTGGGGTTGTTCCTCTTAAGAGAAATTATCGTTTTAGATTTAGAAATACTAAACAAGCAGAGGAAGTAAAAGCTTTCTACAATGATAAGGAAATAAAGATAGAGTCAATGTATATAGAAGATAATGACTTTGTAGTAGAATTAAAAAATATTAATACAATCGGTCAATTAACATTGATGTGCCGTGGTAAAGATATTGAAATAGATGCCGTTCGTCTAATTAACGAAGATATCAACAGTATTTTAATGGACTTACAGATTAATACTTATTTAAAAGAGAAAATAGCAGATATAATCTTTTCTGATTTACCAATTAAAAATAAAAGAATTGCTATTAGAAAGTTAAGAAGGTCATCTTTGTCACGTGAATATATGAATTTATTCTTGAAATTATTAGAATACATTGAACAAGTTTAGGATAGAAATATCCTTTTTTGTTATAATGATTATGAAGGGTAGGGACTGTATGAATTATTATGAAAAATTAAATTTAGCAATCAAAAATTCAATAACTGATAGAAATTTAGAATATCAATTGAAATATTTTGATGAAATTGCAAAACTAGCAGAAATTATAGTTGAAAATACACCTGATTTAGAAAGACAGAGTTATAACGTTGAGGTACCAATAGAAGAATCAATAGAAATGACGACTGATTTTTTTAAGAGTATCAAAAAAGAGTATTCAGAAATGTTTTTAAATATATTACAAGAAAAAAATTACGATACTAAAAATGATTATTCTATCAAATTTCATCCTGGAGATTGCAAAAATAAATCTGAAGTGCGAAAAGACGGTACTGTTGATATTGATTATTTCTCTACTTTGGAAGATGTTTTTACCATTACTCACGAAATTACGCATAAGTTTAGTCAACCAAAAAATCAAAATAGTACTATAAAAAAATTTTTAGGAGAAACATCAACAATTTCTATGGAGTTTTTACTAGAAGATTATCTTACTAATAATAGTTATTATGATAAAAATGAAATATCAATATATAAAAATAATAGATTGCATGAAACAGTAGATGATGCAGGTGCTATTCTTTTTGAAAGAGAATTATTAAAATTATATCAGAAGAGTAACGGTAATCTTACACAAGATGTCTTGCTAGATTATTTGAATTGTATGAATAAAGATTCTAAACTTTATGCATTATTTTTTGAAAGAGGAGAAAAATACTTGAATTCAATTGTAAGAACAGGAACTCTTTCCTTTCCGCAAAGAGAGAGATACGTGATTGGAACAATGCTTGCTAGTGATTTTCATAGTAAAATTAAAGAAGACTCTTCAGAAGTACAGAAATTATCTTATTTAATAGATGTGTTAGGACATAGTGATATAACTAGTAGTACTGATTTGAAAACTTTAGAAAGAGTTGGTATTCCAATTATTAAAGATGGAGAGATAAAAGTTACTGATGAAACTATTAGTAAATTAACAACTTGTTATGAGAAAGAAGTTATTAGTTGCGCAAGTTATAAAGATAGCAAAGTTAGTAAAAGTATGTAATAAAATATTAAAATTAATCATGATTGTAGTTCTTTAAAAATTATAACTATTAGTAGTTGGCACAAATATAGAGTTGTGATACACTATTTGTGTAATAAAAAAACGTTAAATCGTTTTTGCAAGGGCACTATCTAACGGTGGAGCTCTATTTTTGTGCATAAAATTAAACTAACTTGCCAATAAAAAATTTATTAATAGATGACTTTTCCAATGAAAGTTGGTACAATGATGATATGAGGTGATACCAAGGATGAAAGCGATGATTACAGGGGCATCGAGTGGAATCGGGAAGGATATGGCTATAACTCTTAGTCATATGGGATACGATTTAATATTGGTTGCCAGGAGTGAAAAAGCCTTAGAAGAAATTAAAAAACAATTAAATACTGATGTGGAAATAATAGTTAAAGACCTTAGTAATTCAGAAAATGTTAAAGAAGTTTTTGAATCAACCAAAAAATATGATATTGACTTACTAATTAATAATGCAGGATATGGAATATTTGGCTCTTTTGATGAAACGGATTTAGATAAAGAATTAGAAATGTTAAATGTCAACATAAATGCTGTACATATTCTAACAAAACTTTATCTAAAAGAAATGGAAAAGAAAGATAAAAGAATTATCTTAAATGTTGCTAGTAGTGCAGCTTTCTTTCCAGGTCCACTTTTATCTAGTTATTATGCTAGTAAAAGTTATGTCTATCGTTTAAGTCTTGCCATTAATGAAGAATTAAGACGAAAGAAAAGTAATGTTCAAATATCTGTTTTATGTCCAGGACCCGTTGCTACTAATTTTAATGAACGAGCAGGAGTTACCTTTTCAGTTAAACCATTATCAAGTAAATATGTAGCAGAATATACTATAAAAAAATGTCTACAAGGAAAAACGGTTATTATTCCAGGAACAATGATGAAACTAACAAAATTTATCTCTCACTTTGCTAGTGATAAAATGATTGCAAAAATAACCTATCACATACAGAAAAAGAAGGAAAAGTAGTGTCCTTACTAACTGTTGAAAATTTACAAATAGCACCATTTGATGGAATAAATAAAACCTTTAAAACTGGTTCTATAGCATTTATTGCTGGACCTAGTAATTCCTATAAAACTCTTTTAGTAAAAGTATTAGCCGGTATAATTAAAACAGAAGAAATGATTAGAGTTAATAGAACATTTATAGAAAAAATAAATTCTAGACAGTATCCATATAAAATTCAAACTATTTTTGAAGAAGAAGTATTTAAAACCGAAACAATAAAAGAAGAAATAATCTTCAATTTAAACAGATTAAATATTAGTGAAGATAGTATCACCAAAGAAAAAAGAAGAATTTTATCACTATTTCAATTAACAAAAGATGAAAATAAAAAAATAATAGAACTTGATAAATATACTAAAATAAAATTAAGTCTAGCTTGTGCTTTCCTTTATAGTCCAGAAGTAATATTACTAGATGATGTATTTAAATATTTAAAAGTAGATGAATTGAAATTTTTAGCAAAAATATTTAATAAATATAAAGAAAAAATAGTCTTTATTTGTATGACTAATAACTTAGAAGTACCAACATATTTTTCTAATGTAGACTTATCAATATTAGATGAAGGAAAAATAATAAAAGAAGGAGATATACTAACCGTTTTAAATGACGATAGTATGCTAAATAAACTAGGCTTTCGCCTGCCATTTATGATTGATTTATCTTTAAAATTAAAGTATTATAATCTAGTCGATAAAATTATTTTAAATCAAAAAGAAATGGTGGAGATGTTATGGAAATAAAACTTTCGCATATTAAAACAGCTAAATTAAATGATGTTTCTATTAACATACCTTCATCAGTAATAACCGGTGTAACAGGTACTAATCAAGAAGAAATACTGAAAGTTATTTCTTTTTCTAACGAATTTAGTGGAAATATATATTTTGATAAAGAAAGAGTTACCAAAAAAAAACAAGATTATTATAAAAGTAAGATTTATTATGTACCATTAGAATTTAATTTAGAGTATCCTTTGTATACTGTAGAAGAATATTTAAGATACTTTATTCTTTCTAATTCCTCAAAAATAGTTAATATAGATGAAAAAGTAGTAGGAGCTTTAAAGATAGTAGGACTTGATAAGTCATTACTAAAAAGAACAATTACTACTTTATCATCTAGTGAAAAGAAGTGGTTTCAACTATCTCTTGCTTTCTTATATAATCCAGAAATATTACTTCTTGAAAATCCCTTTATTTACTTTGATGAGAAAGAAAAAGCAAAATTAATTAGAATATTAGAACGTCTTAAAGATAAATTTCATAAGACGATAATAATTACTAGTGATAATCAAGATTTACTATATGAAATAACTAGATATTTAGTAATATTAAAAGATGGAAAGCTATACCAAGAAGGACTTACAGAGAGTATTTACTATTACCTATTTAATGAGAAAGAATTAGGTTATGAATTACCTAAGATAGTATCATTTATAAAATTAGTAGAAAAAATGAAAAAGATAAAATTAGACCATAGAAAAGATATAAAAGATTTAATGAAAGATATATATAGAGAGGTTAAGTAGAATGAGATTTTTAATACATTTTTCTTATGATGGTAGTATGTTTCATGGTTATCAGACTCAACCGGGGTATAGAACTATTCAAGAAGAGTTAGAACAAGCTGCTACAAAAATAAATGATGGTAAAAAAGTAAAAATAACTGCTAGTGGAAGAACTGATAAAGGAGTACATGCTTATCATCAAGTTGCTCATTTAGATATGGAAGTAACAATCAGTGAAAAACAACTTAAAAGAGCAATGAATAGATATTTGCCCTGTGATATTCATGTTTTTAAAGCAGAAATAGTGAGTGATTATTTTCATGCAAGATATTTTGTTGAAGAGAAGACTTATGAATATCATTTAAATATGGGGGAATATAATCCACTAAGAAGAAACTATTGTTATCAACATAATTATCCTCTTAATTTAGAAGCAATGGAGGAAGCAATAAAATATTTTGTGGGAACTCACGATTTTAGGGCTTTTGTGACAGAAAATAGTATTAAAGATAATTGTGTTAGAACGATAACAAAAGCTAGTATTAGAAAAGATGATTACTATCAAGATGAGATTATATTTACCTTTGTTGGTAATGGTTTTTTAAGATATCAAGTAAGAAATATGGTTGGAATTTTAATCAAAGTTGGTACTGGTAAAATAGATAAAACTTTAGTAAAGGAAATTCTAGATAGTAAAATAAGGGGAAAACATGGAACAACTGCTAAAGCAGAGGGGCTTTATTTGAAAAATATTAAGCTAAGAAGTTGACAAATATAAAGATTATGGTATAATTTTAATCGGTACATTTAAATCCCCACATAAATTGAACGGTGGGAACGTTCGGTTTAAGTAAAGGAGAAAAATTATGAATAGTTATATGCAAAAAAAGGAAACAGTTACAAGAAATTGGTATGTAATTGACGCTGAAGGAAAACCTTTAGGACGTGTTGCTAGTAAAGCAGCCGTTGTACTTCGTGGTAAACACAAACCTACTTATACACCTCATGTTGATTGTGGTGATTATGTTATCATTGTTAATGCTTCTAAAGTATTATTAACAGGTAACAAAATGGAAGACAAAAAGTATTATAATCACTCTCAATACCCAGGTGGTTTAAGAATTCGTACTGCTAAAGAAATGGTAGAACGTTATCCTGAAGAAATGGTAGAAAAAGCTGTTAAAGGAATGTTACCTAAGAATCGTTTAGGACGTAGTATGTACAAAAAATTATTTGTATATGCAGGTGAAAATCATCCTCATATGGCTCAAAAACCAGAAGAAATGGATATTTAAGGAGGTTAAGTTATGGCAAAAGAAAAACAAGTATATACTGGAACAGGTAGAAGAAAAACATCAGTTGCTCGTGTAACTCTTACAAAAGGAACTGGTAAAATCACTATCAATGGTCGTGACGTAAATGAGTATTTCCCACACAAGACTATGGTAATGGATTTAACTCAACCACTTGATGTTACTGATACAAGAGATATGTTTGATGTAACAGCTAATGTATCTGGTGGTGGATGTTCTGGACAAGCAGGAGCAGTAAGACATGGTATTACTAAGGCATTATTAATTTATGATGCTGCAACTCCAGCTGATGCAGAAAATAGCTTCCGTAAAATTCTTAAAAAAGAAGGATTTATTACAAGAGATCCACGTAAGAAGGAACGTAAGAAACCAGGACTTAAAAAAGCACGTCGTGCACCACAATTCTCAAAACGTTAATTTGTTTCTATTCCTCGAAAATATATATTTTCGAGGTTTTGTTTTTTTGGAGGAAAAATGAAGAAGTATCTGACTAATTTTGACTTAAAACTGATTGCAATCATTACTATGACAATTGACCATATTGGAGCAATCATTTATAATGATATAGATATTTTTAGAATTATTGGAAGAATTAGTTTTCCAATATTTGCTTTTTTACTGGTAGAAGGCTTTAAAAATAGTAGTAATCGTCTGAAATATTTTTTAAGATTAATTATTTTTGCTTTTATTACACAACCGATTTATGATTATGCATTTAAGAGTAATACTTTAAATATTTTATTTACTTTTTCACTAGGCTTTCTTTTACTGATGATAATAGAAGGTGGTAAAAAAATTATTGATAAATATAATATAGGGTTAGAATCTTATCTTTATAAAACAGTTTTTTATAGTCTCTTTTATATCCTATTTTCAATATTAGCAGTCTTTTTGAATGTAGATTATACCGTATTAGGAATAACAACGATTTTTGTTTTTTATTTATCACCTAATATATTTTTATCATTTATACTTTATCTTTTAGCAGTATTATTCTTAGAAACAAATGATATTCAACTGTATAGTATTGTAGCTTTCATCTTTCTTTATTTTTATAATGGGAAACGTGGTCGGAAGATTAAATATTTCTTTTATTTATATTATCCACTTCATCTTTTATTACTAAAAATGCTTATTACTGTGTAGCATTTTTTTTCTTTTTGCATACATTACGTTAGAGGGAGGAATGTTCTTTTGTTAAAATTAAGTATTTTGCAAGAAATGTTAATAGTTTCTATTGCTCTTAGTGCAGTAACTTGTGCTTTGGTACAAAAGACAAAGAGATGTTTTAAGTGTTCGGCACATTTATGTCTTTATAGCTTTATTGTTAACCTAGTCTTAGGTATACTTTTCTGTATTACATTTACTTCAATCACTTTTCCAGAAAGTTTATGGGTCGGTTTTTTTAGCTTTATTGGTGCTGATACAATTTATAAATCTTTAGAGGGAAAACTTAAATCGTATAGTGAATTAACACGAAGTGAAACAGTAACTATTGAAAAAGAAAATATTATAAAAAGGAGTAGTAAATAATGGAAAAACCACTTTATCCTAGTCCTTATATGCGAATAACTCAAGGCTATAATGTGGGAACACATCTTGATAGTTATGCTATTGATGAAGCTGGTAGTGATTCTGGAATTGATTTCATTTTAGCACCTTTCACCGGAGTAATTAAAAAAATCTATCCTAATGATGCAAATGAAGTTTGGTTGGAAAGTGTTGAGCAAGTAGAATATCCAGACGGTACGATTGATTATATGACCATGATGTTTGCGCATGATAATGATGTTTCTAATTTAAAAGTTGGACAAGTTATTCAAAAAGGAACTAGATTTTACGAAGAGGGAACAAAAGGAAACGCCACTGGTAATCATGTTCATATGGAATGTGGAAAAGGTAAGTTTACAGGTAGTGGCTGGCATAAAAATAGTGCTGGATATTGGTCGATTAATAATCCAAAGAAACCAACGGAATGTTTATGGATAGATGATACAATTAAGATACTAGATAGTAAGGGTTATACTTTTAGAAAAATAGAAGAAGTACCAAAAAATGATGATGATGACAAAGAAAAAGAAGTTCCATCACCAGATGAAACTAATAGTAGTAAATTAGAATTAATATTTACTTGTAAGAAAAGTGGTTTATACGCAATAGAACTTAACGAAAATGAGAAGTTATATATTGAATAATTAACCTAGAGTTATATCTAGAATCATCATTAGAACAAAACCAAATAATGTAAAGAAGGCCATTAGGTCCTTTTTTTGATTGGTTTGACTTTCTGGTATTAATTCTTCTACTACAACATAAATCATTGCACCTGCTGCGAAAGCAAGTAAAAATGGCAAGATTGTTTTAATACTTAGCACAAGTAAAGCTCCAATAACTGCTGAAATTGGTTCTACTATCCCAGATAATTGACCATAAAAGAAAGCTTTCTTTCTACTATAACCTTCTCTTCTTAAAGGCAAACTAACAGAACTTCCTTCTGGAAAATTTTGTAGACCAATACCTAAAGCTAAAGTAAAAGCTGACAATAAAGTAGTACCAGGCAAGTTATAAGCTAAACTTCCAAAAGCAACTCCAATTGCTAGGCCTTCTGGAATATTATGAAGCGTTATAGAAGAAATTAACATAAAACATCGTTTTCTACTTTTAGTATTAGTATCTTTCTTTTTATCTATTAAGTCATAAATTTTATCACCAATAAAGAGTAATATTCCTCCTAGAAGAAAACCACCCGATATAATAAGGGGACCATTCATTTTTAAAGTTTTTGTCATTTCTAAAGCAGGTGATATTAAACTAAAGAAACTAGCAGAAATCATTACTCCTGCAGAAAAACCAAGCATAGCATCCATTACAGTTTTATTGACTTTTTTAAAGAAAAAAACAATACTTGCACCAAGTGCAGTTACTCCCCAAGTGAATATACTAGCGGTTAGTGCTTGCCAAACATAAGATAAATTATTAAATTCATTAATCATATTACACCTCTATTAGTAAAATATGTGGAAAACTTTTTTTAGAATGGGCAATTTTGCTAATTCAGCTATAAAAGTGGGGTGATTTTGCACAATTACCTGTGGAAAAAAGCAAATTCCGAATAAAAAACTGTGGAAAATGCAAAATCTCCGATTTGCATATTAGTTTATGACTAGTTATAATTAGGGACGAGGTGGAAAAATGAATTTCAAAGTACTTAATTATGAACTAGATAATGAACAAACAAAAGTAGTAAAAGATAATAGTAAATACTTATTTGTTTTGGCAGGAGCAGGAAGTGGTAAGACATTAACTATCGTAGGAAAAATTAAGTATTTAATTGAAAATAAACATATCAAGGAAGATGAAATAATCTGTATTACCTTCACAAATATGGCGGTAGAAAGCTTAAAAGAGAAGATAAGAATAGAACTTAATAAAGAAATAAAATGTTACACTTTTCATAAACTAGCTATGGAAATAATAAGTGATTCTAAAGAAAGCTATTCTCTTGCGGATGATGAATTATTAACAATGATTGTGGAAAACTTTTTTAATGTAGAAATATTTAATTCGAATTACCTATTAAAGGTGGTTTTAAAATACTTTAATAACTTTTTTTCCACAAAACCTGTGGAAAACTACAAAAGATTGCTAGTTAATAAACGGAAAGAAGTAGAAATCTTAAAGAGAGAGTTAATAACATTTATTAGATTATTTAAGTGTGGTAGTTATAAACTAGAAGATTTTAAAGATTTTTTCCACGAAATAAAAAGTTATCTCTTACCAATAACTTATTTAAAAGAGAAATATTTTCTTTTGTTAGCATTTAATATCTATTTATTGTATGAAAAAGAAAAGCAAGCAGAAAAGGAGCTTGATTTTGATGATTTATTATTTGTAGCTAGGGAAAAAGTGAAAAATTATTCTAAAAGGATATCATATATTATCATTGATGAATACCAAGATACGTCTTACGTTCGTTTCTTACTTATCAAAGAACTAGTGGAACGAAAGAGCTGTTCTTTAATGGTAGTAGGAGATGACTTTCAATCGATTTATCGCTTTAGTGGTTGTGATATATCATTATTCTATAATTTTCCTACTTACTTTCCAAATAGTGTAACTCACAAAATAACTACTACTTATCGTAACAGCCAAGAATTAATAACAGTAGCAGGAAGATTTATACTTAAAAATAAATATCAGTTAAAAAAGAAACTAACTTCTTCAAAACATTTAGAGTATCCACTACGAGTGATTTACTATAAAAACAAAAAAGTAGCTATTTTAAAAATATTAGATAGTATCACTTCTCAAAAAGTCTTTATTTTAGGAAGAAATAATAATGATATTTATAGTGTTTTAAGTGAAGAGTTAGAACTAAAAAATAATAAAGTTATATATAAGAAAAAGAGCTATTTAGATATAACTTTTCTAACTATTCATAAATCTAAAGGCTTAGAAGCCGATGATGTCATTATTATTAATTTTCTAGATGATACATTAGGTTTCCCTAATAAGATTAAAGAGGAAAGAATAATGCGATTAGTTAGCAAAAGAGAAGAAGACTATCCCTATGCTGAAGAGCGAAGACTTTTTTATGTAGCAATTACTAGAACAAAAAATACTACTTACTTAATGGTACCAACTACTAATTATTCTATTTTTATTAAAGAATTAGAACGAGATTACAAGAGAAGTAAACTTGTTAAATTTGAAAGATTGCTATAAAATTTAAGAGGTGATTGAAATGAAAATGAGCGAAAAGAAAAAGATAGATATTAAACTAGAACGATTTAAGTCATCAAAATTTCGTAGTAGTTTTCATCTATCTAAAAAAGATAAAGAATACGTATTGAAGAAAGGTTATCCAGCAATTAAGTCGCATGCTATTGATTTTCTAACAAAAAGATTAGCACCATATCCAACTCCTAATGATGGTAAGCAAACACCCATGCGTGGACATCCGGTCTTTATTGCTGAACATGCTACTGCTACTTGTTGTAGACAGTGTCTTAAAAAGTGGTATCATTTACCTGATAATAGGGAACTAACCAAAGAAGAAATAAGTGATTTAGTAGATATAATAATGGTTTATATATATAATGAAGTTAATAATCAGTAACCTTTATGTAATAAATCAAGAATCATTTTTAAAAATAACCAAGCCGATAGTACAATAATAAATAATAAAATTATATATTTAGCTAATTCACTTTCTGTAAAGCCATAAGCAAGAATTAAACATCCATCAATAAAGCCAAGAATTAACTCGTGTAATAAATTTTCTATCTTATCTATATGTTTATTAGAGTCACTAAGCTCTAACTTAAACTTGAAATCTCCTTGCCTTATATATTTTAAAAGACTTTCTGTTTCTGTTGGAATATTAATAAGACTCTTACTACTGCGTAAAACTTTCTTTTCAATATTTTTTAGAGTTTCTCCTGATAATAAATTCTTTTTCTCATTTTCAATGACTTTATCTTTTAATACACTAGTTAAACTAATCGTTGGGTCAAGAGAATTTAATACTCCTTCGATAACACCAATTCCTCTTATTAACATTGTAACATTATGGTCTAAGATTAAATTGTTTTCTTGTAACATCTTAAACATTGAAGTTATAAACTTTTTAGTATCAATCTCTTCTAGACCAATATTTGAAAATTCTTCTAAAATATTTTTAATATCAGTTACTAACTTTGCTTGATTAACTTCATCCTTTTTAATTGACATAGATAAAAGACAATTTGCTACTTCTTGATAGTCTTCAGTAATAATGGCTTTCATACATTTATTTAACAAAGCTTGATTTAATTTTGTTAGGGTACCTACCATTCCCCAATCTAAAAAGTATATTTTATTATTATAAATAGTAATATTATCTGGATGAGGGTCGGCATGAAACAAGCCATCATCTAAAGCTTGCTTGATATAATTCTTACTTAACTCTTTAGCTATTAAACTTTTGTTATAGTCCTCACTATCTAATTTTTCAATATTAGAAACCATTATACCGTCGATGTATTCCATTACCAAAATATTCTTTGAAGATAAGTTTTCTATCACTTTAGGTGTGGCGACAAATTTTTCATTTTTATTATGCTGTTCAAAGAATAACATATTTTCTTTCTCTTTTTCAAAATCAAGTTCTAACATTGTTGATTGATATAATTCATCTAAGACTGACTCCAAGTCCATTATTTTTATAAAATGATTAAGATGAAGAATTTTTACTGCTTCTTTTAAAAGTTCAATATCTTGTTTGATTTCTTCTTCAATATGTGGTCTTTTAATTTTTAAGACAACATAGGTATTATCTTTTAATCTAGCTTTATGAACTTGAGCGATTGAAGCGGAACCGATTGGTCTTTCATTAACACGTGAAAAGACACTTTTTACATCCTTATATTCTTTCTTTAAGATTTTTTCTATTTCTTCAAAAGGAAGGGGAGTTACGTTAGCTCTTAATTTAGATAATTCTTTGGCATAAATATCTGGAATTAAATCAACTCTTGTGGATAAAATTTGACCTATTTTGATGAACGTTGGACCTAAGTCTTCAATTGTTTTTTTTACATTTTTAGGACTTCTATCGTTTAGAATGTTATTATCTTTTAAAATCTTAACTATATTCATTAATCTTTCTTTATTATTCATACTATCACCATTACAATTATACAAAAGAAATTAGATTTTGGTCTAGTCGTATTGAATTATCAAGTGTTAGTTTCTGTCAAAGACTTAGTAATTTTACGTATTAAATAGCTTTATCTTTCCTTTTGCTATATAATATAGAAGAATATTTATTTTGGGGTTATTAATAGAAAAATTAAAACTTTAAAGAATAGAATATATATGAGAAATAAAAATATAAGTGAGGAGAGTATATGAAGCGGGTAGTACAAAATGTAATAACATTTATGATTATTGCAGTAATTATTATGGGAGGTTTTTCAATTTATCGTAGTTATAAACATAATAAAGAATTAGAAAAAACTTATGATTTTGTGATTAGTAAGTTTACAGAGAAAAACGAATTAGTAGTAGCTGATGCTACAGTTGATACTAATGCTAAAAAAACATTTACTCCAGAAGCAACCAAAGAATGGCCTTCTTGGATTCAACCATTAGTAAAGTTAGTATCAAGTAGGAGAATTGAGTTGAAGATTCCTGTAAAAACTGAATTTAAATTAGTCTTAAATGAGATAGATAAAGATGATATATCTATTAAAGATAATAAAGTGACTTTTAGAAAGCCTTTAACTGTTAATGTTGATTCTCAGATAGAAGGTGATGTTGAAATAGTTAATTCTTCTAATGGTTTATTAGATAAAGCTGCTGATATGTTAACATCTGGAAAAAGTGCGCAGGAGTTTTTAAATGAAAAAGCCCAAGATACAGTTTATGATACGAGTGAGTACATAATGGAAGATAAGGATACTATTAAAAAAGTAGTAAAATCAGCACAAAAATCTTTAGAAGAGATTTTAAATATTTCTTCAAGTAGTAATATTAGTGTTGAATTAACAGAAGATGATTTAACTTTTGTAAATGTTGATAAAAAATCTAAGTAATAGAAAGATATCTAAGCAAACTAAAACCGCGACTTTTATTAGCCACGGTTTGTTTTTATTTTATACTATCAGTAAATTCTTTAATATCATTATCTGATGGACTTGATGAAAATCTTTGTCCAGTAAGCCACTTACCACCTTTAGCATCATTTTCTAATAGTTTTCCACTGTTACCAATATCGGAAGAAGCTGATGTACAGAAAGGAATGACTGTTTTATTAGTAAAATCATTTGCTTTAACAAATGTATTTACTGGCCAAGCAGCAATACCCCACCAAATTGGATAACCAATTAAGATAGTATCATAATTATTCCAATTATCTACTTTGGTAGTTTCTAGTTCTACATTTCGTAAAGATTCGTCATTATGTTCCTTTGAAACTCTAGATTTATCATTTGACCAATTTAAGTCATCAGAAGTATATACATCTTTAGGAACTATTTCAAAGATATCAGCATCTAAATTATTAGCTATTTTTTTAGCAACTGCTTCAGTATGACTTTGAGCTGAGTAATATACTACAAGAATTTTTTTATCCGTAGTAGTTGTATTTTTATCATCAGTTGTACTGTTATTTTTGTTTTCATTAATATTTGTTTTTTCTTTATTTTTATTACTCATAGTATAGTAAGTACCAATACTGATTGCAGCAATTAAGACTATTACTATAATTAAAATTGTAGATTTTTTCATACTATGTCTCCTTACCAATTTTTCTTATCGTTACGGCAGTCTTCGTTTTCTCTTCTTGATTTTACAATTTCATCAAACCATTCCACCATTTTAGGGTCTTGATGATTAAAGAATAAACTATTACTTGTGTCTAAATTATTAATTTCTTTCATATCATCAGTTGATAACTCAAAATCAAAGCCATTAAAGTTTTCTTCCATTCTTTCAATATGAGTAGACTTGCAGGCGATGATAACACCTCTTTGAATTAACCATCTAAGCATTACTTGAGCAGCAGATTTGTTATATTTTTTGCCAATGGTAATTAATGTTTCATTAGTGAATAAACCATTTCTTCCTTCACCAAACGGTGCCCAAGCTTCCATTTTTACTCCGTGTTTTTCCATACTTTCTTGTGCTAAAGTTTGAGCATTTAATGGATTTACTTCTACTTGGTTAATAGCTGGTATTATTTTTCTACCAAATAGACAGATATCTGTTAATCTATCTGGATAGAAATTCGATACTCCGATAGCTCTAATTTTTCCTTCTTCATATAATTCTTCTAAAGCACGGTACGCCCCATAATAATCAGCAAATGGTTGATGAAGTAGTACTAAGTCGATATAATCGGTTCTTAATTTTTTTAATGATTCCATTACTGATTTTTTACAATTTTCATAGTCATAATTATCTATCCATACTTTAGTTGTGATAAATAATTCTTCTCTTGGAATACCACATTCTGCAATAGCTTCTCCAACTTCTGCTTCATTAAAATAACTTTGAGCAGTATCAATTGCTCTAAATCCTACTTTGATAGCATCAAGAACACATTTTTTAGTTTCCTCTTTTGGAATTTGATAAACTCCAAATCCTAGTATTGGCATTTCCACACCATTATTCAATGTAACATATTCCATATTATCATTCTCCCTTTCTTAGAATATAAATGACTTCTAAATTAAATTACAATATAATTGTAAATGCCGTGTGTTGCACCCGGTCAAGTGATTTTTTGAAATTAATTACTTTTTTCTTGACCAAGTGTAAATAATATAGCTTAAAATAATATAAAGAGGCGATAATAGTATGAGCAAAAATAAAACATTATATTCAATGAAAGAAACTTGTGAAAAAACACATCTTACTTATGATACATTAAAATTCTATTGTAATGAAGGACTTGTCCCTAATGTTAAGAGAGATAAAAATAATTATCGAGTATTTGATGATAAAGATATTGCATGGATTGATAACTTAGCTTGCTTAAAAAATTGCGGTATGAGTATAGCAGAGATAAAAGAATATCTTAGTTTGTGTTTAAAAGGAAAATCATCTATTCCAGAAAGACAAGAAATATTGGACATTAAACTTTTTGAACTAGAGCACAAAAAAGAAGAGATAGAAGAAGCGATTGCTTTTGTTAAGTGGAAACAAAATTTCTATCAAGACGTTCTAGCAGGTAGAACAAAGTATTTTAGCAATTTAACAAATAGAGAAGATGAAGACTAGAAATCATTAATAAAAAAGAACCTGACAAGCAGGAACTATTAATATTATGACCAATTCTTATCTAATTCAAAATATTTTGCATATTTATAATCAATTAGTTCACCATTTTTAGTATCAGTCCAACCTTTGAATTTATGAGACCAATTGGTTAGTTTTTTTGCTTCTTTACCTTTTAATTGGCTTAAAACCTTATTCATTACGGTAATTTCTTCTTTTGTAAATAATGATAAGTCACATTCTTGAATTGGTTTAAATAGAATTTTATCTTCTTCATCATTGACAAATTTTACATAGTTTTGTTTTATCAAAAATGATAAGTGTTCATCTTTATTATCTATGATTGGACCATAAGTACCGTGTGCATATCTTAAAGATGTGATTGGTTTGTTATTTTCCTTTTTAGATTGAAAATCAATAGAAAATAGATTTTTCATTATTTGTGTTTTGGTTAAATAATTATCTTTTAATACATATAAAAATACGTTTATAGTTTTTAAATCTAAATCGGCATTAATTGTGTTGTATATTTTAAAATATGTTGTTTTATCAACTGAGTTTTGATTACTTTTTAGAATGTTTAAAAATTCATTTTTATTATTCAGTATTTTTTTATAAATTGCAAGATATTGGTTTTGTGGTAAAGATTCAGCATTTTCATATCTTACAATAGTTCTTTTACTCCATCCAAGAGCAGTTGCAAATAATTCTTGGGATAGATTATAGGAATTTCTTATCTCTTTTAATTTTTCAAAGCTTAAGTCGTATAGTTTTAAATAGGCATTATAAATGTTATATAATGAGTCATCAAGAATTTCATTCATTAGTTCATTTTTGCAATAAGGACATGAAAGTATTTCCTCTTCCACAGTAACTTTTTGTTTATGTACCGTATAAGTGTTTTTCTCTTTCTTATGGTTTGGTTCAACATCTTTATTACAAGTAAAACAGTATACTTTTTTCTTCATATCATTCACCCTTTCTTAACTAATAACTTTCGTGAAAAGATATACAAACAATTCCTCGATTATTTATTGTTAACTTTATATAGACCATTTTTGTATTAATTATTTTCTTGAAAACGTATATTTCTGAATTCATATCTCTTGACATGTCGTAGTCACGGTCAATTTTGACACAATCATTTACTTCTAAACTTTGTATATGTTTCCAGATATCTTTTTCTTTCATAATACCAATATCGATTAAAGCCTGCTTAGCAGATATCTTCTTACCATTGATATTAATTTTTCTGTAACCAACAAAGTAATGATTTCCTTTTTTAATTTCTTTTCTACAAGTATTTAAAAAGGAATTAACTGCGTCCAAATTCAAAGTATCTAGCATTTTGCCTCCTACATAAGTTGCTTTTTCTAAGATGGCTTTATTATATATTATTTTTATTTTGGTGTCAACTGTCACCAATAGTATTTCTTCTATTTATATAGATAAATATCTTTTCATATATAAGATTAAATAGAAGTTTATCATTTTGATTAATAGATATTTTTTGATTTATTTATCTTGCAGTACTATAATATAAAACAAAAAGAAAAGAGGTATATATATGAATTTAAATTCTTCATCATTTTCAGGAGCATCTGGAAAAAATCTAGACTATGTTGTAATGCAAGTAACAGTTAAAGACTAATTTTTTTAATACTAATTTATCATGAACGTTCTATAAATAATAAAATAAACTTTTACAAAAAAAGATTTAAAACATTTATAATTTTAAATCTCAGACTGTTGACAAATAGGTAGAAATTTTACTTATTTGTCTTTTTATTTTGTAAAAATAATAAAAATTTCTAATATAAATAGTAATGTCTAGGATATTTATATCCTAGACATAGTGATGTAAGGAGAACTTTTTCAGGTTCATGCATG
>CAKOXX010000011.1 GCA_934130405.1 uncultured Bacilli bacterium | reverse complement strand
ATTTAACTTTTCTCCTGTTCCCGCGTAGTTAAATGCTGCATAACTGATTCCTACTATGGCAATTAGTAAAACTAAAGTTGTCACTATCGTGATGATATCTTTCGTTTTCTTATTGTTCATGTTCGTTCCTTCTTTCTACATCTATAGTTATAAAACTATTGATTATCTTCTCACGATAGAAGAAAGTCCCCACCATAATAATTATAGATAAAATTGTTACTCAAAATAAAAAATTACCATAATATACCATTTACTCTCTCCTATCATCTATTATAATGTTAACATACCAATCGACAATTTTCAACATTATTTTCGTATCAATTTTGCAATTTAAAAGATTATTAAAAAGCTATTTTGATTTTGATAAATTAACTATTGAAAGATAAAAAAAATTAATTTATTATATAACTTAAAAGAAAAGAGGAAAAATTATGGACAAAATAAAATATCTTATGGAAATAGAAAAATATCTATATAAGTACACATTAATCGGGGATAATAATTTAATTGATTTTTTTAAAAAGGAAGAAGGCGAAATTATTAGTAATTTATCTATTGAAGAAAAACTAGCTGCCTTTGATGAATTGGTTTATAATACTAATATTTTAGATGAAAATATTGCAACTGAATTTTCAATTATTTATCAGTTTAATAATCATTTAAAGAAATTACCATTAAAAAGATTAGCTAATATATTAATAGATGATATTTTAAAAGATGTAGATAGTGACTTTATAATTTCTGAAAGTATTATTAGGTATCTTTCTAAAGAAAAAATTAATAATTCAAGTTTTTGTCAAGATGGTATTTCTTTTAAATATGACCTTGTAGAAAGAATGATTGGTAATGCTTATGAGGAACAGACTAGCATAAAGCAAAAAATTATTACTGATTTATTTTTTGCTTACCCTATATTAGAAGAAGACAGAAGACTAATTCATGACAAAAAATCAGCTAATATTTTAGCTAAACGTTTAGAAATGACAGATTTTTTAAATATGACCGAAAAAGAAGATATACTAATGGGTTTTACTCTTGATACTATGTTGGGAAGCAGAGAAAGTATAGGAGAAACAAACAAAAGTAAAAACTTCGAAACTTCTTCTAAAATATATTTAGAAAGTATAGCTGATCCACTGAATGATGATATGCTTGACGAAATGTTAGAAACATTTTCATACAATGCTTATGAATACAATGATACGCCATATTATAAAGAAGTTGTTAAAGTTTTTAGCAAAAAACTAACTCATAATATCAATGAATGATTCAACTAATGATAAAGTATCTTTTACCTTATCTATTTTGTCTTTGGTTGTTATTTTATAATTAACTTTCATTTCTTCTTCCATTTCATTAATAAAGTCCGGATTTCTATTTAAATATTTATACCAATTAGAGTTTTCTTGTAAATATTGATAAAGATACGGATTGGCTTTTATTCTTAATTTAGCTTCCACTTGCATTTTTATCAATCCTCATAGTACTTATTAATTGGGCGTTCTTGATAAGTATTTACTACTGGTTTTTCATTAGAAGCAGTTAAGTCACTTAAAAGGCTTACTGCTTTTTCTAAGCCATTAACACCACGTTGTAATGTTTCTAAATCCATATTTTTAAAAATATTTATTACATCTTGAAAATTACCATTCTTTGCTTGTGTTACCTCATTTGTAGTTGGTATAAATTGTTCCCAAACTTTAGAGTCTTCACCATATATATCATAAAGTTCATACAAACTCTGCCAAGTATTTTTGCCATTTGCTACTGTGGTTGCTAGGTATGGTTTATCTTTAATAAAATTTTTAAAACTTTCTTTTGACATAGATTTTTCACCTAATTAAGTTTATGTCACTAGAAGATAAATAGAACAAAAAAAGCATTCCTTCTGGAACACTTCTAATCATTATCATTTAAAAAATCATCTATTGTCATAAGTCTTACATCAACTGATTCTAAGTCTAAATCAGATTTTGGTTTTTCTTCGACTTCGAGTAGTTCTATTTCTTCCTCTTCTTTATTAATATCATTTAAGCTAGCTACCTTAAAGGCACTATCGATTCCACCTTTTCTTAAGGTTGAACCAGTTGAATAACGGTCAGCAATAGTTAAATCACTTCCTTTAAAGAAGGTTATTTCACCATTTTTTAAACCTAATTCCTCTTTAGCAGTTAAGAAGAATGCTGCTACTACATGATATGGATTTGTTTTAACATCTCTTATAGTAAGTAGTCCTCTTCTAGCTCTTGTTGTCTTATCGAAATCTTTTAGATGCATACGCTTACCAGTTCCTTTATCAGTAACAATTGCTAGGTAGTTATTATCATCAGTATTGAAGTTTAGAACTGATACTACATAATCATCTTTTAAAGTAATAGCCTTTACTCCACCCGCTTTAATTCCTACTACTGGTATTTCTTCTTTAGTAAACCATAAACCATAACCTTTATTTGTTTCAATAAAGATTTCACTTTTTTCCCCATAGAAAGCACAAATTAATCTATCATCATCTTTTAATTTTATACAACTAGTTGGTTTTGAGTATCTAGTTAATTTGAAATCTGCTAAACTACTTTGTTTTATCATTCCTAATTTTGTTGCAATAACAATATCTTTTTTCTCATCAAAGTTACTTACTGGAAGAGCTGTTACTATTTCTTCTTCCTCTTGAAGCGGTACTAAATTACTTACGTGTTTACCTAATTCACGCCATTTTAAATCGTTAATAGTATGAACTGGAATATATAAATAATTACCAAAAGAAGTGAAAACTAATAAAGTATCAGTCGTTTTCATCTTGAATTCTCCAAGAAGATAATCATTTTCTTTAAGTAATGGGTCTTTAATATCACTAGCACTATAACTACGTAGAGAAGTTCTCTTGATATACCCTTCTTTACTGATAGTAACAATAGTATCTTCTTTCGGTATTAGAGCAGTTGTATCTAATTTGATTTCAGTAATTTCATCTCTTACCTCTGTAATTCTTTCCTTATTATACTCACTCTTGACCTTTTTTAATTCTTCTTTCATTACTTTTTTAAGTAGCTTTTCATTTTCTAAGATGGCAGTTAAAGATGATATTATTTTTTCTAAAACTGCACATCTTTCTTCTAGTTCTACTACATCGGTATTAGTTAAACGATATAATTGTAATGTTACGATTGCTTCTGCTTGTTCATAACTAAAAGCATATTCTTTTACTAAATTTTCTTTAGCATCACTTTTATTTTTACTAGCTCTAATCGTTTTGATTACTTCATCTAGTATTGATAGACATTTCTTTAAACCATCTAATATATGTAGTTCTTTCTTAGCATGAGCAAGATCAAACTCACTTCTTCTTCTAACGACTTCTTGTTGATGGTCAATAAAGGCTTGAAGAGCATTTTTTAACCCTAGTAATTTTGGCCTTTTCTTAACGATTGCAACCATATTAAAATTATAGCTTATCTGCATATCAGTATTTTTTAAAAGGAAATTAACTAAGAATTCTTTATTAACACCTTTCTTTAAATCAATAACAATTCTGATATCTTGGGCTGATTCATCTCTTACTTCTACTATGCCATCAATCTTTTTATCAAGTCTTATATCATCAATCTTTTTAACTAATAAAGCTTTATTTACTTCATAAGGAATTTCAGTGATAACTAGTGAAGTCTTTCCATTTTTTTCTTCAAATTCATATTTACTCTTAACAATTATTTTTCCCTTACCAGTTTGATAAGCTTCTAATAAACCTTTTTTTCCTTCAATAATAGCTCCAGTTGGAAAATCTGGCCCTTTAACAAAGTTCATTAATTCTTCAAGAGTTGCTTCTTTATGATCAATTAAGTAAATAGCAGCATCGATTACTTCTCCTAAGTTATGAGGAGGAATATTAGTAGCATAACCGGCTGATATTCCTTGGGTTCCATAGACAAGTAAAGCAGGAAATCTTGCTGGTAAAACAGTTGGTTCTGTTGTACTATCATCAAAGTTAGGGGCAAATTCAACGGTATCGCGATTGATATCTCTTACCATCTCATTACTTATTTTTGAAAGTCTTGCTTCTGTATAACGATAAGCTGCGGGACTATCACCATCGATGGAACCATTATTACCGTGCATATCGATATATGGATATCTACTTTTCCATTCTTGACTCATTCTTACCATTGCTTCATAGATTGAAGTATCACCGTGAGGATGGTAATTACCAATAACGTCTCCGACTGTTTTTGCACTCTTTCTATATGGTTTATCATAAGTATTCTTTTCTTTATACATTGAATAAAGTATACGTCTTTGAACTGGTTTTAAACCATCTCTTGCATCTGGAATAGCACGTTCTTGAATGATATATTTTGAGTAACTACCAAATCTTTCTCCCATTATATCTTCAAGGGTATACTCTCTAATTTTTTCGATTATTTCTTTTGTCTTTTCCATCAATATCACCTACATCCTTTTTTCTTGTCTTTTTAAAATTTTGTTAGTGTCGTGCCCCCAAACTTCTTTTAAGTTTGGTAATGTTTCATTAATTTGGGGTAAAAATAAATCATTAGTTACAACTTCTAACTTTTCTAAACCAGCAATTGAAGTTAAAGCTGGACATCTTACATCTCCTACTACATAGTTAGGAAGAATTAAATTAAGTTTTTCTCCTGTTTCACTGATATCTCCATAGTAACAATAAATATCGGATTTCATTAGTTCTTTTTTAGTTAAAGCTATCTCATCAACACCACAATCAAAGTAATAAGCCAAGTCTACTTTTATATCTCGTTTATTTTTCAAAAGTTCGATTCGCTCATCTTTTCCATAACCAAAGAATCCTATTTTTTCTTTAATTTCATAAAGAAATTCAATATCTTCTTTAGTATAGTTTTCTTTTTCAGCTAAGATTGTTAGCCTTCTAGAATCATTAATTATTTTTTGAATTTTTTCTGTTTGATTATAACTTAACAATTTTCTCTCTAATATTTCTAGCATTGCTGGTTCAACATTTTGGTTATGCTCAATCCCTCTTATTTCTTTAATAACATTGTTATTACTAACAATAGCTAATCTTGGTTTAGTCGGTTCATCGTTTTCATCGTTAGAAAAATAAATATCAATTACATCGTTTTCTAATATTCGTCGAACATCTTCTCTATTTTCGATACACCAAAGGGTGCCTTTACCAATAATGTCTTTGCGAAGTTTAACACGATTCTTTAATCCTTCATAGTGAAACCATTCACCATTATTTTTAATTACTTCTTGAAGAATTTGTTCTCTTTTTTTTGAAAAGTAATAAGCATATAATTTAGCAAAACTTTCATTGTTGAGTGCTTCATCAATTAATTCTTTGTCATCTGTTTTAATAAGAAGTTTTATTTTATCAATTATATTTAATGTAATTGTAGCGTCGAACATCGGAAAAGGACTTGTCGTATGTTTTGTTCTTCTTGAAAAGGTCTTTCGCTGTTCGTTATAGTTTCCCATCGAAGTTATTCCTTTAAATATCCAAAATTTCAGCCACATTTCTTCCTTATCCAAGCTACCAAGGAAATCTATCCAAGTATCAAGCGAATCTTTTGCTGCTGTCGTAACTTTATAAATCAATTGTTCACTGGAAAAAGTAGGAGAAGTATTTTTATTGATATACTCTTCTTTGATGTCCTCTTCTTTTATTACATATTTATCATGACACAAGCTTTTAAAAAGATTCCAATCGTGTTCATTTTGATGAGCTCTCTTAACTACTCTATCAAGTCTTGTTAAATATTTACTTATCTTTTCCACTGGGGTATCACTTTTTAAAGCAGTGTGCATAACTATCTTAGAAACATGTAAATCTTTATATAATTCGTTTAAAAATTCTTCTCCACTATCATACATTTATCTTATCACCTAAATCTTATAATCATCTTCTAATGAGAATTCAACATTTTCTTCAATCCATTCTTTACGAGGTGGTACATCATCTCCCATAAGAATTGATACTCTTTTTTCTGCTAGTTGAGCATCTTCTATTTTTACTCTAATTAATGTTCTGCTACCAGGTTTCATTGTTGTTTCACATAACTGATCGGCGTTCATTTCACCTAATCCTTTGTATCTTTGCACTTCACATTTTTTATTTTTCGTTTTTTCTTGCATTTCTTGGATGGTATAAGCATATTCAATATTTTTGCCACTTTGAATTTTAAATAATGGTGGAAGTGCTACATAAAGTCTGCCATCTTCAATTAATGGTTTCATATAACGATAGAAGAATGTTAGTAATAGACACTGAATGTGACCACCATCTTCATCGGCATCACTCATTATGATAACTTTATTATATTCACAATCATTTATATCAAAGTTAGAACCATATCCTGCCCCGATTGTATAAATCATCGTATTTATTTCTTCATTTTTTAAGATATCGCTTTCTTTCGTCTTTTCAGTATTTAAAACTTTTCCACGAAGTGGTAGTATTGCTTGATAACGTCTATCTCTTCCTTGTTTAGCACTACCTCCAGCAGAATCTCCTTCGACTAAGAATAGTTCTTTTTTAGTTTTATCTCTACTTTGTGCTGGAGAAAGTTTACCAGATAATGCTCGTTCTTTGGTGACTTTATTTTTTCCTTTTCTTGCTTCTTCTCTTGCTTTACGAGCGGCTTCTCTAGCAGTTTTGCTTTTTAATGATTTATTAATTATATCAGTTGCAACCATTTTATTTTCTTCTAAGAAGAATTGCAATTTTTCAGTTACTAAGGAATCAACGGCTGTTCTTGCTTGTGGTGTCCCTAATTTTCCTTTAGTTTGCCCTTCAAACTGTAATAGTTCTTCTGGTATTTTTAAACTGATGATAGCTGTTAATCCTTCTCTTACATCGCTTCCTTCAAAGGCTTTTTCCTTTCCCTTGATAAAGCCATTATTTCTGGCATAGTCATTAAAAACACGGGTTAAAGCAGTCTTAAAACCTACTTCATGGCTTCCACCATCACTAGTTTTTACGTTGTTAACAAAAGAAACAATATTTTCTTGATAAGTATCCGTATATTGCATTGCAATATCTATTTCCATCTTATCTTTTATGCCTTCAAAGACTAAGGTTTTATGGAGAGTTGATTTACCTTCATTTAGATAATCTACAAATTCTTCTAAACCTTTTTCGTAATGGAAAGTGGCATGACGGTCATCTTCCAAATCATTTACTTCGATTGTTAAACCTTTCAAAAGAAAAGCTGACTCTTGCATACGTTCACAAATAGTAGTAAAAGAGAAGTTTATGGTTGAAAAAATACTATCGTCAGGTAAAAATCTAACCATCGTTCCTGTTTTATTACTGGTTCCTATTTTTTTTAAAGGAGTAGCTACTTTTCCCCCGTCTTCAAATTTAATGAAGTAGATACCTTTATCACGTTCAATAGTAACTTCCATCCATTTAGATAAAGCGTTTACGACACTTCCTCCGACACCATGTAATCCACCAGATACTTTATAACCAGCTTCTTCAAATTTTCCGCCTGCATGCAAAACGGTATAAATTACTTCAGGCGTTGGTTTTCCTGATGAATGCATTCCAACTGGTACGCCACGTCCTTCATCTTTTACACTGATACTTTTATCTTCATGAATAGTTATTACTATTTTTTTACCATAACCGTTGATAGCTTCATCAATTGCATTATCAACTATTTCCCATACTAAGTGATGTAATCCTTTTTTATCTGTTGAACCAATGTACATACCAGGTCTTTTACGAACTGCTTCTAATCCCTCTAATATTTTTATCGAATCGTCATTATATACTGTTGCCATAAAACTACCTCCTATCCGCTTAAAAAAAAGAGCATTTCATCTCTTGGTTCTTTAATTCTTTCGTTTTCATTTTATCAGAAATTATCGTTTAACGCAAACGTTTCTTACAAGTTATTTCTTAAATTTAGTAATATTCGTATTAGTATAGATAATGGGTTTGGAATTTCTATTATAGAAATAAAATATAAATACTTTTAAAAAGTTTTTTAGTTATTTCTAGACAGAAAATAGCTTAGTTGCTAAAATTATTATAAGGAGATGCAAATGAAAAAGTTTATTGTTTTAGTTTTATTTATCTGTTTATTTTTAATTACTTATATTTATCAAGATGAAATTTATAATGTTTATACGTCTTTCGCTAGCAAACCAAATGTGACACTTAAAGAAAAGAATGATTATACTAGAAGTTATAGTTTCAAATATGTTTCTTTGACTGATAATTTCTTACCTGAAACTTTAGAAGAAGTTAGAAATGTTTACTATACTATTTTAAACTCTGGTGTTGATGAATTTAGCTTTTATTGTAAGAAGGATACAGCTTGTCTTGACAATGTTAAAGCGCTTGCAAATGATCAGACTTCTTTATCAATAATTAATAATTACGTTCATCCTTTTAATAGTTTTAAGAGAATAACTACTAATTATGATGAAACTAATAAAGTTACTGTTTCGATTGAACACAATTACAATGATAATGTTAGGGAAATTGTTCTAAATAAGGTTAGTGAGATTGAAACAGAAATTTGGAATAGTTCAATGACTAATAGAGAGAAGATAAAAGCTGCTCATGATTATATAATTAATCACAGTAGATATGATAAAGAAAGAAGTGACAATGGAATTATTAATTATCAATCTGATATAGCTTATGGTCCTTTATTACAAGGGCACAGTCTTTGTGGTGGTTATACTGATGCAATGGAATTATTCTTAGAAGATTTAGGGATTGAAAGCTATAGAATATCAAATGATAAGCATGTCTGGAACGGAGTTTCTCTTGATGGTACCTGGTATCATTTAGATCTTACTTGGGATGATCCTATTACTTCTAATAATCAAGATATTTTAGAATATACTTATTTTCTTGTTAATAATGAGGCTTTAGAAAAAGCTGATAATAATCAACATAGTTTCGATAAAAGTATTTACTTAGAATTCTCTAATTGAGAATTTTTTTTATTTCGTAATAAGTATTAAAATTTTATTAAATACAAAAAAATCATCTAATTATTAGATGACTTTCTTATTCTTCTGTAGAGTCTTTTTTAACAACTACTGTTTTTCCTTTGTAGCTTCCACATTTTGGACATACGCGATGAGCTTTAATCATTTCACCGCAAGAAGGACAAGCTACCATTCCTGGAATTGTTAAAGCATTGTGACTTCTACGCATTCTCTTACGTGTTTTTGATACCTTTCTGAAAGGTACGGCAAATAATTGAATATCTAATTTTAACATCTATTTCACTCCTTTTCTTTACCTTCTAGTAGATTACGAAATGGGAAATTTCCCTCTTCTTTTTCATACTCTTCTTCACTTACTAGATGCCAACCGTCCCCTTGATAATCTGAGTAGTCATCTACCACACTATATCTAATGGGAACCTCTAGTACAATATTCTCCCATAAAACGCTGAGAATATCAAGAGTATTTTCAATATTTTTTACTTTTTCTGTTACTTCTTCTTCTAAATGATTAGAAAAGTGATAAGTTATTTCTTCTAAAGAAATAGAATCTTTTAAAATCATATCACCACTATATTCACCATCTAAGAAGAAACTATCATTTGGATATCGTTTTAAATTTCCTTTGAAATGAATGTTTTTTAATTCTACAATATCGGTATTTGTATACCAATCTTCCGTAAAAGAAAAATCACTATCAATTTCTAGTTTGTCTTCAATACCTTGTAATATTTCTCTAATATCCATAACTATCTCCTTGTAAACATTAGAAACAACATAATAATTAGATTAAAACTTAGCTTCATATTTACTTTTATGATAAAGGTTTTTTCATAAATACTTGCTACATCATCGACAATATCAACTATCCAACTTTCTAAATACTTAGGAACTTTCTTGCCAACTGGAAACATATGTGTTCTGATAATATCTTCTTCTAGATTAGTTAGTTCAAAGTATTTACTAGCATTTAGATAAGCTAAATCTGGATGATCTATTAATCTTTTTAGTCTACTGTCTTCTTCTTCATTAAAGAAAAAATCATGTAGCACAGCTCCTTTAGTTGTTTCTTTATAATTCAAATGTAATATTTTTGTTATTCTATAAGAATAATAAGCAACTCTCACCATATGATCATATCTGTTTAATCCGTGGTGTACGCAACTTTTTGTTTTTTGATACTCATCATTTCTTATTATAGGTAAAATCAGCTCATTAAACTCTTTATTATTATAAGAAGTTTTTGGCATACTTAACCCACTTTCTTTGCTTAAAGCAATATTATGATAGCATAAATTTGACTTTTTTTCAATATCTGTACTGGTTACTATCTACTATATAATTAAAAATCATTTGCTTCTATTAAAGAAAAAAGTGAATTTATAAAAATAAATACTCACTTTTAACATTAAAATTTATCTTTTTGTAGTTTTTACATATGACTTTTTACCATCTTTAGAATTTTTCTTTAATCTAACTAAACCTTGATATAAAGTTCCAACACAAACTGGTATTCCTTTATCGTTTAGTTCATCAATTACTTGGTCTAAGTCTTTCTTTCGATAAGACACACTAGCATTTTCTAAGAAGAAATTACTATTATAAACAGTTGTTCTTCTTTTCATACTTGCTACTGTTGCTGTCCCAATTCTAGAAAAAATACTTGGGTGTAGTGACATATACTGATTTATTAATCGACTTTCACTAACTCTATCAAAACCTGAAGCTATACTAGCCATAGTGTATGGAGAAACACCATATTTTTCATAATGACTATATAAATCATATGGCACTTTTTCTTTATGACATCTTTTCATTTCTAAAGCCATTTCTCGTGAAGAAGAAATTACAAAAGAGATGAACTTTCTACTAGTATTTTCACATTTGGCATCTACTTCGGCTGCTAAATTTTCATCTACTTCAACACAAAGTTTGCGGTAGAATCTAAAGTCTTTTTCACTAATTTCGGCCATCTTACAAAATCTTTTTATTGTACAGTCATCTACTTCAATAAATGAACGCATTGCTTTAACAGCTTTTTCACCATAATTTTTTATATTATTTTCTAATCTTTCTTTAGAACGCAAAGTAGCTTGTGCACTGTTCTTTTGAATTTGTTTGGCTTTGATTGCTGATCTTTTGGCTTCTACTATTTTACCAAGTTTCTCATCTTCTAAGGCTAAAGCAAATAGTTTTTTTTGCTCAGTATCAGATAAACCATATTCTTCTGAGATGTATTTATAAAATTCGGCCATACTATCAAAATTACTAGTTGCAAATAAACCAACTAAAGATTTTGCTTTTTCAGTTTGAAGTCTTTGTTTTTCTAGTTCTTGTTCTTCTTTTATTTTACTAGCTAATGGTGAAGTGTCGGTATCTAATTTTAAGCCGGCTTTATTAATAATATAGGAAATTTCCTTATAATCATATTCACTAGCATCAATGTATTTAGTTAATGATTTGCCTTCTTTGAATAGTTCAAGAAGTTTTTTGGTTTCTTCTAAGCAAACAGAATCAAGTTTTGTTAAGTATGCTTCACGATGCAAATCAGAAATAGTTTGAACTCCCAATTCATGATTATTATAACTATCTTTTATGAATGGAAGTTTAAGTCCTTCATAATAACTATTAAGGTCAATAGTTCTAAGTGCACTAAAAGATAGGCTTAAAAAGTAATTTTTTGTTTCTTCTATACTTCTTTCTTTATCTTTTTTTCTATTATACTTAGCATCAATTGAATTTTTAAATATATCTTTGTCATTACTTTTTAACCAATCACAAATGGCTTTAAATTTGTCATAATGTTCAGGTTGAATAAATTTTCTAGTATAAGTTTCCAATCTATAGTTAGATAGAGATACTAATTTATAGGCTTGTTGTAATAATTCATCAAAATTATCATTAGAATATATTTTTTCTATATTTTTGATAGTTTCAATCTCTTTTACCATCATTGGTCCAAAATATTTTTTACCACTTGTTGTTTCTAAAAGAGAAGGTAAATATGGTGCAAAGCTACTTAATTCATGATTTTTACTGAAACTTCCAATAAAATACATAAATGAATTTAAATCAAAGTCGGTACTTTCCTTATATAATTTACTATTAGCAATTTTTCCTTCTAGCTTTTGCTCTTTGCTAATACTATTTATATAGTTACAAAATTCATCCATTTTAAATGAAAAATTATCTTTTCTATATTTGTTATATAACTCTTTAAATATTTGGGCATCTGCATCATGAGATATATAACCATCATAATTGCTGAATCTAGTAAAAAGATGACTAATATTCATAAAGTTAAATGGTTTATTTGAAGTTGATTTATCATAAAGATTGATAAAATCCATTATATCAGCAAAATTAATACTGTTGTATACAGGATTCCTTCGAGTAGAATCTGTAAATGTCATGCCATCGTTATTGTAGGACATACTTATATCCATACTTTCAGCTAATATCATTGCCATTTTTTGTTCTTCGGGTGAATATTTTCTACCTTTTAAATCTTTGGACATTTTTTGAAAATTAAGATAATTATTTACATTTTTATAGTTATCTTCATCTAGTTTCAAGAATTTTGCTAAAAGTGAATAATCTACGGTTTCCTTTCCATATGAAGAAATTTCATCAAAAATAGAATTTGCAATTGTTCCATTTACAATTTTTCTCCATTCATATAATGAGTCTATATCACTATAGGTTATTTTGTAATCTTTGTTATTGGCGATAGTTTCCGCTTTATTTAATTTTTCTAAAAATTTATCTTTATTTTCTAAAAAATATAATAGTTTGTGTCTATTGTGGGAAACTTCACTAGAATAACCACATAGAACATCAACTGCAAGACTTGAATACTTATTATCTGTGCTAGTTAAATATAGTAATGAAGCTAAAAGTTTTTCAATACTATAATCACTTGGAAGTGTTCCTTTTTCTAATTGTGTTCTAATAATAAATGGTAGTTGTACGTTATTCGAATGATAATCTCCATATTGTAAAACTGAAGTCATTAGATGATTAATATCACTATTTTCCATTTCTACTAAATCTAAAATAGAATTTGGATTTTCTTCTAACATTTTGGCAATTTCTGAATATTCAAGTTTAGTCTCAGTTGTCTTAGATAATTCAAAAATCAAATCTGATAATACCATTTTTTTCTTATTTTTTACTAATACCTCTAAAAATTCATTTTTATCAAACATAACTAACCCCCTCATTAATTGTCGCTATTATAACAAATTTCTGTCGATTTGTCAAATTAATGATACTTTCATAAAATAATTATATGCTTAATCTATGATAATGTCTTAAGTGTTAGTCCACAAAAATGTCCCAAAATAATATATAATATATCGCCGAGGTGATATATATGAGAAAGGTTGAATTAAGAATGAATGAACAACAAAAATATGAAATTATTAAAGATTTAGTTGACCATGGTGGTAACAAAAAAGAGTTAGTAAAAAGCTCGATATATCAATCGTCTAATTATTACTTATAAAGAGAAAGGGAAAATAATAAGGTAAAGAGAATTATCTATAATTACTATCTCTTGTGAAGTTAACATTCATTGATTGATATAAAATAATCTTATACTCTATATAACAAAGTTATACCGTTTTAAAAGATGAATAGTTTAATTGAAAACTTTAACTTATAGATTGAAATATCATATAAAGTTAACATAAATCTATTTTTGACCATTCTCTTCTTCTTAAACATAGAGTCTTTTCATGTTCTAATACTTCAGTAGTTAATAATGGTTCTTCTTTTAAAACATTCATGTCATACTCTATACTTAGTGTTTTTAATTTTTCTAAGTCCTCTTTCATATTTGTTAATACTGAAACTAATTTTTCCTTACTTTCAATTTCTTCTAACCTATTAATAGTTTTATTAGTATAATCAAATTGTTTTTCTAAATCTAAAACACTTATACTTAAATTAACCGAATTTCTAATAATGTTTGTTGTTTTCTGTTGTTCTTCTTTCAGTCTAGCAAGATGTCCATGAGTATGTTCTATATCTATACTTTCAGGTAAAGAATTTGGATCAAACAATAAATTATTCAATATAAGTTTTCTACGGTAAGGTGAAATTTCGTTTTTAGAAAAATTAAAAGCTTCCAACTCCATTTTATAATTAGAATCTTTAGTCGTAAAGTTTATATAGTCTGTATAACTCGGTATTACTTGTGGATTAGCTACATAAGTAAAACTAAAATTATCATCTAGTGATGAATAAACACCATATACTTCTTTTGTAAAATCTAATTTTTCATTAAATTCAAACTCACGAAATCCTAATTCTTTTACTTTTTCTAACAATTGTAATATTTTTGATATCTCTTTTTTATTACCTAAAAGATATTCATGAAAGAATCTTAAGTCACTAGTAGGTTTTCCATGGCAATCATAATTTTTATTTATAAATGTTAATATATCTGAATATTGATTTATCGTGTCAATTGTCATTTTATTTTCTTCATAAAATCTCTTAGCTTTTACAGCTCCTAATTTAAATTTACCTTGTGATATATCGCAAACTTGAGATAGAAAACCAATATTATTTTTCGAAGATATATTAGGTATTAGTATTTTCTCAAAGTTATCAAATTCATCCGATATATAGCATAATGTAATTATACTATTTATATCTATTTTCTTATTATTTTCCATTAACACAAAACCTCCCTATAAATTATTTAAATTATATCACATCCACTCATATATTTTAACCTTTAAGCAATTTTGAATAATTTATATGCCCATTTATGATTGGCTATAACAGTGTCTTTAACGTTATTCTACAGAAATATCCAAAATTCAAAGTATAAATTTTAAAATTCAACAGATATCCGTCTATATTTTCTTTTTATTTATGATAAAATTTAAAAATAGTAGACTAGATTAATAGATAAGAATAATCTTGGAGCATAAATTGTTATACAAAAAAAAGAAGAAAATTACTCTTCTTCTCCATCTAACTTTACTAATACCTCTCTTGGTTTGCTTCCATTAGCAGGTCCGATGATTCCTCTTTCTTCTAAAAGATCAATTATTCTTGCTGCTCTGTTATAGCCAACCTTGAAGCGTCTTTGTAATAATGAGGCACTAGCTTTTTGTTGTTCAACGACGAATGTTACTACATCGTTATATAATTCATCGTCATCATCTTCGATTTGTTCCATATCTTCTCTTTGACTGGCTGATTTATCCATATTACTGCTTGCTTCTAGATTTAAGAAAGCAGCATCATATTCAGCTTTTTGCTGTTCAACGGTATAATCAATTATTTTTTTGATTTCATCATCTGCTATGAAAGCTCCTTGAATTCGTTGTGGTGATGCTTCTCCCATTGGTAAAAATAACATATCACCTTTTCCTAGTAGTTTTTCTGCTCCTGTTGAGTCAAGAATTGTTCTAGAATCTATTCCACTACTAACAGCGAAGGAAATTCTAGACGGAATGTTTGCTTTTACAACACCAGTGATAACATCGGTTGATGGTCTTTGGGTGGCAATGATTAAATGAATACCAGCTGCTCTTGCCATTTGCGTTATTCGCATAATGGCTGCTTCAACATCTTTACTTGCTACTAACATCAAATCAGCTAACTCATCAACAATAACAACGATGTATGGCATATGTGGTATTTTACTATCTTCATCTAAGTCTTTATTTTTATCATCAATATAACTGTTATAAGTTGCAATATTTTTTGTATGACTTTCTTCAAATACTTCGTAACGTCTTTCCATTTCTGCTACTATTTTGTTTAGAGCAACACTAGCCTTTTTTGGGTCAGTTACGACTGGACATAGTAAGTGTGGAACACCGTTATATACTGATAATTCAACTTTCTTTGGATCAACCATAACCAATTTAACTTCATCTGGTCTTGTTCGCATCAAAATTGATGCAATTATTCCATTGATACAAACTGATTTACCACTTCCGGTTGAACCTGCTACTAATAAGTGAGGGGTTTTATCTATCTCACACCATACAACATTTCCCATTATATTTTTACCTAACGGACAGAGTAGTTTACTGTTACTTTTACTAGCTGGTACTTTTTCCATTACTTCTCTGAATGAAACCGGTGTTGTTTCACTATTTGGAATTTCGATTCCAACAGTACTTTTTCCAGGTATTGGTGCTTCTATTCTTATGTCCTTAGCGGCTAGAACTAGAGCTATTTCTTTGTGAATACTTAGTACTTTGTTAAGTTTTGTTCCTGTTTGTAACTCCAATTCATACTGAGTAACGGTTGGTCCAATATGAACTTCTACTACTTTTCCAATTACGCCAAAGTCTTTTAATACCTTTTCTAGAGTTTCAATATTTTTCTCTACTAAGCCTTCATTGGCTTTACTCTTCTTATTTTTAACGGGATTTAAAATTGAAATTGGTGGTAATTCATAGTTTCCATTATGAATAATGACTTGTCTTTCTACTGGTTGTTCAACTGGTGTTTCTGTCTTGATGACTGGTTCTTCTTTTGTATTTATTTTTGTTAATTGGTCAATACTTGAGATGGTAACTTTTTTATCTTCTTTAACTGGTTCCTCAGAAGCACCTGTGATGACTGGTTTTTTATTTGGATCAAAGCTTGGTTCTTTTTCTTGAACTGATTCTTTCTCTTTCTTTTCTTTCTTCGGTAGCATTTCTTTGGCTTTACTACTGGTATTTTTAACAAAGTCAGCGATAGAGAAACCAGTAAATAGGGATATACCTGCTATACATAAAGTCCAAGCTACAATTTTCATTCCATTATATGAGAATAAAGATGTAAATAAAACACTAAATGTACAACCAATAATTCCTCCGCCGATGATATCTGGAGTGACACTACTATTTGTTAAACTTGAAAAAGCGACGGTTAATTGGTCAACGGTTTCTTGAAAAACTTTTATTCCGTTATAGTTGTTGGCTGCTATATATTCTTCGTGCATTAAAGATAAAATACCTATCATAAAGAGATAGAAACCTAGCATCTTTGTAGTAAAAAAATTAGGCCACTCACGTTTTATAATTAGATAACCACCTAATATAAGTAAAAGTATTAACAATATATTATAAAACACTCCTACTAAAAAAACTGCAAAGGCTGAGATTAAATTACCAACTGGACCGTATTTACCAATTCCAATGATACCGGCTAATAGCAATAAAACTCCATATAGTTCTGTACTATATGCAAAGGCTTTTTTCTTCTCTCTTTTTGTTTTTTTCTTTGCCACAATTACACCCTCTTTTAAAGTTCAACTATTCTTACTTTCATTTACATTGTATCACAGATTTAAATACATCTAAAAGTAATTTTGTTTTTTTGTTATTTTTTCGTAAAAAAATAACCTCTATTTTAGAGATTACTTTGTTAAAGAGATTAAATAACTATTTTCTATATCACTATCGGTTTCAAATACATAAGTATAGATAGAAAACATTCCTTTGTATTTCTCATATTGAGTTTTAACTTTACTTGAAAGTTCTTCGTCTGACAAATTTTCATTGCCGTAGATTTTATATATATCAAAGACTTCGTTTTTACCATTTTTGGCATCAGTGTAATTACCATAAAAGCTGGAGAAAATTCCTATTGTTATGTAATTGGAAAAAGCTTTTCTTACTCTGATTTTATAAGTTGTCTTATTATTCTTTGTTGTTTTAACACCATCAACATAGTAGCTAAATATTTTAGAAAGATAATCACCATCATGACCATGTTCACTGTAATCAACTTTATATAAAGCTTTTTCTTTATCATAAATAATAAGTGGTAAATTATCAACTGGACATAAATAATTAGCAATTGGTGTAAAAGTTGTAGAGGCACCAAAGCTTTCTTTAAGATAGCTTAGTATTTCCACACTGCTTACTCCATTTTGAAACTTTTCATAGTTGTTTTTTAGGTAGAAAGTAAATTTTTCAGTATCAGTCATATCTTGTGGGAACTTAGTTCCCTCAAAAGTAATAAAGTAATTATCATATAACTTTATTTTATCTAACAATATTGTTTGATCATCTGCTGTCAAAGGCTCAGTTACAGTTTCTGACTCTTTTTTATTTTCTTCTGTAACGTCTTTGTCTTTTGTATTTATACTGCTAAGATTTTTCATACTGATTACCAATACTAGTCCTATTACTAATATTAAGATAATAATTGTAAGTGTCATTATGACTTTATCTTTTCTATCTAATTTTTTCATTTATTCACCTAAAATAATCTTAGTATATCATTGAAAGTTACATAAACCATCAATATCATAAGTAAAAATAACCCGATTGTGTGAATCATTGCTTCTGTTTCGGCTTTTACAGGACTACCTTTTATTTTTTCAATTACTATAAATAAAATATGTCCACCATCAAATGCTGGTAATGGTAATAGATTGATAAAACCAACATTGATTGATAGAAAAGCAAATAAATATAGTAAACCGGCTAAACCTGAACTTCTTTGGCTACCAACCACTTCATAAATACCAACTGGACCTGATAGTTGTTTTACCTTTATCGAACCAGTGAATAGACTTGCTACTGTTACCCACATTTGTCTAAATAATGCCCAGGTTTTTGTAACCATATATTTTACAGCTGGTATAAAGCCGTAATCTTTCTTTTCTTTAAAAGAAATACCATAAACATAAGTAACTTGGTCATCTTTAATTTTCTTTTCTGGTGTTACTGAATAATTTTTGGTGCTTCCATCAGTTTTAGTAACAACAAATTCTGTCGCTTTTTTGTGCTTATCAATGGTTAGATAAAGCGATATATCATCTCTTGTGTTAATCTTGTGCCCATTGATTTCTTTAATAACATCTCCGGCTTGAAGCCCTGCTACTTCTGCTCTTGAATTATTGTTAACACTTGTAATCAATGGTGTTGAATCAACACTTCCAAAAATCAAACCTATAAAGAATAACATTAGAATTGCAGAGATGAAGTTAAAACCAGCTCCAAAAAACATTACTAGGAAACGTTGCCAAGCTTTTTTTCCTTGTAAGGTGCGTTCTTTAGGAATATTTTCTTCTTCGCCTTCTTCTCCTGCTAATTGACAAAAACCACCAATGGGAATTAGTCTTAGAGAATAGGTTGTTTCCTTACCTTTATGAGATATGAGTTTAGGTCCCATTCCAAGAGCAAATTCATGAACATAAATTCCTGTTAATTTAGCAAAGAGAAAATGACCCGATTCATGAATAAAAATGATGGCTCCCAAAATGATAATAAATATTAATAATGTAACCATTTTTCTTTTCTATAATTAGTTGTAGTAAACTAATTATTCCTTTCTATATTTATTTATAGTCTAATTTTTAAAGTATGCCTGCAAATAAAATAAATGCAAGTGCAACAAAGACTAGACTATCAAATCTGTCAAGTATTCCACCATGACCTGGTATTAATGAGGAATAGTCTTTTACATTATAGGTTCTTTTAATACTAGAAAATACCAAATCGCCTAATTGACCAATCAATGATAAGAATAATGTAATGAAAATCACTAATACTAAAGACATGTTAGAATTTATTACTACAAAGTAAAATGTGGAAGCGACAAATGTTCCCATAGCTAAACCACCAATTAGACCTTCTATTGTTTTTTTAGGACTAATTGTAGGACAAAGTTTATGCTCTCCGATGTAATAACCAGTTAGATATGCAAATACATCAGTCATTGTTGTAATTAGCAATATATAGATTAAGTAATTCAAATCATAGTTTCTTATCAACAAAATCAACGAGAAGGACAAGCCTATAAAGATAGATGAACCTACCATATATAACGCGTCGTTTATATTGTAAGTATCTTCCTTCTTATTAACAAATAATAATGGTAATAAAAAGGCAAAAATTAAAATTGCAGTTGAACGATAATCAACCATATATGTAAATACATTTTGATTATAATTCTGTACCATTAATAAAACCGTTATTAAGTAAGCAAATACTTTGACTACTCTAGGAAATTTCTTTGATTTTTCTCTAACCTTTATTAATTCATAAATACCGGCAGCTGCTAGGATAGTCATAAATGCTGTAAAAGTAATTCCACCAATCAACATTAATGGAACAAAGATTATGACTATGGCAATTGCACTTAGAACTCTTTTTTTCATCTTAAATACCCTCCATTATAATTATATTAGAAGGCAACTAAAATTTCAAGATTATTACTAAATCTTAAGAAATTTTGATTTTATTTTTTTCTGCTTCATCGAAACGTTTTGTTTCTCCACAGACGAATTTCGGATGGGCGACACCCTACTATATTTAATTATTTATTAGTTATTAGTTTGTTTAACTAGCAACATTTAAGCTAAACTCCTCATATATTCTTTTAATCCTTCAAACATTATATTAATACTGGCATTTAAATCACGGTCTAGTTTATTATGACAACTAGGACATTCCCATTCTCTTATGTTTAAATCTTTTAATGCTCTATTTCGAAACCCACAATGATTGCAGATTTGACTACTTGGATAATATCTATTAATTTGAATTAATCTTTTATTATTCCAGAGGGCTTTATATTTAAGTACTCTTATTATTTCACTGAATGGGTTATTTGTTAGACATTTTGCTATTGAATGAGTCTGTTGCATTTGTTGAACTGCTAAATCTTCTACTACAATTATGTCGTGTTCTCTTATTAGTTTATTAGTTAAATCGTGAATTAAATGTTTTCTAGCATTTTTTATTTTTAAGTAAGCTCTTTGAATTTTTATTTTTACTTTTTCTCTATTTTTACTTCCTTTTTGACATCTTGAAAGTTTCTTTTGTAACCCTTTTATTCTTTTTTCATTAACCTTAATAGTATTTTCTAGTCTCTCATTATGTGATGTTACTACTAAAGTTTTAAGTCCTAAATCAAGTCCTACTATTGAATTGGGTCTAAAGTCAGAAACTGTTTTTTCTTCCTCTACTAAAATACTAACATAATATTTATTAGCTAATTTACGAATAACCGCATTTTTTATAGTACCAGGTATTTCTTTTAATTTATTATAACCGCTTATTTTCACTTCATTCAGTTTTGGCAAAGTAATTAATCTTTTTTCTAGATTTATTTTAATACTATATTCGTTTGTATAAGTCTTAAAAAAATTATTAGTTTTATAAGACTTATTTCTATCTTTGGTTTTAAATCTTGGTGCTGCAGAATTATGTTTTGTAAATCTTTTAAAAGCATTATCTAAATCAAAAAGACAAGATGTTAAAGCAGAGCCATCTACTTCCTTAAGCCAAGGATATTCTAGTGAAAGTCTTGGAAGGTCTTTAATATAACCGTAACTTATTTGTTTTTGAAGTGCCTTTTCAAGATAATAATTATAGACAAATCTAGTACATCCAAACGTCTTATTTATTAATATTTCTTGTTCTTTATTTGGATACAATCTAAAAACGTAACCTCTTAATATTTTCACATTTAACACCTCTTTTCTTAAGTGATGCTCCCTATTATAACATAGAAAAAATGTTCGTCAATGCAATTTTAAATTTTTTCACTGGTATATTTTGACAAAGAAAAACCTATTTCGTTAAGAAACAGGTATTTATCGAAAATTATTTACTTTTTGGGGTAATTACTTCAAGGCCACCCATGTATGGTCTTAATACTTCAGGAACAATTATACTACCATCTTCTTGATAATTATTTTCAATAACAGCAATCATTCCACGAGGAGATGCTACTACAGTGTTGTTTAAAGTATTAACAAAGTATGTACCATTTTCTCCTTTAGCACGAATACCAAGACGTCTTGCTTGAGCATCACCTAAAGTTGAACAACTTCCTACTTCAAAGTATTTCTTTTGTCTTGGACTCCAAGCTTCTACATCACAAGATTTTACTTTTAAATCAGCCAAGTCACCACTACAACATTCTAATTGTCTTACTGGTACATTCATATTTCTAAATACTTCAACAGTATATTTCCACATTTTATTATACCAGTCCATTGCTTCTTCTGCTTTACAAATAACAATCATTTCTTCTTTTTCAAATTGATGAACGCGATATAGTCCACGTTCTTCTAAGCCGTGAGAACCGCCTTCTTTTCTAAAGCAAGGTGAATAACTAGTTAAAGTTATTGGTAAGTCATCTTCTTTAATAATTTGGTCTTTATAGCGACCTATCATTGAATGTTCACTAGTACCAATTAAGTAAAGGTCCTCGTCTTGAATTTTATACATCATTGCTTCCATTTCTGGAAAAGACATAACACCAGTTACTACATCACTTCTAATCATAAATGGTGGAATACAGTAAGTAAAACCTTTATTAATCATATAGTCTCTGGCATAAGCAATCATTGCTTCGTGAAGTCTTGCAATATCTCCTGTTAAGTAATAAAAGCCTTGACCAGAAGTACGACCTGCTGCTTCTTTATCCATTCCATTAACATTCATAATAATATCAGCATGATATGGAATTTCATAAGCTGGAACTGTTGCTTCACCAAATCTTTCTACTTCTACATTTTCACTATCATCTTTGCCGATAGGAACAGATGAATCCATTATATTAGGAATTACCATCATTTTTTCTTTTAACTGTTTTGCTAGTTCTGCCTCTTTAGCTTCGATATCAACTAATTTTTTATTAATTGTCACAACATAAGCTTTTTTATCATTTGCTTCTTCGATTTTTTTATCACGCATTAATAAACCTATTTCACTACTTATTTGGTTTCTTTCTTGACGAAGAGTATCGCCTTCTTGTTTTAAATTTCTGATTTCTTGGTCTAATTCTACTACTTCATCTACAAGAGGAAGTTTTTCATCTTGAAATTTTTTCTTTATATTTTCTTTTACAATGTCTTTATTTTCTCTTACAAATTTTATATCTAACATTTTCTTCTTCCTTTCATTACTTAATATTATAGTATTTTTGCCTCTAAATTACAATCACTTTTGTAGGTTGTAATGCCTTCACCGATGTTTGGTTTATTATGACAATAAATGTTATCAATAACAAATAGTGATAATAGCACTATTGCTATTAAATATTTTATACTTGGTTTGATTTTATTATATAAATTATCTAAGAATGGTGCTACTAAATAAGTAAAGCCACATCCTCCTAGGCCGAAGACTAAAAGTCCTTCTAGACAAACTCTACCATTTAAATTTAGAAAGTAACCGGTATAATCCCACCATCTTAAGTGGTATTTTACTTCTAGATACCAAGAGGTGCCATATTCTACTATTCCACATAAAAGACATGTCAATATAAATAAGATGTACGGTTTATCCCTGAAAGGTTTTAATAAAACTAAGATTAGAATTCCTCCGTAGCCGTAAATTGGTAACCATGGTCCCATTAAGGTACCACGGTTTACAAAATGACCAGTTTCAAATAAGTGAAGGGCTACTTCCCAAAGCCAACCTATCATAGCAAAGGTGAAGAAGAAAAGAACAAGGTTTACGACTGAGTAGTTTTTCTTATAATCAAAATTCAACCATGTTCGGTGTTCTTTTTCAGGAATGGTGAATTTATCCATTGAATAATAGCTGTTTTTAATATTTCCATCTAGATATCTATCGTTTAGATAAATTGCTAGTCTACTATCTTCTTCCAAGCATTCACTTCTTACATTCATATAAAATTCAGCTAGTATTGCTTGATGATAGGGATTTAGAAATAGTAAATCACTGAACTGAAAAGTTGCTACTCCTAATAAGTACCAAGGAAATAGTGATAACTCTAGTTTGAAGGCTTCTAGTTTACGACCGTTCATCATTTTTATTGATAGGTCAATAGCTTCTTTGCCACTGATTGTAGGATTTTCAGCGATTATATATGGTACTAACAGATAGGAATAGTGCTTTATTATTCCGCCAATAACGGTTAAGTTCCAAAGGAATTGATAAATTGAGGTTAAAAGCATACTTTCCGCTGTTGTTAGTGTCTTCTTTACTCTATAGATAAATAAAACTTTATCAAGACGAACTTTTCGATATTTTGTACTTTCAAGAAAGAAACGGCACCTACCGACGGCGATAATATTCTTTATAAAGATAATGGCTAAAACGTTTAAGTTAAAACCTAATAATAAAATAAAGAATAAGGAAACATTGCCTTTAAATAGTAACTGATTAAATGCTTTTAAGATACCTATCATTAGTGAACTAGATGATGATACTTGATTGGCAAAGACTGCTAAGATTCCTCTTGTATATTTTTCTTTCTTGACTTTTTCTCCTTCTTCTATATTATTTTTTATATCTAGTTTTATTTCTTCTTTTGATTTGTTTTTTATAGTGTCTTTTTTTTCTTCGACCGTTGCTACTACTTCTCTTGGAGTTTCATTGGGAAATATTTTAGTTACAAAGGTATATCCATTTCCAAAGACGATGGTAAAAAGGAAGCAGACTAATACTGCTTTAAAATATTGACGTTTTAAGACTTTAAATGCCCGTTTTTTAATACTTCTTCTATTCATTTTACTACCTCATCATAAGTATAGCATAATAATTTTAAAAATGGATATTTCACAAGTAGACTTGGTATCATAATATTCTGGTCATATGCAGATTTACCATTTTTAGTATTATTGTAAGTATCAATTCTATCTCTTAAAAAGATATTATAGATAAGTCTAGCAGAACCGATAGTTTTATTTATTAAAATCTTTTGCTCTACATTTGGATAAAGTCTAAAAACATATCCTTTAAGCACTTTCATATGACCACCTCAATTCATTAGAATATAGCGTATCACATAAAACAAACGTTTGCAATAACTATTTAAAACTTTTTATAACTTTCCTATTGTATAAAAAAAGAGGTATGAATTATTTGTTCATACCAATCAAGATTTTATTTATTTTTTAAATTTTGAAAAGCGTTATATACAGCTATTTTGCCATATTGATAACTTATTGCTCCTTGTTGATAAGCAATATATGGACTTCTTAATGGACCATCACAGGATAGTTCGATTGAAGAACCATTAGTGAAACTACCAGAAGCCATAATTACCTCGTCATCATAGCCGGGCATTGGTGCTGGATAACAGGTTGAGAAAGAATCTACTGGTGAGTATTTTTGTATTTCTTGACAGTAAGTAATTAAATCTTCTTTATTACCAAAGATGATGCTTTGAACAATATCTACTCTTTTAGCATTGTATTTAGGTTCTACTTGGTAGCCTTGTTCTTCTGCTATGTATGCGGTTAAAACGGCTGTTTTTAAAGCAGCGGCTACTACAGATGGTGCTAAAAACAGTCCTTGATAAAGGCTTCTATTTATGCCTAAAGATGGTCCTACTTCTCGACCTTCACCTGGTAAAGTTAAGCGTTCTGCTACTAGTTCGATTAGGCTATGACTTCCTGCAACGTAAGCCCCATTTGGTGCAATTGCTCCTCCTAGATTTTTTATCAAAGAGCCAACCATTATGTCTGCTCCTACTTCGCAAGGGGTTTTATCTTCGACTAATTCACAGTAACAGTTATCTACCATTATGATGATATCTTTATTTATATCTTTAATAAATTTTATTACTTTAGTAAGTTTTTCAATAGAAAGACTTTCTCTAATAGAATATCCTTTTGATCTTTGTATTTCGACTACTTTTATCTTGGTAGTTGTTAATACTTCTTTTATTTTATCATAATCAAAATCATTGTTTACTAAATCGATTTGTTGATAGGCTATATTAAAGCTTTTTAAACTTGACTTATTTTCTCTAATACCAATCACTTCATCTAGAGTATCATATGGTTTACCAGAAATACTAAGTAGGGTATCTCCTGGTCTTAGAAGAGCGAAAAGTGTTACGGTTAAGGCATGACTTCCTGAGATAAACTGACTTCTTACTAAGGCATCTTCACTACCTAATACTCTACTAAAGACACGTTCTAGTTTATCTCGTCCTTCATCATTATAACCATAACCCGTAGTTGAGTTGAAGTCGGTTTCACTTACTCTTTCTTCTCTAAAAGCTGTTAATACTTTCAAGCTATTTTTGGCTTCTTGCTCATCAATTTTTTTAAATTCTTCTTGTAATTTTTCTTCTATTAATTCTAAATTCATTTTATCACTCACTTACTTGAATAAAAAAGTCATCTTCTGTAAAATAATTTTCTTCATCATAAACACTATATACATTGAAGGCTTTATAAACATATAATTTATTATCTTTTAAGTAGTAGTGAATGTCTGATAGATAGTCTTTATCTCCACGGAAATATAAGAAACAGTTATAATCACATTCACCACCATAATAGTTATTATCTAACATATCATTATAAAATTCTTTAAATCTGTTCTCTATTTTATTAGAAACGTTAGTAGTAGTCAAGTTAAATTTATCTAGTATATCATCATCTGTTAAGATACTAAGGTCTGATAGATTGATGTTATATGTTCTAAAGTCTGGATAATAAATTTTATCAAAATGTGCTGTTTTTACTACTAATGATAATATTTTATCGCTAACATCATATTGATAAGAGATAAGGTCTGTCCCTTCTTTAAAACATTCACTAGTAAATTCTTCTATTTCTTGATTTAATTTTTCAATGTTTTTTCCTTTGATGTTGATATATGGTACTTCACTGTGACGACCATCTACTGTTTTTTGTTTTACTGTATAGATTAAGTCTTTTCTACGGTTGCTTTTAATCCTACTTAAGGCATCATTTTTAAAAGTACTATTATATATTAATAGGATAATGGTAAATATTATTAAACCAACAATAATTTTTAAGGACTTTTCTAAACTTTTTTTCTCATCTTCATCTAATTGAAATCTTTCTAACATTATCTACTTTTTCCCTTCTCTTCTAATATTAATTAATAGGTTAATAAGCTGGTGAGCCATAACCATAGACCCAACCTACTCTTGGTCTTGTTTTTCGTGATACTCCATGTGTACCCTTACATAAACTTGCAGTTTCTCCTTCACAAGTAGTGTTTCCTTCGATTGTATATATGTAATTAGCATCAACTTTTTCGACAATTCCAGTATGGTCGTTACCGCCGTCTCCATAAAATGCTATATCACCAGGTTTTGGGGTGTAACCACTACTTGCTAGATGAAATTCATTTTTCCCTTGATAAAAACTAATTCCGACACTGCAGTGTTGATACTCTGGCATAATGCCTGAGTCAATAAAGCCAGCTTGCTTAGAACACCAAGTTACAAACATAGCACACCAGGCCCAATCAGTGGGGTTTCCCATTGAAATAGCATATTTTTCATGGGTTTTATCAGCTTCATTGTTTCCTATTTCACCAATTGCAATATTTATCAGTTTTTGTGCTCCTTCGCCGGCGACACTACTACTACCTGTATACTGACTAAGTCCTGATAAGTCTCCATACATTCCTGATAGACCAGAACCTTTCTCTGTTCCGGCTCCTTCTTTATAAATAGCAGCAGTGATTGATTCGGCCGTTTTTGTTGAACTTTGAAAACAGGTTAAGACGTTAAAAACGGTATTAGTATCATTACTTCCGGAATTATAAATATTAACTATCGTGGTAATGGAGTTTGGTAATAAAAAGATTAAGAATGCAGCGATTACTTTTCTATAAATACCAGGTAACCCTTTTTTATCATCAGGGTTAATCATTAATTTAACTAAGGATACTATAACAGAGATAATTAAAATAATTGGGACAATTATACTAACCATTTTAAAGATATCATAGAAAAGTCTCAATGAGGAAGCAACTGCATAATCACTACAACTATCATTAATGTTTAATAAAATTTGCATTGTTACCTCCATTTTAATAAGCTGGTGTCCCATAACCATAAACTGTACTACCAGTTCTAGCATGAGTTCTTCTAGCCACCATATCACTTGTATTACCTTCTATAGTATAAACATTATTAGCATCGGCTTTTTCGACAATTCCGGTATGTGAACTTCCGCCAGGTCCAAAGAAAATGATATCTCCTGGTTGTGGTGTATAACCGCTTCCTTCAAGGTGGAAACTTCCTTTTCCTTGGAAGAAAGCAACACCATCACTACAGGCAGAATATTTTGGAATGATACCTGACTCTATAAATTTTGCTTCATTAGCACACCAAGAAACAAACATAGCACACCAAGGAGCAGAGCCATCAAATCCCATAAATGTTTCATATTTCATATGTGTTCCATCGGCTTCATTATTTCCTATTTCACCAATCGCAATATTTATTAGTTTTTGAGCTCCTTCTCCTGCCACACCACTACTACCAGTGTACTGACTAAGTCCTGATAAGTCTCCATACATTCCTGATAGACCAGAACCTTTCTCTGTTCCTGCTCCTTCTTTATAAACAGCAGCAGTGATTGATTTAGATGATGTCTCAGAGTTATTTAAACAACTTGCTATACTAAAAGTTGAAGTTCCAACACCGGCTAAATTGTTTAAATTAACTACAACATTCATTAGATTTGGTACCATAAAGATAATGATAGCAGCCATTACTTTTTTAAAAACATTTGATATGTTATTTTTTTTATTATCAGGTGCAATCATTATCTTTGAAACATCAATAGTAGCAAATACTATTAAAATAATTGGGACAATTACACAAATCATTTTAAATATTTTGTAAGCTAGGTTTAGGGTACTAGCAACGGCATAGTCAGAACAGTTAGCATTTAAGTCTACTAAAAATTTTATCATTTGACACCTCCATCTACGGTAATAACAGCATTATTTATATAACTGGCTTTAGAGCTTGCTAAGAAAGAAACAACATTTGCTATTTCTTCCGGCTCCGCAAAGCGTTTTAAGAATATTTTTTCTTCTTCTTGTTTTTTAAATGTTTCATCTAAATCTTTATTCATCTTTGTATTAATCCAGCCAGGGCAAAGACAGTTAACTCTAACTTCTGGAGCAAAAGATAATGCTAAATTGTTTGTTAGAGAAATAAGTGCCTTCTTTGAAGCATCATAATCAATACTTTCCGCATAGTAGCTATTAAGTGCATTATTAGAAGAAATATTGATAATTGTTCCACCAGCATCTTTTAATAAAGGATAAAGCTGTTTAGAAAGAAGAAACGGAGCAATCAAATTAACATTCATTACTTCTAGAAAGTCTTTTTTATCTTTTAACATTAAATCCGTATCTTTACATATTGCAGCGTTATTTACTAAAACATCTAACGAAAAATAATCAGTTTTAATATTTTCGACCATCTTAGTAATTTCTTCTTCTTTTGTTAAATCAGCTTTATACATTCTAACTGTTCTTTTATATTTATTTCTTATGTCACTAGCAAGGTTTAAAACACCTACTTCATCATTATGATAATGAAGAATTATATCAAATCCATCTTTGGCAAAAGTAAGGGCTATTTCCTTACCAAGTCCACCAGTACTACCAGTTATTAAGGCTACCATCTAATCGCTCCTATTCTACTTCATATAAGAATGTTTCATTTTTATAGAATTTTTCTTCACCTAGATTTGAGAAAATCATAAATCCATGGTAAAAGTATAGTTTATTATTTAAGACATATAAATGATTATCTGTATCAAAGTTTTCTATTTGTCTTCTATTTAAGAAACAAGAAAAGTCACATTCTTGCTCACTCAGATATAATTCATCAATTTCTCCTTGATAGTTTTCTTGCATTTTGGCTTCTAGCGTATTACTAACATCTTGAAAGGTCTTATTAAAACTATTTAATAAAGTATCATCATCTACTAACTCTTTTGTATCTAAAGAAAAATTATAAGTTTTAAAACTAGGATAAGTATAACCCGTTTTTTCTTCTGTTATATAAGTATAAGTTGCTAGGGAAAAGTATTTATCATTAATACTATATTGATAGTTGAAAGCCTGATTAGTAGAAGCAATGGCTTTATTATAGTCATCTTCTATTTCTTGATTTACACTTCTAGCACTATTACTATCAATTAATATTTTAGGTAGTCTAGAGCTAATACTTGTTCCTTTTATGGTGTAAGTTGCTACTTGCTTGATATAATTATTAGCACTATATTTACTACTCTTAAAAGTTTTTAAGATTGATATAAGAAAAATGATTACTAGCAATATAACTATTCCAGTAATAACATATTTTCTTATCTTAACTTTTTCCTCTTCTAGTTCCATTTGCTTCTCCTATCTAGAGATTTTATCTCCATAATTTTTCTGAAAGACTAAAGCTATTTCATGAGCAATTTTTTCTTTATTTGTTTCGTATTTAGCCATAGCGCTATTATTATCGTAAAACTCTACTTCCAAATAAGTCATCGGGATACCTAAGTTTTGGAAGTATCTTTGATTTTGTAAGCCCATCGCCATGTCATCTAAACCTCGTCCGGTATATTTGACGACTGCTGCTTTTATCTCGTTATCTATTTTAGAAATTCCTGCTTGGCCTTTCATTAAAACTGTTCCATGCGCCCCAGAGCCGGCGGCATTAAAGTGAAATTCAATAACATGGGTAAATTTTTTAAACTTTGGTTCATTTTCTTGAAAAGCTTGAGTATTAAGTCCCATCTCAATAAATAATGATTTATTCATTCTAGCATCCGTTCCACCTAACATTTCATTGGCAATAGAGGCTTTCAAATTCATACTATCAAGTTCGTTTTTTACAAGTTTAGCAAGTTTTCTTGTTTCAGTTGGTTCAACGTAAGTCCAATCTTCTTCACGACATTCGTTTCTAAATTGTGCACAGTAAGGAGAATAAGAGTGTCCAGCTACTATTAAGATACCACCATCTCCTAAACTAGCACTGCTACTGGTATCATCTGTTTCTTTCTTAACATACTGACTAAGTCCTGATAAATCACCATATAGGTTTAGGCCATTACCTTTACTAGTTCCAGCACCAGAGTTATATTCACCAACGCCAATATTTTCATTAGCTTGAAGAGCAACTTTATAGCAGGTAGTAAAATTAAAGATTTCACTTTTTTCATCAGTGGCATAATTAAGAAAACTCATTACTACACCTAAAAGAGATGGCACTAAAAAGATAATGAGAGCCGAAGCTACTTTTCTAATTATCTTTTTTTGGCCATCTTTTTGGTTAGGGTCAACTGTCATGGAAATAAGTGATACCACTAAAGAGACGATTAAAATAATAGGAACAAGGATAGAAATCCATTCTATTACAGTATAAATGATACTAATTCCTCTAGCTAAAGCAGCATCAGAACAGGTGTTATTTATAGATGTTAACAAATACATAAAAATCACCTTTCTTTTCTTTTACTTACAGCAATTCCATCTCCTATATCTTGAATAACTGTTTCGTAATTTTCATTATTTTTTAAAAAGGTAATATAGTCTTTAATCTTTCTGACAATTCCTCTTACATTACGACTTTCAATTTCTTTTTCATTTTTATTAACTAGTCCATGAAAATACATATTATCTGTTATTATATATCCATCACTCGTTAGATTGCGTTCAAATAATTCAAAGAATTTTTGACTTTGTGCTTTAGCAGCATCAATAAATATTAAGTCAAAAGTATCATCTAATCTAACATTTAAAGCATCTTGATAGATTAAAGTTATTCTATCTTCTAAATGGCATCTCTTAATATTTTTTAAAGCTTCCATATAACGGTCGCTATCACGTTCGATACTTGTTATTTGCAAGTTTTTATTGCATAAAGCCATCATGATAGCAGAATAACCAATAGCAGTTCCTACTTCTAGTATTTTAACTCGTTGATTTTTAATGATAAAATTGGTTAAGAAATCAATTCCAGCGTCTTCCATAATTGGTACTTTATTTTCTTTAGCGTAATTTTTTATATCTTTGATTATTTGATAAGTCTCATCGTCTACCATATCCAGTCACCTTTATCTTTCAATTCTTTTACTTTGGCACTATGTTCACTACTGGTTTTGGTGTAGTAAACATTACCATTTTTATCAGCAACAAAATAATAATAATCTGAACTTGTTGGATTAATACTTGCTTCAATACTAGATTTTGATGGATTACAAATTGGTCCTACTGGTAATTTACCAGCCATCTGGCTACTTCTAGTATTATAAGGATTATAAGTATTAAACATCTCACTTGTTAAGTCCTTTGTCATATCTTCACTAAAGGCATAATAAGTAGTTACATCACTACCAAGATTCATATTCTTACTAAGTCTATTTTGAAAAACTCCTACTATCATCTTTCGGTCTTTTTCTTTAACTCCTTCTAGTTCAGCCATGGAAGCTAGTGTTAATATATCATGAATATTTGCTTTATTTACTTTATTCTTAAATGGCTCTAGATTTTTTTCTTCTTGGTCTAGAAGTGTTTTAACAACTTCTTCAATACTGACATCTTTATCTTTAAAGTTATAAGTGTCTGGAGCTAGGTATCCTTCTAAACCGTAGTAGATATCATCATTTAAGATAGTATCTGTTAAAAACCAATAAGAATTAATAAGACTAGTAAGATAAGTCTTATCTTTCATCTTAGCAAGAAAGTCTTCTTCACTAATGTTAGTATTGGTACTAAGAACTTTAGCATAATCTTTGATAGTTTTTCCTTCTTTAAATGTTATAGAAATATCATCATTAGCTTTTCCTACTTCTAATAAAGAAACAATTGTATCTAAATCCATGCTTTTCTTTAAGTCATAAGTTGCAGCTTTAATAGTTTGTTTTCTATTTAGTTTCATATATACTTTAAAGAAAAAGGAATTTCTAATTAAGTTTTTTTCTTTTAAAAGATTAGCTATTTCACTAGTACTCATTCCTTGCTTTACTACTACTTCATAAGTTGCTGTACTTTTTTTATCAGTAGGACTAATTTCATATTGATAAAAGCCAAAAGTTCCTAAAAGTAGTAGACCAAGTATTAAAAATATTGTTGCTATTTTACGCATCGAATCACACATCTTCCCTTTTTATGAATAAGTAGCAAATTATTCTTCGCTACTCGTTCCTTCTTTTACTGTTTCTTGAATTGTATTTAAAATAGTTTCAATTATTTTCCATTCTTTATCGGTTTCAATGGGGTCAAGTTTAGTAGAAGTTCCTTCTCCTTTTTGGTAAGTACTAGCATAAACTTGAATATTCCCTTCTTCATCAGTTGAGTTATCAGTATAAACGATATAACTTTTATTAGTTTCTTCACTATCAAAAGTGAATAACACGTCATACACTACTTCTTTTCCTTCTTCGTCGATTAATGTAAATTGGTTTTTATTTTCCATCTTTTTCTTTTCCTTTCATATCTAAGTAAGTTTGTAAGATAATTGTAGCAGCAACGGAGTCGATTACTTTTTTACGTTTTTTTCTACTAGTATCACCTAGTAAGAGTACTTTCTCAGCTTCGGTAGTAGATAGTCGCTCGTCCATTAAGAAAACTGGTAAACCAAATTTTTCTTCTAGTTCTTGTTTTAAAACTAAGGTTTCTTCTACTCTTTTTCCACAGGTATTATTCATATTTTTAGGATACCCTAGGACAAAAGCTTCGATTTTTTCTTCACTAACTATTCTTTCTAATTCGGTAAATATTTCTTCTTTTGTTTGATAACGAATAACGCCATGATTACTCGCTAAAAAACCAGTCCGGTCTGATATAGCAAGACCAACTGTTTTTGTTCCATAGTCAAGTCCTAAATAACGCAAGGGAACTATCCTTTCAAGAGATTAGTTAGTAAGACTTCAACTACTTTGCTACGGTCTAATGACTGCATTTTACGTCTAGCATCTTGATAACTAGAAATATAACCTAAGTCACCACTAATTAGATAACCTACTATTTGATCTATCGGGTTATAGCCTCTTTCTCTTAATGATAGATAAACTTCTTTTAGTATTTTTTGAACCTCTTTTGTATCTTTAGATTCAATTTGAAAAAGCATTGTTTTGTCATTCATTATATATTTCACCTCACTACAATTTCTTAAAATTATTCTAACATTTTTTTAAGTCTTAGTAAAGCTTTCATATTATTATTTCTAATTACATATTTTTATATAGGTGATATGTTTGAAATACTTAAATTCTATTTTGAAGGTTTTATTAATTAATATTTTGCTAATCTTATTGTTAAGTTCTTTTACTACTCTTCTTTATTATTTTAATCTTTTAAGTAGTGGTGTTTATAATATCTTTAAGTTACTTATTCCCCTTTTCTCTATCTTTATTACTACTATTTCTTTTACTAAGAAGGTTAAGGAGAAAGGTTGGTTTGAAGGTTTAAAGCTTGGTCTTTTATTAATTATTGTATTTATTGCTATTTCTTGTTTTGCTAGTACAAGTTTTAGTATTAAGATGATGCTTTATTATTTAATTATTTTAATAACTGCTATTCTAGGTGGAATGATTGGTATTAATAAGTCAGAATAATTTTTTTAAATTTCTTGATTGAAAGACCATTTTGCTATTTTTGGTCTTTTTTAGATGGGAATTTATTAATTTACCTACTAGGTCGATGGTGAATTTCGTTTTTCTCTGATTTTTTATCCCGGAATTTGCCATTTTCCCCTTTTTGCGTTCTAATCTCTCTTATGTTAGATTAATGGCGAAAGGGGGTGATGACACCATGACGAAAGAGATTGACATCTCTAAAAAGCTTAACAAAATAAAAGAACAACTTATCAAAGATGGTAAGGTTATTCCTGCTACTTATGATACTATGTTCAAAACTGTTATGTCTTCTTGTCCTGCTTATGTTACTTTTCTAATTAGTGAATTTACTAATATTGCTAAAGATGATTTGGTTTAAAATATTGTTATTCAAAATAATGAGTTACCACTTAGTAATGCTAAAGAACGAAAAAAGATATCTGATTTTATCGCTAAGATTGATAAATCTTTAATAAACTTTGAAATGAACAGTGAATACTATGATGGTTTATTAATCAGAAATCAGGCTTATCTTGGAAAACTTGAAGGAGAAAGTTTGAATGCTTCCGAAAGTTTTAGTAATATGCAAAGATTTTTACAGGTAAATTTCAACAACTTCACGCACTTTAAAAGTGATAAACCAATTCTTGAATTCGTTTATACAGATAAAGATACGTTAGAAATTGAAACGGAAAATCTTAAAAAATATCACATCAGTCTTCCCAAGTTAGAAAAGAAATACTATAATGGGGATAAGTTAAGTAAACTTGAAAAAGCTTTACTTATTCTTAAGCTTGATAAGATTAGTGATTTAGAAGAAATTAGCAAAGGAGATGAAGATTTAATGGAAGCAGTAGAAAAAATTAAAGAAGCAACTTTTGATATCAATACTATCGGTCTTTATGACGTGGAGAAAGATAGAAAGTGGAAGGAAGAAGCAAAATTAGCTTACCGAGAAAAGCTTGGAGTTCAAAAAGGTCGCGAACTCGGTCGTGAAGAAGAACGTTCATCTATTATTTCTATATTGCTTAATAATGACATACCATTAGAGAAAGTCAAAAAGATGGGTTTACTCTAATCCATCTTTTATTATGAAAAAATATAACGAGAAATCCTAGAAAATACTCTACTAATCTTTCAACATTAAGAAAAAATACTATATAATGGTATGAGTAAAGAAGAAATTTCTAGAATAACCAGTATAAAATTAGAGGAAATTAAAAAGATGGCTTCGTCATAAACAATCCATCTTTTACTATGTATCTTTATTAAAAATAATTACTTAATTTCAGTAATTTCTACTTCATAATTACCATTAGGGCTTTCAACAGTGATAACATCACCTTTTTTATGATTCATTAAAGCCTTAGCAATAGGACTTTCGTTAGAAATTCTTCCTTCGAAAGGATCTGCTTCTTGACTACCAACGATTTTGTACTCATCAGTATCATCAGGGTCGTCAACATACTTGATAGCAACTGTACTTCCAAGTCCAACCTTGTCCTTTGGTATATCTTTAATTATTTCAACATTTTCAAGCATTTTTTCAATAGTTTTAATTCTACCCTCGATTTGTGCTTGTTCATTTTTAGCAGCATCATAGTCAGCATTTTCTGATAAATCTCCTAAGCTACGAGCTTCTTTTATAGATAAGATATTAGCTGGTCTTTTTACATTGATTAAATCGTCTAGTTCAGCTTGTAAATCTTTTAAACCTTCTTCTGTTAAATATATTACTTTTTTATTTCCCATTATTATTCACCTCGTTTATATATTTAATGACAAGTCATCCTATCACTTATCAATATGACTAAGATTTTATCACAAAACGCTAAAAACATCAAGCTTTTTTAACTAATTTGCTTAATAAAATAGTCATCAGTCATTCCTGCAATAAAGTCGACTACTTTTTGGTTATCGCTTGTTTTTTCCAAATAATTACTAGTTTGATGACTTAAAAAATCTTTAAAAATAACACTATCCAAGTTATTATTTTTGATGTCAAGTAAATATTCCTGATAGATTTTTCTCATACCTTGTCTATATCTATCATATTCATCAGTTGTTAAAGAATGCTTATAAATATGATGATAATTAAAATCTTTTAGAGCAAATAAGGCTTCAAAGACTTTCTTACTCATCTTTATATAAGGTTTATCTAAACTATTATTTATAATATCTAATATAACAGTATTCATTATTTCTCTATTTGTGCTTCCTAAAACACTAGTTATAGATGAAGGTATATCTTCCCTTTTAATCTTTCCTAAAATAATAGCATCTTCAATATCTCTTCCAACGTAACCAATAATATCACTTATTCTTACAACACAGCCTTCTAAAGTCATTGGACGATATTTTCTACTTTTCTTAGCATCTTTGAAAGCAGCTTGAAATTCTTGTAAAAACTCTTCCTTGCTCTTTTTAACTGGTTCATATATTTCACTAACCAATTCACCATTATGACACATTATTCCATCAAGAGTTTGAATCGTTAAATTAGCATTAGTAAGATTCATATAATAATTTACGCCTTGAACATTATGAGCAAAACTACCATTAAAGTCTTCCCTACAAATCTCATCTAAGATTTTTTCACCAGTATGACCTATCGGAGTGTGACCGATATCATGAGCTAAAGCAATCGCTTCAATTAAGTCTTCGTTAAGATTAAGAGCTCTACCAATCGTTCTAGCTGTTTTACTAACTAATTGCACATGAATCATTCTATGACTTATATGATCATTTTCACATTCTGAAAAAACTTGTGTCTTATCCATATATCTACTATATGATAATTTATGAATAATTCTATCTATATCGTGAAAGAAAGCTGGACGCATATCTTCCTTTTCCTCTTTTAGTCTTATAGCATCACTACTCTTAGTAGCATATTTACTATAATTTTGTTCTTTCTTTAAAAAGTTCTCTTTTATTAATTCTTCTTTGTTCATTTTAACCCTTCTTTATTAATCTAATCATTGAATATTTTTCTAATTCTTCTTTAAAAGGTATCTTTAATAACTCATCAGGATGTCTTGCTATTTCAATAGAGTTATTATTTTCATCCAATAACTTTTCTAAAACAAATTGATAACTTGTTCCTTTAGGAGTAAATATCTCAATAGTATCTCCTACTTTAAAGTAGTTACGTTCTCTTAATACTAAGCAACTATTCTCTTTATCGTAACCAGTAATAACAGCAATATATTCTTGATTAGATATCTCTTGTCTTCCGGTATAGTACTGGTCAGTATTATCAGCTTTCTTTAAGAAATATTGACTAGTACTTTCTCGGTTAGCAACTGATGCTAATACTTTTAAATACTTAGCAGCAAACTCTTCTGTTAATTTACCTTCATAATAAGCATCTATCAAAGCACGATAACTACCAACAACACTAGCAAGGTAATAAATGGAACGCATTCTTCCTTCTATCTTTAACGACCTTACTCCAATTTCAATTAAGTCTTTTAGATAACTAGACATATTCAAATCTTTAGTAGCCATTGTAAAAACTTTATTATCTGAAGTATTAAAAGCAAAGCGACATACCTGGGCACAACCTCCTCTATTAGCATCACGATTAGTTATGTAATTAGATAAAGCACATCTTCCACTAAAGCAAGTACACATCGCTCCATGTAAAAATACTTCTACTTCAAGACCAGTCTTAGTAACAATTGCGTGAATTTCTTCTTTGTTTAATTCCCTAGCAAGTACTACTCTTGTCGCCCCAAGCCTTTTATAAAACATTGCTTCTTTACTATTAGTAATAGAAGCTTGCGTAGAAACATGAGCTTCTAACCCTTTCTTCGCTAAATATTCAATTAAATAAGGGTCACTGACAATAAAAGCATCAACTCCACAATTAACTAATTCTTCAATATAAGAATCCATCTCTTCTCTATCACTATCATGAAAGAAAATATTTAACGTTACATAAACTTTTTTCTTTAGTTTATGAGCAAAACAACATCCTTCTTCTAATTCTTCTTTCGTAAAATTAGTAGCATTCGCTCTAAGTCCTAATTTTCTTCCTCCTAAATAAACTGCATCTGCACCATATAGTAAAGTTACTTTTAATCTTTCCAAATCACCTGCTGGAGCTAATAATTCAATTTTTTCCATCTTTCTTCACCTGATATATCGTCTTTCTATTTAAAAATCCCCTATTACGACCAAGTAATTCATCTATCTCTTTAATTTTTCCTTGGTTAAGTAATTCTACTAAGTTAATAAGTTCTTTTCTTTCTAAATCATCTTGATAAATTATTCCATAATTAATACCTATCTTTTTAAAGTCATCAAGATATTTACAACCATTAAATCTTTTTAAGGAGATAAAACTACTACCAAACTCATCTTCAATTAAGAAATAATGCTGATTAGACTTAGGTTCTACTACTTCTAAGTCTTTTTTATTTCCACTATTAGTATTTAAACTTCTTCTACTAGTAGCAACAACAGGGTAACCAATCAATAATTGCATTAATTCTAATGTAGTATTATTTCCAATGTTATTAATTTCAGTATAAGTTATTTCATTAGATAATACCGCTCCCTTAACACCTTTACGATGATAAAAGTTTAAAGTATCAGAGTTAGTAACCATATAATTTTTATTAAGATATAAATTAGTTTTATAGTTATTTTCTAACTTTAATTCTAGTAATGAATCATCATAATAAAGTATTCCATCTAGATTCATCTTATCTATTTTAGAAAGTGTTTCAACTAAATTATCCAAGTCACTTTCAAAAAACATTCTATTCATCACTACAAAGCACTTTTTATCTTTACAACGTAATTCTTCTATCTCATCAAGAGTAAATTTATATTTATAATCCATAGCAAAGCCTTCTAACGGAAAGATAAAACCAGCGACATCCAAGTCTTGATAAAAGTCTTTATCCTTTTCCTTTGCTACTATCAATAGGTCCATACTTCCACCTCTTTCTTCTTTCATATAATAGCAAAAATCAAAGAAAAAATCTAGTAGCAGAAACTACTAGACTAGTTATTTAATTTTATAGTGAAAGGATTACTTTTAGTTCCATCTCCACCAGTTATAACTACATTTGATTTTAGATTCATGGCTGGTTTGATTCCTGCCATCATAGTTGAATCAGAAATATCAACCATTGAATTTGAAGTTGGAGTAACATTAAAATTCAGACCATAATATCTAATATTATTATCATATCTATCAAATTGATTTGACATCAGTTCCCCAACTCTTAAAAGACCAACCGATGCTATTGTGGTATCAGCAGTTAATGTATTAGTTGTAGGATTATCATATTTTGCATATTTATAATTATTATATTGTATTGTACCTAAGTACCAAACCGTATCAGCGACAATCATATTTAAATTATCAGAATTTATATAATTAGATAAATATTCATTATTCAAAAATGTACCAATTTTAGTATCTATAGAATATTTACTATCCAAATTTATCTGTTTAAAAACACCATTATCTTTTAACGGGATAGCAGAAGTTATTTTAGTAGTAATGCCATCTTCATGACTTACTATTCTATATAAGCTATTTTCTCCTACACCAAATTTTACATATTCACCACTATATCTTGTTGAAAGAAGCGTTCCAGTTGTTGCATTATCGTTATCACCATCCAGTCTATATGGTGAATCAATGGTTCCACTACCTGATGCTATCTTCACATTTCCTTTTAAATTGATTGAAGGCCTAACTCCTATGTTATAAGCAATTTGATCATTTCCAATAATTCCATCATGATAGACACAAAATAAAGTGTTATTACTTGTTGGAGTCATAGTATACCACCATAGACCATTATTTAGATATCCTTTTTCATATGTTGTACCATTGTAACTCATTTTATATTCATAAATATTTAACAAACCAACAAAATCCTTTACTACATTTGTGCTATCTGGTCTTTTATCTTCTGTACCTATAGTATTATTCCAAGTACTCATCTTTATAAATTTTTCTGGTTCTCTCAAATTCTTCAAAAAGCCATCAATACTGGTATCATTTAACCATTGTTCCATATAACTATCTTTAAAGTCAGTACTTCCGGACCAGTCACTATATGATACTGATGATATATTCCATTGAGTTATTAGCTTAACTGAATTATCAGATAGATCAATTGATACCGCTCTCCATAGCTTCCCACTATACCAAATATAATTATTAGGATCTGTTCCCGTGATAAATGTTTGTTCAGAGTCACTTGTATCTATTGAACCATTACTTCCTACTCCTTTTAATAAGGTAGTAGCAACGGTATCACCTATACTATTTGTTGTACTTTGAACAACTATTTTACTTTGATAAGTCTGTCCTTGTGCAGTATTATCTGCTTCTGACGATAGCCATAGATATAATTTATAAGTAATACTTTGTCCCACGGATAATGAGCTTTCTGAGCTCAACATATAATAACCATTACCCATTGTATTTAAAGTTTTAATACCCGAGTCATAACTGTCACTTATCAAACGATACTTTATATATTTATTATTCAAAGTATTAGAACTATCTTCTTCATTACGAATCGTATAATAAGCACTCATTGTTCCACTATTAGTAATAGTAAATGTATAAGGTGTAGTATTCATTCCATCACTATCAGACATTGGTGCTACATTTGATAGGTTAATTCTATTTCCTTCCGTAAAATCTACTTTTAATGTACCTGTTTGGACTGACACTTTCTTAGTACCTGTTAAAGTTTTAGTAAATAAAGCATAACTACTACCTACTAAAGTTACAAGACATATTGCAATTAACAAAACAGTTGTTACAATATAACTTTTCTTCAGTTTCATTAGTTTCCTCCTTCCTAATTTTATTGATTCAAAGCGATGGTGAATGGATTAGATTTAGTTCCATCTCCACCAGTTATAACTACATTTGATTTTAGATTCATGGTTGGTTTGATTGCAACAGTTGAATCGCTTGATGAATATGCATAAGTATAACCGGTAGTACTACTTCCTCTTACATTAGCATCATCTTCCTTAGTTATAGTCCAATAACTATTATTAGAGTATCTATTGTTAAAATGACCACACATTAATTCCCCCACTCTTAGTAGTCCTACTTTAGCTGTAACATATTCATTTAATTCTGTCATATCACTCAATTTGTATTTTGCTAATTTGTAATTATCACCATCATTGAATTTTCCTAAATACCAATTAGATTCAACAAGCATATTTTTACTATTATCTAATAAATAACTTTGCGAATTCAAATATTGACCAATATTATTGTTAACTGAAAATATAGAATTATCACCATAAGTAATAGTTTTAAATGTTCCATTTTCTTTTAATGGAAATGCACTTGTTATTTTAGTGCCATTACCATCTTCATGACTTACTATTCTATATAAATTGTTTTCACTTGTACCAAAGCTTATATACTCTCCACTATATCTTCTTGAAAGTAGTGTTCCCGATAATGTTTTATCATTATCACCCTCTAAACGATATGGACTATCTTTGGTACCATTTCCACTGACAATTTTAATATTTGACTTTAAATTTATCACTGGTCTTATTCCAAAAGTATTTCTTGATGAATACATAGTAGGTGCTACTCCATAATCATTAACTAAATATATGTTGTTAGAATCGCTCGGAGTCATCGTCCACCAATTTAGTCCATTATTCAAATAACCAGTTTTATAATCGGCATTTTTAAGGCTCATTGTGTATTCATACATATTTAACAAGCCAACTGCATCTGTTACTAAAGTTGTTTTTGCTGGTTTAGTTGTTTCTGTAGTAATCGTATTATTCCACACACTGTCCATCTTTATAAATTTTTCCGGTTCACGAAGATTTTCTAGAAAGCCATCTACAGTCGTATCATTTAGCCATTGTTCCATATAACTTCCTTTGAACAAACTGTTTCCAACAACATTATAAGATATTATAGATATATCCCATTGAGTTATTAATTTTACTGAATTATCAGATGTATCAATTGATACTGCTCTCCATAATTTTCCACTATACCAGATATAATTGTTAGGATTTGTTCCCGTAATAAAGGTTTGTTCAGAGTCACTAGTATCTATTGAACCATTACTTCCTACTCCTGCTAGTAACTTTTCTGCTACTGGAGTTGGTGTTATTTCTTGATTAACTTCTATTCTTAATTTAACTTTAAATACTTGTCCACCAATATCACCATTAACATCTTTATTTAGCCATATTCTTAAAACAAAACTATCTGTTTTTCCTTTAGCAAGTGTCCCTTCATAGATTTTTCTATTATTAAGTGCTACTGAATTGCCTTTTGTACCATTTACTTCTAAGTTATATTTAATATATTTATCATCTAATCTAGTTTGGTCACTATTTATAGAATCATCATCTAAATAAGCACTATAACTTCCAGTAAACTTTCCAGTATTAGCAACACTAAAAGTAAAACCATCTTGTTTTAAACCGTCTTCATCAGACATGAATTCACTAGAAGGAAGAGAAAGAGAGTTACCTTCTTCTAAAGAAAGTTTAAAAGTACCTACTCTCATGGCCTGTATTTTATTACTATTAAATGTTTGGATTAACCAAGCATAAGTTACACCCAATATTATTACTACTAACAAAGATGCAATTAGTAATAAAATATATTTTTTATTTTTCATAGGTTAACTCCTTTCTATTATTTAATCTTATATGGTGCGATTGATGTTCCATCTCCACTTGATATTTTTACATCAGACTTTAAATTTATTACCGGTCTTGCTCCACCATGATCTGTAATTCCACAGTATGTAATTAAACTTCCTGTATTGAAAACAAAAGTAATTCTAGCAACTCCATCAGAAAAATAAGAAGGTGACATTGTCCAATAATCTTGATTATTATATAAATAATATTCACTATTTGTTTTATCAACAACACCACCTGCCATTGCCACTTCATCTGCTGTTATTAATGCTACTGGATAATCTAACTTTGCAACTTCGTTTTTTACTGAAAATTTATTTACCTCATTACTACATTTTAAAGTAGGTGTCTTATTTGATTCCAAATTTCCAAGAGTTTTATACAATGTATGCCTATCTTCTTTATAACCATCACCGCTTAACAAATCTCTATTATTACAAAATATTTCATCTGCTAAATAAGCTGAATAATTAATAATATTATTTTTATACCATTTATCAACAACAGTTTTAATTTTTGAATTAACATCATTCAGTAATGTATCTTGATAGTTTTCTACATTGTATATTATAGGCTGTACTTGCATTAAAGTGTCACTATAGTAGCCTGTTATTTTATAGATAATTTCACAACTTGAATTTAAGCAACTATATAAGTTTTTTGCTACTATTTCATCATGATTATCTTTCCAGGTTAACTTTTTTACTGTACCAGTTAAAACAAATTTATTTGCTGAAGTATCAAACGTATATGCTGTACTAAAACTATAGTTATAAGTATTAGTAAACCAATTGTAAGATATTAAATTATTATTTTCATGTAGTATGAATTTCTCACTATATTTATAGCCAACATATGTTGGAGCAAAAGATTTAGATGAATATTGAATATAACCTATTGTAGCATCCGAAGCTGTATCACTCGTCTTCTTTCCAGAATAAATCATTCTGATACTTCCATCTCCATTACGTCTGATGATTCTCCAGATAAATCCTGCAAATGACACATAGTTATTTTTTACTGATCCTCGATAATAATAGCTTGCTCCCTCATCGTCTTCTGCCATATATAAGCCTTCATCTGTTGTTGCTGTCTTAGAAAAGTCTGGGGTTCCTTTGTTAGTTATATTTTGTTTTGCTGTCTCTACTGATGTTTCATGATTATTCATCACTAGCATACAATCTGATAAAGTATTAAAACCATTTCTGATACAATAGTCATCTCCTTGATTTATTGCTACTTTTATCTTTCCAAAGTAGTATTTATTCATAGCAGTGTTATCTGCATCAATTGATAACCATACTCTTAGATTGAATTTATCAGTTGATTTAGAAGTTATTGTTCCTGTATATAATTCTGTTGATGAAGATGATAAATTATTGGTTTTTAAAGAAGTACTATCACTTGATAGATTATATTTAACAAAGTTATATGGTACTAACTCACAATTAGTTCCACAACTATTCTTAGCATCAGTATCATCTTCTAAGTAAATTGTATATTTCAAATCTGTTGTCGCATTATTTACTATGGAGAAACTATACGGTTCGGTAGTTAATCCTTCACTATCTTCCTCTGGCATAGCATTTGTTAGACTTATATCTTTAGAACCAGACTCATCTAGTTTGACTTCTAAGTCTCCTACTTTATAAACAACTTTATTGTTACCACCGATGATATTCTTTGTAAGTAAGGCATAACTTACTCCAATTACTAAAACAGTTATAAACATTAGAAATAGTAATATTAATAAATTTTTTCTTTTATTCTTCATCATTGAGACCTACTCTTTCTATTTTAGTATTACACAAAAAAGATAGATTTATACTACCTATAGTATTTAATCTATCTTTATTCCACGATAAAAGAAAGCAAGTCTTTTTCCTAGATTAGTAAGTACCCCCCCCCAAGTTAATTTATAGTTAACTTCAGTTATTGGACACATACTATTCACCTACTTCCTATTGTCTATTATCAGTATTCTTGACATCTTAATAATATCATAATCTTTGACATTTAACAATAAGAAGATTTTTCCTATTTAGTACTAAACATTTTCAAGGGTTTAGCATATTCACCCATCTTTAAATATAAAGCTAGCTCTTTACCATCTTCTAAGAATAAAACCATATTCTCATCTATCTTTATCTTATTACCAGATTTAATTTTTTTTGCTAAACTTTTATCTAACTCTTCAGTCTTCACTTGTAAAGCATCTGTAATAGAGATAAGTTTTACATTCTCATTTACTTCTGCTAAATTATAAGCATCTTTTAAAGAAAAATCACCTTGCTTTGTTCTTTTAAGAGCAGACATTGTAAGAGGTACTCCTAGTATTTTTCCCATATCTTCAATCATACTTCTTATATAGCAACCTTTAGATACGGTTGTTCTAAAAGAAAATGTTGTTGGAGTAGTTGCTAATAATTCTAAGCTTTTTATTTCAACTTGTCTTTTTGGAAGTTCTACTGCTTCTCCATTTCTAGCATATTGATATAGTTTCTTTCCATTAATCTTAACAGCTGAATAGATTGGTACTTCTTGCAAATACTCTTTTGGAAATTCATTTATCATCTTTACTATTTGCTCTTTTGATAAAGTTACTTCTTCTTTTTCTAAAACTTTACCAGTAACATCACCTGTATCTGTTCTAGTTCCAATAAGTACTTTCGCTTCATACTCTTTTTCATATGCAGTTAAAAACTCATTAATTTTAGTGGCATTATTAATAGTTACTACTAATAAACCAGTTGCTAACGGATCAAGTGTTCCATTATGTCCTACTTTCTTAGTATCAAGTCTTTTACTAATTATATTAACTACATCTCTTGAAGTCATACCTTTTTTCTTATTAAGTAATAAGATACCACTACGACGAAATAACCTATGATATTCTTCTAAAGTTATTTTCTTATCATAAATAATCTTTGCAGTAGAAATAGTAACATAACGATAATGCCAAGGCTCATATGGATAAGTAGTTATTACTTCTCTACCTAATGGATATCTTAAAATAAGTCCATATTTACTAGCTTTCTTCTCTACTTTTTTGAAAAATTCTTGATACTTATCACTTTTTAGTGTTTCATTATCATCTACTACTACCCCATTATCAATTAAAAACAAATCAAAGCAAAGTCCAGAATGATGTTCACTAAAACCTGGTTCTGCCGCATAAGTTTTATCCTCATTATAAATTTTTTCTTGTTCTTCTATTGTTCGATACCCACTATTTATATCTAGTTTAATATCTGCCATAAATTCACTTTGTAGATTAAAAAATGCTTGTAATGTCCTTTTTTCTAAGATGATATCTTCTCCTAAACTATTAGTATAAGTTGCATACTTAGCATTTTGAAAATCTTGTTTTTCATATTCATTTTCTCTATTTATTAGAACTTGATAATTCATTCTTCTCATCCTCTATTTTTTCTAATACTTCATCAATTCTAGATCCATAAGCGATAGAATCATCATATATAAACGTTAATTCTGGAGTATGTCTAATATCTATTCTTTTACTTAACTCCCCTCTTAAGAAACTCTTAGCATCATTTAATGC
>CAKOXX010000010.1 GCA_934130405.1 uncultured Bacilli bacterium | reverse complement strand
CATAATATGTACGAGGTGCCATTACTTCTGTTTCTTTTCCGTTAGCATCTACTGTTGTCAAATAATATCTGATATTACTTCCGCTAAATGTATTTCCGCTCTCTTCTTTGGCTGCTATTTCATAGTTGATATCTGTATTTCCGACGATTGATGACTTTACTGTAAAGTCGAAATATTCTCCCGCTGTTAATCTCGTCTTTCCAGTCGCTATCGTTGTGGGCAACGCATTCGTCATTGTAATCGTGTTTGTACTTTCTACATATTCCATAGTTACCATACCAGTTGTGATGGTATTTAACTTTTCTCCTGTTCCCGCGTAGTTAAATGCTGCATAACTGACTCCTACTATGGTAATTAACAGAATGGTTATTAACAAAATTTCTAAATATTGTTTTTTCTTTTTAGCCATAAAGTTTTCTCCTTTCTAAGATTGAACAGTGAATGGATTTAAAGCAGTTCCATCTCCTTTTGTTATTTGAGTATCTGCTTTTAGGTTGATAACTGGACGGGCCCCGAAGGAAATGGCTACGCTAGTCCAATGATTCAGACTGCCTGAAGGACGCACGTACCAAACTAGCGCACGAGAGTTGCGAGACTCGAAGTAAGACGGAGACAGCGTCCAGAAATATTGTCCATTATATAGATAATAATTACTATTTGCTGTATTCCATACTCCTCCTGCCATTGCTACTTCATCTGCTGTAATAAGTGAGATTGGATAATCTAACTTAGCACTTGCATTTGATACTTTAAACTTATCATTATCTTGTGCACATTTTAAGCTTGGTGCTTTCTTTTCATATAAGCGTCCATATGCTCCATAAGTAGTAGTTGGTGTCGTTAAATAACCATTACCCCAATTTATACTTCTATCATTACAGAATATTTCATCTGCTAAATATGATGTATAACTTGTTAAATTGTTTTTATACCATGTATCTAGTGTATTCTTCATTGTATTGTTTGTATTATTTGTTACTGCATCTGCATAACTATCACTACTATATGATATTGGTTGTACTATCATTGTTGTATCATTTGAATATCCTGTTACTTTATAAACTACATTACAACTTGTATTTAAACAGCTATATAAATTACCTGATACGATTTCATCATGATTATCTTTCCATGTTAACTGTTTAATAGTTCCAGTTAAAGTGAATTTCTTGGTTGATTCATCAAATGTATAGCCTGTTCCAAAATTGTATTCTTGTGTATTAGTAAACCAGTCATATCCTGTTGTTCCATTACTTTCATGAAGTGAAAATTTTTCATTGTATTTATAGCCAAAATATGCTGTGTCCCAATATTTACTATTATATTGTGAGTTTCCGATTGTTACTGATGTTCCTGTATCTGATGTTGTTGTTCCAGAGTAAATCAAACGGACACTTCCATCTCCATTACGTCTGATGATTCTCCAAGTATATCCTGCAAATGATACATAATTATTCTTGACTGCTCCTCTATAGTAGTAACTTTCTCCTTCATCATCTTCAGTCATAAATAAACCTTCATCAGTAGTGGCTGTCTTGGAAAAGTTTGGAGTTCCTTTATTAGTTATATTTTGTTTAGCTACTTCTACTGATGTTTCATGATTATTCATTACTAACATACAATCTGATAAGGTGTTAAATCCATTATCCTTACAATAGGTATCTTCTACTTCTGCTACGGTATCACTTGTTTGTCCATAAACATTTACTTTTACTTTATAAATCAAACCACCATTATCATTCTGCGGATTATAACTTTCATCGACCCATAATCTTAAGCGATATTTTATTTCTGTGTTACCTTGTTGATTTAGATTACCTACAAATAAACTCATCATATCGGATGGTCTTCCAGTATAGACATTTCCGGTTGGGTCTTCTGAATAAGTCTTAGGTGGCATTGCTTCTTCTTCACTTCCATCGGAGTTTACTTTTGTTAGATAGAATTTAACATTTTGTCCAGAAAAAGTATTACCATTTTCTGCTTTTGCTGCAATTTCATAGTTAATATCTGTATTTCCTGCTATTGATGACTTTACTGTAAAATCAAAATATTCTCCTGAGTTTGATAACTTCTTTCCAGTCGTATCCGTTGTTGGTAAAGCATTATTCATGGATATAACATTGGTACTTTCGACATATTCCATAGATATGGCACCTGTTGTAATAGTATTTAACTTTTGACCTGCTCCAGTATAGGAGAAAGTTGCATAGCTGATACCAATTATTGCTATTAATATTATTAAGATAAGTATTATAAATAAAAAAGATTTGTTCTTATTACGCATAACCTAAGACCTACTTTCTATTTTAGTATTTAACAAAAAAGATAGATTTATACCTTTTAGATATTAATCTATCATTGAAAAAAGAAAGTAGGTACACTACTTCTTGAATTAGTATTTAATTGTTGACAGTTTTCTACTACTACCACAACTGTCTCCTACCTTCCTATTATCAAATATCAGTATTCTTGACATCTTAATAATATCATAATATTTGACATTTAACAACAAGGAAAAGTTTGGTAGTTTTATTAATTTAATTTTTCTTCTATATAATCGTTATTTTCATCATAATAAGTTAAATAACAATTAACAGTATCATCACACTTTAGATAACTTATCTCATCATCAATAATCTTTAAAGCAGTTCTATTATCTAGTGCATATACTTTCTTACTAGTATTAAGTAAATCTTCTTTTAACTCTTCTTTCTTAGAAGAATCACTATAATGTGGACAGATTGCTACATCGATAAAGTTTAGTCCTTCTACAAAGGTATATTTATCAGACTCATCTCTTAGTTTTAAAGAGTCAGAATAACCTTCTTTTGCTAACATAATCGCTCCTGCTGACATACCTGCTAAAACTGTTCCCTTTGAATAAGCTTTTTGTAATAATTCTACTAAGTCATAATTCTTTAAATCTTCAACTAACTTAATTGTATCTCCCCCACAGAAATAAATAATATCAGCATTATTTATTTTAGTTTCCACTATATCACGATTATTTATAATATTTTTCTTCTTTAAATATACGGTTTGACACCCAAGACTTTGATAAACTTTTTTCATTGTATCGTAATAAGAATCTGAAAAAGAACTTGCTAACCCAATAAAAAGGAAATTTGGTGTTTCCTTATTAGTCATCTTTACTATTTCTTTATCTATTAGTTCTGTTTCGTAGTTAGTATTGCCACGACCGACATCTCCTCCACCGATCAATACTAGTTTTTTCATATTATCTTTTCACCACTTTCATCTGCTAGATATAAAACTATTGTATTTAACATTATTCCAACCATAACAAGTCCTAGAAGAACAAAGTTCATCTTGCAATAATTATTGTTTAAGGTATATAAACCAGTTGCTACTAGTCTTTCATCACTTACTGTTCTTAAATATACAATTAATAAATAGATTGTTAATGCTATCATTACAAGATTATAACTGATAGTTTTCTGATAAATTTTCTTTCTAGTTAGAATAGAAAATATATTAATAACTATATATAAGAACAATACTAAAAGGAAGAAGAAGCCTTCTATTCCCCCTTGAAAAACATAAGGTAATAAAAATATTGCTAATATTATATAAATGATAAAACTAATTAATCTCGTATAATAGATTGATTTACTTATCATTTGAAAGACCTCTATCTAGTCCATCTTCTATTTCTTGTTTGAATTCTTTTTCAAATCTTGGTATTTCTTTCTTAATAACATCTTGATAAACATTTTTGGTATTTAGTATGGCTTTCTTTACGTCAAAGATATTTACTTCTTTTCGATTATCATATAAAGCGAAAGAGAATGATTGTTGTAAAATTGCTAAAGTAACGTCAGGGTATCTTGCTCCTGTTTCATAAACTCTTCGATATTCACTAGTAAGATCTGTTAAAAATGCCATTATTTTTTCTTTGACATAAGGATCATACATTAAGGTAGCTCCTGTTTTCTTTTCAATTTTCGGTAAAGTTCCAAGACAAATAGCAATTGTTTCTTCTCTTGTTGGTTCTTTTACTTCAACTCTTTGAAAACGTCTTACAAAGGCTTTATCTCTTAATATATATTGTTCATATTCTTCTGTTGTAGTAGCACCGATTACTTTGATATCACCACGATCTAGTCCTGGTTTAAACATATTGGCAAAGTCAAGTGCTTCTCCTTTAGTACCCATAAGAGTATGTATTTCATCAATAAATAAAACAAGGTTGTGATAATCTTTTAGTTCATCTAGTAATATCTGAATTTTACTTTCTCCTGTTTCTGGGTCCATTCCAAGTAAAGCGGAAGTATTTACTTTTATTACTTGGTAATCTTTTAAAACATCTGGTACATTACCAATTTGAATACGATAAGCAAAGCCTTCAACGATAGCAGTTTTACCAACACCCGGTTTACCAATTAAAATAGCTGATTTTTCTGGTGTTAAAAGGATAAGTGCTAGCTGTTTTATCTCTTCTTCCCTACCAATAGCAGGGTTAGTTATATATTCTTTTTTAGTGAAGTTTTCTCCATAACTTTTTAAAATACTTATTTTACTTTTTCTTATTTCTTTGTCCATAGGTTTACTCCCTTTCGTTTCTTACTACTCAAGTATACCAAAAAAACTATAAATAGTCTTGATTTTTTTAGATTTTGTGGTACAATAAGCGAGTATATAGGGGGATATTGATATGAAAAAAGATTTCAAATATTATGTCATTTTTGTCTTTATGTTACTTATTCTTGGTACAACAAATGTATACGCTGTAAGTAGTATGAAAGTTACAGAGAAAAGTTACATAAAAACTAACTTCAGTGATGGAACACATCGAACTGAAGCTTACTTCAATACTAATAAGGGTGTTGCTTATTGTATTACGCCAAGTAAAACAGGAGCTCCACAAGGAAAAACCTTAACTTATAGTAAAACTGTTAGTTCTGGTTCTGTTTTATACTTATTAGATAATGCTGGTAGTTCTAAGAGTGATTATCTAATAACACAACTTGCTATTTGGAAAGTAAATAATAATTACTTACCTGCTGCTTATAGTAAGAATTCAAGTCTAGTTAGTAAGGTTAATAAATTAGCAAACACTGCTAAGAGTAATTCTAATTATTCACCTAACCCTACAATGAAATTAAGTAATTCTTCTTTAAGCTTTACAGAGTCAAGTGACGGTAATTACTATATCTCTAATAGTATTAGTATAACTGCTAGTGATATGGATAAAATTGTTGCAACAGTTTCTGGTGCTAACGGTGCCGTTGTTGTTTCTAATCAAAAAACTGGTACTTCACTTACTATAACTAATAAAAAGTTTAATATTAGAGTGCCAAAGAAAAATATTACAGCTAATACTACTATTAAGGTAACTGCTAAAGGTACCGGAAATAAATTATCTTATCAAAGATATTCTGGAGGTAGCTGGCAAGATTTAGTTGTTTTAGTTAAGACTCCAAAAACAGTAAGTACAATAATTAGTGGTACTATTAAACCAGTCGTTTATAAATGTCAATATACGAATGGTAAATACTATGATAAAGATGGTAATGTTACTGATAAGACAACTTACTCACTTCAATGTGAAAAACATACTTGTGAAAAGGTTGGAGATACTTACTTTGGTAAAGATGGAAGTCAAGTAACTGAAAAAGATTACAATTTACAATGTAAGACTCACACTTGTGAGAAAGTAGATAATACATATTTCGGTAAAAACGGAGATCCAGTATCTGAAAAAGATTATAACTTACAATGTAAAACTCATACTTGTGAAAAAGTAGATGACAAATACTTTGGTAAAAATGGTACTGAAGTTTCTGAGAAAGACTACAATTTACAATGTAAAACTCACACTTGTGAAAAAGTAGATGACAAATACTTTGGTAAAAATGGTACTGAAGTTTCTGAGAAAGATTACAATCTTCAATGTAAAACTCACACTTGTGAAAAGGTAGATGATACTTACTTTGGTAAAGATGGTAAAGAAGTATCTGAGAAAGATTATAATTTACAATGTAAAACTCATACTTGTGAAAAAGTAGATGATACTTACTTTGGTAAAGATGGTAGTGAAGTAACTGAGAAAGATTACAATCTTCAATGTAAGACACATTCTTGTGAACAAGTTGATGATAAATTCTTCGATAAGAACGGTAATGAAATTACTGAGAGTGAATTCAACTTACAATGTAAAACTCATACCTGCGAAAAGGTAGATGACAAATATTTCGATAAGAATGGTAATGAAACAGATGAAAGTACTTATAAAAAACAATGTGAAATGACTATCGAAGTTCCAAACACTGGTAGTTCTGATAGCTTAGTATTTACCGTACTAGGAGCATTAACATTAGCTGGTACAGTTCTAGTAATCAAGAAATTCTAATAAATAAAAATCTAGGGAAATAATAATAAAACCTAGATTTTTTTGTGTCAAAAAAAGAGACTTGGTTGGTCTCTTATAATTCAAATTGTGAATTGTATAAGTCGGCGTAGAAACCGTTCTTTTTCATTAACTCATCATGATTTCCTGTTTCAATGATATTACCATCTTTCATAACAAGTATTAAATCAGCATTTTTAATGGTTGATAATCTGTGAGCAATGATGAATGATGTTCTACCTTCTGTTAACTTATCCATCGCTTTTTGTACTAACTCTTCTGTTCTAGTATCAACGTTACTAGTTGCTTCATCAAGTATTAAGAATGGTGAATCTTCAATCATACCACGTGCAATAGTAAGTAATTGTCTTTGTCCTGCTGATACGGAATCATTTTCACCGATAATACTATCAAAGCCATTTGGTAAGGTCTTAATGAAATGGGTAAGTCCTACTGTATCACAAACTTCTTTAACCATTTCATCAGAAATGTTTTCTCTATTATAAACAATATTTTCTTTAACTGTGCCATTAAATAACCAAGTATCTTGTAAAACCATTGTAAATAAACTATGAACATTTTCTCTTGTAATATCATTAATAGAAACATTATCAATTAAAATATCACCTTTATTTATTTCATAGAACTTCATCAATAGATTAACCATCGTTGTCTTCCCTGCTCCGGTTGGTCCGACGATTGCTATTTTCTGGCCATCTTTAACACTAGCAGTGAAATCTTTAATAATTGTTCTATCTTTATCATAACCGAATGAAACATGGTCGAAAGTAATATTACCTTTTACTTTTGATTTATCTAACATCTTAGTTTTATTTGTTTCTAAACTCATTTCTTCTTCATCTAAGAATTCAAATACTCTCTCGCTTGCTGCTGCGGTTGATTGTAAACTTGTGAATGCTTGAGCGATTTGCATTAATGGTGAAGTGAATAATCTAACATAAGTAATGAATGCAATTATTACTCCGAAAGTAATAGAATCATGTAAAACAAGTAAAGCTCCAACGATACATACTGCTACATAACCAAAGTTTCCGATAAAAGACATAATTGGTTGCATAAGTCCTGATAAGAATTGACTCTTTCTATTAGCATCGTAAACTTTCTCATTGTATTCATCAAACTTAAAATCGGCTTCCTTCTTACCATTATAAGCTTTTACTACTAGAAGTCCTGAATAAACTTCTTCAATATGTGAGTTTAGTTTTCCAAGTTCTTTTTGTCTAGCAGCGAAATATTTCTGGGATTTGGAAAGAACGACAAAGATGATTGCAAAACCAATTAAACTAGCAGAGATAGCAGTTAATGCCATAATCCAGTTAGTTATAAACATCATTAGAATAGTACCTAGTAATAAAGTTATAGCACTAACAAGTGAAGATAATGATTGGTTCATGCTTTGAGCGATAGTATCAACGTCGTTAGTAACACGAGATAAGATATCACCAGTTTGATTCTTATCAAAATATTTAAGTGGTAACTTGTTAATCTTGACAGATATTCTACCTCTTAGTTTTCTAGCAAAATTATTAGAAACACTAGTCATTATAATTGATTCAATGAATGATAATAATGCACTAACAATATATAAACAAGCTAAGAATAAACTTATCTTTTTAATCTTAGTCATATCCATAGTAGGTACAACTACTTTTTTAATGTCTTTAGGCATTTCATCAATTTTTTTATAAAGCGCCTTAACATCACTAGTATCTTTAACGGTACTTGCAACTTCTAAGAATTCTATCTGATCACTTGTTGTTATCTTTTGATTTTTAACGGTAAACTCTTTAAAAATCATTTTTAATGTATTATCAGATAACTTACTTAAATTGCTTACTATATCGTCTTCACTACTAAACTGTAAAGCGTTTAGAAAGTCTTGTTTTTCTTCGATTGTTAAATCTTCACTTTGTAAAATTTCATCTACTTTAATATTTTGAAGATTAATTTTAGTACGTTCACTTACTTCTTCAAGATTTCTTGAATTAACGATTATTCCTTCAGAAATAGTATCTGTTAATTTAGATAATTTATTAGGAGCAGCGATTGATAAAATTGATGATAAAACAGCAAAGATTAAAGCCATAGCGATTAAGATTTGAAAACTTTTTAGTTCTTTGAAAAGTCGTTTCATTGAACCGACAAAGTCTTTGGACTTATCCATCTTTGGTCCACGTGGTCCATTATGCATTCTCCAACTCCTCCTTTGATAATTGTGATAAAGCGATTTGTTTATAAACTTCGCAATTCTTTAATAATTCCTTATGAGTACCCATTCCGACACAATGTCCATTGTCAAGAACAAGTATCTTATCAGCATTCATAATTGTTCCGATTCTTTGTGCTACTATTAAACTAGTGGCATCTTTAGTATAGTTTTTTAACTCTTTTCGTAAAACATAATCAGTTTTATAGTCAAGAGCAGAGAAGGAATCATCGAAGATATAGATTTCTGGGTCTCTTGCAACTGCTCTTGCAATAGATAGACGTTGCTTTTGTCCGCCAGAAACATTAGTTCCACCTTGAGCAATATCAGCATTATAAGTCTTATCCATTTTAGTAACAAACTCTTCGGCTTGGGCTACTTTGATAGCTTCTTCTATCTTCTTAGCAGTAATCTCTTCCCTACCATTATCACCGAAAGATACATTGCTACTAACAGTACCATGGAAAAGTATAGCTTTCTGAGGAACATAACTAAGTTTATTACGAAGTGACTCTTGTTTATACTCTTTGACATTAACGCCATCTACTAATACTTCCCCATCAGTAGCATCATAAAATCTTGGTATTAAGTTAATAAGCGAACTCTTTCCACTTCCGGTTGAACCGATGAAAGCGACGGTTTCACCTTTATTCGCTTTGAAAGAAATATTTTCTAGTAAATATTCTTCGGCATCTGGGTACTTGAAAGAAACATTTTTGAATTCTACGGTACCCGTTTCTTTAGTAACACCAGTAAAGTTTCCATCTTTAATACTTAACTCCGTATCTAAAACTTCATTAATTCTCTTCGCAGAAACACTTGCTCTTGGTAACATCATAAATATCATAGCAAGCATTAAAAATGACATAATAACTTGCATTGAGTAACTTGAAAATACGACCATATCAGAGAATAGACCTAATTTATCAGCCATTAAAGATTTATTAATTAAATCAGCACCGATAAAGTAAATACTAAGTGTTAAGAAATACATTACTAAATACATAATTGGTTGCATTACAGAAAATGCTTTTTGATTGAACAATTGGGTATTAGTTAATTCATCATTAACTTGAGCAAATTTGTCTTCTTGATACTTTTCAGCATTAAAAGCTCTTACTACTCTAATACCTGTTAAGTTTTCACGCGTAACACCATTTAACTTATCCGTAAGTTTTTGTACCTTTTTAAATCTTGGCATAACGATTAACATTAAAGTTAGAATAGTAACTAATAAAATTATTACTGCAACAGCGGTAACTGCACTCCAAGTAATATTTTTATTTAATATCTTAGTAACTGCCCAAATAGCTGTTACTGGAGCTTTTATTAGTAATTGCAACCCCATTGAAATAAACATTTGAATTTGTGTTATATCATTTGTTGTACGCGTAATTAAACTACTAGTAGAAAAGTTTTTAACTTCTGCAATTCCTAAGTTTTCTACTTTATCAAATAACTTTTTTCTAATAGTTTTAGAAAAGCTTGCTGATACATTAGAAGATATATAACCAACTAAGATAGCTGATAATAAACTTCCAAAAGCACAAAGCAACATATAGCCACCATTTTCTAAGATGGCACTCATTTTACTTCCTTCTGTTTGTACAAGTTTTGTAATTTCTGACATATAATCAGGTAATTTTAAATCTAACCAAACTTGTACTAAGATAAAGATTAAGGAAATAAAGATTAATAAGTAATCTTTTTTAGTAAAATTTTTAAACAGTTTAAACATTTTTAATCATCCCTTCTTCCAAATATCATAATAAGTCTTATTAGTTCTAATAAAGTTGTCAATATACTAGCAACATAGGTTAAAGCTGCTGCTGTTAACATGACTTTTCCATCATCTAATTCTTGACTAGTGAAGAAATGCGCATAGTCAAGTTCTTTTAAAGCTCTTCTACTAGCGTCGATTTCTACGGGTAAGGTTATTATTTGAAAGAATAAGATTACCATTTCAAGAATTATTCCTAACCATACTAAACTAAATGAGGCAAATAAACAACCAAAGACAATAGCAAAGTAACCAAACTTTGAGGAAAAATTAACAACTGGTATTAACATATTCCTAAATCTTAGGAAAAAGTACCCTTCTTTGTCTTGAATAGCATGTCCACATTCGTGACAAGCGACTGCAACACTAGCAATAGATGCTTCATCATAGTTAGTCTTTGATAGTCTAATAACTTTATTAGTTGGGTCATAATGGTCTGTTAGAAAACCACTAGTCCTTTCTATTTTTATATCAGAAAGACCATTTTTGTCAAGTAAATATCTTGCTGCTTCGCGTCCAGTCATTCCTCTTTTATTAGAAATCTTTCCATACTTCTTATAAGATGATGTTACAAAGACTTCTGCTAAAAAGGTAATAACTACTCCAATAAGAGTTAAACCATAAAGAATAAAAAAATTATCCATTAACTAATCACCTCGTGTAATATGTTACTACATCTTTTTTATTAATTATTAATTAAATTATTAAGAATTATTAAGAAAAGAAGGAGTTAAGTCCCCTTCTATAAGTGTTTAGAAATACTAAAATCTATATTAAAGCCATTATCATTATAACCAGTGATACTTCCTCCATGCATTAAAACAAATTCTTTACAAATAGAAAGACCTAGTCCTGATATTTTTCTTGAGTTATCTGTTGTAAAGAGTGGTTCAAAAACTTTATCAAGTATCTTCTCTTCAACACCTGGTCCATTATCTTTAAAGTGGAAGAAATAATTATCTTTATCACTGGTTATTTCGATTAATACTTCACCATTATTATTTAAATAACGCATACTATTAGAGATTAGATTAGATATTATTCGTTTAAATTTAACTATATCTAACTTAATGATTTCTTTTTCAAGACTAGTTTTAATTATTAGTTCTACCCCATTATTCATTAGTTCTAACTTGTAATCCTTTTCAATTTCTTCTACGAGGTCTTTTATTTTGATAGAAGTTAGTTCTAGTTTTTGTTCTTTTTGATTAATTAAATAATCATCAAATGTTGCTAGGACGTTCTTAAGATGAAGGGCTTTCTCATATATCTTTTTATTGTATTTTTTAATTTCTTCTTTAGTTAAGTTTTCTTCTTCTATCAAGTTAGAATAACCAAGAATTGAAGTTAGTGGAGTTTTAATATCGTGAGAGATACTTGCTATTATACGATTTTGTTCTTTCTTTTCTTCTTCAAGAGAATCTACTAAAGAAACAAATTCGTTTTGAATAAGAGCAAACTCATTTTCAGCGGGAACTGGTTCTGGTTTCTTTCCAAATTTATAGTTTCTAATTGCATCAATTATTTTATTAACTGGTTTAATTATTTTATCTCTTGCAAATAAGAATACTAGAAACATACAGATAGTAAGTAAAATACTTTGAAATGCTAATAATTCGAGAATTAGTTTTAGAATACTCATATTCTTATAAAAGTAAGCATTTACAATATATGATTCGCTATTTATTAAGACTTTTTTAGAAAATAGATATAAGTCTTGTTTATCTTTTAGAGCTTTTTCTTTTTCAATACTAAAAGTGATTTCTTTTTCTTTCTTGATATTGTCTAAATCAAAGATTAAGTTATCTAAGGATTGATAGTTATCTTTTATCTCTTTAGTTACTATTTCTTTCTTTAAAGCTTTCTTGCGATTAACCATCGGTTCTACATTACACAAAAACCATAAACCGAGGGTTAAGATATTAACTGTTGTTATGAATATTAAACCGATAAGTATTTTACGACTGATTGATTTCTTTTTCATTTTTATTAATTCCTCACAAATTTATAACCATAACCCCAGATAGTTATAATATATTTATTTTCTTGGTCTAGTTTTTCTCTTAAGTTTTTGATATTAACAGCTACTGTACCAATGTCACCATAGCAGTTACCCCAAACTTTCTCAAAGATTTGTTCTTTCGATAAAGCAATACCAGCATTCTCCATTAGATAAGTTAATAATTCAAACTCTCTAGTTGATACTTCTACTTGTTTTTTATTTTTATAGACTTCAAAACTTTCTTTATTAATACTTATCTCTCCAATTGTGATGATGTTTTTACTCACTTTACTTCGTGATTGCAGTCTTAAATGTGACTTTATTTTTAAGACTAATTCCGTGTTATCAAAAGGTTTCGTGATATAGTCATCTCCCCCGATTTCATACCCAACCATCTTATCAACTAACTCCTTTTTAGCAGATAAAAACACTATCGGGCAAGTAACTTTATCTCTTATTTTAATACATAATTCAGTTCCACTAATATTCGGCATCATTATATCAAGAAGTATTAAGTCATAGTTAGTTGTTCCCTCTTCTATTTTGGTTAAAGCTTCTAAAGAATCAGTTATAATTTCTGAATCTATCTTTTCTTTTCTTAATATTAAAAATACTAACTCTGCTATATCTTTATCATCATCAATTATTAATACTTTCGGCATCTAATCACTTCTTTCTTGCAACTTATTATATCAAAGAATAGAACTTTTAAAAAATTTTCTTTACTTTCAAATCAATTTTTTCATATAATAGTTAGCACAAGGAGAAAAGATAATATGATTAATGAACTAAAAGAAAATAAACATCTAAATAGATTAGAATTTTTAACTTTAACGAAAAATTATTTAACAACTTATCTAGCTTCACTTACTAAAGCTGAAGAAAAAGATAATAGAAAGATTTTACTTTCTTACTTAAAAGAGTATTTACTAATAACCAAAGAAGAAAATTCTTATCTTTCTTATATTATTGATAATTTTGATAAGATACAAGATACTGAAACATTGCAAAATGTATTAATGAGAATTGATTTGTTAAACGAAAATACTTTTAAACATTATAATTCTTTAGGGGAAGAATATTTAACTGCTATCGAAGAAAAAAGTGATTATACTTTTCCAAAAAAGAAATTACCATCGATTGTACACGATAAATCAATCGCTCAGGAGATAAGAGGTCTTACCCTATCAAAACAAGATTTAATGGATTATTATCATCAATATGATGCTATTTATTATTTGACTAATCATTCCACTGTTTTTGATACTAATTTAGAAAAAGGAATGGATTTCTATGGATGTTATCCTTATGTAGAAAATGATATTTTACAAGAAATAAATATCTGTGTACCTAAAATTAAAAATCTTACAACTATGAAAATAAATATTCACGAATATAAACATGGTATTGATTTATACCCTTATTTAGGAAAGCCTTATATTGAACAAGATTATGAAAGTATTGCTAGAATGGAAGAAGAAAAATTTGTTAAAACTTTAACACTAAAAAAAGGAAAATAGTACAGAACTTTTTCCTTTTTGTGTGACTTATTTTTTAATTAAAGTTTTTTCTTTTTCTACTAATTTATATATTGATGGATTATCAACTGTTTCCCCAAGTAAGATAACTTCTTTATATTTTCCAGGATTAGAAACAACTGTGTCATAAGCTCTCCAAGTTGTTCTAGAAATAACCCCAGATAATCCTCTAGCACCAATTTTCAAATTATAAGCTTCTTCAACTATTTTTTCAATATATTCATCAGTTGCTGTTAACTTAGTAGAAGCTCTTTCAAAATCTCTTTGTGTTTGAAGAAGTGGTGATTCATCAGATTTAGTATAAATATCTTTAAAATCAGAGATACTTAAGTCGTTTAAGTGAATAGTAATAGGAAATCTTCCCACAAATTCTTTAGGCATTCCGATATCGAGAAAATCTTCTACAGTTGGTTCTAGTTCTTCTTGATCATTTTCAGTTATAAAACCAACTTTATTTTTTCTTTTGTTAATATTTTGATAAAGATCTTCAAAAGCTCCTCCTGCCATTAAAATCATTTTTGAAGTATTAATAGTTGTTTGTGTTAAACCTGGGAACTGTTGATTTTCAGATATTGTATAATCTGTTCCATCAGCAAATTTTAATAAAGTATATAAAACACCTTTTCCAGATACATCTGATTTAGAGTCAGAACCTTTTTTATCTATTTCATCAAAATAAACGATGGCATGTTCCGCCTTATTTTTATCTCTTCCACAACTTGCATATAAATTCCATAAATAGTCCTCAATATCTCTTCCTTTATAACCCGGCATACTTAATTGGGTTGAATCAATAATTAATAATGGAATATCTAAATTTTTTGCTATTAAACTGACAAGTTTTGTCTTACCAACACCAGTTGAACCTGTTAGTAAAATACCTTGTCTATTTAGTTCTAGCTCTTCATCAGTATAGGATAGCTTTTTGTTAAGTTCAAGAAGAACTCTTCTACTAGGTAAATCTTGCGCTATCAATGTCTTGGTGATTTTCTGGTGAAGATAATTAATATCAATTGCAGAGGTGTTAGATTCCGTCATATTTTTATCAATAAGTTCTAATGCATACTGATATTTTTTAAAATCAGAAATAATACCTTTTTTTAAATCTTGTAATTGTTTAACGTCATACATACCTGATTTTATTTCCTCTATTATTAAATCAAATTCTTCTTTTTGTGTTGAAACATCATCCATATCATAAAAGTCATCATCTTCTAGCTTACTATCTTTAGGATTTCTTAAATTACTTATGTTAAATTCTTGACAGCTAACTAGATTTCCATCTCTAGTTACTAGATAAAATAAACTAGACATATATTGCTCATAAGCATCAACTGCTTCATCATATTCATAATCTGCTGCTAACATGTCGTTTATTTCATCTAAAGTTTTCAAAGTATGAAAAGCCTTTGGTATTTCTGATGAAAGTTGGCAGGTATCTGTCATTTCACAATAGTCACTACCACCGGTACTTGTAAAAATCTTAGCTTTTTCATCATAAGTTCCTATTGTACAATAAAGAGGATTAAAAAGAAAAAGTCCCTCCTTAATATATGTTCTTTCCATTATCATTGATATGTAATAATTGTCATTCATAATACTGCTCCATTCTAGTAGTTAACAGGACTTCATCAAGTTCTTAGAAAATATTATAGAAAAATAGGCTCAAAAAAGCAATTAAATTTGTCGTAAACTTTGACTTTTTTTAGCATAAAATAGCAATATAGGTAACTACCTACACAAATAAGTATTATTAGAATACCTTATATTAGATAATAGATAAGAGGTGGATAAAATGAATGCAAAGGAAAACTGTTGCTTTTCAAAGTTACTTAAAGTAATTGATATTTTGCAAAAGAATTCTTGTGGAGAACTTTGTAGTGATGAATCTTGTACTAGACCATTTTTAGGAGGAAGCCCTACTATCATTTGTTATAATACAAGACCAGTAACTTTTTATACTTGTAATGGTAATATATTTACAGCTAGTTATCAAGTAGGAGGAGAAACTAGAACATCAAGTGTCTTTAGAGTAGAAAGAGTCGATGGTTGCTGTGTTAAATGTCGTATTCTAGAAGCCAATCCAGATCAGAGTGACCCAACAAGAAGCTATCTTGCAACAAATCAATTTATTACAATTAATCTAGACTGTATTTGTGTCATTAGCTGTCTTGCTGATATTATCATTGATAGTTTATAAAAGAAAGGAAAGATATTATGTGTTCAAATCAAGATGAATCAAAAAGAAACTGCTTAACTAATATTTTAGACACTATTCTTTGCTTGCAGGAGAAAAAGGAAACTTGTCTAGAAGACGGTGGCTGTGATAAACCATATCTTGGACCTACTCCTAGTCTTGTTTGTTATAACACTAGACCAATCAATTTATATAACTGTATGAATGGAACTTTATGGACATTTCCTTACACCTTAGATGGTACTAGTGGAACATCAAGTGTCTTTAGAGTTGAAAATATGGATGGTAATTGTTGTACTTGTAGAGTACTTGCTCCTAATCCTGTCACTACTACGGATGAACCTTATGTAGCAACTAGTTCCTTTTTTACCATTAATCTAGATTGTGTTTCAGCAATTAAGTGTTTAGCAGATACTTTTGTAAGTGGAGTTTAAAAAAAAGTTTCATCTATTGATGATTCTTTTTTATTTGTAATGATGTAATTGTTGATATTGGTATTACTTCATTATCTAGTGTTATAACACTACTACTTGTTTTAACTGCAAGATAAGTATCTAATGTTTTTCCAGCAAAAGTAATAGTTACTGGTATATTAAATGGATAGCCCCTAGTCTTAAATATTTGATTGATTTTATCAACTATACTGGTACTATCTTCTTTTACAGATATCACTTCTTTTTTTATTTCTTTTACTTGATTATTAGTTGTTGTTTTGTAATAACTAATATTATTTGTAGGAATACTTCCAGTACTTATCTTAAAAATTGGTGGTAGATTTTTATTCATAGAGAACCTCCTAATTAATTTTATGTTTTTGTTAATAAAAATTGCTAATATCTGATATAATAATAATGATTTGAGAGGTGAATATATGTTTAGAAAGAAAAAACTGGATGTTAGTATTTTATTTTTTATTATTGTTTTTGCTATTATTAGTGTTGTGACGATAAATAGTGCATTAACTTATCTATCTAGTGATGTTGGTAATCTTGCTTTAAAGCAATGTATTTGGTATCTAGTTGGTTTTTTACTAGTTTTTATTATTTTCAAGTTAAAGAATGAATATTTATACCGAAATGCTTGGTTTTTTTATGCTTTATGTAACTTGTTACTACTCTGTCTTTTGTTATTCGCTCCACCGATTAATAATAGTAAGTGCTGGTTTGTTATTCCAAAGATTGGTAGTTTCCAGCCAAGTGAATTTACAAAGATTAGTTTGATGTTAGTTCTCGGTAGTATGATTAGTAATTTTAGAGCAAACTATACTGACCCGACGGTGAAAGAAGAATTTATTTTTCTAGTAAAGTCTTTCATCGTTGTACTGATTCCTAGTATTTTAACCTTCTTAGAACCTGATACTGGTGCTGTTATTATTTATTTTATTATTTATCTTTGCATGTTATTTGCTTCTGGTATTAGACTTAGATGGTTCGCAATTCTTGGTGGTATTGCCCTTTTAGCTGTTGGTATTGTTGTTGGTTGTTATTTTACTAGTGAAAAGTTATTTGTTTCTATTTTTGGAAATAATTTATATTACCGTTTTGAAAGAGTATTTGACTGGAAAAGTGGTAGTGGTTTACAACTTGAAAATGCTTTAGCAGCGATTGGGTCTGCTGGGGTATTTGGTCACGGTTATAATAAGACTCCTATTTACTTCCCAGAATCTGGAACAGATTTTATCTTTGCTGTTTTTGCTAGTAACTTTGGTCTTCTTGGTTCGTTTTTACTTTTACTTTTGTTAGTACTATTTGATGGTAAGTTATTTGTTCTAGCAATGAAGAAGATTTCTCTTACTGATAAATTTGTTTTGGCTGGTGTCATTGGTATGTTAGTGTTTCAGCAAGTTCAAAATATTGGTATGACGATTGGTCTTTTACCAATAACAGGTATCACACTTCCTTTTATTAGTTATGGTGGTAGTAGCTTATTATCTTATATGATACTAATTGGTATTATCTTAAATATTAATGAAGAAAAAGGTAAATATAAATATAGTTATGGCTTATAATTATTCAAAGGAAAAAGACTTTATTCAATGATTTAATCTCACTGAATAAAGTCTTTATTTTTGTTTTAACACTTCGGTATAAACTTCTTTTAATTGTTTACCAACTGTTCTTATGTCTTTTTCTTTGGCTTTTTTCTTTTCATTTTCGGCTAGAGATGGTAATTCTTTTTCTACAATTTGTTTAGTTTTAGAAACAAATTCAGCTACATTTCTGGCTTTATAAACATCTTCATTTTCTTTAAACCAGTCTTTAAATATTTCTATATCTCTTACTAGTATTGGAGTTCCCATGGCACAAGCTTCTATAATCGGAATTCCTTCTGTTTCTTCTAGAGTTGGAAATAAGAACAAGTCACAACCACCTAGCGCTTCTCTTATGAATTTCTGATCAACATGTCCTGCAAAGGTAAGGTTAGGAAGTTTTGTTTCGGCGGCTTTTCTTGCATCTGGAGTAGCAGCTGCTAAAGGACTTGATCCAAACCAAATAAATTTATATTCTGGAAGGCGTTTAGCTACTTCGACAAAATCGACTATTCCTTTTCTTCTACTATAAATACCAATACCTACTATTACTTTGTCTTCATCGGTATAGCCATATCTTTCACGAAATGTCTTGCGATACTTTTCATTTGGTTTAAAAAAGTCTAGTTCTAGTCCATTGGAGATTGCTACTATTTTTTTACCTTTTAATCCTTTATATCCTTCCAATATTTTTTTGGAATAAACTGTCGGGGTAACGATTATATCACCTAAACGATAGCATTTTACTATCCACCATTTAAATAGTTTACTTGTTAAATGCCCACCAATAAAGCCATCTTTATAATCTTCTTCTGTAGAATGAGCGTGATAAACTATCTTTATGCCTTTTCTCTTAAGTTTTTTAGCTAAAAAATAGGATTTTAAAAAATAGGTATTTATGTGTGCTATATCATAATCAGTAGCTTTTTCATCTCTTGTAAACTCCACTTTTGCATCAGTTAAGGCTTTTTCTTGATGAAGAATTGCTTTTCCTAAACCACTTACTCCTATTACTTTTAATCCGCCAGCGTATAGTAAAACTTTCATAATACCATCCCTTCTCCTTAAGAAAATTATAGCATGTATATTTTTAGATGTAAATTAATGTAATTAAAACTCATGAATTTATGATAAAAATATCCATAAAAGTTAACTTGATATAAATGAATATTATAGTTAAATGACGGTGATATTAAAAATAAAGACATTAAATATCATCATAGAATATTGTCTATTATTACACATTTTAAATACTCACAAAAGATAAAATATTTAAAAGTAGAATACAGTTTTTAAGTTATGTTTATGTAGTATGAAATAGTTGTATTACAGTAATGACTAATCAGTGAATAGTAAAATAACAAAATTATTAATTTTTTTCAAAAAAGTGTTGACACCACTCTAAGATATATGGTATATTTAATGTGTTGTTACGGGGAATTAGCTCAGCTGGGAGAGCGTCTGCTTTGCACGCAGAAGGTCAGGAGTTCGATCCTCCTATTCTCCACCATAATTAACATTCACTAGCTAGAGATAGCTAGTTTTTTTATACATTTTTTATCAAATAATATTACTACGTCTTTGTCTATAATGTCGGCATCATCAATGATAAAACAACAATTTAATATTTTACAAAATAAAAAGTCCAGAACGTAAAATATTCTGAACTATATGTAAACCAATTAAACATTGATTTAAATTCTATTATGGGGCGGCGTATGAGGATCGAACTCATGCATACTGGTGCCACAAACCAGCGTGTTAACCACTTCACCAACGCCGCCATTTCAAGTAACAAGGTTATTTTATCAAAATTATAGAATTATAGCAAGAGATTTTTTAATTTTTTTTGAGTAAATAAGCTATTTTTTATTAAAATAACAAAAATATTTGAAAGTTTTTTGTCATTTCTTAGCACTCTTACTTGACAACTGCTAATAATAGTGTTATAATATAATTGTGAAAGGAAAGTGATGATTATGTTACCAAGAAGATTTTATTTTGATAACGCATTAGATGATTTATTTGAAGAAGAAGGAGCTAAAATGAAATGTGATATTTATGAAAAAGAAAATACCTATCACGTTGACATGGACCTACCTGGATTCAAAAAAGATGAAATTAAAGTAGAATGTAATAAAGGAAACTTAATTGTTAGTGCTGAAAAGAAACACGAAGAAGAAGAAAAAGATGAAAAGAAAAAATATATTCGTCGTGAAAGAATCTATGGAAAATACTCACGTAGTTTCTATCTAGGAGACGTAGATGAAGAAAATATTGAAGCCTCTTATGATAATGGTACTTTACATATTGCTGTTCCAAAAATTGATGAAAATAAAAATAGAAAACTTATTGATATTAAATAATAATTAAAAGGAGCCTTTAGTTTGGTTCCTTTTTTATATCTATATGATTTCTTGATCTTCAATGATAGTTCGCATTTGATTATTCATATCCACCATTTTTTGATCTAAATCATTAATATCCAAAGCACATTTATACATATTTTCTTGTATTTCATTAGGTATATCGCCTTTGAATTTATATCTTATTTTATGGTCTAAACTAGCCCAAAAATCCATAGCAACTGTTCTAATTTGAATTTCTGCTTCTACCATCTCTACTCCATCTATTAGGTAAACAGGGACATATACCAAAAGATGATAACTAGAATAACCACTATCTTTAGGATTAGAAATATAATCTTTTTTCGTATGAACTGTTATTTGATCACTATCTTCTAACAATTTAACTATTGCATATACGTCAGATAAAAAGGAACATACAATTCTAAGACCTACTACATCATGAATATGGTTTTCAATATTTTCAACGGTAACATCATAATCTCTACTCTTTAATTTATTTACAATACTGTCATAACTTTTAATTCTGCTTTTAACATGTTCAACAGGATTGTAATGATTTTTAAATTCATAATCTTGAATCAAAATAGCTATCTGTGTCTCAAGTGTTTTTAAAGCTGCGTTATATTTCAATAGCAACTCTTCATAATCTTCAGTTAACTCTTCCAAAAAAATTCTCCTTTCTAGCAAAAAATAGACTTATTATTTTTCTAAGTCTAAAACTTCAATTTCTTCCACTACTGCTAATTGTTGTTCTACAATAATCTTTAATTTTCTTTTAAATATTTTAATATTTCTTTCCAAAATATCTGTCTGCTGGTCTATCTTTTCTGCTCTTAAAAGTGCATCATTAATAATACGTGAAGCATCATTCTTAGCATCACTTATTATAATATTTGCTTTTTCAGTAGCACCATTCTTTATATCATCACTAGTTTTTTCAGCATTTATTAACGATTGTTTAAGAGTTGCTTCTACTCTATGATATGTTCTTAACTGTTCTTCTAAAACTTTTATTTTATTTTTTTGTTCTTCACACTTAGTAACAATACCCTCGGTTTCACTAATAACTTTTTTAATAAAGTCATTTACTTCTTCTTTATTATAACCGTTCGTCTCATAATGAAACTTTTCCATCTTTACACCACTTTTTTAGGTTGATTATTAATTACCAGTCAAATTCGTCGTCTTCTTCGTTTTTACTTTTCTTTGTTGTTTTAGCTGGTGCATCGTCGCTGATTTTTCCTTCAACATTTACATTATTTGGTGTACAAAGGAATATTCCTCCACCTAACTTTTGTAAATCTCCACCGATAGCATAAAGTGTACCTGATAAAAAGTCTACTATTCTTTTTCCTTGATCTGGAGTTACTCGTTTTAAATTAACAACAACTGCATTACGATTTTTCAAATGATCTGCTATTTGTTGTGATTCTGAATAAGCGCGTGGCTCAAGTAACATCATTTTGCTGCCAGCTACACCATTATCGTCTTCATATTCTTCTCTTGACACTTTGTAATATTCCTCCTCTTTAATTTCTTCACTTGAATCTGATCCATCTTGACCCATTAATTTTTTTAATTTATCGTTGAAAGCCATATTGCTTAACCTCCTACCTTAACTACTATTTATAATAACATACTTTTCTAAAAAGGAAAAGACTTTTTTAGGCACCTAGCCTGAAACACACAATTTTTGTATAATGGTAATTGAGGTGTTAATAATGAAAGTCTTTAACTATTTAGAATATAACTCAATAATTATTTTATCATTTTTCTTTATTTCTTTACTTGTTCTTATTTTGAATAGATTAACAAAAGGAAAAAGTAATGATTTATTATTTTCTACTTATCGAAGTAATCCTTTTAATCCTTTAACTTATCTAAGATTGATAACTCATATATTTGGTCATGCAAACTGGCAACACTTTACACATAATTTTCTTTATATTTTGCTGATTGGTCCGATGATTGAAGAAAAATATGGAAGCATTAATTTGTTAATAATGATAGCTACTACTTCTTTAATAATTGGAATTGTCAATTCTATCTTTACTAGAAATAAAATTCTAGGAGCTAGTGGTATTACTTTTATGTTGATAGTTCTTTCTTCTTTTGCTAATTTTTCACTTAATAAGATTCCTTTAACTTTTATTCTAATCTGTATTTTTTATGTAATTGATGAAATTAAATTTTTTGGAAAAAAAGATTCTATTTCGCATGGTAGTCATTTCATTGGTGCTATTGCTGGATTCGTTTTTGGCTATATTATATTTCCTGCTTGATACCATACTTTACTGATATCAACGTTATTAGAAAGTGGTTCTGGATCAGCTTTTTCAAAGTACATACTAGTTGGAACTTTGAAAGCATTTCCGAAGGCAATACAATTACCTGGTTTTAAGTTTTTAAGTTCTTCTACTATTTCAGCCGAAACATTTGGAACCATTTCTTTAATATATTGTAAATCTTTTGGGTGCAAGGTTCTTAGAACAACAAAGTTTGAACACTGAGAAATTGCCGTATCAGAAAGTTCACTTGGTCTTTGTGTAATAAGTCCTAAGATAGTGCCATATTTTCGACCTTCTTTAGTTATTCTATCAAAGATATTATAACCTAGTATTTCTGTATCAGTATCTTTTTGAACATAACGATGTGCTTCTTCAATTATTATATGAAAAGGCATACTTCCTCTATTAGGATTCTCTACAGTATAATCAAATACTAATTTCGATAACATCTTTGTTATTACTTTAGCTAATCTATCATCAATATAACTTATATTGAAATTAACTATTTGACAATGATTACCATTTAAATCAGTAAATAAATCATTTATATAAGTTGCTCTATCTATATAAGAAGTTGCATCAAAGAAGACATGATTTGGACTATTTACTAAACTATGAAGTCTTACACTTAAAACGTTTGCATAGTCATAAACTTTATCACTTTTTAAAATCCCTTCACTGATTAGGGCAAAATCCATTGCCGTTTCTAAGTCCTTCAATGTATAAGCTATCATTTTATTAGTTTTTGGCGTAACTTCTTCCTCTTGTAAAATGAATTCTTTTACAAAATTAACAACCACTTCCATTTCTACTAGTTTACCAGTTTTATCGATATAAAGACATTGCTTTAAAGTTCTTGTATAACCTGGTTGAACTATTTGACTTTCAAGAGATAAATCACTTGTATGGAATTTTGTGAGAACTGCTATTACTTGGTCTCTTATTTTGGTTGATTGAGAGCCACTTAATAAAATGTCTTCTACCGCTCTTGCGATGATATCGTTTTTATATTTAATAACGTTTTTTTCCTCTCCAGTCAAAATTGGAACTAGGCTTAAAGCTTTTTCAATAATCGGTATTTGATTGGTAGAAGTTACGTCTAAAAGTAATGCTATGTCATCTGCTCCTAACAACCAAAGTGGAATATTAATTGGAGCACTAACTTCATTATTAGTATTAGTTGTATAGGTAGTATAGTGCATGTTAGGGTTTACTTTATCTATATCTTTTAACGCTCTTGTATACTCACCGTAAGCATCAAACATTAAAACGTGGGCTCCGATGGGGCTAGCCGTTGTACTAGCAAAAACGTTTTGCAAAATTCTCGATACAGAAAAACTTTTACCAGCTCCACTATTACCTAAAATAGCAAAATGGTTACTGAAGAAAGAATTTACGTTTACATGAATTGGATAATTTTGATAAATATTAGAATAACCAAAAAGCACTTCTCCAGCTTGCGGAGTCGTTTTTCCCAAAATAAGCTCTAACTCTTCCATATTAATGATTCTAACTATTGATTTAAAAGATGGTTTACTACTTACACCTGGAAGAAAAATATTATCTTTTATTTCACCGACTATATTAGCTTTTAAAACAGTTCGCGTTGTACTGACAATTTGTCCTACAACTTTAGCTGGACCATCTTCAAAGATTATGTGTAAATCTACTAAATTTGTTTGTTTTGAAATATCAATTGATAAGTTAACAAAAACGTTACTATCAACTATCTCTTTGATATCACCTAACATTTCATCACCCTCTACTCTTTTATATAAGTTATTGTATCACAGTTTTCTAATCGAGACAAAATATTATTTAGTAGCAGTGTTACTTACTTTTGACTCTAAATAATTAAGTGTATCTATAGTATTCTGATGAACGAATTTTCCTTCTTTTGTTAACTTTGCTATTTTGGTTTTTAAACATAGTATTACTGCTTGATCTAAATCTTGATAAGCTAGTGTGCGTTCTTCCTCTATGCCTTCATAATTTTTACCAGGTTCTATTTTATCAGCTAGATAAACAATTTTTTCTAATTTGCTCATTCCTGGGCGACCAGCAGTGTGGTAATAAACAGCATTAAACATATCATCAGTGAAATGATATGTTTCCTTAGCTATTATTGCGCCAATAATACCATGAAGAAATTTACTATTTTCTTTATTTAAAACTTCTTCTGGAAGATTATGACTCTTAACAAACTCTAAATTTTCATCTTTAGTAAACTCTTTTGCCATGTCATGAACAAGTCCAGCAAAATAAGCTTTGTCTTCATCTTCTTTATAAAATATTGCTAAATCTTTTGCAACATCAGCTACTCGCAAACAATGATTATATCTATAATCACTTAGTCGTTCTTTTAAACTTTTCTTTACTTCTTCTATCATAATAACACCCTCATTATTATGACATAACTTTAATATTTGGTAAAGTTATATTTGTCTCAGTCCATTCTCCTTTTCGTGATGAGTAAGTTATGTTTCCTTTATGTAGTTTAATTATCTCCTTTGACAAACACGTACCGAGTCCAGAGCCTTTTTTCTTTGTAGTAAAGAACATCTGTCCTACTTTCTCTAATTCTTCTTTTGTCATACCGATACCGTTATCTTTTATCTTTATAAAGATATTACTTTCAGTTTCTTTGACAGTTACATCTATATAGCTATGTTCTTTGGTATCGTCCTTGGCTTCTAGAGCGTTTTTAAATAGATTAATAAAAACTTGTTTCAAGCGATTATAATCCGCTTCAAAATACAATTCCTCATAAGGTATGTTATAATTAACTGTAATTTTCTTACTAGAAAAAAGTGGCCTTAATGATGAATCAAGTTCTTCAAATAGCATAACCAAATCTATTTCTTCAGTTTCTATTTTTATTTTCGTATAGTCTAAAAAGTCATCCATTAAAATTAGAGTTCTATTTATTTCACTTTTTAATATTGGAATATACTTAGTACATTTTTTATTATCTGACGGGTCTAACATATCAAGATATCCTTTACAAACAGCAATAGGATTTTTAATCTCGTGCGTTACTTTAAATAATGAAGCACGTAATTCTTTTTCTTTTTGAATATTATATAAGCTGTTATTGAAATCGACAATTTTCTCACCTTTATACAAAAAATAAAGAATCATAGAGCTAACTAGATAAATTACAATAATTATGCAACAAAGATAGATGATATTATTATCATAGCAGCCATTTGGAGAAATAAACCAGAATACTTTTATGGCTAAAAAGAAACTATTAACAATTATAAAGCCATGTATTAGATTTCCAAGAGAAAATTTATACTTAGTCAAGTGCAAATATCCTAAAAAATAAACTATATATTCTACAATTAATAGTAAAGGCATAGTTCTTAGAAAGATGGTTTGATAGATAATTAATACGATGGAAATAACTATACTAAACCCTGTTTTTTTCTTTGAAAAAGCTAAAAGCAGCGGTACATCAAATAGCATAGTTGGATAGTTATGATGTAATGGCATTCCACATCTAAGTATAAAATATAAAGAAGAGGAAATGGCCATTTCAAATGCAATGGTATTTACTTCTTTATTAATGTTTTTTCTATACGAAATATATATTAAATATAGAGAAATTGGACATAGTAAATAGACACAATTATTCAGAATTATCTCTAAATAAGACACAATGCTATAGCACTTCCTTTCAGTAGTATTATATGCCATTCTGCTTGTCGAAATTTGTCGAATCTTGCGAGAGATAACTACTAGAGAGAGACTTTCTGCTTCATCGAAACTTTTTGTTTCTCCACAGACGAATTTCGGATGAGTGACACCCTACTATTTTTTATTAGGTACTATAACCCTATTTTATTCTTTCATAAATATTCTTTTAATATCAATATAATAAATATGACAATGCTTTGATTTAACACCTCTTTTCTTTCAAGTTATGTCATCTATTATAATATAGAATATATGTTCGTCAATACTTTTTTTAAAATTTTTTAATTAAATTTTTATACACCAAAAAAGTAAGGAGTTCATTTCCTTACTTTGCTAATAAATCACAGATTAAATTACTTAATTCAGTAGGATTTTCTACTGACAACCCTTCAATCAATCTTGCTTCTTGATAAAGAACTTTACTATACTTATCTAATGTATCAAAGTCTTTATTATTATATAAGTCTTCCATCTTTTTAGTAATTGGATGATTCATATTTATTTCCATAACAGTTTCCGCCTTAACATTTTGGTTATTTGGCATAGTTTGTAGAACTTTTTCCATTTCAGTTGATACTTCACCTTTAGTTTTTAAACAAACTGGGTGATTTTTTAAATGATTAGTAAATGTTACATCTACAACCGAATCAGTTAAAGTAAATTTCATCTTATCTAACATATCTTTATAAGACTTATTTGCCTCTTCTAGTTCTTTCTTCTCTTCTTCAGTTGAAAGATCTAGTTTTTCATCCGCAACATTCATAAATGTTTTATCAGCATACATGCTTAAAGTTTTGATTGTAAATTCATCTAAGTATTCAGTTAGATATAATACTTCATAACCTTTTTCTTTAACAGCATCGACTTGTGGAAGCATTTCACATTTTTCTAAACTTTCAGAACAAGCATAATAAATATTCTTTTGGTCACTCTTCATTCTACTTACATATTCTTTTAAAGTAGTATACTTTTTATCATTTGAAGAATTAAATAGTAATAAATCTTGAAGTAAATCTTTCTTCATTCCGTATGTAGAATAAATACCATATTTCAATTGCATACCAAAGTCTTGATAAAATTTTTCATAAGTTTCTCTATCTTTTGAAAGCATAGTTTCTAACTCTTTTTTGATTTTTGATTCTAGACTCTTGGCAATAGCTTGTATTTGATAATTTTCTTGTAGTGTTTCTCTTGAGATATTTAACGCGATATCTTCACTATCTACTAAACCTTTAACAAAACTAAAATAATCTGGTAGCAAGTCACTACATTTGTCCATGATTAAGACACCTTTAGAATATAGTTGTAAGCCTTTTTCATAATCTTTTGAATAATAGTTATATGGTGCATGTGAAGGAATAAATAATAAAGTTTGATAACTAGTTCTTCCTTCTACTTCACTACGAATTACTTTTAAAGGTTTTTCATAATCATAGAACTTATCAGTATAGAAATCTTGATAATCTTCATCTTTTACTTCACTTTTTGGTTTCTTCCAAATAGGTGTCATACTGTTCAAAGTCTTATCAACTTCTACTGTTTCTTCCTTTTCATCATCTGTTTTCTTTGTCTCTTCTACTGTCATCTTAACAGGATAAGGAATATAATCAGAGTATTTCTTAACTAATCTTTCAAGTGTATAAGTTTCTAAGAAATCACTGTAGTTATTCTCTTCAGTATCTTCTTTTAGATATAAGATAATTTCTGTTCCTTCATCTTTTTTATCTGATTTATCGAGAGTATAACCACTAGCTCCTTCACTTTCCCAAGTATTAGCTTCACCATCTAATGATTTACTATTAACTACTACTTTATCACTTACCATAAAGCTTGAGTAAAAACCAACTCCGAACTGACCAATTATTGATAAGTTTTTCTCATCTTTCATATTTTCTTTGAATAGTTCAGAACCACTTTTAGCAATTGTTCCTAAGTTGTTTTCCAACTCTTCCTTAGTCATACCAATACCATTATCTTTGATAGTTAATGTTCTATTTTCTTTATCTGGTATTAACCTTATTTCCAAGTCCTCTTTCTTTATTTTAATTTTAGTGTCTGTTAGTGATTTGTAATATAATTTATCAAGGGCATCACTAGCATTAGAAATTAATTCTCTTAAGAATATTTCCTGATTTGTATAGATGGAATGAATCATCATATCTAATAGTTTTTTTGATTCTGCTTTAAATTGTTTTTTCAAAATATATGCATCTCCTTTTTGTTAGTTTTCCCTCTAACAATTAGTAGAATATCACTAGAATTAGCAAATGTCAACATCGAGTGCTAATTTTTTTAATATCGTTAATTCGCATTGAATGACTGCTTTAATAAAATAATAAAATTAAACTTGATACATAATTTAAAAAAAGAAAAAGCTCATAAAAAATGAAAATTTCATTTTTTACATCTCGTTTCATTTAAGTATCTCCTTTTTAATATATATTTTTCTATAAGTTTTTATTTGATTAATCTATCCCTTCCTTTCGATGTATTAATAGTAATATACTTTTCTTAAATGAACATTAAAAAAAGAAAGATTTATTTATTTTTATCTTTCTTATCATAATCAGCTAGAAAACTTTTATATACGCCATTAGTTTTCGTTCCTAAAACACAATCAAGATTAACGTTATCTAAGCTTTTGAAAATGTTATAATCAGCGTTTTTATTTATTTTTCTTAAGTTTTTGATTAGTTCTTTCATTTCTTTTCTCTTACTAGTCCCATCATTTATTAAAGAACAGCCTTCTGTAAAGCGACAAGCGCAGTTGATAAATGTTAGTTCATTACTATTACGCCAAGAAATAATAGCTTCTTCTTTAACTAAGTATAAAGGTCTTATTAGTTCTAGGCCTTCAAAGTTATCACTATGTAACTTTGGCATCATTGTTTTTATTTCTGAACCATACAACATGGAAAGTAATGTTGTTTCGATAACGTCATCGAAATGATGCCCTAATGCTATTTTATTACAACCCAATTCTTTAGCTTTATTATATAGGAAGCCACGTCTCATTCTAGCACACATATAGCAAGGACTTGAATCTATTTGACTTACTACATCAAAAATATCACTTTCAAATATTTCAATTGGAATATTTAATATTTTGGCGTTATCTTCAATCATTGCGCGGTTATACTCGTTATATCCAGGATCCATTACAACATATCTTGCGCTGAATTTGACTTTACCATGACGAATTAATTCCTGAATACATTTTGCTAGTAAAAATGAATCTTTTCCACCAGAAATACAAACCATTACATTATCATTTTCTTTAATTAATTCATATTCACTAACTGCTTTTATAAATTTAGAAAAGATATCTTTACGATATTTTTTAATGATGCTTCTTTCTATTTCTTTATACTTTTCCATTTTCATACTCCTTATATAATAAATCAAATACTCTTAAAAATTCATCAATTTCTGCTTCGGTGGTTTTATATGAAAGACTTACTCTCACAGACGAAGTGGCTTTTTGTTTATCTTTAGTTAAAGCATATACTAGCTTAGATGGTGTTGTTATCGGACAGCAAGAGGTTTTAGTTGATAGGTAAATGTCATATTGTTCAAAGTAATGTTCTATATCCAATGCTTTTAAACCTAACAAACTAAAATTAATAACGGACGGTAAAGAATTTTCTCTACTATTAATTGAAACGTTTTTATATTCTTTAAGTTTTGTTTTTATTTTTGTTCCTAGTTTTGTTAGATAGTTAAATCTTTCTTCTTGATTAGTAAGTGCTATTTCTAAAGCTTTTTCTAAAGCTAAAATATTAGCAAGTGAAGGAGTCCCTGCTCGATAAATGGTGGTTTATTTACCACCTTCTATTTGCGGGGTTAAACGAACACCATTCTTTTTTATTAAAATACCAAAATTATCTAAACCATGAAATTTATGAGGATTTACGGTTATTAGGTCCACTCCATCATAATTAATTCTTGCTTTTCCTATCGCTTGGGTAGCATCAGTATGAAAGTGACAGTTAGGATAATCTTTTAAAATAGCAGCTATTTTCTCAATAGGTTGAACTAGTGCTAATTCACTATCAACAGAAGTTACACTTACTAAAATAGTGTCATTTCTTAACATTGATTTTAAAGCTTCAATATCAACTATTCCTGAAGAAGTAATTGGAATAACTTCTACTTCAAAGCCAAGTTTTTCTAAACTAACTACAGAACTAGTAATAGAGTTATGTTCTAAGCCACTTATCAAGATATGTTTACCATAGTTTTTATAGCTAAGACTAAGTCCCTTAATAGCTAAATTATTTGCTTCTGTTCCACCAGAAGTATAAATTATTTCTTCTTTAGATATAGAAAGTAACTTAGCAATATTCTCTGTTGCTTTTTCAATAAGTTCATTTTCAGTTAGACCTAGCTTATGAGAAGAATTCGGATTAGCATAGTATTTTCTAGTAGTGTTACAAAAAACATCTAAGACTTCATCTTCGGTAAAACTAGCTGCTATGTTATCAAGATAAATCATAAAACCACCCCTTTTGTTAAATTTCTTTTCTTATTATAGGTATATAATATTTTACTGTCAACTAAAGATTTTCTTCTACTTTTTTAATTTTTTCTTCTTCAAATAATTTAGCCATTGTTGGACTGTTAGCGGTTAGTTTTTTTATAGTTAACTCTTCCGCTTTGTTATTAGCTAACCTTAAGTTTTTATCACTTGATAATAATGCCTCTTTAGTCTTCTGTAAATGATCAATTGTTTTATCAATTTCATCAATTGCTTTACTAAACTTTTCTGATGCCAAACGGTAATTTCTAGCGAAACCACTTTTAAAAGCATTCATATTTTCTTCAAAGTGTGATATATCGATATTTTGATTTTGAAGAGTAATCATCTCTTTTTTATACTTCAAAGAATTTAGAGCTGCTCCTCTAATTAGGGTTATTAAAGGGATAAAGAATTGTGGTCTAATAACATACATCTTAGGATAACGATGAGAAACATCTACTATACCCGTATTGTAATAGTCATTATCAATTTCTAATAATGATACTAATACTGCATACTCACAATTTTTTTCTCTTCTGTCTTTATCAAGTTCCTTAAAAAAGTCTTCGTTTTTATGTTTAGTAGCAGTCATATCAGCTTCGTTTTTCATTTCAAACATAATAGAAACAACTTCTGTTTTTTCATCATCATAATCTCTAAAGATGAAATCCCCTTTAGAACCACTTTTAGCATCATTATCTTTTTCAAAATAAGCATTTGGAAACAACGGTCTTAAAGTATTAAATTCATTATTACAATGTACTTCTAGACTTTCCCCTATCATTTTAGTTGATTGTCTTGCTTTCATATCTTTGTAATAAGCTATCATTTCATCTTTATCTTTTAGTTTATTTTCATAAACATCTTTTAAATTCTTTTCTTTTAAGGCATATTCTTTATTATCTAATTCTATCTGATTTTTTAAATTTGAAATATTCTTATCTTTTTCATTTTCTAATTCTTTAATTTTAAGATTTAGATTAGCTATTTCTTCTTTATATTCATTAGCTGTTTTTATCTTAGTATTTTCTAAAACTGTTTCTTCTAATTGTTTCTTATTATTTAGCTCTTCACGTAACTTAATTATTTCTAAGTCTTTAGCTTTTAATTGTTCAGTCATTTGTTTTTCTAATTCATTTTCTGCTAACTTTATTGCTTGTTTTTTATCATTCTCATATTGTTCTTGTCTTGAAGCTATCTCATTTTTAAATTCACTATCTCTTACTTGTTTTACAATAGAGTCATATTGTTTTTCATCAATTTTAAATACAGTTCCACAGTTTGGACATTTTATTTCATTCATAATTAACCTCTAATCTTCACTTGTTTTTTCTTTCAAATTTTTGAATTTTGTTTTGAAGCTATCTATATACCTTTTATTAATGATGATTTTATCATCCTTTTCTTCTTTTTCCTCAACAGGTGTAGGATTACAACCACCCTTTTCGATACCAATTTTATTTATATGGAATTTTGTTCCACAGTTTTGACACTCTAAGTAATCACCTTTTTGAACAAAATAAGCTTTAGGAGAAGGATTACAAACTTGACAAGTATTAAGAGCTATTCTAACCTTGCCATCCGTTCCTCTAACTAGGATGAACTGAATGATTACGCCGTCATCATCATAGTTAATAAAAGTTGCGGTTTTAGTTATCTTGGTTGTATCTAAGGTGATGTTATCATCTTCATCAGCTGTTACTGTTATATATTTGTTTTTTTCCTGTTTTTCTTTTTTTACTTCTTTATTACCACATCCACTAACTGTTAATATCACAAGTAATAGTAATACTAAATAACCAACCTTCTTCATCTATTTTACTCCCATATATTTATAATCTAAAGCATTAATTTTTTCTTTTATTCTTTCTAAATCTAAAGCTTCTTTACTAAGAATTGTTACTTCTTTGCTTTTTAAATCAACTTTTACTTTAGAAATTTCTTCTAATTCTTCTAAGGAAGTGATAACCTTATTAGCACAATGGTTACAACTCATTCCTTCTACTTTAATTATAGTTTTTATTTTTTTATTAAACATTTTTATTCATTCCTTTCTAATTTTATTCTTCTAAGACGAAGGGCATTAAAGACAACTGTCAAACTACTTAAAGTCATTGCTAAAGCTGCTATCATTGGATTCATAACAATATTAAATTTTGAAAATAATCCCATAGCGATTGGTATCATTAAGATATTATAGAAGAAGGAAAAGAAAAGATTTTGCTTGATATTTTTGATTGTCTTCTTACTAATAGTAAATAAATTAAGGATATTTTCTAAATTGTCATTCATTAAAATAATATCACTTGATTTATTAGCAATATCTGTTCCACTACCAACTGCTACTCCAACGGTAGAAGTAGCAAGACTTGGAGCATCGTTTATACCGTCTCCGACCATCATTACTTTCTTACCACTTGCTAACATTCTTTTAATAATTTCTGTTTTCTCTTTAGGAAGAAGTGAAGCTTTAACGCCATCAAGAGCTAAGTCTTTACTAATAATTTTGGCTGTTTGTAGATTATCACCTGTCAACATTCCAACCTTTTTACCTTGTTTTTTTAATTTTCTTATTACATTTTTAGCATTATGTCTTAAAGTATCTTTAACTCCTATTAGAGCTATTATGTTCTTCTCTTCCATAACATAAATGATACTACTTCCTTCTTGTACTAGAGAATTATAATCATTAATATGAATGTCTTCTATCATTAATTGATCAACTAACTTAGCATTTCCTAGATAATATCTCTTATCATTTATATTACCACTTATACCAAGACCTGCTATATTATTAAATTTACTAACTTCCAAAGTATTTTTCTTTTGAAAAGCTTTAGCAATCGGATGAGTTGATTTACTTTCTAAACTCCCTACTATTTCTAATAGATGATTATTATCATAACTACTATAGTTATATAGTTTCGCAACTTGTAAATTACCATAAGTAAGGGTACCAGTTTTATCAAAAACTATAGTATCTATATTATTTAATTCTTCCAAAGTCTCACTATTTTTTATTAAAAGACCATTCTTAGCACAAATTCCTTCACTAACAATAACTGCTAACGGCGTAGCAAGTCCTAACGAACAAGGGCAAGCCACTACTAATACGGTAACAAATCTAGTTAAAGCTATATCTAAACTATTCGTTAATAGGTTAAAGATTAAAGTTAGTAAAGCAATTACCATAATACTTGGGACAAAAATAGCACTAACTTTATCGGCTAATTTAGCAATCGCTGGTTTTGTATTAGTAGCTTCCACTACTAATCTAACTATTTCGGAAATAGTAGAGTCTTTTCCAATTCTAATTGCTTCGTAAGTAATATAACCATTGGTATTGATACTTCCTGCTATAACACTAGCACCTGTTCCTTTTTTTACTAATTTACTTTCCCCGGTAATAAAAGCTTCATCAAAATAAGCACTTCCACTGATTATATTTCCATCAACGGCTACTTTTTCACCTGGTTTACAAATTAAAATATCGTGTTTTTGAACTTCATCTATATTAACTTTCCTCTCACCTTCACTGGTTTTTAAAACCGCCTTTGCTGGTGTTACTTGAACTAATTCTTTAATCGCTTCTTTGGTTTTAGCTTTACTCTTAGTATCAATAAATCTTCCCAGTTTAACAAAATAAATTACTATACAAAATGACTCATAATATAGATTTTCAACATAAGAAGAGTGACCATTAATAATCATTATGGTACTAACTAAACTATAAAGAAAACTTGATAAAACACCAATTGCTACTAAGGTGTCCATATTAGGTGCTTTATGGATAAGATTTAAGTAACCATTCTTTAAGATATCTTTACCATAATATAGAAAAGGAAGTGATAATATTAATAATGATAATGCATAATTTAAAGGATACTTTTCCATATTAAGATACGGTATCACTGGTAATCCAACCATATGTGACATGGAAATATATAATATTAAAATAGCTAAAATAGTATAGGTAATAAATAATTTCTTATCTAGTTTTTGTTCCTTAAAGGAATTATCTGGTGAATAGATACCTAAACTTTTATAACCAGCTTCTTTAATAAATCTTTCTAAATCAGTTATTGTCAGTTCTTCACTATAAGTAATATTAGCGGTTGCTAAGACAAGGTTAACAGAAGCATCAACTACGCCTTTTTGTTTTTTTAAATATTTTTCTAAACTTGACGAACAAGCACTGCAACTCATTCCCTCTACACTTAAAATTACATTCATATCAACTTTTCCTTTCAAAATATTTTTTATTATCGATAACTTTAATATTATTTTTAATCATATTCATATAACAAGTATAAGTTAGTGTTTCTTCCTTGGTAGGAGTAAATTCAATAATGTTATCCCCTACTTTCAGTTTTTTCTTTATCTTATATTTAGCTAGATATATCTCATTATTACAGCCAGTTAGTTTATCTTCATCAACGTGAATTATTAGTTTCACGGGTATATCTTTTTGAATAATAATATCTTGATAATTTCCATAAGAAACATTAATTTTTACTTCTTGATAAGTTTCTTTTAGTATAGCTTTTTGATAAGTACTGTCATCATTATTTTTAAAAAGATCTATATTTAGATAAAGTAAGGCTTGATTAAGCATCACCACTGATAAAATAAGAATTAGACAAGTAGCAATTTTATTAACAATTATTTTCCATTTACCTGTCAACTTATTTAGAAATAAACCAGTTCCAAGCATAAGTGGTATTGTTCCTAGACAAAAAAGAAACATTGAAATAGCACCTTTGATGGGACTTCCTGTTGACAAAGCATAAACCTGCATTGCTTGTAAAGGTCCACAAGGCATTAGACCATTCAAAAGACCAATTATTAAAGGATTAGCAGTGACTGTTTTATGGCGAATTAGTTTTAGTTTCTTTAAAGGTATTAACCCAAGCATAGCAAGAGCCATTAGAAACATTACAATAGCTGCTAGTAAAATAATAATACCAGTTACTGTTTTATTGACAGTTAAAACTCTACCGATTAAGCCGACTATTCCTCCTAAAGCAGTATAAGAAATAAGTCTTCCTAAATTATAAAGAATTGGTTTTTTATAACTTCGTTTAGTTGTTTTATTAATTACTGTTAATAAATTTATAGCACCACACATACTTACACAATGAATACTAGTTAACAAACCAGTCACAAAAAGCATTCCATAAGTAATATTTTCATCAATAGTTGGAATAACGTTGAATATATTAAAACCAATTATTTTATTTAATAAGTAAAAAACAAGAATTATTATTAATAAAATGATAATTATTTCTACTGGTTTTACTTTATCAGATAATAAACTTATATCATCACTTATATAACTCTCTTGTGTAAGATAACCCAAAGAATTTATTAGTTTAATAATTTTCTTCTTTTCAAGCTTTCCAACATACTCAATAATAGCAATATTCTTTTGAAATTCAACTTTGATAATATTTTTTTCTCTTAGTAAATTAGTTTCAATCGTATCTAAACAATGACTACAACTTATTCCTTCAATTTTGACATAAACTTTCATTAAGAATTAATCCTTCCAAATAAATCAATAACGTCATCAATTACTTCTAACTTATCATCTTTTAAGTCTTTTACTACACACGTTTCTAAGTGATTCTTCAATATTTCGTTACCAAGACTTTTTAATGCTTTATTAACTGATGATATTTGAATTAAGACTTCATCACAATATCTATCAGTTTCTATCATTTGCTTAAGACCTCCTATCTGCCCAGAGATAATATTAAGTCGTCTGATTAGTTTTTTCTTTTCATCTTCTGTTCGATGTTTGGTTCTTGTACATTCCTGACAATTCACTTTCATATTGTAGCACCTTCTTTCTTATCTAATTATAGGGGTAGGGGGTATATCTGTCAACAGAAAAATAATCTAAATTTTTCTAATTTTGTTTTAATGACTACTATTTTTTCTCGTTTTACGTCCACTATTATAACATAGAAATTTTGTTCGTCAATATCATATTTTCACTTTCTAAAAATTACCAAAAAAACAAGAAAGTTAACTAGTCCTTTCTTGTTAATTTCAACTATATTTTAAAGTAGCCACCAAAATTATGATATAAGTTTAGTTCAAAATAAATACTATCTAAAAAATTTTCTTTGAAGAAATTCTTTTTTGTTGTAACTAATTTATTAAGTTTGTTATACAATTTCAAAACATCTTCCCTAACAATTTCGTCTTTATATTTTACTATCTTATAAGTAATTGAATCTGGGTCCCCTACTAATGACTTATAATTAGTCGTATTTATCTTACACTGACTAGGTAGACAGATAAAGGAGAAGAAATTATCTTCACTCATATGTAAATATTTTGCTAAAGCCTTAATTTCTTCTTTATTTGCTTTAATCGGATTAACTCTTTTTTTCTTAAAGAATTTATTCTGTTCTATCCAAAACTCATCATCTTCTTTCCCAGTTACTACCCCACCAAAGTTATGTACTTTCATCACAAAAATACCATATTTAGATAATGCCATATAATCTATTTTATGAGTCTTTCCATCTACTTTAAAGACAACATCCCTTAATACCCTATAATATTTTAGATTTAAACTTGATATTTCGTGCATTGCGATATAGTCACAATAACCTCCTCTTAAATAAACGTAAGTTTTTCTCATTAAGAAACTAACTAAACTTACCACTGCAATAATAATTAATATTTTCATTTTTACTTTCCTTTCTTTTATTCATTGTTCACTTGACACTTTTTTATTTTTCTTTACACTTTCACTTACTTCTTAATATATATTAATATTAGTAGGCGACAAAAAAAGAGCGCAAAAAACTCAATTATTAAGCCTTTACTAGCGCTCTTCTAAGTAGATTAATTATAACATATTACTACTAGTAATTGTCAACCATTTTTATTTCTTTACACAAATTTATATTTTATTTAGTTTTTCCGGTCTTTATTCTAAGCTTTTTATACATATTATACATTAGTCCTAAACCTAAAATAATCATAACAAATAAATAAATTGGTCCGATATAAGGTATCATACTAATAATTTTAATACTTAAGACACCAATTAACATTTCTAGATGAATGTTATCGATATGAAATACTCTTTTAGCCATTAACTTACCAAAGTAAATAGCAGATATTAATCTTGATAAGTATATTGTTATTACATAGAATAATAATAGCACTATTCCTAATGGTAAACCAATTATTGTCGCCATTGATACTAAGGAAATTACAGGAACTGCTAGAAGATAAACAAATCCAGTTCCCATTGTATTTAACATTTTAGACTCTTCAGCAGCTTTATCTAACTGAATAAAGATACCTGGTAAAATATAATATAACATCAAAGCAATGAGAAAGCTAGTTACTATTCCGATTAAAAGAGAAGCTATTTTTCTAGAACTGATGCTTACTTCATCACGCTGTTCCCTCTGATAAGTTTCAACCTTATTTATAATAGCTTTACTAGCTTGATAGGTAGCATCCTGGTTGTATAATAAGGTACCTTTAATTTCTGTAGCATCAGCTATTTCAAGAGTACTTGCTAGCACTTTGACATTTCCAGTAATATTTTTAGAATTAATAACAACTTTATTTCCAGCTAAGAAAAGATTTCCAGCAACATCAGCATTTACAGTTATGTTATTTCCAGCAATATAAACATCTCTTGCAATATTAGCTGTTTCTGAAACTTTAATTGTATTTCCAGCTAGAAATAAATCTCGTGTCACTAAACCTTTAAAGTTAATCTCATTTCCAGCAATCAAACCATACTCAGAACTTCCTTTTATATCTAAAGTATTTCCCGCTGCAAAGTTTATACCTTTAATATTACTATCAGTAGAAATATCATCTCCGGCGGTAAAAAGACTGTGATTTACAACCTTATTACTATTTTCATTTTCAATATTTAAGTAATTTGTATTATCAACCTTACCTTCAACCTCAGCATTAACAATATAGACATTACTAAATAATAAAGAACAACTTACTATAAGTATAAGTAGTACTTTTTTTAAGTTTTTCATTAAATGTTTCCTCCTATCAAAAGAATACCATAAGAATTAGAAAAAAGAAATTACTTTTTTCCACTCCATATCTCATACCAGTTTTTAATGTTATTTTTAGAGTCCATTGCTATTTCTTTGATTAAAGACCAAGTAAGTCCAAAGTTCTTTTTCATAGTTTGAAAGTCTTCTTTAGCAAGTTCACAAGTAGTAGCATCTTTTGTACAAATAGAAGAAGTAATATTTAAATAGCTACTTACCACTTTACTCTTGACTGTATTATAAGTTCTACCGGTCTTACTACTTATTTCTTCTTTATAATTAGGGAAATATTTATTAATCTTCGTATCTAAATAAAGAGCTGTTTCCAAAACTTTCAACTTAGCACTAGCAGATAATTCGCTAAAAGTATGTCCTTTAATTTGACCATTATAAAAGATAAAATCAACAATAGTAATAAAGCTTTCTTTCAAAGTCTCTTGATTATTATTTTTCATATTATTTACATATGTTAAAACTTCACTATCGGTGCTAGTTTGACTAGAATTTCCTACTGTTTGGACTGTTTCAGTAGTTGATATTTCCTCTTGACTTGGATTAGTAGAACTTGCTTTATCATTCTCAGTTTCTAAAGAAGTAGATGTTTCCCTCTCTTGCTCTTCTACTTTAGTATTATTCTTAGAACTAGTTGTTAGTACTAAATCTTCATCAGAAATAGCAATACTTACTACCCCATCTTTAGTTTTCTTATCTTTTAGTTTATAAGTAAACTTCACTTTATCATTTTCTTTATAATCACCCTTATAATTAGTAATGATATAACTTTCATTATTACTTTCTCCTAAAAGATAATTTTTCTTCACAGCACTAATCGTCACTGTTATATTGTTTTCTTTAGAATCATTCTTTTTACTAATTACTAAGGAAATAGAAATGATTAATACTAATGCCAGAAAAACGATAACCACTATATTTCTAAGCTTAGACTTTTCCATAGTCTCCCCTCTTTTCTTGGCCATATTATACCACTTTTTTCTAAAAAAAATAAGAATCATTAAAGATTCTTGATTTTAATTAAGATATAGATACTTTCTATCAAACTAACTGTTTCAGAAATTATTAAGAATGAACCAGCTAATGTTGCTAAAGCTATCATTGAACTAAATGGATTAGTGATTAAAACCACTCCTAGAATTACCATTAGTATTTGCATGATAAGAAGTAAAAACCAATTACTTTCTTTAAAGACACTTAAGTTGATAGATAATTGCATTTTAATTAAGTTACTAGCAATAATCCAGATACCAAGTATTACTGGGAAGACACTAATAAGGTCTGCTCTATATAGATACATTAAAGTACCGGTTAAGATGGTTACTATTCCAGTTACTAGTTCAAGACTAAATAATCTTTCTGCGCTATTCAACATAAAATAAGAAAAGAAACTACTTATTCCATTGATAATCATAATTACAGCAAAGAAAATGATTGCTACTTCTAATGATTTAAGCGGTTGAACTAATAAAAATATACCTAGTATTATTAGTAAACTCGAAATGAGAATAGAATATTTTTCAAAATTCTTTAAATAATTTTTAATCATTAAATTTCCTCCTTTATTATCATATTCTCACTTATTATTATACCTTTTAAGGAGGAAAAAGGAAACTACTAAAAAATGATTATTAGCCCTTCGCAAGTTATCTTTTCAAAAAATCATTGTTACGATAGGAAACTAAGTTTTTAAAACTACCTTCTGAATAAGGTGCTATTTGATATGGTGGAAAGAAAACTAATATTCCTCTTGGTGTTAAGGCAAATACTTGATAATTCCAAGAAACTGGTTTAGTTCCTTCTAAGAACATATTCTTATCAACTATTCTTTTATCATTAGCAAATTGTTTTCTTATATTTGTTGATAAGTAATTTAATATAAAGGGGTCTTTTTTTAATAAAGTATCAATAGTTATCATTTTGTTAGTTAAAGTATCATAAGTAAATGACACTATCTTGTGGTCAGGATGGGCACCAAAAACAAAACTTTCAATGTAAAATACGTAACTATCATAACTATCGTAAGTATAGTAATCATAAGTTATTGTTAAATATCCTGGTATTTTAATTGCATAATTTTCTTCTGAGGCTATTAAGAATTCAGTTATCTCTTGATTTAAAAACTTAGTTATTTCTTTTGCTAAATCTTGATATGTTATTTTAGGAAATACAACATTTATTTTATTTTGCAAACTTATCACCCGTTTCAATATATGTTAGTAAAGATTATTTTAGAATAATTAAATTATTTTGTTCCATACTAAAAATGGTGATAGTTATGAAAGTACGACTTGGTTATGTTGCTAGTCCCTTGACTTTAGATAAGATTACTTATTCCCATACAATGACTTATAAGACCTACTCTAATCTTAGTAGCAATGAGGCACAAAGAAAACTAAAAGAAATTGTCAATAGAAATTTGTTTATCTTCAGTCAGGTACTTGATTATAACTTTATCAATGGTGTGCACTTTTATCGAATGTCACCTAATATTGTGCCACTTGCTACTCATCAATTAGTTAATTTTGATTATATTAAATTATTTTCAGAAAGGTTTAGTGAAGTTGGAAGAAAAATTAAAAAGTATAAGATAAGAGTTGATACTCATCTTGATCAATTCTGTGTTTTAAATAGTATTAATGACGAGGTGGTAAAAACTTCTAGATTACAAATTGAATATCATTATAATCTTTTTAAATTATTAGGAATTGAAGGAAAAGCCATTATTCATATAGGTAGTGGTAAAGAAAATAAAGAAGAAGCTTTAGCAAGATTTATTACTAATTTTAGAAAGCTTCCTAAACATTTACAAGATATTATTATTATAGAAAATGATGATAAGATTTTTACTTTTGAAGATACTTTAAAGGTTTGTAAGGAATTAAATATTCCAATGGTACTTGATTATCATCATTATAGATGTAATAAAAAGAAGAAGTTAACAGTTAAAGACTTAGAAGAAATATTTGCAACTTGGAAGGGAACTAAAGATAATCCTAAAGTTCACTTTTCTTCTCCTAGAAGTAGAAAGGATAAGAGAAGTCATAATAACTATATAGATGAAAAAGATTTTATCAAATTTCTTGATTTAGTAAAAAAAGTTGATGTTGATATTGATATAATGCTTGAATGCAAAATGCGTGATATGGCATTATTTAAGTTAATCAGGCAATTAAAGTGTCATAGTGAATATGCTTTTCTTAATGAAACTTCATTTAAATTTTAGATTTCAACCAATTTTCCTCGAAAATGAACAATAAATTTTAAAAAATATATTGACGTGGTTCGTTTATTATGATAATATAAGTTTGTCTTTTGAAGAAGAGCTTATGCGCTCGTAGCTCAGTTGGATAGAGCGTTTGGCTACGAACCAAAAGGTCAGGGGTTCGAATCCCTTCGAGCGCACCACTTCGGGAAGTAGTTCAACTTGGTAGAGCACTTGGTTTGGGACCAAGCTGTTGCAGGTTCAAATCCTGTCTTCCCGACCAGTTAGAATTTTGAAGTCTTGATAATCAAGGCTTTTTTTGTTGAAAAGGAAGAGTTTTTCAGCTCTTCCTTTTGATTTGTTTTTTAAATATCAACTTAATTATTGGGTAAAAACTAGTTTTTAATAGACCTATGCGTTACTTCCACATTAGTTTCCAAATTTTCATCTTCTAAGATAATGGCATTCATTTTAACTAGATTTAATTCTTTTTCAGGTGAAAATAATAATATTTGCCTTGAAGTATTTTCATTAATACTTTTAATTTTAGAATTTAATAATTGCCAAAATATCGGATTAGACTGAACATTTACTCCAATTGATTTTCCATAGCGCATATTACTACCATTGATACTTTCAGCACTTTTGCCACAAAAATCAAATGTATTTTCATCTGAATTTATAATCAAGTTAGAAATAAATTCAAAATCATTTTGAACATCTTTTCCTACATAGTGAGTCAAAATTGGACTAATTCCTTTTTGGCAAGCACATTCTCTCATTAATTCTACATTGTTGCGATTTTCTTCTGATATATGACTAAAGTAGAAAGGCTTATTAGCTGCTAGCAATTTAATATTCTCAGGATTATTAATTATTTTTTTGTCAAAAGCACTAAGCCAACCATCTAAATATAATTGGTCTCCAAATTGATTTTTTACTATCGCTTGATAAACATCATTATCTTTTAGTAACTCTTTTACTTTTAACAATTCTTGTTCTCCATGTTCACTAACCCATCCATCTTGTCCAGTAGTGCCAATTCTAACTTTTATTTTTGCATTAGCTAGAAACATTAATTTTTTATGCAATAATTCCTCTTGCTCCTTATCGCTTTCATTTTGAATGGCTTCAGTTTTTTTAGAAGTTAATCTTCTTAACACTTCATCATACCTAGGCATTTTAATAAAAATTGCATTTGAAACATCAATTTTCTCTGTAGATTGACAATCAACCGCACCATCACTCAGACAAAAATTCATAATTTTTTCAATATCATTCTTATAATATGGACTATTTGATAAAGTATTAACCCAATCTTCTGAAAGTTTTTCTTCCATTTCTGGACTAACAGTATCTGGAATAATAGCTAACACAGAATCTCTGTTTGCATAAATATTCCAATTTTTTTCAAAAAAGTCAATTACACATTGTTGATTACTTGATGCAAAATTGTATTTTTTCATTAAAGTTAATAAATTATTTTTGGCTGAATCATAATCTCCTTGAACATAAGCATCTTTTTTATATTTGTCGGCTGGATTAAATGGAAAGCCCTGCCCTGTAAATTGTGCAAACCATTCAGGTGAATTTATACCATAGTAATATGAAACAGCTGGTGTCCTTGAATATGAAACTTTCCCATCACAATTCAATTTTTGCCATCCTAACCCCATACTAATTCCATTTTTTTCAAAAATATTATTAATAGTATTAATTTCATTTTGTGAAGTAAAATTAGTATTTGGATTTATACCATTAGCTAAAATACTATCAAAAAACACTGAATTAAAAGCGTGATATTTATAATCTTTTCCTTTTAAATTTCTAATAATATAAGTACATATACTTTTTTTATAATTTTCATCGTTAAGTTGTTCTCTGTTTAAGTCTAGTTTTAACAACAATTCATCAACGTATAAATTAGAAACATATTTTTCTAATTTAAAATCACTAGATATACTTATCATATGATTTATGTCAACACTTGAGATTTTAGTTGCTACTTTTTTAATAAAATCAGAAAGTCCAGTTGTGGAAAATTCTTCACCTTTTCTGAACAACATTGAATATTTTATAGCAATATTAATAAAATATTCTATTAATTCTGAACCTTTTGAATTATTAGTTTCAAAGTATTTTGCAATTGGACTCAAAGAATCAAAAAACTCATCTGATTCAAAATAATTTTCTATACTCATCTTGACACCTTCTTTTACTTGATTATATCATAGTCACTTTTATTTTACTATTGAGTTAAAAATATCTTTCTCTCTCGCATAGTTTTATACCAATATAATCACTGATTCTTATATCATCTATTTCATTTTTTTATAAAAATAAACAGTAACATATAACGAAAAGGTATACCTTTATTTTCGGTATACTATTCATCTATACTTATATCTTCATCTTCAAGATAACTTTCTGTTTCTTCTTCATCAGTTAGTTCTAAGTTAGTTTTATTTTCGTCCTTTAATATACTATCATCAAATTCATCTGTTTCTTCTATTTCTTGTTCTTCTTCAATTATTTGGTCATCAGACTCTAAGACTTCTTTTAAAAGCTTATCAAAATCAGTATTAGTTAATGGTGTTTTTTCTTCATTCATTATTACTATTTCCTTTCCATCTTTATCTATAACTAAATTATAACATTATTTTTTTAAAGAAAAAAGTCAGTTACCTGACTTCTAACGAAAATTACAGCAAGAACCTTGATTAATGTTACTTACTACATTCTCTTCACAGCAAGAATATTCTGGACAATAAGTATGTTTATAAATATGATGATTGATTATTCTAGTTCTAATTGGACAAACGTGTGGTACTTGATGAATTATAGTTCTATTTATCTGTCTTTCTTGCATTGGTTCTATGATAGGACTTTGCGTAGTTCCTTGCATATAATTTCCTTGATTATTCATTCCCATTCCATTTATATTTACATCGATATCCATATCTTGGTCGATAATATTTCCATCGCCAACAATACTAGCAGTTTGGTCCATATTAAAGTCTTGATTATTGTATAACATTTGTATTTCCTCCTCTAATATAAGTTATGATTAATGCTTAGTAATGCCTCTTTATTTTGCCTAGCAAAAGTGCTATAATATGCCCTATTAAGGGGTGAACTTAATGTTTGATATAAAGACTTTAGAAGAAGCTATTAATTTACTTGAAAGTATTGATGAACTTAATTTGTCAGAAGCTGATTATAATAAAGTGATAAATTATCTTGCTAGAAGTTTTCCAGAGGTGGAACGGTATCTAGAAGATAATTATCAACTACTTTATCGTTTGCAAAGGAAAATGGAAGAGAAAAATGCACCTTTACAGTTATATTTTAAATCTAAAATTATGTACAAGATTATGAGAAACAATTTATATTCTTATTTTGAAATGCTTGATAAAAACTTTAACTTTAATAATTTAGAATATAAAGGAGCTGGTTCATCTAATTTTACCTTTTTCTTTGATGACAAAGTTTTAAAGATTGGTGATAAACGAAAGACTTTTGATTTCCCTATTTTTTATCGTTTTAATGATTTAATTGTACAGAAGAGATTTCCTACTGAAAAGGATAGTTTATACTTAGAAATAAGTCCTAAAGGAGAAAGTATCAAATTAACAGATGAAGATTTAGCAGCAATTAATGATGACTTAGCTAGAGCTAATATTGAAATTGGTGATAGTAATTTTCAAGATAACTTTGCTATATTTCCGACTGAGTTCAACTATTCTGGTTTTACTGATATTGATGGGAATCATGAAGTAATTAACATTGAGCAAAGTAAAGCCTATCAAAAAAAGAAAATCAAACTAATCGACCTTGATTATATTTATAGAAAAGGCGATAAGTCAGCAGCACATATATCTCGTCTTTAAATACTTTTATATCTAATTAAATAAGTCAATTACATCATAATATGATGTTTTTTCTTTATAGTTAATTTCACTAATTGGTGTTTTTACTCCTGTCTCATTATATTCTATATAAGTATTAAGATTTTTATCACACCATTCTTTTGTTGGTTCATTCCCTTCACCAAACATTAAAGTTAAATCTACAAAAACTGGATTTTTTAATAAAAACACTTGATCAAATTCGTTCAATACATAAATTACAAAAGCATGATATTTATTTTGAACTGTATTTTTTATGTTTTCATCATAAGTAATAATATCAGATAGCTGATGCCACTCCGTATCGCCAATTTTCTGATTAGGAATCAAGTATCTTATGTTCTCTAAACCATTTCTTATAATTTGTGTAGCTGATGAAGACTTTATCATATTTGAAAAGAAATACTTATGATTTAAAACACCACTCTTTTCGAGAGGTTGTTGAAAAATACCACAACTATTCTTTCCAGCTGTACAATTGACTGTAGCAATTCCATCAGTTACTGAATCTAATATAGCACCGTCATTAAAAGCCCAATTACGTCCCATATCTTTAAAATCACTATTTTCTATAAAGTTATTTAATTTAACATAATATTTTCGGCATTCATCATCTACTACTAAATTACCACCCTTAGCAAGACACAGATTATCTAAATCTTCATTACTTATATACGTAGCTTCTATTATAATTTTTCCAAAATAGTATTTACCCATTACACTATTATCTGCATCAATAGAAAGCCAAACTCTTAAATTAAGTTTATTAATAGAATTGCCACTGATTATTCCAGTGTAGATTTTACTATCATTAGAAGACAAACTAGCAGTTTTTAACTTTTTCTCATCATTTGCTAAATTATATCTTATAAATTCATCAGGTATTAATTCACAATCTGTACCACATTTATTCTTAGCATCCATATCATCTTCTAAATAAATCGTATATTTTAATCTTTGGTTTCCGTTGTTTACTAACGAAAAACTATATGGTTCATTTTTTAATCCGTCACTATCTTCCGTTGGTATAACATTAACAAGACTTATATCTTTTGAACCAGATTCATCAAGTTTCACTTCTAAATCTCCTACTTTGTAAATTATTTTTCCATTATCACTAACTACATTTTTTTGAAGTAACGCATAACTTACTCCTAGAACAACAATTATTGTTACTACTAAACTAATTATTAAAATAAATACTTTTCTCTTTTTCACTTTTACTACCTTACCTTTCATTAAATACAAAAAAGACAGAATAAGTTCATTCCTATTCCATCAATTTGACACTATGAAAGAAAGTAGTTTTGCTACTTAGTACTAATAAGTACCCCCCCCCCAGGT
>CAKOXX010000009.1 GCA_934130405.1 uncultured Bacilli bacterium | reverse complement strand
ATTGGTACTCCAGTTAGTAATGAATATCAAGGAAGTGTATCAACTGGTCACTTAGCAGGAAAAGATAGAATGGTAACTGTTAGTACAAGTAGTAGTGGTTATAGTACAAGTTCTGGTGACTGGGTAATGAAGGTATTACAAACAGATGCTTCAATTAATCCTGGAAACAGTGGTGGACCTTTAATGAATGCTAATGGAGAAGTAATTGGTGTTATTTCGATGAAATTAGTTAAAGAAGAAATTGAAGGTATGGGCTTTGCTATTCCAATTGAATATGCCATGTCTAAGATTGAAACTTTAGAAAAAGGTGAAGAAATTAAATGGCCACAATTAGGAGTACAAATGGTTAATGTTTCTGATGTTAAATCATCTCGCTTTGGAAATAGTTATAATATTCCAAATGATGTAGATACAGGAGTAGTAATTGCAGGAGTAGTAAGTGGAACAGGAGCAGCTAAATCAGACTTAAAAGAAGGAGACATAATTACAAAACTTAACGGTGAAGAAGTAGAAAATGCAGCATATTTAAGATATGAGTTGTATAAATACGCTCCAGGTGATACAATAACGATTACGTATTTACGTGATGGCAAAGAACACGAAACAAAAGCAGTTTTGTCAAAAAGTGAATAAAAGGAGTGAGTAATGGTGAGAAATGTACCAGTTGAAAAAAAGATTATAAGTCAATATGGTGTTGATTTAGTAACAGGAGCTTTTGAATATTTAAATGAACATTTGAGTGAGTTAAAAAAAGCTGATTATGGTGATATTACGGAGTTATGTTTATATCTCTTAACTGGTTATAGAAGAGATGAAATCAATAGTACTTTATTTGATATGATTTCTTCTTATATTGAAGAAAATATAGGAGAGATGAAACTTACTTTGACTAATAGAAATGCTGTTCGTCAAATAAAAATTGGTAAAATTAAAATGGAAAGTTTAAGAGTTAAGAATTTCTCTTTGGATGAAGAAAAGGAAAAAGAGGAGAAAGGAATCAATACTTGTGGATTCTATCCAACTATGGATAATAAAGATAGAATATTTTTAACTTATCATAATAATTTAATTATGGGAAAAGCCTCTTTTAATAAAGATGATTGTGATAATATTGTCATTGGTGATTACTATCTAAATAGAAAAAGCATTTCTAAATATAATGCATCTTTAACTGAAATAGAATCATCATCACAAGGATTATTAGTAACAAAAATTTATCAATTTGATGATACTGGTATAACTAATCGCTATGAAGGATTAATGACTTTAGAAGAAGGAAAGACTTCTAACGAATATTTTGTTACAATGTCTGAACCTAAACATGAAGTATTAAAGTTTGGTATTAGACCAACTAATAGTACTACATCAATAAAAGTTAAGTAAGAAGATTAATTTCTTCTTTTTTGTTTGTAATTTTCTCAATTTTTTCCTGTTGTTAAAAGTCAAGTATTATGATATGATTAAAATGTCAAGAATACTGATATTTAATAAAGATAGGAAGGTAGGAGACAGTTGTGGTAGTAGTAGAAAACTGTCAAAAACTAAATACTAATGTAAGAAGTAGTGCACCTACTTTCTTTTTTCAATGATAGATTAATATCAAAAAGGTATAAATCTATCTTTTTTGTTAAATACTAAAATAGAAAGTAGGTCTTAGGTTATGCGTAATAAAAACAAATCTTTTTTATTTATAATACTTATCTTAATTTTATTAATAGCAATAATTGGTATCAGTTATGCAGCATTTTCTTATACAGGAACTGGTCAAAAATTAAATACCATTACGACTGGTGCAATCTCTATGGAATATGTTGAAAGTACTAATGTCATTTCAATGAATAATGCTCTTCCAACGACTGATTCTACTGGAAAGAAGTTATCAAACTCAGGAGAATACTTTGATTTTACCGTTAAATCATCAATAGCAGGAAATACAGATATCAACTATGAGATAGCAGCAAAAGAAGAAAATGGTAATACTTTTTCTGGACAAAATGTAAAATTCTATCTAACAAAAGTCAATTCTGACGGAAGTGAAGAAGAAGCAATGCCTCCTAAAACTTATTCAGAGGACCCAACCAGTAATGTCTATACAGGAAGACCATCTGATATGATGAGTTTATTTGTTGGCAATCTTAATCAACAAGGAGATACAGAAATAAAATATAGATTGAGAATGTGGGTAGATGAAAGTTATAATCCACAGAACGATAATGGTGGTTTAATATATAAAGTAAAAGTAAATGTTTATGGACAAACAAGCGATACAGTAGCAGAAGTAGAAGATACATATTGCAAAGACAATGGTTTCAATACTTTATCAGATTGTATGCTTGTTATGAATAATCATGAAGCAAGTGCAGAAGCAGCAGGAACCGCAATTGTGGCAAAAGGAACACCAAACTTTGCTAAAATTGCACCAAATAGTGATGAAGAAGATGGTTTATATGCAGCAGCAGATGATGAAGGAACTAGTTATTATTACCGAGGAGCAGTAAGAAATAATTATGTGTCATTCGCAGGATTTACATGGAGAATAATCCGTCGTAATGGAGACGGTAGTGTCCGTTTAATCTATTCGGGAAAATCAACATCAGATACAGGAACAACAGTAACAATCGGAAATTCACAATATAATAGTAAATACTGGGATCCAGCATATGTTGGATATAAATATAATGAGAAATTCTCATTATATGAAAACAATGAAACAACAGGATACAATTGGTTTACTAATACCCAAAAATACAATTTTGGGACAGGATACACATTTGATGAATCAACAAAGAAATTTACTTTAACAGGAACTATTAAACAATTAACATGGAAAGATAATTCAAGTGAAATTGTATCAGGAAAACTATATAGTTGTTTAAATACAAGTTGTAATGTAGTATATAAAATAACAGGATATTCAAATGATACAACAATGATAGTACAACCAATTTCGTATAGTAGTGATAGTTATGCAGATGCAGTAATAAATAATACAAATTCAACTATGAAGGGTACCTTAGATACATGGTATAAAAATAATTTAACAAGTTATGCTTCATATATAGCAGATGAAATATTTTGTAATGATAGAAGTGTAACAGGAGGATCAGGCTATTTAACAACACCAACAACATACTATGGGGCATTCAATCGTTTATATAATAAGAGAACACCAAGCTTAAAATGTGTACAAGATAATGATAAATTTAAAGTATCAAATGCAAGTGCAAAACTAGATTATCCAATCTCACTTATTACAGCAGATGAAGTGGCGATGGCAGGAGGAGTATATAATACAGCAAATAGTAATTATTATCTATATAATGGACAATACTTCTGGACGCTGTCTCCGTCTCACTTCGAGTCGTACCGTTCTAATGCTCGAGTTTGGTACATGAATCCTTCAGGCAGTCTGGATCCTTGGAATCACGTAGCCTATTCCATCGGAACCCGTCCAGTAATAAATTTAAAATCAGATACTCAAATAACAAAAGGTGATGGAACAGCTTTGAATCCATATGTAGTTCAATCATAGAGAGGAGGGGATACTTGTGACTAAAAACAGAAAAAACTATTTGGTGATTGTTTTAGTAACATTTCTATTATTAGTTGTAATTGGTATTAGTTATGCTGCTTTTTCTTATACAGGAACAGGTCAAAAGTTAAACACTATTACGACCGGAGCTATTTCTATGGAATATGTAGAAAGTATTAATGTTATATCTATGAATAATGCTCTTCCTACAACAGATTCTACTGGAAAGAAATTATTGAATTCAGGAGAATATTTTGATTTTACTGTTAAATCATCAATCACAGGAAATACCGATATCAACTATGAGATAGCAGCCAAAGAAGAGAATGGTAATACTTTTGCTGGAAAGAATGTAAAGTTTTATCTAACAAAAGTAAATTCTGATGGTACTGAAGAAGAAGCAATGCCTCCTAAAACTTATTCAGAGGACCCAACCAGTAATGTCTATACAGGAAGACCATCTGATATGATGAGTTTATTTGTTGGCAATCTTAATCAACAAGGTGATACAGAAATAAAATATAGATTGAGAATGTGGGTAGATGAAAGTTATAATCCGCAGGATGATAATGGTGGATTAGTATATAAAGTAAAAATAAATGTTTATGGACAAACAAGTGATACGGTAGCAGAAGTAGAAGATACTTATTGTAAGGATAATGGATTTAATACTTTATCAGATTGTATGTTAGTAATGAATAATCATGAAACTTCAGTGGAAAGTGCTAAAACTAACATCACTGCTAAAGGAACCCCAGATTTTTCCAAGACAGCAACAACTGATGAAGGTTTATTTATGTCAGAAGATGATGACGGAGCTAGTTATTATTACCGAGGAGCAGTTAAGAATAATTACGTATCATTTGCCGGATATACTTGGAGAATCATCCGTCGAAATGGCGATGGTAGTATTCGAATGATATATTCCGGAAAAACGACATCGGATACAGGAGAAACGACAGCAATAGGAAATTCTAAATTTAATGAAAAATACTGGGATTCAGCATATGTTGGATATAAATATAATGAAAAATTTTCACTACACGAAAATAATGAAACAACTGGATATGATTGGTTTACCAATACAACAAAATACAACTTTGGAACAGGATATACATTTGATGAATCAACCAAGAAATTCACTTTAACTGGAACTATTAAGCAATTAACATGGAAAGATAACCATGATGAAATTGTATCAGGAAAATTATATAGTTGTTTAAATACAAGTTGTAATGTAGTATATAAAATAACAGGATATCAAAGTGATACCAGAATGACTGTTCAACCTATCTCATATAGTAGTGATAGTTATGCCGATGCAGTAATAAATAATACAAAATCAACTATGAAGGGTACCTTAGACACATGGTATAAAAATAATTTAACAAATTATGCATTGTATTTAGCAGATGAAATATTTTGTAATGATAGAAATATAAAATGGGGTAATGGTTATTTAACGACACCAACAACAACTTACGGAGCATATGGACGTTTATATGAAAAGAAAACACCAAGTTTAAAATGTGCACAAGATAATGATAAATTTAAAGTATCAAATGCAAGTGCTAAGTTAGATTATCCAATCTCACTTATTACAGCTGATGAAGTAGCAATGGCCGGAGGAGTATGGAATACGCTAAATAGTAATTATTATCTATATAATGGACAATACTTCTGGACGTTGTCTCCGTCTTTCTTCTCTTCAAACCACTCTCTTGCGTATGTTTGGAACGTCCTTCCTTCGGGCGGTCTGTTTGATTGGCGCGCCGTCACAGGCTCCTACGGGACCCGTCCAGTTATCAATTTAAAAGTAGATACACTGATAACCAAGGGAGATGGAACAGCTTTAAATCCATATGTCGTTCAATAATAGAAGGGAGGATTTCTTTATGACTAAAACTAGAAAAAATTATTTAGTAATAATATTAGTGACTGTTTTATTGCTAGTTGTAATTGGTATTAGTTATGCAGCTTTTTCTTATACAGGTACCGGTCAAAAATTGAATACCATTACGACCGGTGCTATTTCTATGGAATATGTAGAAAGTACTAATGTTATATCTATGAATAATGCTCTTCCTACAACAGATACGACTGGAAAGAAGTTATCAAATTCAGGAGAATACTTTGATTTTACTGTTAAATCATCAATAGCAGGAAATACAGATATCAACTATGAAATAGCAGTGAAAGAAGAAAATGGTAATACTTTTTCTGGAAAAAATGTAAAATTCTATCTAACAAAAGTCAATTCTGATGGAAGTGAAGAAGAAGCAATGCCCCCAAAGACTTATTCAGAAGATCCAACCAGTAATGTTTATACCGGAAGACCATCTGATATGATGAGTTTATTTGTGGGAAATTTAAATCAACAAGGAGATACAGAGATAAAATACCGTTTAAGATTATGGGTAGATGAAAGTTATAATCCACAGAATGATAATGGTGGATTAGTATATAAAGTAAAGGTCAATGTCTATGGACAAACAAGTGATACCGTAGCCGAAGTAGAAGATACTTATTGTAAAGATAATGGTTTTAATACATTATCAGATTGTATGTTGGTAATGAATAATCATGAATCTAATGTAGAAAGTGCAAAGACTAATATTAATGCAAAGGGTACACCGGATTTTTCTAAAACTGCAACGACAGATGAAGGATTATTCATGGCGGAAGATGATGACGGAGCTAGTTATTATTACCGAGGAGCAGTTAAGAATAATTACGTATCATTTGCCGGATATACTTGGAGAATCATCCGTCGAAATGGCGATGGTAGTATTCGAATGATATATTCCGGAAAGACAACCAGTGATACCGGAGAAGCGACAGCAATAGGAAAATCCCAATATAATAGTAAATATTGGGATCCAGCATACGTTGGTTATAAATATAATGAAAACTTTTCACTTCATGAAAATAATGAAACAACAGGTTATGATTGGTTTACCAACACGCAAAAATACACCTTTGGCACAGGTTACACTTTTGATGAAACAACCAAGAAGTTCACTTTAACTGGAACCATAAAACAATTAACATGGAAAGATAATTCTAGCGAAATTGTATCAGGTAATTTATACAGTTGTTTAAATACGAGTTGTAATGTAGTTTATAAAATAACGGGATATTCTAGCGATAATAGAATGAACGTTCAACCAATTTCATATAGTAGTGATAGCTATGACGATGCGGTTACTAATAATACAAATTCATCTATAAAAAATACTATAGATGTATGGTACAAAAATAATTTAACAGATTATACATCATATATAGCAGATGAAACATTTTGTAATGACAGAAGTATTTTGAGTGGTTCTGGCTATTTAATAAATGAAATAACTTATTATAATACTTTTAATAAGTTATATAATGATAAAACGCCAGTTTTAAAGTGTACACAAGATAATGATAAATTCAAAGTATCAAATACAAGTGCAAATTTAGATTATCCAATTTCACTAATTACTGCAGACGAAGTAGCAATGGCCGGCGGAGTATATAATATAGCAAATAGTAATTATTATCTATATAATGGTCAATACTTTTGGACAATGTCTCCTTACCTCTTTTCATCTTATTATTCAATGGCATTTATTTGGACGGTTAGGTCACTTGGTAATTTGGATAATAATTATGTTGCTTCTTCCTTTGGTGTAAGGCCAGTCATAAATCTTCGCTCTGATGTTCAAATAACAAAAGGAGATGGAACTGCTCTAAATCCATATGTTGTTGCAACTAATTGATACAAAAAATAAATAGCTCAACAGATAAAAGTTAAGCTATTTTTTTTGATTAATTAACTCTGAAACAACCAACATCACTGTCTTTTAGATATTGATACTTTTCTAAAAGTTGCTTTTCATTTTTACAAATTATATCTAGAGATGTTCCTCCTAATAGATACTTTTGAAGAGTGGCTTGTTTTAAGGTATCAATTGATAAATCAATACCGTTACTGTACTTATCTTTATTAGTGACATCTTTTATTTTACCGAATATAGCGGCGTCTTGCTTTTTAAACTCTGTTTCTATAATATCATCTTGATATGCTGTTAATACAAAGTTTAAGTTGTTTTGCTCACTAAAGGTATCTATCTTTTTCTTCATAAATTTTAGAATGTCTTTTGCTAGATTATAAGTATCTTCTTCATCTTTCTTATCAGTAAGTGTATAAATTGCTTCTTCTAGACCGACGATATGAAATGCTAGAGTGCCATGTTTTAATAACTTTCTTAGACGGTCTTTTTCTTTTAATTTTTCACCATCATGCCATGACCCTAGTTGATATAAAGTAGGAAAGTGGAGAATTGTTTTATTTACTTGTAATTCAAATCTTTCTAAAAGGGCATCTTTTGCTTGTTTTAAGACTTGTTCTAGCTCTTGATAGAATAATCGATAGTCATTATCATTATTCTTGCTCTTAAGTGCTATTCTGACGATATTTATTGATATACAAGAGATGTTTCCTTTTCCTCCACATATCTTTTTATCGATAGTGGTATTGTCTTCTATTACTCTAGTAGCATTAAAACCATAATTGATATCTTCTTTGAATGCTTTATTAAAAGAAGAACTTTTATTAATAAAATATAAATTATTATATTTCAACATATAACTTGCTATTTCACTAGTCATATTACCTTTATAGTAGTATTCAACTTTTTTGTTATTTACTATTGCTTTTAGTATTAAATCACTTACTTCTTGATTAGTTCCAAAATTAATAGCAGTATTAAAATCAATACTCTTAAAAAATTGTTGTAGCGAATTAGTTAAATTATTGACTGTTTTATTATGGGCTGATTTAATTAATCTTTCAAAAGTTAAGTACAAAGGAGTGTTTTGTTTTATCTCGAAATAAGTAGGTGTTATATCAAAAGAGTTGATATTATCTATATTATTAATCTTGATATAACTATTTAGAAAAGAAGAATCAAGATAAAGAGTTAGATATTCTTTTAAGATTGTTTTAAAATCTTTTAATATTATCTTTTCTATTACTAAATCAAAATTAATAAGAGAAATACTTTGATAGATTTCTTTACTAAGGTTATCTAAATATAACTTTAGTCTATTTAAGAATATAGTTGTTTCATTGATATTATTAAGTTCTTTAGCAAAATCAGTATCAAGACTCATAAGTTCTAAGATATCAACATCACAACTTGCAATCATTCCTAGTGGTACTGTTTCTAAAGAATGGAGATAGAAAATACCAGCATCTTGGCTTCTTACGGTTTTAGTATCTAAAAGATAAGCTTTTGCAAATTCTGTAGAAATAGTTTCTCCAAATTGTAAGAGAAAAGAGTTAGGTGATTCCTTTATATTGTCATCAATGTTATTAAGACCGAGTCTTTCAATAGCTTTTAAAAACTTGTGTTGTTGTTTCATGACAAAAGCAGATCTTGAAGCGTTTCGATGTTCACGATAAGTTTTAAAAGCAAGATAAACATCTTGAAAGTTATTTTCTTTTAAAACTTCCTCAATTAAATCTTGAATATTTTCAATATTAATTGTTTTTCTATCTTGATATTCTTTTTCTATTTTCTTAAGAACTTTCGAATAGACTTTATTAACATCTTCATCTTTATAAGGAATATCTAATGAATGAAAGGCTTTTTGAATAGCTAGTGCTATTTTTTCTCCTTGAAAGTTAGTTCTTTGACCACTTCGTTTTACAACTGTTAAGGTGTCAAATGTTGACATTTTTACCATATATTAATTTACACTCCCTTTTTCTATATTAATTATACTGATAAATACCTTTAAAATCAACATTTCTTAAAAAATGACTAAAAAAAACATAAGTTAGCATTTAGTTAAAAATATTGTTTTATCCTTATAAATAAAGGATAAAAGTAAAAATATGCTTAAAAGACATATTATGTTTTTTTAGAAACTTTTTTTGTAAAGCTAAAAAATAATAAATAATAAAAACTACAAAAAGTATTGCTTTTTACTAAAAAAGATATGTATAATCAAGTTGTTCATAAAGAAAAAACATAGGGAGTGTAATTATGGTTAAAACTAAAGATGTAAAGAAAAAAAGTAAAGAGAAGGAAGTAGTTGAAAAGAAAAGTAGATATGAAAATCCTTCTATTAACATAATAAAGAAAAATGGTACGAAACAACCATTTGATGGTGAAAAAATTCGTGCTGCTATTGAAAAAAGTGCTGAAAGAGTAATGGTTGATTTAACTGATGAAGCTAAGGATGAAGTAGTTAATATCGTAATTGATTTATTAAAAAATCAAACTAGTGATGCTGAAGTTAGTCAAATTCATAATTGTGTAGAAGCAGCTTTGGAACAAGTTAATCCTTTAGTAGCTAAGAGTTATCGTGAATATCGTAATTATAAGAATGATTTTGTTCATATCTTAGATAAAGTTTATAAGAAAGCCCAAGCTATTAATTATATTGGTGATAAAGAAAACTCTAATACAGATAGTGCTTTAGTATCAACACAAAGAAGTTTAGTATATGGAAATTTAAATAAAGAATTATATAAAAAGTTTTTCTTAACTAAAGCAGAAATTGAAGCTTGTGATGATGGTTATATTTATGTTCATGATATGAGTGCTAGACGTGATACAATGAATTGCTGTTTATGTGATGTTGGCGCTGTTATGAGTAATGGTTTTGAAATGGGTAATTTATGGTATAATGAACCAAAAACTCTTGATACTGCTTTTGATGTTATGGGTGACGTTATTATAAATACGGCTGCTATGCAATATGGTGGTTTTACTGTTCCAGAAGTAGATACAATTTTAAAACAATATGCTAAGAAAAGTTATAATAAATATTATGAAGAATATATGGAAATAACTAATGCTAAGACGACTGCTAAAGCGGAAGATTATGCTTGGCGTAAGACAAGACGTGAATGTGAACAAGGTTATCAAGGAATTGAATATAAACTAAATAGTGTTGGTTCATCTCGTGGTGATTATCCATTTGTAACTTTTACTTTTGGACATGAACAAGATAAATTCGGCCAAATGATTAGCCAAGTAATCTTAAAAACTCACCAAAAAGGACAAGGTAAACCAGGATATAGAAAACCAACTTTATTCCCAAAATTAGTTTTCTTATATGATAAAGCTCTTCATGGTAAAAATGGTAAGATGCATTACTTATTTATGGATGCTTTAGAGTGTAGTAGTAAAACAATGTATCCAGATTACTTATCATTAACTGGTGAAGGTTATGTTCCTTCTATGTTTAAAAAATATGGAAAGATTATTAGTCCTATGGGTTGTCGTGCTTTCTTATCACCTTGGTATGAAAGAGGTGGTATGGAACCTGCTGATGATGAAGATGTACCGGTGTTTATTGGAAGATTTAATATTGGTGCTATTTCTTTAAACTTACCAATGATTTTAGCAAAAGCTCGTGAAGAACAGAAAAAATTCTATGATGTTTTAGATTATTATCTAGAAATGATTCGTAAGATTCATATTCGTACTTATAATTATTTAGCTAAGAAGAAGGCTTCTACTAATCCACTTGCTTATTGTGAAGGCGGTTTTTATGGTGGACATTTAAAACCTAATGAACCAATAGAACCATTATTAAAATCTTCAACTGCTTCTTTTGGAATTACTGCTTTAAATGAATTACAAGAATTATATAATGGAAAGAGTTTGGTAGAAGATGGAAAGTTTGCTCTTGAAGTTATGAAATATATAAATGATAAAACAGCAGAATTTAAAAAAGAAGATGGAATTTTATATGCTATTTATGGTACACCAGCTGAGAGTTTATGTGGTACACAAGTAGAACAATTTAGAAAGAAATATGGTATTGTAAAAGGTGTATCTGATCGTGAATATGTTTCCAATAGTTTCCACTGTGCTGTTTGGGAAGATATTAATGGTATTCAAAAACAAGATTTAGAGGGAAGATTCTGGGAGCTATTCAAAGGTGGTAGAATTCAGTATGTTCGTTATAATTTAAATTATAATAAGAAAGCAATGGAAACCTATGTTGAACGTGCGATGGAAAAAGGTTTCTATGAAGGGGTTAACTTGTCACTTTCTTACTGTAATGAGTGTGGTCATGAAGAATTAGATATGGATGTTTGCCCAAAATGTGGCAGTAGTGACCTTACAAAGATTGACCGTATGAATGGTTATTTATCATACTCAAGAGTACATGGTGATACAAGACTTAATCATGCTAAAATGGTAGAGATTTCAGAAAGGAAGAGTATGTAAAATGAGATATCATAATATAACAAAAGCAGATATGTTAAATGGCGAAGGGTTACGTGTAGTATTATGGGTTAGTGGTTGTTCACATAAATGTCCAGGTTGTCATAATACGATTACTTGGGATCCTGATGATGGGGTAGAGTTTGATGAGACGACTGTTAAAGAAATTTTTAAAGAATTAAATCAAGATTGGTGTAGTGGTATTACCCTTTCTGGAGGGGATCCACTATTTCCAGGTAATAGAAAAACTATTAGAGAGTTAGTTACTAGAATTAGAAGTAACAATAACTATCGTCGGAAGACTATTTGGTGTTATACTGGTTATACTTGGGAACAATTAATGGAACAGAAAAAAACTGATAAAGATTTAGAAGAAATTATTAATTGTTTAGATATTTTGTTAGATGGCGAGTTTATGATTAAACTTCATGATGACAGATTACATTATGTCGGAAGTAGTAATCAAAGAATTCTTGATGTAAAAGAAAGTTTAAGAACAGGAAAACCAATTTTATATATAGATAATAGTAATGTTGGTAAAGTATTTGAAGAACCAAGAACGCTATTCCAGTGTTCTTTGAATGGATAGGAGATTTTATGAAAACAAGAGGATTTGAAGTGGTTAAAGGATATGAAGATAAAGATATTCATTTACCAGTAAGAGGAACAAAACATGCTGCAGGATATGATATAGAAGCAGCAGAAGATATTACTATTCCAGTATTTGAAAAAGGTATTAAACCTACTTTAGTACCAACTGGACTAAAAGCTTATTGTATGGATGATGAATGTATTTTATTACTTAATAGAAGTAGTGGTCCAAAGAAAGGCTTTATTCTTGCTAATAGTGTAGGGCTAGTTGATTCTGACTACTATGGAAATGAAAATAATGATGGACATATTTACTTTGCCTTCTTTAACTGCAGTGATAAAGAACTTAATGTTAAGAAAGGTGACGTTATCGGTCAAGCTGTCTTTGAAAAGTATTTAACAGTTGATAATGATGTTGCTGAAGGAATTAGAAATGGAGGATTTGGTTCTACTGATAAGTAGTTCTAAATCCTTTTGCTTTGTAACGAAATAATTCTATAAAAAATGAAAGTTATTTCTCATTTGCGAAATAACTTTACTAATTATAAAACCAGACATCAATTTTGTCTGGTTTTTATGGCTTTTACGAATGATTTGTAAACTTCGTCTTTTAGGCTTGAATCGTTAATAGTTTCAATAAATAAATTAGGATCAACTAGTTCTACTTCCATTACTTTGTAACAATTGTTATCAAAAATAAAATCAATTCGCATGAAGACGGCTTCTTTATATTCTTTGATTAGTATTATATTGTTGACAGTATCAATAATATCTTTATCTAAGTTATTAATAGATATATATTCTTCTTTTTTATATTTAGTAAATACTCCAGGGAATCTCTTAATACCATATTTGATTTTTTTATCTATAACAATAACAGAGATTTCTCCATCATTAACACCATCAATAAATGGTTGAATCATAATGTTATTTAGATTTTTAACGTTTTCTAAATCATTAACATTATTGATAATAAAAGTATTATCTCCTGATGCTGAAATAACTGGTTTAATAACAATCTTTTCTCCATTATATTTATATTCCTTAATATTATCTAAGAATATTGTATCTATTGTACTGATGTCATTTTCTTTAAGTATTTGATATTGTTTCTTTTTATCTATATTATTAATGATTAAATCTTTATTGTTTATAGTTTTGTTATTATTAATAAATTTTAAAAATCTTTCAACATCGTGATGATAACCCCATACTGACCTAATTATATTTAAATCACTTTCTTGATAATCATCTTCAAAAGAGATTATCTTCGTATGATAACCTTCTTTTAATAGATATTTTTGGAGAATTAAATCTTCTTTTATTTTATTCTTATATTTACTAGAAGACACAATATTTACTTTTTTTCCTCTAGTAAATAAGTATTTTATATTGTTACTTAAATATAATAACTTTATTCTTAACTTGTATATTTTCCTTCGTAACTTACTCATCTTTTAATACCTCAGCTAATTTACTAATTTGATAGAAGTTATGAATAAGAGCATTTTTACTTATCGAAAAGTTAACTCTTGCTACAAATTCTTCTTCATTAGACCACATAAAGTTTTCTCCCATTAAATATTTTACTTTACCACTGTTATACATTGCTTTTAATAAGTCATATTCGGTTTTTATTTGTTTTCCTTTATAGTATTTTCCTTTGAAACTAGTGAAATCTACTATAACGAAGAAGCCAGATTTGGGGAAAGTTTTATCACTTATTTTTACACCATCTATTCCTTTTAATAGTTTATTAACTATTTCTTTATTACTAGAATAATTTTCAATATCTTTAATAATTTTTCTTCTTGTTTTCTTGTCGTTAATAATATCAATACCATTGATTAGGACATTTACTAAATCTAATCTATAAAGATATTCTGGTATTAATTTATTGAAGTATCTATCGTAATCTTTATATCTTTTATTACTACCGTTGAATGCTCCTCTTACTGCGTTTACTTGGGTAACACACATTGAGTCCATAAAATCAAATACTTGTGTAGCAAAGCCCCAGAATATTGGAGTAGGCATTACGATGAAACCAGCTCTTAAAGAAGCAAGTCCATAACTTTTGGAAATCCCAAATAGTGAAATGGTATTATTAAAATATTTAGGAATCGAAGCGATAGGGTATGCTAGTTTTTTTCGGTCATAACATAAATCACGATAAATTAAATCATCTACTATAAATACACCATTTTCTAAGCAAACATCACTTAGCTCTTTAATTAATTCAATATCATCTTCACTCATAACATTGCCGATTGGGTTATGTGGATTAACATTCAAGTAAAGTACTACCTTTGGTGTATAAGCATATTCCTTACTCTTTTTCAATTTTTTATTAATAGATATAATTTTAGTATTTAGTTCTTTAGGGTCGATTAAGTAATTATTTTCATAACGCAATGGAATTGTTTCAATGTGAACACCTTGATTTTCTGCAATAGCAGCAAATATTCCGTAAGTTGGAGTAGGTACTATCATTACATCACCTGGTCTAGCAATTGTTTTTAATAACATGTAGAAGGCTTGAGTAGTAGAACCACAAAAAGCAACATTATGAACATTGATAGCATCACAGTATTCATTTTTTTTACTTGGAAATCCTTCTCTTATTAGATAATCAACTAAATCTTGTCTGGCACGTGATGATCCAACTGTTGATGGGTAGATATTTAAATTACTAGAAAGTGAAGTTAGCACCATATTATTAACACAAGAAGGAAATGCTTTGTATTTGATAGCATCACCACTACATAAGGTTTCATGATAAATATTTTCTACTTCATCATCGCCATATTTATTAAGTTCAAAGTTTACTAAATCATAGCCATATAAAACTTTTTCTACGTATGGGTCAAATTGCTTATTAGAATTATTTTTTATCATTGTGATTTTTTCATTTTTTAGTTCAGGTTTATTTTCTACTAAGTCTTTTAAAGCTTTTGAATATTTTTCACTATCTTCATTATCATAACTAATTTTACTTAATTTTTTTTTTAGAAGTTTTTTTGCTAGTGCTTTTGGATTTAGTTTACTATTTCTATTTTTTGATGACTTATCATCAGAAATTATCTTTTTTAATATTCCAGTACGATAACAAACTAAAAGATAAATACTAAAACAAACTATTCCTGACCCTGCTAAAATAGGAATTTGAATTAATCTATTACTTAGATTAGTTGGTACTATATTAACAGTTAAAAGTAAGATAATGAAGAAAGTAAGCCAAGGAATAATGAATTCTTTTAAGGTAGTAAATAATTCATTGAAGCTAATCTTATATCTTTTATTTAAACATACTAGTGAATAAGTGATTGATAAAGTATAACCAATTAAACCACAAACAACTGCACCATCAGCTGCAACAAGACCTAATTTATCCCATAGAATAATGAAAGGTGCATCAAATATTAAGTTAAATACTAGTCCGATTAAAATACTTACAATAACTTCTTTATATTTACTTAGACTTTGTAAGATATTAACTATAACAGTAAATATACCACCAAATAAAGCGTAGAATACGAAATAATTATAAATATCAGTTCCTAAAAAACTTTTACCATAAAACATTGTCCAAAGGGGTCCTGAAAATGCGGAGATGAATAGTGTTAATGGTACAATGATAAATAAAATTAACTCTAAAGATTTATTTATTTTACTAGTAACATCTTTAATATCACCTTTAGTGAAACCTTCTACTAGGTTAGGAGTTAATGACATATTAAGTCCCATAATAAGTGCTAGAATGATACCGTTAAATTTTCCGCCCCAAACAGTAAAGACACTTGATATTGATTCAGTTAAGGTTGCTGAAGCGTGAAGAACGTCAGACATTACTCTTTGTACAATTATCATATCTGTAACTTCATATAGATTACTTATTAAACTTATAACTACATATGGAATGGCATAGAAGAATAATCTTTTAATAATCTTCTTAGTATTTTCATCTTTTTTTACAGTTACTTTTTTTTCTAATAAATTTGATTTATGTAATTTAACCTGTAGATATAAAAGAGAAACTAAACCACCGATAGATGCTGCTAGAACAGAGATACCAACTGCTCTTGTAAGACCAATATGAAAGACATTAAGTGCTAAATAACAACCTCCGATAATAATAATAACTCTAACTAGCTGTTCTATTACTTGAGAAATACTTCCTGGTGTAATTATTTTGTGTCCTTGTAAGAAACCTCTAGTAACACTTAAGAAAGGAACAATTAGTATAGCAAAGGAAACGATTCTTAATACATAAACTATATCAGCAACTGTATTACCACCAGTACCTGAAACAGCAATAGTTTTAGCGATAGGTTCTGCTAGTGTAAATAACAAAATAAACATAACGAATGATAGTAAAAATATTATCGATTTGGATATTTTATATACTTTTGATACTTCTTTTTTGTTACCAAGAGCCAAATATTCACTAGTTAATTTACTAACGGCAAAAGGAAAACCAGCCGAAGACATAGATAAAAATATGGCATAAATATTATAACTATATCCATATAAAGCTCCCCCTTTTTCACCGATTAAGGCATTAAAGGGAATAACATAAATAACTCCTAATATTTTAACTAATATTATACCTATTGTTGAAATAAGGGCTCCACCCAAAAAAGAATTTTTTTTCATAACTATCTCCCTAAGAAAAATTGTATCAGATTAAATAAGAAAAGTCATTAATGTTACAATATTTTACAGAATAATTTTTTGCAAAAAAAGACTGGTTGATAAACCAGTACTTTTTATTCGATTGTTTCGGTATCTTTATTGTCATCTCCACCTGGATCAGTTCCATTTCCGTTATTGTTTCCAGTTATAGTAACTATTATATTTCCAGTTTCTTTCTTTTCACCATCATATGTAAATTCATATCTTAAGGTATAAGTACCTGGTGTTGATAGGGTAGTAGTGGATACTGATGCACCACCTGGCCCTGTTATTGATGTTAGTTTCCAGTTACTTGCTTTACTTGTTACATTATTACCATTTTCTGTAACGGTAACATATTTAACAATATCAGATACATTGTATGAAGTAGTAGAAATTGGACTATAAGTAACTTTTAAAGTAGAACTTGTTTTCTTTAATTCATAAGTAGCTGCATTACTCTTGATACCATCATAGCTCTTATAAGCAGCGATTACCTTGTAAGTACCATAAGGGTTACTTTGATTAGTTACTGTGAATGATGTGTTACTAGTAAATCCTAATAAGGTATTGTTGAAATATACATTGTAACCAAATGTTCCATAAGAACTAGTTGAACTTGGTGGTGTAACGGCATTCCAAGAAAGACTAACAGTGTTATTACTACTATTATAAACTGCTTTAAGATTAGTTGGAGCCGGTAAATTTTCTTCTGCTGTTTGTGTACTTGTTGGTTCACTACCTTTTTTGAAGTATTCATAAGTAATTGCTCCAGAATAACCAGCACCAGCAATCTTGGCAGGGTTACTTCCAGCGACTATTCCTAATTTAACAACACTACTAGGCATTTTAAATTCTTCTTTATTCTTTTCAAATACTTCTTTTGCAAGAGCAGCAAATAATTTATCTTTTTGAGTACTACATTTTAAGTTGTGGCAGTAAAGACCTTGACTAACTAACTCTTTAGTTGCACTTGTATATCCATACCACATACCAATAACGGTTTTAGTAGTATAACCAATAGTCCAAGAATCACGAATAGCATCATCACTCATACCTAATGTTGCTCTTGTTTTTTCATCGAAGTTTGTAGTACCAGTCTTCATAGCCACTCTATCAAGATTACCAGAACCGATTAAAGTTACATCATCTAATATACTAGTAATCATATAAGCAGTTGAATCACTCATTGCTTGTCTTCTAACACCTTCGTGTTTTTTCTCTTCACCTGTATCACGGAATATTACTTTACTAACAGAATATGGTTCATTGTAATATCCACCATTTGAGAAAGCAGCATAAGCAGCAGCCATTTGTAAAGAGTTAACACCTGTGAAGGCTCCTAGGGCATGTGCTTCGTGAATTTTGCCATTTTCAATTTCTGGTTCAATACCAAGATTTTGAACAAATTCAATAATCTTCTTATTATCAACTTGTTGGAAGGCTTTTAAAGCAGGGATATTTCTTGATAGTGATAGAGCTTTTCGCATTGAAATTGCTCCCATAAAAGTACCATCCCAGTTATTGATTGATTTACCATTAGTATATGAATATGGTTCATCAATAAATAATTTATAGTTTCCATTGTCATTATAACCATAAGTAGAAGCATTGTTGTATTCAATTAATGGTCCATAATCAAATAGTGGTTTAGCGGTAGAACCTGGTTGTCTTTTGATTTCATCACTAGTAGCAAGGTTTAATTCTTTAGCACCTTTTTTATTACGACCAGCGCCAATAGCAAGTATTTTACCAGTTGCACTATCTAAGACACTAACACCACTTTGAATAGTATCATTAGCCCAGGTATAGCTTTCACCATTCATAACTCTATCGATACCATCTTGTTTAGATCTATCTAAGTTAGTGTAAACTTTCATTGAAACAGTGTAAGGATCAGCTTTATATTTAGCGATACATTCATCAACAACAGTATCAATATATCCTTGGTATTTAGATAAACCATTTTGTGCTGAAACGTTATAATCAACTAGTGATTCAACTGGTATACTAGTAGCCATTTCTCTTTCTTCACTAGTTATATAACCATGACGTTCCATTAAATATAAAACGGTATTACGTCTTCTAGTAACTGATTTAATATTATTAGTATTAGTTGGTTTATATAAGTTAGGAGCTTTAAACATACCTGCTATAATTGAAGCTTCGGCAAGGTTTAAATCACCAATATCTTTATTAAAGTAAGCAAGTGCTGCTTGTTTAACACCATAGATATTTCCACCTAAGTTGTGGTTATTTACATAAAACTCAATTATTTGTTCCTTAGTATAATTTTTTTCTAGTTTGAATACAGATAGGTAAATATCAGTAAACTTTCTAATTATACCTTTGATACCATGGTCATCTGCTGATGTAAATGAGTTTTTAATAACTTGCATGGAAAGAGTAGAAGCACCACCGGCATCACTATGTCCAACCATTTGTCCTAAAGATGCTTTTAAAAATCTTGGAGCATCAAAACCGTTATGTTGGAAAAATCTTGAGTCTTCTGTTGCTACAATAGCATCTACTAAGACTTCTGGTAACTCATCATAAGTTACTTTCTCACGCATTTCTGTTCCAAGTCGTTCGAATTCATTACCATCAATATCGTAAAGAATACTTGGCTCTTTTTCGTTTAACTGACTAACATCAAACTTAGGGGCTTTAATAACGACATAAGCTAAGAATGCAATTCCAAGAAGCATTACTAAAATACCTAGTGATAATATAATAATGATAATTATATTCAGTATTTTTTTCTGCTTTGGTTTGTTTTTAACTTTATCAAGCAAGTGGGCAAATCCAACGATTACTAAAATACCTACTCCTAAAAAGGCAGTTAGCAACCAACCGATGATAAAGTAGCTAATAATCATTAAGATTAAAAAAGCTCCTAAGAAAATAAGCATCAAATTACTATTTTGTTTTTGCTTTGTTTTCTTTTTCATTTTTTACCTCCAAAATATTATCTATAATACTTAGATAATTGATTCTAGGTCTAAAACCCTCTTTAATAATGTGTCCATACTTTACAAAATAATCGTGTGGAATAGATTTTCTTTCATTATGAGAAAGATAATTTTCTAAATCACTATTCATTAATATATATGTTTCGTTAAGTGTTGTAAAGCGAACAATTAGAAAACCAATTCCCCCAGCATTCGAAATATTTTCTAAATGTTTAAGTTGGTGAAGATGAATATTAGCAAGTGGAAAGGATGTTTTGTTCTTTGTTTCCTTTGCTTCAAAGTCAATGTAATAACCCTTATAAATACCATTATAGTCTGTAGTTGATGGTTCAGCATAGAAAGCTTCTTTTATAACTTTGCTGTTTCCTTTAAACTCAACTTTAGTAACTTTTATAGGAGTAGGTTTTTTATAAATATATGCAATATTATTTTCTATATAATATTGATTAGACTTATTAATGTCATCTTCTAAAGTCATTCCTCGGTTTTTATAATTTATAAGATAATTACTTGTTTTCTTGATTCCAAGAGGATAATCCATTTCATTCACCTAAGATATATTATAGCGCATTTTAAAGGCTTTTTCTATACTAAAGATAAGCGTTACAGTAAAATTTATGGCAAGCAATTATAAAGTATTTATACTATACTTAGAAAATAATAAGTGACTTTTTTTAAAATTATGTTAAAATATAGAAACGAAAGGATAATTAAATATGACAAATATAGATTTTACAACTGAAGAAAGTGTTAATTATATACTTAATTATAGCCAAATGTTAATAAATGAGATGGCAAAAACGAAAACTAAGAAAAAGGATTGCTATAAAACAGAACAAGCTATAATACTAGCTGCAATGATTTCATACTATGGTTTTGAAAATTCAGATACAATATATAAAGCATTTGAAAAAACATATTTTTCTGACGAAGTAATACCAGTGGATTCTAAAAATAGAAAGATTGATGCATATTGTTCTTTAGATATATTAAAAAATTTAAATAATAATAGATTTTATGTAGATAGAACTATTAAGTTTGGAATTAAACCATTAAATGAAAGTCAAAAAGTAAAATTATTAACTCATGAAACAAACCACATTGTTAATTCGACAATATCATCTATTTATAAAAGAAATAATTCCTTGTTTTGTAGAATTGGAATGTCACTTTATTCTCTTGATGGAACATATAGTGAATCTGTCTATTTTGAAGAAGCAGCTAATGAGTCACAGGCAATCGAAATCTTTGATATTATATGTTTGTTTAAAAATTTCAATATAAAAAATCCATCTATTGCTCAAGAAATTCAAAAAATAAATCCTAATATAGTAACACCTGCATATCAAGTTTTAGTTACCAGTATAAAGCCACTATATATGAACCGAGAATTTAACTATATTTTAAAAAATAAGAGATTAACGGGAAATTTAAAAGAAATAGGAGAACACTTTGATGATAAAGTTGGTATTCCAAATGCTTTTCAAGATTTATCAAAAGAAATGGATAATTTAAAAATGAATCCAACCTTTTTAGCACAGCAACGAGTAATGAACAAAGTTTATCAATACACAAAAAGACAGGGTTATTAGAAGATATTAGATGTTATGGAGGAAAAAATGAATGCAAATATAAAAAAAGAAATAAAATATTATTTATCTAAAAATATAGTGTTTGGTAAAGAATACTCATATGTTAAAGAGCTTTTAGAGAAGTATCGTAAAAAAGATAGTGTATATTTTTTGACTAATTCAGCTAGATTAGAACTTAAATATGAAAATTATGATAAAGCTAGTGAATACTTAGCTGCTTTAGAAGAGATTAGTCCAGATAATCCTTTTGTTTATTATAATTATTATAAGATTAATTGTCTTAAGGAAAATTTTGAAGAGGCTTATATAAATCTACATAAATGTCGTGAACTAAATAGTAAAGAATATAATGTTACTTTACCAATAACGATGCTAGAGATGTTATTAGATATGAAGTATAATTATTCATTATTTTCAAATACTGATTATTCTAATACTCCTATTGATAGACATATCACTGTTAATTTAAGTGATAGAAAAATAAAGGCTAAGTATAATGAAGTGGCTGCTTGTATTTATGAAAAAGATTTTCAGAAAGCTTCAGTTGAGTTACAAGAACTAGATAAATTAGTAAAATCTAAAGAATTTTCAATTGAAGTTGATACAATGGTATTATTAAATAACCGACTTGCTTATACTTCTTCAAACACTATGTTAGAACCAGAAGATAACTATACTGAATCATTAGATAAAGCAAGAGAATTAGAAGGTAAAGACCTACAACGATTTATTTATGATTTGAGTGATACTGATCCATTTTGTGCTAAAAAAGTATTAGATACTTATGAATCTAAAATTACTTTTTCTAAAATAAGAAAAGTTTTAAAGAACAAGGTAGAAGAGAAGCTTTATCAATTATCTTTACCGGAAGATAAGAAGAAAATTTATGATGATAGTTATAAAAATGCAAAAAAGGCATTAAAAGAAGAGAAATATAGTGAAGCTCTTAAATTCTTTAAACAAGGCTATCAAGAAACTGGTTCTATTACTTTTATATACTATATGGGAAAAACCTTATATAAAGCTAAAGCTTATGATGATGCTTTAAACTGCTTACTTGATTACATTGAATACGGTGGTGCTAAATATGAAAAAGCTTGTCTTTATTTATCAAGTACTTATTTTAGACTTAGAGATAGTAAAAATAAATTAAAATATGTTAATGAAACTAAGTTTGTTAACCATCAATTGAATAGAAGATTTGAAATTTATAATGCTGATGCAAACTGTCTACCTAACAAAAAGAAAAATAAAACTAAAGAAGAAGTGTCTTTTGTTTCTCTTTTCGGTAATAATGATTGTTCTGAAGAACTATCTTTGGTAGAAAATTTATATGAAACAGATAAAATAAAAGAAGCTGATAAAATGTTAAATAACTTCAATTGTTCTACTGAAGCGGATAGAAATAAAGTAAAACAACTTAGAAACAATAGAAAACTATATATAAATAAGAATAAATTTAAATCCTAAATAAAAAATGATATTCTAGTTTTTAGCTAGCTATATCATTTTTATTTTATTATTTATTTTTCTTTTTTAATTGATAAACTTTTACTGTATTTTCTTTTCTTTTAGAAGGACTGCAATAATTAGTAACAGTATCTAATAGTGGAATATCAGTAGCAATCATTGCTGTTACTGCTGGATATTTTCTTTCAAGATTCATTAAAGAATTGAAACATTCCCTCTTTTCTTCTTCTAATCTAATATTAGTTTTAGAATCAGCATCATAAAAGTATTTTCTTTCATCATCACCTTTATAGTTAAAAGAAATCTCTTTATCAGAAAACCAACAAACTATATTTCTATCTCTTTCTTTAGTTTTTATACAATATTTAATATTATCATCTTCATCAACTCTCTTACGCATTGAAAAGTTTATTTCATCTTTATCAATATTTCCTAGTTGAATATGATCAATTTCATAACTATTATTTTTTTTACTAAGACTGATAGCGGTATCGTGTCCTTTGATACGAACTCTATCTTGCTCATCACTAAGTATTTTAATTTCTTCTCTTTTATTCTTTTTATTACTGCGCATTGTAATCCAGCCGTTTTCAACTGTTAAAGTTTTTCCTAGCATAGAAAACACTTGCTCATTATCTTTTCTTTTTAGAAAATTATCTAGTCTAATCATTATATTTGTTTCCATGTAAAAACCTCCTTGAAGTGATTTAATTATACCACTGTGAAAAAACTTGTCAAACAAAATAAGCTTTTGTCGAACTTGTTGTCTAATATTTAGAAAAAAGGTAGAATAAAATTGAGGTGAGAATAGTGAAAAGTCAAGATGTAATAATTTGTTTAAATTCAATGATAGAAAATGTGTCTCTTGCTAAAAGATTTGATATAATAATAGGGTTGAAACAATTGACAAATAAGTAACTTTATTGCTAGAATATAGTATGTAAAGGGATTGGTGATTAGATATGTATCAAAATAAAATAGCGCTTACTCCACAAGAGATTCTAGAGAAAGATTTTAAAATTGATACTCGTGGATATAGACTAAAAGAAGTAGATGAGTTTTTGGATATAATAATCTCTGATTATGATCAATTCTATAAGATTATTGAAAGCTTAGAGAAAGAGAAAACAGAACTACTAAAAGAAATTATGTCTTTAAAACAAGAATTAAGGAATGCTTCTGTTGATGTAGAACTAGCTAAGAATTCTAAGAGCGATACAATGGAAATCACTAATTTAGATATTTTAAGAAGACTTAGTAATCTAGAAAAAGCGGTATTTGGAAAAGACAACAATTAGTACTTGGGCAAGTGCTAGGGCAACCTAGAGGAAAGTCCATGCTCGCACTATCTGTGATGATAGTAGTGTTCGTGCTTAGGGAAAAAATAACCTAAGGTAGATTTATTCTAACGGCAAAACTTTATCTAAAGGAATATCCCATGATAAAGTGATAACGTGCCACAGAAACGATACTTTTGGAAACGAAAGGGTGAAACGAGGTAAACCCCACGAGCGAGAAACCCAAATTTTGGTAGGGGAGTCTCCATGAAAGAAAGATAATGGATTGGAGGACTAGTAATAGTAGATAGATACTTGCCACCTAGTAATAGGTACAAAACATGGCTTACAAAGTATTATTATTGTTGGAACTGAGGTTGATTATGAAAGAATTAGGTGAATACTTAAAAGAGACAAGAATTAAACATGGTGTTAGTTTAGAAGAAGCAGCTAGTGATTTAGATGTTTCCAAAGTATTACTTGAAAACTTAGAAAGTGCTAATACAAAAGCTTTTAAAGATGTATATGATATAAAGAAAATCATTAAAGAATATGCTAAATATTTGGGACTTGATGAAGTGAAAGTTCAAGATGAATTTAATGATTTTTTGTTTGAGCATACTTCCAAAATTTCCTTAGATGATATCTTAGAAGCAAAGAAGAAAAAAGAAGAAGAGGAAAATGCTAAGAAAGAGAAAAAAATATCATCTCCTTACACAAAAGTATATAAGCAAAAAGTAAAAATTTTGCCTATCGTAGTTGGAACTTTTGTTTTTATTTTACTTATTTTATTAGCTATTCTAATTATAAAAAATAAGACTAAAGCTCCAGTTATGAATAGTGAATTGAAGGGAAGTAGAAGTTATGAATACACCAACAAAGTTAACTGTAACTAGAATAATTATGACTTTTTTTATGATTTTTATGTTACTTTTTCCGTTCTATGATATTGGAATTAAACTACCTAATTTTTTAATTGGTGGTGTTTATGTTAAGATAGAATATTTAATTGCAGGAGCAATTTTTATAATCGCTAGTCTTACTGATTTCTTAGATGGTTATTTAGCTAGAAAAAATAATGAAGTTACTGATCTTGGAAAAATGTTAGATGCTATTGCTGATAAAGTTTTAGTTAATAGTGCTTTAATTATTCTTGCAAGTAAAGGTTTTATTTTAACAATCATTCCAGTCATTATTATCTTTAGAGATACAGTTGTTGATGCCATGAAAATGGAAGCAGCAAGAAAAGGAAAAGTAGTAGCAGCTATTTCTAGCGGAAAGATTAAAACTGCTAGTATGATGGTTGGCGTTACTTTGACTTTCTTTTATAATTTACCATTTGAAATGATTAATATAAGAGTTAGTGATTTCTTCTTATATTTTGCTACTGTTATGTCTGTTATTTCGATGTGTGAATACTTTAAATTAAATAAAAATTTAATTTTACCTGATAAAGAAGCTTAATCTTAGGTTTCTTTTTTTGTGCTTAAGTTATTAAACTATTCGACAAAATTCTTATTATCTCTTTGATATTATTACAATAATACGACTTAGGATAAATTAATTGTAAAATGTTAAAGATTATGATATTATTAAAATGTCAAGAATACTGATATTTGATAAAAGATAAGAAGTAGGTGATTAGTATGTATCATATGATTAAAGTTAACTATAAATTAACGTGGGGGGGGGGTACTTACTAATTTAAGAAAAAGACTTACTTTCTTTTATCGTGGAACAAAGATAGATTAATATCACTAGATGATACATCTATCTTTTTTTTGTTAAATACTAAAATGAAAGGAATAAGTTTTTATGAATAAACAAAAGTTTAAAAATATATTAACTATCGGAACAACTTTTATCTTACTAATTGCAGTAATAGGTATCAGTTATGCAGCATTTAACTATTCAGGAATAGGTCAAAAGTTGAATACCATAACTACTGGTGCAATAACGATGAATTATACAGAAAGTAGTAATGTTATATCTATGAGTAATGCTCTTCCGACGACTGATACGACTGGAAAGAAAAGACTTAATTCCGGAGAATACTTTGATTTTACAGTTAAATCATCAATCACAGGAAACACTGATATTAACTATGAGATAGCAGCAAAAGAAGAGAATGGAAATACTTTTTCCGGACAAAATGTAAAATTCTATCTGACAAAAGTCAATTCTGATGGAAGTGAAGAAGAAGCGATGCCACCGAAGACTTATTCCGAAGATTCAAGTGGTAATGTCTATACAGGAAGACCACCAGATATGATGAGTTTATTTGTAGGTAATCTTAATCAACAAGGAGATACAGAAATTAAGTATCGATTGAGATTATGGGTCGATGAAAATTATAATCCACAAAGCGATAATGGTGGACTAGTATATAAAGTAAAAGTCAATGTCTATGGACAAACCAGTGATACAGTAGCAGAAGTAGAAGATACCTATTGTAAGGATAATGGATTTAATACCTTATCAGATTGTATGTTAGTAATGAATAATCATGAAACTTCAGTAGAGACTGCTAAACAAAGTATAACTAATAAAGGAACACCAGACTTTTCACAGACAGCAACAACAGATGAAGGTTTATTCATGTCAGAAGATGATGACGGAGCCAGTTATTATTATCGAGGAGCAGTAAAAAATAACTATGTATCCTTTGCAGGTTTTATTTGGAGAATAATTCGTCAAAATGGAGATGGAGGTGTTCGAATGATTTACTCAGGGAAAACAACATCAGATACAGGAGCAGCTACAGCTATAGGAAATTCACAATATAATAGTAAATACTGGGACCCAGCATATGTTGGTTATAAATATAATGAAAAATTTTCACTTCATGAAAGTAATGGAACAACAGGATACAACTGGTTTACTAATACAACAAAATACAATTTTGGAACAGGATACACATTTGATGAATCAACCAAGAAATTCACATTAACAGGAACTATTAAACAGTTAATATGGAAAGATAATTCTAGCGAAATAGTATCAGGTAACCTATATAGTTGTTTAAATACAGAATGTAATATTATTTATAAAATAACAGGATATTCAAATGATACAACAATGATTGTTCAGCCGATTTCATATAGTAGTGATAGTTATGCCGATGCTGTTAAAAATAATACAAATTCAACTATGAAAAACACTCTAGATACATGGTATAAAAATAATTTAACAAAAGATGCATCATATCTAGCAGATGAGACATTTTGTAATGATAGAAGTGTAACAGGAGGTTCAGGATATTTAACAACACCAACCACATACTATGGAGCCTTCAATCGTTTATATAATAAGAAAACACCAAGTTTAAAATGTGCGCAAGATAACGATAAATTTAAGGTGTCAAATGCAAGTGCTAAGTTATATTATCCAATCTCCCTTATTACAGCCGATGAAGTAGCAATGGCAGGAGGAGTATATAATACACCAAATAGTAATTATTATCTATATAATGGACAAGATTTTTGGACGCTGTCTCCGTCTTACTTTGGGTCTGACTACTCTTCTGCACGCGTTTGGCGCGTGCATCCTTCTGGCAGTCTGTATCCTTGGAACTACGTAGCATATTCCTTCGGGACCCGTCCGGTGATAAAGCTAAAATCAGATGTTCAAATAACTAAGGGCGATGGAACAGCTTTGAATCCATTCATTGTTTCTGTAACGCAGTAATTTGTAAAGAAAAATTTCCTTACTTTTGGACATTTTTCTCAAAGGTCATATGGTAACTGCTTCTTATAATGATAAAAGTAATATTATAATTATTTTTTAACTACTGTAACCAACTGAACTCTATATAATAAAAACTGTATTTTATAGCATAGTAATGCACTCCATACTATTATGGAGTTTTTTTAATGAAAAATATTAAGTAATAATAAGGTATATTTATGGCTGAATTTGTTAAATTCAGGTGTTTATTTAGCCAAATTTGTTAAATTGCTGAAAAAAGTAGGCGGAAAATGGCAAATTATGACAAACTGATGTTCGAAAAAATGTCTTGACTTTTCAAAATTCTATTTATAAAATGGGTATATAGACATTTGCACAGGGAGGATTTATGAGTAAAGCGATTAAAAAAGATAATAAAGATTTAGACCAGATATTAGCGGATATTGAACGTCAATTTGGTAAGGGAGCAGTAATGTGTTTAGGAGAAGACACTCATATGAAAATAGATGTTGTTTCTAGTGGATGTTTGTCCTTAGATATTGCTCTAGGAGTTGGTGGTTATCCGAAAGGAAGAATAATTGAAATATATGGACCAGAGTCTAGTGGAAAAACTACTTTTGCTCTACAAGCCATTGCTGAAGTACAAAAATTAGGAGGAAGAGCAGCTTTTATTGATGCCGAACATGCTCTTGACCCTGATTATGCTAGAAGACTTGGTGTTAAAACTAATGAACTTTTATTATCACAACCAGATACTGGTGAACAAGCCTTAGAAATTTGTGAGGCGTTAGTTAGAAGTGAAGCGATTAGTATTATTGTAATTGATTCAGTAGCAGCCCTTGTTCCACAAGCAGAAATAGATGGAGAGATGGGGGACTCACACGTTGGCCTTCAAGCAAGATTAATGAGTCAAGCTTTGAGAAAATTATCTGGTACTATTAATAAGACTAATACAATTGCTATCTTTATTAATCAGTTAAGAGAAAAAGTAGGAGTTATGTTTGGAAACCCAGAAACGACACCGGGTGGAAGAGCTTTAAAGTTCTATTCTAGTATAAGACTTGATATTCGTCGTAATGAACAAATAAAAATTGGTGATAAAATTGTTGGAAACAAAACAACTATTAAGGTCGTTAAAAATAAAGTAGCTCCACCATTTAAGAGTGCTACGATTGAAATAATGTATGGTGAAGGTGTTTCTAAAGAAGGAGAACTAATTGATTTAGGTGTAGAAGCTGGTATTGTTGATAAAGCTGGTGCTTGGTTTTCTTACCAAGGTGAAAAGTTGGGTCAAGGTAAAGAAAATGTTAAACTATTACTTAGAGATAATCCAGAACTTAGAGACGAAATCGAGAAAAGGGTAAGGGACTTCTATGGAATAACACTTAATAATGACGAAAATAAAGAAAAATAAATAGTTAAAAACTCTATTTCCTAAATATATAACTAAAAGAAAATGGAGTTTTTTGTTTCCCATGTAACCTTTTCTTTTCCCTTGACATTTATCTTTATTGCAACGTACAATAGAATTAGATTATAAGAATTAATCTTAGTGGAGGCAGAAATGAATCATATAATAATCTCCACTTTACTATTGTTAGTTGGAATAATAGTTGGTTTTGGGTTAACCCTATTAATTAATACATTACGAGAGAATAATGCAAGTAAAAAAATAAGTTTAATGATGGAAGAAGCTTCAAAAAAAGCTGATCAATTAAAACGCGATTCGCTAATGGAAGCTAAAGAGAAGAACTTTCAATTAAAGCAAGAACTTGATAAAGAAATTAAAGAGAAGAAACAAGAACTAAAAGAAAGTGAATTACGCCTTGAAAAACGTGAAGGTAGTTTAGATAAACGTGATGAAATCTGTCAGAAAAGAGAAACTACTATTGATGAGCGTGAAGAAAAGCTAACCCAAAGACAAAAAGAAATTCAACAAGAACAAGTTGAAGTGGAAAATTTAAAAAAAGAACAATTAGAATTGTTAGAAAAAATATCTGGTTTTAGTAAAGAAAAAGCTAGAGAAGTAGTTATGCAAAAAGTAAAAGATGCTATGGCGAAAGAAGTAACTCTTTACATAAATGAACAAGAAATGGAAGCTAAGTTGACAGCTGAGAAGAAAGCCAAAGAATTAATTGTTACTGCTATGCAAAGATATGCTGCTGATATAGCGAGTGATCAAACGGTAACGGTTGTAACTTTACCTAGTGAAGATATGAAGGGAAGACTAATTGGTCGAGAAGGTAGAAATATCAGAACGATTGAAGCGGTAACAGGCGTAGATTTAATAATAGATGATACACCAGAAGCAGTTGTTTTATCTAGTTTTGATCCTCTAAGAAGAGAAATAGCTAGAGTTATGCTTGAGACTTTAATCAAAGATGGAAGAGTTCATCCGACTAGAATTGAAGAAGTCTATGATAAAGTTGCTAAAGATATGAAAGAACAAATAATGGATTATGGTAATAGTACTTTATTTGAACTTAGTATTACAAAGATGAATCCAGAGTTGATTGAATTAGTTGGAAAGCTTCATTTTCGAACTAGTTATGGTCAAAATGCTTTGAGTCATTCTATTGAAGTAGCCGAACTTTCTGGTTTAATGGCTGCTGAAATAGGAGAAGATGTTAATCTTGCTAAAAGGGCAGGTTTATTACATGATATTGGAAAAGCTGTTGATCATGAGATTGAAGGTAGTCACGTAACAATTGGTGTTGACCTTGCTAAAAAGTATGGTGAAGGAAAAGAAGTTATTAATGCGATTGCATCACACCATGGTGATGAAGAAGCAACGGGAGTTATTTCTAATCTAGTAGCTATTGCTGATGCTTTATCGGCATCACGTCCTGGGGCTAGAAATGATTCTTTAGAAAACTATATTAGACGATTAACGGAACTTGAAGCTGTTGCCCGTGATATAGAAGGTGTTTCTAAAGCGTTTGCAATGCAAGCTGGTCGTGAGTTAAGAGTTATTGTTGAACCAGACCAAGTTGATGATTTAGAAGCTCATCGTATTGCAAGAGAAATTAAAGAAAAAATCGAAGCAACACTTAAGTATCCAGGTACTATTAAAATAGCAGTTGTTCGTGAAACAAGGGCTTTAGAAGAAGCAAAATAAAAGTCAAGGAATTAAATCTTTTCCTTGACTTCTTTTTTTACATCTAAAATTATTGGTAATAGAAGTGGTCTTCTTCCAGTAAGTTCAAATATATAACTAGATAAGTCTTGACTGATTGTAACTTTTAAATCACTAAATGTTACATGTTGGTCATTTAACTTTTTAGTAATAAGATTACCAGCCATATTTTCAATCTTTCTTAATAATTCTTCATTTTCATTAACTAAGACAAATCCTCTAGTTGTAATATTAGGTTTGATAAGTAATCTTTTAGCACTAAAATCTATATTAGCAATTACTACTAAAATACCATCATTAGCCATAATCTTACGATCATGAATAACCGCACTTCCTACTTCTCCGACACGTGAACCATCAACATAAATAGGAGAGTTAGGATAACTTTCACCTCTTGTTATTTTGTGATTTTTTAATACTAAACTATCACCATTTTTTAAAATGAAAGTATTTTCTTTAGGAATACCACAGTCCATTCCAAGCTCAGCATGTTTCTTAAGCATTCGATAATCACCATGGAATGGCATTAAATACTTGGGATTTAATAATCTAATCATAAGTTTTAATTCTTCTTGATTAGCATGCCCTGAAGTATGTAAGTTATTAATAGTCATATTAGTAAAGACTTTAACACCTTTTAGATATAACTTATTAATAGTTTTAGAAATACTTATAGCATTTCCAGGAATTGCACTACTTGAAAATATTACAATATCATCTGGTCTTAACTTAATTTGTTTGTGAGTTCCATCTGCAATTCTTGATAAAGCAGCAAGTGGTTCCCCTTGGGATCCTGTACAAAGAATGGTTACTTCTCCTGGTTTTAAATTATTAGCTTCATCTGCACGAATTAGTAATTCTTTGTGATCAATATATCCACCTTTAATCGAAATATCAATATTATTTTCCATTGACCTTCCGAAGACACAGATTTTTCTATTGTGTTTGTAACAAGATTCAAATATATGCTTTAACCTATATATATTGGAAGCAAAAGTAGCAATAATAATTCTATTGTACTTATACTTATCAAATATATCAGTTAGAGTGTCATCAACTCTTGATTCACTAATACTCATTCCTTCATTTAAAGCATTAGTTGAATCACTAATTAATAAATCTACTCCTTGATGACCCATTACAGCCATCTTATATAAATCTGCCATTGGTCCGATAGGTGTAAGATCAAACTTAAAGTCTCCAGTTGTTACAATAGTTCCATTTGGAGTTTTAACAATAATACCGTGTGAATCTGGTATTGAGTGTGTTGTTCTAACAAAACCTATTTCAAAATATTTAAATTTAACTGTTGTTTGATCATTGTAAACATAAAGATTATCATAGCGAATATTTTTATCAGCTAACTTCATTTCAATTAACTCTTTAGCTTGATTTGGTGCATAAATAGCTGGTACATTTACCATCTGTAATAAAAAAGGTATAGCACCAATGTGGTCTTCATGACCGTGAGTTATAAATAAAGCTTTGATTTTATCTTCGTTTTGTTTCAAAAAAGAATAGTCTGGTAAGACATAATCAATTCCTAGTAAGTCTCCTGCAAAGGAAACTCCCGCATCTAAAATAATAATTTCATCTTTATGCATAACGCAGTACATATTGCGTCCTACTTCACCTAAGCCACCAAGAACAATAACTTTTGTTTCATCTGACTTATTCATTTTTTCTCCTTTCTTGAAGTTAATAATAAGAAAGAACTAACCGACATAAATTATACTATATAAAAAAAGATTTGTCTAGCGACTTTGTCGAATTTAATATGCACAAAATTCAGCAAAAATATAGACAATATCTGACAAATGTGGTACTCTGTAGCTAGGAAGGTAGGCAATTATTAGGAGGACGAACAAATATGAAATATTTAAAAATAACTGTTTTAGCTTTTTTTGTTACTTTAGTTTTATCTTCAGTGGGAGTAAATGCTACAATGTACACAATTACTGAGTTGAAAATTCCAATAAATAATGGCTTGGCAACAAGTAATCAAGTTGTTAAATATGATGCTGGCGGATATCATATGTTAAACAAGTTTGATTGTAAGGACAATATTAGTGGGGATCCTAGAGCAATTATTGGATATATTAGAGCTTTGGTAGGCGGAGGAAATGTTAGTGTGCGTAAAGAATTACCAAAGGGAACTAATGTAGTTTTTGATAGTTATACCCCTGATTCAGGTACATTTTATACTGTGTATTATTCAAAAAAGACTTTACCAACATCTGCAACCTATTGGGGCTTTTGGACTGTAGATTATAATAAATAATTAAAAAATGCCTACTTCCTTTAAATATGGAGGATTAAATATGAAAAAAATCTTTTTAGCTAAAAAAACAGTATTTTTTGTTGCAATCTTTCTTTTCTTTTTTATTTTGTTATCATTTTATGATTATTATTCACTCGATTTTTCATATGCTAAAGATTATTATAAAGTAATAGATAAATGTGGAGATAGTGGGAGTGACCCTGATGATGAATTGTGCTACTGGCATAAGACTGATGAAGATGTTGAAAGATATAAACGAGAAAATGATCCAGTTGCTAAATATAAAAAACTTGATGCTATAACACTTACTTGCTATATTGTGGAACAGACACTCTTTAGAAATCTTCAATTGTTATCTCCTTTATTCATTGCTATCTTGGTAATAGCTAATATTCATAAAGAAGTTGCTAGTGGAATGGTTAAAAACTACTTTACAAGAACTGATTATAAAAAATATCTACGGAAAAATTTAAAACTTTTAGGAATTGTTTCTTTAACTTTTCCTATTGTATTATGTTTAGTTTTTCTTCTATCGTGTCTTATAACGAGATTTAATTTTAATATTGGTGATACAACTATTGATAATTATATCTATACACCGTTTAAATATAAACACTTCTTCCTTTATGGAACAGTGATATGTTTATTTCAATATATATTAAGCTTTGCTTTTGGTGCCTTAGCTTTAGCTTTTGGTAAGAATAGTAAAAATATCTTAGTATCAATCTTGACTAGTTTTATTTATATAACTTTGATAATAATATTTATCAATGTTGGCCTTTATGCTCTTATACTTAATAAAATCTTTGGAATTAAAAAACTATCGGAAGCTTTTATGGTTACTACTTATTGGTTTTTAGGTAAAGGAGATAATGTTGCTTTGATGTTTGTAATCGCGATTTGTTTTCTTCTATTCTCCTTATTAGTTTACTATTTATCTTATAAGAATAAAGAAAGGTTTATAATGAGAAATGAAAAAATCACTGCATAGAAAATTTACTGTTTTGAATGGTATAACGGGTGAAGAAAACTTTAAAGGTATCTATATTTTTGCTATTATTTTAGCACTTTATGGCGCTTATATATTATCGTCAGGAACAAAAACAATGGTAGAAGCAACGTTAATGTCTTTTACTTTCTCTATCTTTAATTTATTGTTTTTTCTTTTAATAATGTTAAATTCTTATAATACTTATAAGACCTTTTCTAAAGATTTTGATTCTTATATTATAAGACTTAAAACTAAAAAGAACTATTTAAAAGAAATTATTTCTCTTTTAGTTTCTTCTAATATTTTGTTAATAGTAATGTTTTTCCTTATATTTTATACTTTTCTAGTTTTCTTTCAAGCTGGTAATATTGGTCTAGATATTAGTACAGTTTATAAAGGTATCCCAGACATTGTTTATATTTTATTTTATCTATTTAGATATGTTATTTATATGATATCTTTGAGTCTTATTATTATCTTGATTGGTTATAAGTATAACTTTACTAGTTCCTTATTTGTTACTATCTGTTTCAGTATTAGTTTGTTTTTAGGAATAACTAGTTTGGAAGTAACTAATTCCTTTCAGTTAGCTCCTTGGTCTTATTTTCAAGTAACAAGGTATGGGTCATTTTCATTAGAAATTACTTATTCTATACTTTATTTATTATTTTTTGAGATGCTTATTTTCTATTTATACAATGTAAAGAAAAATACTAAAGTGAAAAATAAATACCTTTTCTCTAATGATATTAGTTACTTTCTTCATAAACATAAACTATTATTAGGCTTGTTTTTAGGCACTACAGTAATTATTCCTTTCTTAACCTATAGTCCATTGTTATCATCTACTGAAAATCTTAATAATATATTTTTACTAAATCTTGATTTGAATAAATATGACATATTAAATGTTATTTACTATACCTTATCTTTGACAATGTTCGTTTATCTTGCTGTTAACTTATATACGAAAGATTTAATGTATAATTTAGATAATATATTTTTAAGAGAAAAGATAATTAGTTGGTCTAAAATGAAGTTAGTTACTATTATCTTATTGACGATATTAGTTAAGTTTATATCTTATATCTTGGTAGTTTTGACATTATCTCTTAGAGCAGGTAGTATCTCTTTTGAATTAACTATTTTGATTAGAGATTTAGCTTATACTGTTCTATTAGAATTGTTATTTTTAAATAGTTATGTCTTATATCTGAGAGATTATAAAATAGTTAGTATTATTAGTGGACTTATTTTCCTTCTAGCAGTAAGTCTTGGAGTTGTTTGGTTTAAAGGTATTAGTAGTATCTTAATAATAGTATTAGTGATTAGTTTAATTTTTCTTCATAAAAGAAGACCTAGTAAATTAATAGAAAGAGTGGGAATGATAAGATGAAAATTGAAGTTAAAAACGTAACAAAAAGATTTAAAGACAGCGTTATTTTAGATGATGTTAATCTTGAATTTGTTGGTGGTAAAATATATGGTTTGATTGGTCGTAATGGTAGTGGAAAGAGTGTTCTTCTAAAGATGTTATGTGCTTTCTATGAACCTAGTAGTGGAGAAATATTATATGACGGGGAAAATATTATCAAAGAAGAAAAGTATCCGCCTAGTACTAGAGCTTTGATTGAGAAACCAGCTTTTATTCCAGATTTAACAGGAAAACAAAATCTTCTTTTACTAGCTTCTATTCAAAATATAATAGGGGAAAAAGAGATAGATTCGACAATGGAGAGATTAGGTCTTGTTCCAAATGATAATAAGAAATACTATAAATACTCTTTGGGAATGAAACAGAAACTTGGTATTGCGCAAGTATTAATGGAAAACCCTGATGTTATTATTTTAGATGAACCGTTTAATGGTTTAGATGATGATAGTGTTAATACTTTACGAAAGATACTTTTAGAAGAGAAAAAGAAGGGGAAAGTTATTATTCTAGCGACTCATATTAAAGAAGATATTGAACAGTTATGTGATATTGTTTATAAAGTTGATAATATGAAAGTTAAATTAACTGCTAAGAATGATTTAAAGAAGGAAGATTACTAGATAAAGGGACTATATTAGTCTTTTTTTGATAGAGTTTTCTTGCTACGGAATATAATAACTATATAGCTTAAAGCACTTACTATTTGACTTTTTTCTTATTTTGTGGTATAATCTAGCCACAAATGAGGAAGGGTTGACAGCAAGATAGACTATAAAGGACAAAACTCTTGCTATTTAAACACTTTGGTGGTATAATATAGGCACCAATGGAGATTAGGGGGATAAATATGAAAAAAGATAATCTAAAAAGATTGGGAATGTTATCATTAGTAGTAATGATGATTAGTTCATTTTTTTCAGGACTTGTATTAAATGTAGAAGCAACATCTGTTCCAAAGTCTTTTACAGCTAAGTCTGAAAAAACACTTGATGGTTATATTGCTAACTATCATTTTGGTAAGAAAATAAACAGTAAAGGTGGATATGTTTATTGTAATGACTTACATAAAGGAACACCACATGGTGAAAAAATGACACTTGTAGGAGAAGCTCCTGCAGGAGTGGCTTATATCTTAGAGAATGGTTATCCATCTAAGAATATAACAGGAAATAGTGACTATGATTACTATATTACACAAGCTGCTGTTTGGTGGTATTTAGATGATACAACTGGTTCAAGCAACTTATCAAATAGCTTCAAAACTAACGGAAGTGATCCTAAAGGATTAAGAAAATACATCAAGAATTTAGTAAGTGAAGCTAAAAAGGTAAAAGATTATTCAACACCAAGTCTTACAGTTAATAGTAAGAGTAGTACAATGAAATTATCTAGTGACAAAAAATATTATGAATCAAATGATATTAGTGTTACAGGTAAAAACTTAACTGGAAAATATACAGTTACATTAGATGGAGCACCACAAGGAACTCAAATTGTTAGTTCATCAGCTTCCAGTGAAGCTTCATCATTTGCTAACAATGAAAGCTTTAAAATAAGAATTCCAGTAGAAAAAGCACAAAGCTTAAAGACAAGTATTACAGTTAATGTTAAGAGTAAAGCAACAACATATAAAGCTTATGAATATAAATCAAGTGATACATCAGTACAAAATGTTTATGGAAAAGCTTTATATCCAACAAATACAACATTATCAGGAAAAACAACTCTTAGTTTATCAACTAGTAAAGTATCAATAACTAAGATTGATTCTAAAACTAAAGCAGGATTAGCTGGAGCAGAATTTACTTTATATGATAACTCTGGTAAGAAGATTACATCTTGGACTTCAACTACTAAGGCTCATGTAATTCAAAACTTACCTAATGGTACATATACTTTAAAAGAAACAAAAGCACCTGCTGGTTATAAGATCAGTAAAGAAGAAACTAAGTTTACTATTAGTGATAGTAATCGTGATATAACAGTAAAAGTTGAAAATGCTGCTTATAGTAAAGTATCAATAATTAAAATTGATTCTAAAACTAAAGTAGCTTTAGCTGGAGCAGAATTTACTTTATATGATAACTCTGGTAAGAAAATTACATCTTGGACTTCAACTGGTAAAGCTCACGTAATTCAAAACTTAGCTAATGGTACATATACCTTAAAAGAAACAAAAGCACCTGCTGGTTATAAAATCAGTAAGGAAGAAACTAAATTCACAATTAGTGATACTAATCGTGATATAACATTAAAAATTGAAAATACAGCATTAACTAAATTAGTTAATATTGTAAAAATTGATAAATCTACAGGTCAACCACTTGCTGGAGCTCACTTAGTAGTTAAAAATGAACAAGGTGAAGTTATTGCAGACTTTGTTAGTACAGAACAACCTTATACTATTAAAGATTTAAAAGATGGTAAATATAGTGTATACGAAGTTGAAGCACCTAGTGGTTACAAGAAGAACGAAGCTACTTATTACTTTACAATTAGTGATGGTAATACAGTTGCTAGTGTTACAGTAGAAAACGAAAAGGAAGGCGAAGTTGTTAAAGTTCCAAATACAGGAAGCAATGATTCCGTAATTCCTGGTGTTATAGGTTCAATTGCTCTATTATCCGGTGTTGGTTTTGCATATAAACATGGAAAAAAACAAAAATAAAAAATTATCTGCAAATCTAGTAGCTCTCGTTGGAGCAATACTAATAGTCGGTAGTCTTTTTCTAATATTCTATAACTTTATCAACAAGAAACGTTTAGTTGCTTATGATTATATCAATGAGCAACTAAACACTAATGTTGATGTTCAAAATGTTTCTTCAACAGATGAAGGAGCTAAAGATGAGGAAAAAGAACAAGAAGAAGATACTGACTTAGAACATTATATAGGTTATTTGGAGATACCAAAGATAGGATTTAATAGGGGCTTTTATAATATTGAATCGCCACAGAATAATGTGGAGAGTAATATTCAAGTAATTAAAGGAAGTTCAATGCCAACAAAGAAAAATGGCAACCTAATTATCGCTGGTCACTCTGGGACTGGTTGGAAGGCTTTCTTTAATGATTTATATCAACTTAGTATTGGTGATCAAGCTATAGTTACATATAAAAATCATAAATATACATATCAAATTGAAGATATATCAAAACAAGCAAAAACAGGAACTCTTACTATAAGGAGAAACAGATCTAAGACAACATTGACACTAATTACGTGTACAAACAACGATAGCACAACTCAAACCATTTATGTTGCTAGTCTAGTTAATGTATCATAGGAATAAAAGGGGGTGTTGGTGATGAGTCCAGTATCGTTAAATGAAAAATTAAATATTATTTGGAGTGTGATATCCTCATCACCTCTATACATTGTATTTTTCTTAGCAATAGCAGTATTAATTTACTTATTCAGTACTACTAATAATGCTAATAAAAAACAAAGTAGAAAAACATATTTTCTAATCTATTCAGCTTTCTTTATCTATTTAGTAGTTCAATACGGAAATAGTTTTGGAACGCTTGTAGATTATGCCGTTAATCAAGTATTTATTGGGTATTACTTTCCTAATATAGTAATATATATTTTAATACTTTTAATTGCTACTATAATTACTTTAGTTAGTATTTTTAGTAAAAAAGTATCAAGAGTAATTAAAATATTAAACTCAATAATTTATGGATTATTAGTTTATTTCTTAGTCTTAGTTTTAAGTCTTGTTAATAGCTTAAAAGTAAATGTCTTTGATTTAACCGCTTTGTATAGTAGCAATAAAGTTCGTAGTCTTTTAGAATTTAGTATGTTTCTATTCGTTACTTGGGTCTTAGTTTTGGTTGCGTATCATTTTATACGTAAGTATCAAGAAAATAAAGTTACCAAAATTAGTGAAGATAAAAACTGTTTCATAGAAAATGAAAATTTTGTACCCCAAAAAACAGAAAATATTTATATAAAACAACCAGTAGAAGACCATCAACTGGTTCAAGATACTCCAAAGCAAGACCCATTTACTTTAGATGATTATAAATTAATGCTTAAAATTCTAAAAGAAGAGAAAGAAAAAGAAGCTATAAAACAAGAAAATCCTTTAAGTGATTTAAATCGCTTATATCAAGGTATGGGAGAATAGAAAAAAATCTATTCTTTTTTTTGCCTTTGCTAGATTTAAAGGGTGTTTTAAGTTATAATAATGTAGAAAGGAGAGGAAGGAAGATGGAGTTAGATCAGTTAAATACTGAACAGAAAAAAGCAGTCTTATATAATGACGGACCTCTTCTTATTCTAGCAGGAGCAGGAAGTGGAAAAACTAAAGTATTAACGACGAAGATAGCGTATTTGATTAAAGAAAAACAAGTATCACCATATGAAATACTTGCTATTACTTTTACTAATAAAGCTGCTAAAGAGATGAAAGAGCGAGTTGAAAATTTAATCGGTGAAGAAGCAAGATGGATACAGATTTCAACGTTTCATTCTTTTGGGTTAAAACTACTAAGAGAAAATTGTAAAGAACTAGGTTATGAACCTAACTTTGTAATTATGGATAGTGATGATTCTTTAACGATTGTTAAGAAAATAGTTAAAGAACTTAATTATGATGTAAAACAGTATAATCCGAAAGCGATTAAAAATAAAATAAGTAGTTGTAAGAATGAATTAATGAGTCCCAAAGACTATAAAAAATATATTGGTAATGACTATGATAAAGTTATCTATGAAGTATATGAAAGATATGAAGAAAAGTTAAAAAGTAGCAATGCAGTTGATTTTGATGATTTATTAGTACTTCCTATAAAGTTATTCCGTAAGAATAAAGATATCTTAGAGCATTATCAAAATAGATATAAATATATCTTGATAGATGAGTATCAGGATACCAATGAAGCGCAATATATCTTATCAAAAATGATAAGTGCTAAGTATAAAAACATTTGTGTAGTGGGAGATGCTGATCAGGCGATATATGGTTTTAGAGGTGCTAATTACAAAAATATTTTAAATTTTGAAAAAGATTATAAAAATGCTCTTAGCATTAAGCTAGAACAGAATTATCGTTCTACTAAAAATATTTTGGATGCTGCTAACTGTGTTATCAAGAATAATCAAAGTAGAAAAGAAAAGAATCTTTGGTCTACTAAGGGTGATGGCGAAAAAGTTACTTATTACCGAGCTTATGACCAGTTAGATGAAGCACATCAAGTAGCAAGTTTTATTAAGAAAATACAAAAAGCTGGTAAGCCACTTAATGAGGTAGCTATTCTTTATAGAACTAATGCTCAGTCCCGTGTAATGGAAGAAGAATTACTAAAAGATAATATTCCGTATCATATAGTTGGTGGTTTAAGTTTCTATTCACGAAAAGAAATTAAAGATTTATTGGCATATTTAAAGTTAATCTATAATGAAAAAGATGATGTTAGTTTTTTAAGAGTAATTAATACTCCTAAAAGAGGTATTGGTCTAAAATCTATTCAAGCATTACAAACAAGAGCAGATGAAAATAACTCAAGTTTATTTGAAGCGATAGATGGTGGGAAAGAACAAGCTTTTAAAGAGATGATTTTAACTTTAAAGAAAGAAGCAGAGAAGGTTAGTTTAACAGAATTAATCGATAAAGTCTTAGATGCTAGTTCAATGAAGAAAGAGTTAGAATCAGAAAAAACTATTGAAGCAGAAGTAAGACTTGAGAACTTGAAGGAGTTTAAATCTATTACTAAAGCTTTTGAAGAAAGATTAGGTTTAGTATCATTAGAAGACTTTTTATATGAAGTTAGTTTAGTTAATGATAAAGATGAATATAGTGATGGAACTGATAAAGTCAGTTTGATGACGGTTCACTCCGTTAAAGGTTTGGAATTTGATATCGTTTTTGTTATTGGGTTAGAAGAAGGAATCTTTCCTCATATGAATAGCTTATATAGTAGTTATGATGTGGAAGAAGAGCGAAGACTTTGTTATGTTGCAATAACTAGAGCGAAAGAAAAACTATATTTATTAAATGCTAGACGAAGGGTTCTTTTTGGTAATGAACAAATTAATCCACCAAGTAGATTCTTAGGAGAGATAGATAAATCACTATTAGAAACTAATAATAGTGCTAATAAAGAATCAGAAAAGAAAATAGTTGTGGAGAATGTCTTAAGAGATGAAGACGTTAATTATGAAGTAGGGGACTATGTTGTTCATGACAATTTTGGTCGTGGAAAAGTTTTAGAAGTAACTAATTCGTTAGTAACAGTAGCATTTCCATTACCCTATGGAGTTAAAAAATTACTTAAAAATCATAAGAGTTTAGCGAAAGTTTAGGGGGAAAAGATATGAATAAGCTAGATAATATATTAAAATTAGGTTATCAATTTAAACTTAGTAAAAATGATTCACAAATGGTGACTGGTAGTATAGTAAAACTACTAACTGGTGAGGAAGTTGTATTATCAAGGGACGATATGCAAGGTGTTTATCATTCCTCTATTATTGATGCAAATTTATCTGATTGTAACACTTTACTAGTTAGTTATTATAGAGAAAATGGTATTTATGAAGCAGTTATTAAAAAGAATACTGACAATAAAACTATGATTTTAGCAGATGGAAGTTCTTGTTATGAAGCAATGAATAAATTGACTAATTATTTATTATGGTTTTATTCTGATTATGAGAAAGTTTATTCCTTAATTGATAGTAAACTTAATAATGGCTATAATATGATTTTAACAGGTGATACAAAAGGTTTTGTTAAGAAGAAAGTAAGAAATAAGCCATTTGTAAAATTAGAAGATTCATCATTTTTTTCAATGTTTGAAAATATTGATTATGAATTAAATAATGAAGAAACTTTATCATTAGAGGTAAGTAAAAGAGATAAAGAATATTCTATTAAGCTTTATGATTTAGATCAAGCTGCTCCTAATTCAACTATAAAATCTGATGATTTATTAGGGTGCTTAGCAATAGTTAATAGAAATATAAGAAAGGAAAAGGGAAAAGTATTATGCAAAAAACGTTATTAGTAATGGCAGCTGGAATGGGAAGTAGATTTGGAGGACTTAAACAAATAGAACCAATGGGTCCTAATGGAGAGTTCTTAATCGACTATTCTATTTATGATGCTAAATTAGCAGGATTTACAAAAGTAGTATTTATTATTAAAGAAGAAAATTATAATTTATTTAAAGAAACAGTAGGAAAGAGAGTAGAGTCACATATTGAAACAGAATATGTTTTTCAAGATGCTAGTAATCTAGAAGAAGCCTATCCGACTTTAAAAGAAAGAGTAAAACCACTTGGAACTGGGCATGCTATATTATGTGCTAAAGATAAAATTGATACTCCATTTGCTATCATCAATGCTGATGATTTCTATGGAAGAGATGCTTATTTTGTCGCTAGTAAATATCTAGATACAATTGATGATGAACACTATGCAGTAGTTGGTTACTCTGTAAGTAAGACATTAAGTCCTAATGGAGCAGCTAAAAGAGGAATTTGTAAGGAAGAAAATGGTGAGTTAGTAGATTTAATTGAGAGTAGTGTTGAAAGAGTTAATGGTGAGATAGTCGCTTCTCCTTTAAATGGAAGTGAACCTTTCAAAGTAACAGAAGATACGTTAGTATCAATGAATTTACTTTTATTTACACCACAAATATTCGAAGTACTAGAGAAAAAATTAACTGTGTTCTTAGAAGAAAACAAAGAAGATTTATCTAAATGTGAATTTTTAATACCTGATGTGATAAGAACTGCAATGAATGAAAAAGCAGTAACTGTTGATTTATTAAAAACTGATAGTGTCTGGCATGGTGTAACTTATCGTGAAGATAAAGAGGAAGTAGTAACTGCTATTAATAAATTAATTGAAGAAAAAATTTATCCAAATAAGCTTTGGTAGAGGAGATGATTAGCCATGAATCAAGAATCAATAGAAAGAATGAATGAGTTAATTGATATCTTAAATGATGCCAATTACAACTATTACGTTAAAGATAATCCCACTATTACTGACCAGGAATTTGATAAGTATTTAAGAGAATTAGAAACGATTGAAAAAAATCATCCTGATTGGAAAAGAAAAGATTCACCAACATTACACGTTGGTGGGGAAGTAATAGAGTCATTTAAAAAAGTAGAACACACTATTCCTATGCTTTCTTTAGGAGATGTGTTTAGTGAAGAAGAAATACTTGCTTTTCTAAAGAGAATTGAAAGTAATGGTTTTCATCCAGAATATGTATGTGAATTAAAGATAGATGGTTTATCTGTTTCTCTACATTATGAAAATGGTATCTTTGTATCAGCTTCTACGCGTGGTAATGGAGTAGTTGGTGAAGATATTACGCATAATGTTAAAACGATTAAAAGTATTCCTCTTAAATTAAAAGAACCAGTGACGATAGAAGTTCGTGGGGAAATATTTATGAGTAAAGATACTTTAAAGAAGCTTAACGAAGAAAGAAAAGAGAAGAATTTACCACTTCTTCAAAATACTAGAAATGCTGCTGCTGGTTCTATTAGACAGTTAGATTCTAAAGTTGCTGCTAAACGTAATTTAGATGCTTTTCTTTATCATTTACCTAATCCGTTAGATTATGGTATTAAAACTCACCATGAAGCGCTTGAATACTTTAATCATCTAGGATTTAAAACTAATCCTAATAACAAAGTAGTTAAAAATATTGATGAAGTTATGGCTTATATTCATGAAAAAGGTGAACTTCGTGATAGTCTTCCTTATGATATTGATGGTATTGTTATTAAAGTTGATTCGATTGAAACTCAACAAAAGTTAGGTTATACAGCGAAAACTCCGCGTTGGGCGATTGCTTATAAATTCCCAGCTAAAGAGGTATTAACAAAATTAAAAGACATTCTCTTTACTGTAGGAAGAACTGGTCAGATAACACCAAATGCTATCTTGGAACCAGTTATCGTAATGGGAAGTACTATTTCAAGAGCAACTCTTCATAATGATATGTATGTTAAAGAAAAAGATTTAAAAATTGGTGATATCGTTTCCATTAGAAAAGCAGGAGATGTTATTCCTGAAGTAGTAGAAGCTAAGAAAGATAGAAGAAATGGTACTGAAAAGGACTTTGAAATGATTAGTGAATGTCCAATCTGTTCGACTAAATTAGTTAAAAAAGATGAACAAGTTGATTATTACTGTCCTAATAAATTATGTCCTGCAAGACATGTGGAAAGTTTTATTCATTTTGTATCAAAAGGGGCAATGAATATTCAAGGTTTAGGAGACCAGATAATGGAAGACCTTTATAACTTTCATTTTATTAATAGAATTAGTGATATTTATTTATTAAAAAATCATAAAGAAGATTTAGTTAATTTAGAAGGTTATGGTGATAAGTCGATAAGTAAGCTTTTAGAAGCGATAGAAAATAGTAAAGAAAATTCTTTAGAGAGATTACTATTTGGTCTTGGTATTCCCCATGTTGGTAAAGAAAAAGCGAAGATACTAGCAGAAAAGTTTGAGACGATGGATAATTTGATGACTGCAACAGAAGAAATGTTAACTTCTCTTGATGATATTGGAGGAGTAATTGCAAGTTGTGTGGTAGAGTATTTCAGTAATGAAGATAATATTAAACTAATTGATGAATTAAAAGAACTAGGTCTTAATATGAAGTATCTTGGTAAGAAAAAAGTATTAGATGAAAACTTTGCAGGTAAAAGGTTTGTTCTTACTGGAACATTAAAAGAACTAACTCGTGATGTTGCAAAAGATATGATTGTAACAAGAGGTGGAAAGTGTATTGAAAGTGTTTCTTCTAAGACCAATGTAGTAATAGTAGGAGAAAATCCTGGTAGTAAATATGATAAAGCAAAAACTCTTGGAATACCTATTTGGAGTGAAAAAGAATTCTTAGAAAAGTTAGGAAAGGAAAGTTAGTAGTATGGCGATAAAATTAGAAAATGATTCTAAAAAACATAGTGGGTTTGATGACTCTAATTATGTAACAATTGCAGAAGAAGCAAAGTTAAAGAAAAGATTTACTATTATAATGGTTGTAGTATTAGTTCTTGGAACACTTATCTTTTTTGATATTTTAATAGCAAGTAATACTAATGTCGGACCATTTCTAGCTATTAAAGTAAAAACTCATAATGATGGTGGTACTAAAGAATATTATGGTCTTGGATATAAAGCAATTAAATATCGAGTAAGAAATGGAAGAAATACCACAGTGGTAGGGTCTTGGACTTTAAAATATGACCCTGTATCAAGAGTAACTACAATGGAAGAATTAGCATTTTCTTTTAGAAATAATCCAAAAGATGCACTTTCTAAGTCTTATAAACAATTCTTTAAAGTAACTGGTACTATTGATTCTATAGATGAAAAAAATAAAAAAGTAACGCTTCTTTATAAAGATGAAGATGGTGACAATTATACAATTAAAGCTGAATTTAATTTAAGTGATACTTCAAAAATCAAGAAGTATAAGAAAGGTGAACTTGTTCAAATTAATGGAACATTTATTAAATATACACCTAAAAGACAAAATAAAGTTAGAACAGTTACATTTGAAAATTCCTCTATTGTATAAGTAATATTTTTATGTTAAATAGTATTGATAGGATTAAGTATTAGCTTGAAAGGTAGATTTATATATGAATCTATCTTTTTACTTTACCAAAAAATAATTCGACAAAGTTTTTATTTTTTTCTTGATATTATTACAATAGATACACTCGAGATAATGTTGTTGTAAAATGTCAAACATTATGATATTATTAAGATGTCAAGAATACTGATATTTGATAAAGGTAGAAAGTAGGTGTTTAGTATGTATCAATTCTCTAAAGTTAACAAGCAATTAACCTGGGGGGGGGGTACTTACTAATTTAAATAAAAAATTTATTTTCTTTTATCGTGGAATAAAGGTAGATTAAATATTACTATGGTGATATTGATCTATCTTTTTTGTGTAAATTGAAATGAAAGGAATTAACTATTTATGAAGAAGGAAAAGATAAAGAATATACTAACTATCGGAGTAACTCTTGTGTTATTAATTACAGTAATAGGTATCAGTTATGCAGCATTTAACTATTCAGGTGTTGGTCAAAAGTTAAATACCATTATAACAGGAGCTATTTCTATGAATTATATTGAAAGTAGTAATGTTATTTCAATGAATAATGCTCTACCAACAACAGATAATACAGGAAAGAAAAGATTAAATACTGGAGAATACTTTGATTTTACAGTTAAATCCTCAATAAAAGGTAATACTGATATTAACTATGAGATAGCAGCCAAAGAAGAAAGCGGTAATACCTTTTCGGGAAAGAATATAAAGTTCTATCTAACAAAAGTAAATAATGATGGAACAGAGGAAGAAGCAATGCCCCCTAAGACTTATTCAGAAGATACAACAAGTAATGTCTATACAGGAAGACCAGCAGATATGATGAGTCTGTTTGTAGGTAATCTTAGTCAACAAGGCGATACAGAAATAAAGTATCGATTAAGATTATGGGTGGATGAAAGTTATAATCCCCAGAATGATAATGGGGGACTAACATATAAAGTAAAAGTAAATGTTTATGGACAAACAAGTGATACCGTAGTAGAAGTCGAAGATACCTATTGTAAAGACAATGGATTTAACACATTATCAGATTGTATGTTAGTAATGAATAATCACGAAGCATCTGTAGAAAGTGCTAAGACTAATATTAATTCAAAGGGTGCTCCTGATTTTTCAAAGATAGCAACTACTGACGAAGGATTATTTATGGCCAAAGATGATGAAGGAGCAAGTTACTATTATAGAGGAGCAGTTAAGAATAATTACGTGTCTTTTGCAGGATTTATTTGGAGAATCGTTCGTCGTAATGGAGATGGTTCAATTAGAATGATTTATTCAGGAAAATCAACAAGTGATACAGGAGAAGCAACTACTATAGGAGATTCACCATTCAATAGTAAATATTTGGATCCAGCTTATGTTGGTTATAAGTACAGTGAGAAATTCTCCCTTCATGAGAATAATGGAACAACAGTATATAACTGGTTTTCACCAACAGATAAATATAGTTTTGGAACAGGCTACATTTTTGATGAATCAACAAAAAAATTCACCTTAACAGGAACAATCAAACAATTAACATGGAAAGATAATCACGATGAAATCGTGTCGGGTAATTTATATAGCTGTTTAAATACCAGTTGTAATGTAGTATATAAAATAACAGGATATCGTAATGATAAAACGATGATGTTACAACCAATATCTTATAGTAGTGATAGTTATGCAGATGCTGTAACAAATACCACAAATTCTACTATGAAAAACACCTTAGATACTTGGTATAATAATAATCTAACAAGTTATGCATCATATCTAGCAGATGAAACATTTTGTAATGATAGAAGTATTTCAAGTGGTTCAGGCTATTTAATAACACCAACAACTTATTATGGAGCATATGATCGTTTATTAGATAGTAGAATACCAAGTTTAAAATGTATGCAAGATAATGATAAGTTTAAAGTATCAAATAAAAACGCTAAGTTAGATTATCCAATATCACTAATCACAGCAGATGAAGTAGCAATGGCAGGAGGAGTATATAATACACCAAATAGTAATTATTATCTATATAATGGACAATACTTCTGGACACTGTCTCCGTCTCCTTTCGCTTCAAACTACTCTCTTGCGGATGTTTTGGGTGTGACTCCTTCAGGCATGTTTGGTCATTGGGGTAGTGTCGCTCAGTCCTTTGGAGCTCGTCCAGTAATAAATATAAAGTATGATACCCAAATAACAAAAGGAGATGGAACAGCTTTAAATCCGTTCAAGATTGGAGTTTAACCACTTTCTAAAAAAGTTACTATTCAGCTGTGAACAGTAATCATCTATTGTGTTGCCCATTTTTTGATATTGACAGGTGCTTTGATAAATGGTAGTATAAAGACCGCTGTAGGGGTGGTTTTTGTGAAGAGAAGAATGAAATTACTGTCATTTTGGCTTTTATCTGCTATTGCGATTAGTCGTTATGAAAATGATTATAAGTTTAGTTCTCAGAGTTTTGAAAGACATATGGAACTTGAGAAGGATAGATTAACTCTTGATGAAATAGAAAAAAGATATTATGATTTCTTTGATAATTATAAAGTTAAATATAATTTCTCAAAGGGACTTGCTTCTTCAAAAGATGTAGAAAAATTGGATGAATTAGCTGCTAGTAAGCAGGAATGTGACTTTCAGTTTATTGGTAGTAATGATCAATTGGTTGCTAAAATTATAGATAATACTAATAAATATATTGAAGAACATCCATCTTCAAATTATATTAATGCTCTTGATTCTGATGATGTTGATTTGGCGTATAGAGCGGTTGTTTTAAATCTTAAGAGTACATTAAGAGATGAAATTGCTTTGATACAAGGTAATGAATTATCGAGTAATAATAATGAAGACTTATGTAAACTTAGTGATTTAGTTGTTCTTCTTTATACTAAACCAATTGATAATGACCTTTATGGTGATTATGTGAATAAAGATAATAAAATAACAATTTATCTTGATAATATTACAAATATTTATTATCCATCAATCGATTTTTTTACGCAAGTATCGGAAATCTTTCTCCATGAAATAGATCATGCTAGACAACATATTTGTAAAGATAGAGAAGAAAAAGGGGAACTTGCTTTTAATAAATATGTATCTTCTATTGTTGAAAGTTCTGCTGAAAGTGCAATTTATAATGAAAAGAATTCTGAGTATTATAGTGATATGCTTGGAAATGAAAATATATATTTTTCGGAAAGATGTTTTGAAGATGAGTTACAGCTATTAACTTTGACGGATGAAGATACTAATCTTAATGATTATTATGCTAGTATTTTTGATTCTGATATAGATGCTTTTCTTGATTATTTTAATATTAAAACTGATAAAGATAAAAAAGCTTTCTTAAATATTTTAAGAGAAAAAGATGCTGCTTTTCTTCGTAATAATATAGCTAAAGATATTGCTTTTGATGATGATTTAACCGTAGAAGAAGCGAGTGATGTAATTGGTTATGGATATAAAGTAGAAATAATACGTTTAGCTTTAAGAAATGTTATTGCTACTAATATGGAAAGAGAAGAGAAGTTTACTCCTCTTAAGTTATCACTTTATGGTAATGTAATTTTTAATATGGCTTGTCAAGGTACTGTTACAGAAAGTGGTAAACAAGATGAGAGATTTATTGAACAAGTAAATATTTTTAGAAAAATTTATGAATCTTATATAAGTGATACTTGTGATATTTCTAAAGAATTAGCGGCCGATTATATGGAACTTATGATTAATTGTGACCAAGATGAATATTATTATGTAAAAGAAACAATGGGAATAAATGAAAAGTTTTCACAAGATATTTCTTTCTTAACTAAAAATAATGATACATCACATTCTTATCAACAAATAGCTAAAACTAAAACATTAAAAAGATGAAAAAGTCCTTGCTATCTAAATTAGAAAATGGTATATTAATTAAGAAAAACAAGTGCGAAAGACGGAAATAAGGAAAGTTAGTAGAGACTTCTTGGTTGGTG
>CAKOXX010000008.1 GCA_934130405.1 uncultured Bacilli bacterium | reverse complement strand
CGATACTTAATACACTCAAAATAATATTTCTTTCTAATATCACTTATTACTTTTATTCCTTCATATTCATTTGGAATATCATTAATAATATCATATATCTTTGAAAGGTCTATTTTAGGTACTATTCTTAATAATGATTTATTACATTCATCATTTTCTAAGCTTTCTATTTATTAAAATTTTTTATTTTCATAACTACCCTCTGTATTTTTTTTATATTGTTTCAAATTGAATATTTGTTATTCCACCTGATAATAGAAATGATTTAGAAAATGATTCTAATCCTTCATAAAGTCCATCATACATTTCCATATTACCTTCCTTATCATATTTTTCTAAATCTTTAATTATATTTTGCAAAAGTTTAGGTAATTCTTCTTTTTTTATCTTAATAGAATAATCTATCATTTGATAATCTTTATCCATATACATCTCTAAATTCTTAAGAATTTATGTGCTAAAGCACATAGCTTGAACTACTTTTCTTAACGGTCAAATTAGAAAAAGAAAATTATAAGTTAAAAAGATTATTGTAGATTTGAATTATCAAATAAATGAAGACAAGTAAGAAATAAGTAAACTTAAATCTACTATAAATATTTAAATATTATTAATGGTATGAATAAAGATGCGATTCTTGATGATGAAAATATTGAAGATATAGGATTAAGACAATTACGAATTGTAGCATCTCTATTTTTTTCTTGAACTCATTTGTTGCTGCTCGTATTTGTAAGGATATAATGCTCTATCTATTTCTTCTTTTCTTTCTTGTAGTGTTAAATATCTTACACTTAATCCTTTTTGTGGAGATATTTTTGATACGCTGTAAAAGTTTCTTAACAACGCCTCTTTTCCTTGAGCTGATTGTTCAAATTTAACTTCAAAATAACCTCTGTCATCTTTATTAGTATGAGTTAGTATTCCTGTATCATAATCATAATGTACTTTTACATTTTTATCAATTAGCTTTATAATTCTTCCGTCTTTTGCCCTTAATACACCTTTTCTTAACATAATTGATGGAATTATTAATTTCATATATTTCAATGCTTGTTCAGCATCTTCACCTTTTAAAGATATTTTTGAATTTGAATTTGTTATTCCATACAAATAGTTAAATGTTTCTTTTGCCTCTAAAATAATATCTGCAAAAACATTGCTATATGCTTCTCCTTGAGTTTCTGGTGCACTATATACTCCTGGGATACTTGTAGTAGATATCCAAGCAATTGCTCTTTCACATCCATCAAATAATTGTTGATTTTTATCATAAACAGACTTTATTGCTTTCTCAACCTGTTTCTTATGTTGTTCATCACTATAAATAATTATTCTATCACATTGTTCCATTCCAGTTGTTAGTTGATACTTAAACCTAACGGGCACATTTTGAGAATCAAAAGATTCTACTAACCATTTTACCAACTCATGCATTTTTTGTGGATTTGGTGCTATATAAAATCTATTACTTATTTCTCCCATATTTTGAGTATTGATTTTTACCCATTTGTATTCTTTATTCTGATTTTCAGTTCTAACATTGCTACCAAATTGTGATTGTAAAATTTGTTCTAGTTGAGATTCAGATTGTTCTAAATTAGTGCCACTATACTTTGAAGTATATATTTCATCTCTTAAATTAAAACGTTCCGTATCTTTTTTGCATTTAAAAGCAAGTTGAGCAATTTTTAATATTATATCATCCTCAATAGGAACAATCATATTTGCAAAATTATCTAAATTATTATTTATAATATTCATATTACTTTCCTCCAATACAATTTTAAATTATTATTTTACCATCAGCCATTTTGGTTTTCACTAAGCAGTTCTTACCATAATAAAGAGTTCTCAATTTATCTAATCCTAAATCATTACTTATTAAATCTCCTCAATTGCCATTATTTCCTATCAAAGCATCAACAATGAACATATACCAAAATCTATCTTTCAACCCTTTAGTATTAATAAATCGCGGATTATTTTCCATAACAATCATTATTTCGTTCAAATCAACTGTATGATTAGAACTTGAGGTAATAGAAGAAAGCTTCTCATCCAACCCAGAAACATAAATATTATAAATGGAATTATAATCTTCAAAGGTAATCTTACTTATATCATTTCTAAAGTCTTTAGAAGCAACTACTAGTTTATTATCTCTTACCCCTAACATTGTCTTATGCACTGGAATATCAATAGATTCATATATATGAGAACCAATATATTCTGATAGTGGTGATGTAGAATAAGACATATCAACTTTTTTTCTTAAAGTCCTAGTCGACTTTGGAAATTTTAAAAACCAATTTTCACCATCTATAACTACTCCTAACTTATTACCAGTATGTCCACCATAACGGATGCCACTTTCTTTTAAATTATTAAAATTTTCAATCATTAATAATCACCTCTATACTTCCTAATTAATTGCTTAAAAACACTTTCACTAATAACCCCTTCAGCATAAAAGTTTTTTGCTACAGCATAAAAGCCAGAAGAATAGCCATCATACATTTCCATATTACCTTCCTTATCATATTTTTCTAAATCTTTAATTATATTTTATAAAAGTTTAGGTAATTCTTCTTTATTTATCTTAATAGAATGATCTATCATTTGATAATCTTTATCCATACACATCTCTCATTTCTTAATGAAATTATATCATTTCTACCTATAGATGTAAATTAATTACTCGTTAAACTAACCCTTAATTTTTCTAAAATCTTCTTCTCCTCTCTACTTACTTTTACTTGACTAATACCAAGACTTTCTGCTACTTCTTGTTGTGTCTTATCAAGATAGTATCTATTATTGATTAAACTTTTCTCATAAGAATTAAGTTTATCACAAGCACTTTTTAAATCTAAGATATCAGTATCAAAGGCTTTTTCTACATAACTAACTTTATCATATAAAGATAAATTATCTTCATTCCTATCATCTAAATGATAAACTGGCATACTTACTCTAGCAACCATCTCTATCTTTTCTATATTCTCATTCATGTAGTATGCTACTTCATAATTAGTTGCTTCTCTTCCAAACTCTTGAGTTAAATAATCTCTTGCCTCCTTTACTTTCTTTGAAAAGTTATAAACATCATATCCTACTCTTATTTCTCTACTATTACTGACTTCTTTTAGCATCTCTCCTTTAATATAAAGACAAATATAACTAGTTAAATCACTTCCTTTACTTTCATCATAATGAGTTAATGCTTCTTTTAGTCCAATACATCCTGCTTGATAAAGATCATCTATACTAGCATAGTTTTTATATTTATTAGCCATCATATAGATTAACTTATCATACTTTAAGAGTAACTCGTCCATACCTCCTCCTTTCCCCTAAAGAATACTTATATATTTTTAAAAAGACAATCCATTCGACAAAAGTAGAATTTCTTTTTTTTAAGAACATGTAAAGTCTATATTTTTTAGATAACTAAAAGTTTTATATACTAGCTTTAATTTCATTTTTCCACACTCTTTACTCTTATATAGTTTTAATTCTTTTAAAGGTACAGTTGAACTTACTAAAATCTTATCCCAATCTAAATAATCTAGTTTAATATTATCATAGAAAGTAAATACCTCTTTTCGATATATTCTATTTATCTTTTCTACTCTATCTACTTTATATCCATCTAAGACTCTATTACTAGTTAATAATGTATCATTCTTTTTATATTTATATAGTTTTCTTCTATACCTATATAGCTTCTCTTTTTTAAGTAACTTATAATATGGTAAATCATTATAATTAGTAGTAACTTTTACTTTCTTATTCATTTTTAATTTAGTTAAATAGTTAACTAGTCTTATCTTCTTAGTTACTACCCCTTTTTCTTTTAACTTTATCTTTCCTTTTAGATAGACATCATCGTTTTCTATTAATAAATAGTTATTACTAGAGTTTTCTAATACCATTAATTTTATTTCTAAAATACTATCTTCTATCTTACTTTTATTAAAGTAATAAGTATTGTTATTAGATTTAATATTATTATTATTAAGTTTTATATCTAAAATAGTTATATCACTACTAGTTAATACTTTTAGATAATTAATTTTTTCCAGTTCCAAATAATGATAGTAAGTTATCTCTTCTTTTAAGTAATCAGGACTATTGATTTCTTTAGTTGTATATTTACTATACTTATCATAGATAAACATGTCTGTTTTAGTATCATAGTTTTTTGGTTTACTACTATAGTAATTATTGCTAGTTTTCCCTTCTTTCCTTAAATAGTATAAATCTTCTTCTTTTATTATTTCTCTTTCTTTAGCAGTAGAAGTATCTGCTATTAGATATGGAGTTTCTACTGTTTCAGCATAGACATTAGTGATAAATAATGATAAAAATAGATAAGTTAGCATAAGTACCTCCTTATCTATATTATTTACATTAAATGAAGTTTTTTATCTATTTCCAACTCTAATAATTAAAAAATAAACATAATGATATCCCAAGTTTATATCAATATATAAAGGCACCTATAAATAAAATAATTTATTAGATACTTTAGTCAATACAAAAAGTTTCTTTTTATACTGAGGTAATCCATAATTTAAATAGAAAAAAGTGTTTCTTTTCAACTAAAGTATTGTACGCATTCTTTATTATAAAGATACAAGATATTTTACTTACCAATTTTTTAATCTTTTGCTTGAAAGAATAAAGTGAAAATAAAAGAAAATATTATTGCTGAAGTTATTCCTGATGCTGTAAGATCAAACATTCCCATTAATAGTCCTAAGAAACCAAATGTTTCTGCTTTTGCTAAAGCTCCATGAATAAGAGAATGTCCAAAAGATGTGATTGGTACCAGTGTTCCTCCTCCACAAGTAGCAATGAAGTAATCATAGATTCCAAAAGCATCTAAGGCTGCTCCTACTACTACAAAGATACTAGTTATATGGCCAGGAGTAAGTTTAGTATTATCGAGAATAAGTTCTGCTATTAAACAAATAGTTCCACAGAATAAGAATGAATATAGAAAATACATTTAAATCGCCTCCAAACATACTAAATGTGCTATTGATAAAATTGGTTTCTTTTGATAAACAAAAGTTGGTGAGAATAAAGCTCCTGTTGCTACTAATAATACTCTTTTATATTCACCTTTATTTAAAGAATTTAAAACTTTAGAATAAGCAACTAGTGCACTACAAACTGGTCCACTACCACCAGCCATCACCTCTTTTTGCCTATCTAAGTCATACAGTATTGTTCCACAATCATTATAATTAGCTCCTAACTCAATCTTATATTCTTCCTTCATAAAGTCTTTTAATATTTCTTTACCATATCTACCTAAGTCACCTGTTAAAATTAAATCAAAATCTGCTGGTTTATATTTACTCTCTTTAAAATATTCTGCTAAAGTATGAGCCGCTGCTCCAGCCATTGCTGCTCCCATATTTAAGGGATCTTTTTGATTATAATCAACCATTGTACCAATTACGCCTTCTGTTACTTTTACTTTACTAGGTTCATCAGAAAGTAAAATACTAGCTCCACCTGTTGCTGTAAAAGTAGCTGTCTTTGGTTTCGGCGCTCCATATTCTGTCGGATTTCTAAATTGTTTTTCACTAGACATGTTATGTGAAGAAGTTGCCGCTATAACATTTTTAACAAAACCACCTTCTATTAGGGATGATGCTAGTAATATTCCTTCAACACTAGTAGCACAAGCACTATAGATACCGAGAAAAGGACTATTAATCTTTAATGATGAGTAACAAGAAGAAGTTATTTGATTTAACAGGTCACCTGCTATTACTAAGTCAATATTATCTTCTTTTAAGTTAGTTTTTTTAAGAACTAGTTTCAAACTATCCTCTAGTAATTTTACTTCAGCTTGTTCAAAAGACTTTTCACCACAATATAAATCTTTCCGATACTTCTTATCAAAATAATTACTAAGTGGTCCTTTCGATTCATAAACTCCTGCTACAGTTGCAGCTTCTTTAACATAAACGTTTTTAAATCTTAGAATCATTTTAACACCTCGATTCCATAACGAATCATTCCAAATACCCAAGAAGAAACAATTCCATATAGAATAACTGATCCTGCTAATTTAAAGATATTACTACCTATTCCATAGATAGGGCCTTCTTTCTTATAATCAATCGCAGCACTAGTCATTGAATGAGCAAAGCCAGTTATAGGAATAATAAGTCCACATTTAGCTTTCTTAACTAAGTTATCAAATACTCCAAGAGCAGTTAATAATGATGCTATAAATATTAAGGTTACTATCATATAAGTTGAAGCATCACTTCTAGAAATTGATAATACTTTTACATAAAAACAAATCAGTCCTTCACCAATCATTCCTACTAATCCACCGATTAAAAAAGCAATCAAAGCAAACTTCCCTTTTTCTTCACTAGGTTTATGTCTCTCAACTATTCCTTGATATTTTTTCTCTTTCATTTTATTCACCTATTGATAGTATGGCTCCTTTTTTGCTAGATATACAAAAAAAATGACCAAAAGTCATTCCTTATTTTATATCTTCAAAGACTTTTTTGACTAGTCTTAATATTTTTAACATTACTCGTCTTTATACACGTAAAAAAGCCATAATTAAATATGACTTTTAATATCTTTTATTTTAAAATGAATGGATCGCTTTCTGTACCTTTACCACCTTTAATCATTACATTATTATTTAACATAATAGTAGGTCTAATCATACTAAGACTTGATGCATTAGATTCTGCAATATAACCTTCATTATTGATATAATATACAATAGCAGTATTTTCATTAGAAGTAGTCATTAACCAATAATTACTATCTTTAACTTTTAAATAATTATAGTTCTGACAAGATTTTGAAGTAGTTGCTGTACAATTAGCATCAGTTGAAGCATTCATATAATCACTTGCTGTTAATAAACCTATCATCTGATTATCTACCTTATCAGCACACTCAACTTCTGAGGTATTATTTGTTTCCTTCTTACCTCTTTTTCCAACACATAATGAGTAAGTAGTAAGTTTTTGTTTATCTGTCTCATCAAGTAATATAAATTTACTTATATTACCATTATAGATATCAAGAAGTGTATCTTTAATACGACTTAATCTATAATCATTTATTCCTGCACTATAACCAAGTTCTGTATTATATCTATCATCCCAAGTATTATAATAATATTCTTCAAACTCTGGTATTAATAATATTTTATTTTCACTAGTAATCTTAATGATTCTGAATAATCCTTTAGATAACTTAACATAGTTATTAACATTATCCCCTCTAAAAACTAATTCACCATTCATCTCATATAAACCGTTACCGCTAGCAACTGTTTTATTTTCATCTTTTACAGCATTAAATAGCTCTTTAGTTTTATAACTATTACCACAATCAAGATATGGTGTGTAAATATATTCATTATTTATTTTTTGAACAACTACGGTACCAGAACATTGTGTATTTTTTCGCATTTTACTAAGAGGTTTCATTAACTTATATTCATCACTTGATAAAGTAGCAGCATCTACTTCACTTTTTTCTCCTTCATTAGCAGGAAGTAAAGCATCTTGTACTTGATAATACTTTATTGCGGCATTTTTTAATTCAAGTTCCATTTGGTCAAAAGTATAAGTTGTTCCTACTAGCATAGTTCCCACTAAAATTATTAAGAAAATAACAATTAAAACAATAGAAATAATTCCCACTATCTTTAATAGTTTCTTACGGGCTTTTTCTTTATCAGATATTGGGGTAGCACTTACATTTTTAGAAGTATCCTTTTCCTCTTCTTCAGTTCGTATTTTTTTTCCTAAATTATTAAATCTATTAAACATATTTCACCTACTAATCAAAAAAGTCATCAAAGAAATCATCATCAGTATCATTATTATCATCTAAATTAAGATTTACTTTTGGTTTAATTTCTGCTCTCGGTGCTTCTACTGTTCTTGCTTCTTCTACTTTCTTGCTCTCCATCTTTTCTTTTGCTTTTGCTAAAGCTTCTTCTTTTTCAAGTTCTGCTATTTTAGCATCTATCTTCTTAACCAATTCATCAACATCAAAATTAGGCATAGGTGGTTCTTTTTTACTAGGTTCTAAAGCTTGATTAATTGGCATCTTTCGAGGTGTATCCATATTAAATGGATTTGGTTCTGGTTTATTTGAATTAGCAAATAAGTTTGGTGGTACAAATGATGGAATACTTCCACCATCACTTGGAGCACCGATATCTGCTGAATTCATCATTTCAAGTAATTTTTTCTTCTTTTGTTCTTTGACGAATGTTTTTATATCAAAAGTATGAACTGGTATTTTTTCTCTTTCTGCAAAAACTGCTTTTGGATAAGTTTTTCCCCAATCAATCTTAAAGTCTGGAGTCATTTTTGTCTTAAATGGTTGTTTACGCATACGAAGAATAATTGTTTCAAATTGTTTCATTCTCTGTAAGTCTGATACGGTAACAAGTGGAGTTGATGCTGTTTTATCATCTTTTTTACTCTTAACCTCACCACACATCTTAGAGATTTCTTCAAGAGCAGCAATTTCTGCTGATATTAAGTAAATAATATTACCACAGTTACCACGAATTGTTTCAGCTTCTTCTTTACCATATACTTGGTTTAACTGTGCATAGTTCTGAATAATCATCGTAAAACGCATATGTCTTGAACGTGCTGCTGTAATCATTGTAGTCATATCTTTTAGTTTAGGCATATTAGCAAACTCATCTAATAAGAAATTAGTTCTAACTGGTAAAGCTCCACCATTAGCTTGAGCAACATCGATAAGTGTTTCATAACATTGTTTCAAAAGAATAGTAACTAATGGATGGTAAGTAGTTTTTTCATCTTGAATAACAATAAATAAAGCAGTCTTTCTCTTACCAATACCAGCTAAATCTATATCACTATGACTTAACATCTCTGATAAGTTTTCACGAGAAGCAAATAGCTTAATCTTCTGTCTAAATACTGATAAAATACTTCCCTTAGTCTCTGTTGGAGCTGATATAGTACTAGAAGCATTAATTGCTGCTGCACTAGCTGGGTCTTTAGCATCAAAGTATTCTTTAATATAAGTACTAGCGCCAAATTTTTCTTCACCAACAGTAGTCATTAAACTAACACTATTAAGGTTAATTTCATCTTCTTGAGCATCTTCAAATAAACCTAAAACTACTCCAGAAAAATAATCAGCACTGGTTTTCTCCCAGAAAGGGTCAGCATTAGCATTAGATGAATCATATAAGATATTTAAAGCTAAGTCATCAAGTAACTCAATCGCTTTATCTTGATTACCAGACTTATACATATGATAAGGTAAAGTTAAAGGGTTCCAACCACTACCAGATTGTGGATTACGGAAATTCAATACTTGGACATCATAACCTTTGTCACGTAGCATAGAAGCAGTACTTTCGTAAATTTCACCCTTAGGGTCAGTAATAATCATAGATTCACCATTCTTAGCAAGTAACTTAACTGTTGGTTTAATAACTGTTTGTGTTTTACCAGAACCAGTAGCACCAATTACTAAAGTATGATATTCACTATTATCAACCCAAGCAACATCATCTTTTAAAATAAGTGGAACTCCACCAGCAGTAGCAGTATCAGCTTTTAAGGAAACTTCTTTTAATTCTTCTTGAAGTTCCTTATCTTTAGCCCATCTTGAATAACCTTTATCTTTCTTTTCCGTAGTAATTCCAAAACCTTTTTCCATTTCAAAGAAATATGATTTAACACTTAAAAGCATACCAATTAAAGCTACAATATAAATTAGAAGTGTCATCCACAAGAACTCTGGTCCAAAAGCAGGAAGTGGATTAAACCCACTAAATACCCCTTCTGTTGCAAAAGTATGTAAATTAACAATTCCAATCGCTATTATATATAATAAGAAAACAGCAAAGACACCAAATATAATTAAATCATCTTTATCCGCACGAAATTTTAACTTCATCTAAAGCCCTTCTTTCTTTTTGAAACATATTATATACTAAAAAGTCAAATTGTTCAATCATTATTCACTTGTTTTATCACACGATTTAACTTTAATATATTTGCCTCGTTTTAATTGATACATTTCAATACAATCTTTTCGATTACTATAATAACCACAACCAGTTATTATAGAATATTTTCCTTGTCCTGTTAAATCAGCAAGATAAGCAACATAATCTTTACACATACTATATAACTTATCGTAAGTATTTATAGTTTTCTTTATTATACTTATTTTATCATCTTTTACTACAAAGATAAAATTAAATAAATCTTTAGCATACTCTGTTGTAAAAGCATTAGATATAACAATTAACTTTTCTAACTTACCATCACTATCTAAATCAAAGTTAATAACATTTTCACTAGTAAATGATAAAGCATTAATATCGTTATCTTCCAAAACTTTTCTTATATATTTTTCATCTTCATCAGATACATCTTCTAAGATAAAATCACCATAACTATATTTTTGATTAGTTTTAATAGCAAAGATATCAACCCCTTCTTGTTTAATTGGGTTTCTATCTTTATCAAAGATATACCATCTATCATTATATAAAAGATAATGCTTACCTAAAAAACTCCCATCTTGATAAATATCAAACTCTTGCCAATTATACTGGTTAGTTTTTGTCATATCTTTCCATTTACCATCCTCATAGTACCACTTAGCTGATTTATTTACAATAATTGATGTTTTATTATGTTTATCTTTATAACTAGGATATAGGAAAAAGATAAACATCAAGATTAAATAAACAATTAGAAGAGAAAATATAACATAATATCTAAGTTTTTTTTCTTTCATATATTACATTTCCCTCCTAACTTTTCTTAAAACAATTAATTTTAGATGTTTTATTCCAATCATATTGTTTCCATAAATCAGTAGCTTTACTACCAGGATCCATCATTTTAACGCCACTATCACTAACACTATCAACTGCAACCCAGTGTTCTCCTTGACCACCTTTAACTTCTAGAACACAATAAGTATTAGTTTGACTTGTTTTTTCTTTAATAGTTTTTAGCTTTTCATCCTTAGTAAGACCAGATAAACTAGTTGAACCAGAATAACTAAACGAAGGAGCTACAGATGAAACTTTATACCATTGTAATTTTCCAGCTGAATCAAATCCACCAACTTTATTCATCGCTTCTACGAAAGTACCTGGATTAAAGTTTGCTTTTAAATCACTGTTAGTAATACTATCAACTGCTCCACTCTTAGCGACTAACATTGAAATACTTGTTGCAAGACAACCAATCTTACCAATTGAACGGTCTTGATCTGTTCCACCACCTAATACTATACTACTCCACTGTGAATCAGTTTGTTTCCAAGCAACATAATTACCAGAAGCAGCACTACTAGAAGAATCAACACAATTACTTTCACTGATAGAAGCTACATTAGGATAATGTTTCATAATAATTTCGGTATAATCCATTCCCTGTTTAGCCATAGAAATCCAAGCATTCTGGTCAGTATTTAAAAAGTTAGTTTGATAAAGATTACCAGAACTATCTAAAGCAACTTTACCAGCTACTTCAGCAGCCCATTGTCTTTGGGGGGCATCAGCAGGTAATGGATCAAAGTGTTTAGTAGAAGCAGTATCTGTACCACTATGCATTACAAGATTTTGATTACTACTAGAACCATTAACACTACAACCTCTATCCGGATCACAATAAACCTGATCAGTAACACAGTTAGATATTTGTAAAATCCATTGACCATTTTCTTCATAAAGTTTTCTTCCACCTGTATTACCAGAAGCATCTGGAACAGCAAGAGCAAAACTTCTAGCAGCAATTACTTGTGTTTTAAAAGCCTGTTCTGGTGATGATTCACCAATTTCAGCATAAGCAACACCAAGAGCATACTTTTCAAGTGGAACAAGTTCTTCCCCTTCAATCGGTACACCATAAGTTCCATCACAAATACCACCAGCAGACATAAGTCTAACCATAATATTAGTAGCATTAATAGAACGATTCTTTATACCTGTACCATACTGTTCAGCATTAATACCTGGAAAAGTATAAGTACATACCGCTCCTGTTACACCATTAGCAGTACTAGTATTTGATTTTTTCTTACTATCATAAAATTTAAGTATTTCATACATATCATCTACGTATCTTTTATATGTTTCTTTACTTTTGCCAGGAATTTTACTTGGAAAGTAATTATTAATTAAATTATTTTTAAAAGTATCTTCACTAAATGAATTATTTTCATCAAACATTAAATCTGCTATTTCTTCAATTTTGGATTTTGTCATGTTTTTATAAGCATAGCCATTTCCGTAAGTCGAAAGAATAGTATAAACTGCTCCAATATATTTAGCCTCAAAACTCTTACCATCACTAGCATAATCAGATTGAACTTCATTTACTCTTTCCTGAAATTTCTTTTCTTGTTCATTTGCCTTATAATCCTTGTTACCATCAGATATACCAATTGCTGATGTACTGTTTGTCACAAGTAATGGTGACATTGCCATAAAGAAAATAAGAAAAGGAAACAACGTAGCAAGAACTATTAAAAAGAGTTTTAATAATGGAGACATTCTTAAAAATCCTCTAGCTAAAAAGGAAAATCCACTACCACTATTATTATTTCTTTTTTGTCTACCTGTTAAGCTAGATATTCCACTTGCTTCTTCCTCATTTTCACCTTCATCATCAGGTTCATCTCTATCTAAAAGACTTCTTCTACGCGGTAAGAGAGAAGGTCTACCAAAACCATTATTATCTCTTGGAATTGTTCCATTATTACGACGATTACCATTATCAGCACCACCATTTCCATTACCTGGTGGTAACTGTGGACCTTTATTAGCCCTAATATTATTTAAAGCATTATTGGCTTTATTACTTAAATCAGCTAATTTCTTTGCTTGCCCTACTCCAGGGATAAAATTAGCAGCTTTATCAATCGCTTTACTTTTTGCATCATCCTTAAATGATGAATTAGGTTTTCTATTTAAACTATCTTGAAAAGAAGATGATGAGTGAGCAGGAGTTCTACCTCCACCACTTGGTTCTCTTCTTTGAAAAGCACCAGTAGAAGGTGTATCATTAAGAAAAGATGAACCATTCTGACTACCACCTGGAACACCTTGCTTAGGATTTTGAACATTTCTATTATTTCCTAAATTATTTTGTCCATTATTATTTTGGTTCATCTTTTCTTCACCACCTAACTACTTCTAAAATCCTCCACCATCACCAAATGATTCTAATTCTTCTTTAGTAACAACAACATTTATTCGCATACGTCTATTTCCACAGACAAACAATGCTTCACCTTGAGAATATCGTTTGATACTATCACGTTCGTTATCATTTAAGTCAATTAATAATGACAAATCATCAACCGCTTGTTTCTTTAATCCCATAACAAGGTAATATGATGAGTTATCAAAGATTGCTTTACCTTGAGTAATAACTGCAGGATCTGAGAAATCACTTGGTTGTTGAGTAATAATTATTGTACCAGTGTTATATTTTCTAGCACGACGTTGTACTTGTGCTAAGAAATCAGCTCCTAGTTCGTTATTAGCACCTAATAATACGTGAGCTTCATCAACCATCAATATTGTATTTACACTAGTATCAAGACATAGACCCCAAGCAAAACGTAAAATATTGAAGAATAATGCATTCTTAGTATTTCCTTCTGAATTCATCAACTCTTTAATATTAAATACCATAAAGTCACTATCTTTACGAATAGTTGTTTTTCCATCAAAGTAGAATTTAAGTTCTGTAACTAATGGCTTAATTTTCAACTGTAATCTTTGTAAGATATCTTTTTCATGAGTTTGTTCAGGCATTGATAAAATACGTCCTTTAATAGTAGCGTAAACATCTGTAAATGTTGGATAATCATTACTAGTAAAATGTGAAAAATCCGTATCAAAGTCAATACCAAATCGTTTATAAGTATCTTGAACTACTTCACTGAACATTGTTAAAACATCTTCTGTGATAGATGGATCATAATATCGCATGAAAGCTTTCAAAGACTGTAAAGTCCTTGTCAAAACAGTATAACCAAGTCCTTGTTTAATTTCCTCTTCATCAGCATCAATAATAACTTCAAGAGGGTTAATTAATCCAAACTGACCACCTTTACCGATATCAACTGTATCTCCACCAAAAGTTCTTGTAATTTCTTCAAGTTCGTTTTCAGGGTCAATCGCTACTATCTGACAACCATTTCTAATATGACTTCTTAAAATCAACTTAGCAGCAGTACTTTTACCACTTCCAGAAGTACCAAGTATTATCATATTAGCATTATTTCTATTATTTTCTTTTCTAATTTGATATAAGAATTGGTTAAATAAAATTACACCACCAGAGAAATCAACTCCTAATAAAACTGATAAACCAGGATCTTTTATACTATCAAAGATAAAAGGATACATAGCAGCTATTGTTGGAGAAGGAATTGGGGTACCAATTCTTTGTTCAACATCTTGAGATGGGAAAATTGGAATAATACTTTTAAGTACTTTTTCTTGTTCAAAACGAAGAGAAATAGCACGTAACTCCATCGCATCTAGATAATTCTTAACATTAACTTTCTTAAGTTCTAGTTCTTCTTTCGTATCAGCCGTAATCATAATATGCATTTGAAAATCAAAAATCTTAGATTGACTAGAAGCAAGCATAGAAACGAAATACTCTAAACTCTCAGCATCCTGTCTAATCTTTTCTTTAGCAGTTTGGTCTTTTTCTTGACGATACTTTTCTCTTAAATCAGCAATCTGTCTATTAATCATTTTAGACATCATACTAAATGGAACTGGAAGATGTTTAATAACAATTTTAATTCCACTCATAGAGGTCAAAGTTGATAAATAACCAGGTGCTATATATTTAGGATAAGACACTACTGTTAAAATAGTAGCATACTTATCACTTATAAAGAAATCACTCGGATTAAAATGCAAACCCTTAGGTGCTATTTGACTTTTTAAACTTATACTCATAATGGCATCACCGTCCCAAACTCCGTTGTTTTACCTCCATTTAAGAAGTTATCAAGAATTAGTCTTAAATCATCATTACTAACTTGAGAAGCATTAAGTCCACAACTAGCAAGACCATTTATTAAAAGACGAATTCTCTTTTGAAGGTTATCAGGATTTTTATCTTTAAATAATACATAATATTCTGTATCAACAATACTATTATTCATAAAAGTATTACCCTTTTCAATATCTTGCATTATTATCTTACGAATAGCAGGAGATGGTGTATCATTATATAAAAGTTGTAACTGTGACATATAAACAGATATATCAACAGGTCGATCTGCTACTACCAACCAAAATTCAAAATCAATCATATTATAAAAGTTTTTCAAACTGATTAAGACATTATCTTGTGCTTGCGCATCCAAGATAAAGATATTTCTCGGAGCAATTTTAACTCCTGTTACTTTATTCTTATCACTACAGACAATCATACCATTTTGAATCGATTCAACTGGTACCCAGTCTTCGGTATAAGAACTACCTATTTTCTTTGCCATCTGATACACACCAACCTTTCCATACATATCTTTGTCTATTAGTTACAAAGGCATAACACTCTAAGATTATTGTTAACATATTATGATAATTAGGAACAGGAATAATCAGGAAGGTACAAACAGCAGCAGGAAGTATAACAAGGACAACCTCCATAGTATCATTCATCGGCATACTAACTAACAAGATTAATGTTAGTAGTATACCAACTCCGAATAATATCAAATCGCTACCTCTAAATATTCCTAAGATTAATTCACCTTTCTTAGTGTTAGCCGGTATTAAATAATTCATTAACTAGTCACACTCCTTTACACATTAAGGTCTAGGACCACCGCCACCAGGACCAGGGCCTCCGCCTGAACCTGGTGGAGCTGGTGCCCAAGGATTTTCATACAATTCATTATTATCTATATTACGAGAACCATTTGGATCCCATCTATTATCAACACGTGGATTAGTACTAGAATTAGGAGCATTACTCCAATCCTCAGGACTTCCGATAATTCTATCTGCTATTGATTGATGAGCTGTAGATCTACCTCTGGCATTATACATATCACTTCGAGTATGTCCTGGAAGTGCTTCTCGCCAACTTCTTCTATGCTCTTCCTCAAATGTTGGACTAAGCCTATGAGAATCAGCAAATCCTTTTCCTTCTTTATATAGTGACTCTGCTTTAGCAGATGCCTTAGCATCAGCTGCTTGATTATTATATAAAGCCTGTTGCATTTTTGCTTTTTCTGTCTCACTAGCAAATGTACCAGTACGAGCATTATAATCAATTCCATTCATAGCAGCAATTTGTGCCAATTCAGTATTACTAGCATTTCCTTTTAAGAAACGATCATATAAATCCTTAGATTTTGCAGCTTTAGCTTGAGCATCATACATATTTTTCTTAGCAGTTTCAACACCTGTTGCAGTAACTCCATACCTACGAGCAATTTTTGTAGCAGAAGCTCTTTGAAGTCTTTGTGTAGCAGCATTCATAATTCCACCACGTGATTTTGAATCACCAGTTTTAAGCTGTGCAGCAAGATCACGACCAGCTACCCAGCCATTTGGCATTGGTTTTCCTTGAGCGGCAGCTTCGCTAGCAGCATTAAAGTTACCTAAGGCAGCTGCTCCTGCTCCAGCAAAACCAGCTCCTCCAAGGAAAGCCGCAGTTCCACCTAATAAGCTAGAAAGTCCAACATTTCCCATTGGTTTTCCTTTAACACCCAATATATCTTTAATAAATTGTGGTGCTTGTTTCATAAAGACAAGGATACCTAAAACAATAAAGATAAAGGCAACACCAGTAGAAAAAGATATTCCATCTACACCACTGCCGAAGATATCTAATCCACCATTCATAATTGCTTGAATCATAAACAATCCAAAATAAACAATAGCAAGTCTAACAAATAAATCAACATATGTTGAAATTAATGATTTAGTCCAATTATCAAATGCTCCACCGCCTTGCTTTGGAGGATTAATATAAGAAATAATTGGAACTGGAGCAACTAACCTTAAAACAGCAAGCTTAATAGAACGAACGGCTATATCAATCGTAAAACCAGCTATAATAATCGTCATAATAATCATAACTAGTGCCCCAACTATTGGTGTATAAGCAAAAGCATATCTTTCCTGTTGAGATGAAAGTCTTTTTAAACCACCACAAGCATCATTAAGGTGAAATATGATAACTTGAGGATCTATATTTTCTTCAGCATACTGCACTGCATTTACGACTTCAGGGCAAACTGTATTTGGACAAGGGTCACCTTCATCTTCATTGTCACAAGCTGGTTTAGTATCATCATAAACATTAATTCTTACAAACACCTTCAAAACAGTAGAAGCCATAGAATTCCCAATATCACTCAGATTATTTACATCCATACTATCACTTCCACTCGATGAAGTACCTAGAATTAATTTAGCAAGTATGTTTTCTGATAAAATAGAATCCTGTGCTTTATATAAAAAGCCAAAAAGTATACCATGATCATTTATATAGGCATTTAGACTTTTATCAGTAGCATTAGGAATATTTATTGGTATAACAAGCGTAAGCATAAACAAAGCAACAACTATCCTAGTAACAATTTTGCCAGCGCCTTGTTTTTGATCTTTTATGATATCAGGATTTATAATGATATTTAAAATTGACATAGCAAGTTTAAATATCATTAATATTCCCAAAATGAGTTGAATTCTTGAATAAAACACTTTGATTACATCACCATTTATAATGGTAGCATTAGCTACTAAGAAGAATATTTTATAAATTCCTCCCAACATAGTAACACCAATACCATCAAAAACTCCACAAAAATCACGTATAAGATCACTACCAATACTTGGATCAGTGCTTTCCCACATTCCTATCATTTACATCAACTCCTTACTATTTTAAACCACAAGTTGGATTTGATATACCATTAATCAAACCAAGTAGTAATTGAACAAGCGATGGAACTAAAAATAATGCTAACGCAGCTATTAATCTAATTGTTAATCTAGATTGAGCTTTTTTAAATACATTCTCATCACTTGAAGCCATTGCTTTGATAAAATCAACCGCGCTTAATAAAACAACAAGTATAGGTCCTGCTATCTTAATATAGTTAAGTATTTTTTGAAGCAACCACCCAAATTTACCTTCTGACATATCAATTAATTGACTACAATTATCATATTTTTGATTTAACCCATCTAAAGTCGCATTATTATTAAAAGTTTTATTATTGCTGTTGCTATTACTATCAACTACCTCACCATTTTCATTTGTAGTAGATTTGTTATTATCAGTTTCCCCACCAGTATCATATACAGTTGTATTAAAATTTACGCCCTCTTTCCCAACTGCTTTTGACCTAGTATAAATATATTTTGGACAAGTAAAAGTATTATTGTTATAAAACTTATTTGGCACATCAACAGAAAGAGTACAAGATCCACCTCCAGCAGTTGTACAATTACCAGAAACCTTATTGTTACTTTTTTTCTTTATTGTTATATTTCTAGCTGACAAAGTATCATTTGTAGCAGAATTAACGATTTTTCTTGTATATTTACATTCACTATTTGAAGATGAACTAAGTTCAAACTGAATTCCTGAATTATTTGCATTAGAATTAGAAGTATTACCACTTAACTTTGTACCTTTTAAGTCAGACGAACATCTACTATCTATTGTCAATGCACCATTTATACAATTAGTCTTATTTTTATAAATTTTAAAACTTCCAGAAGTGTTTTTGACATAAATACTAATAGAAGGACAGCTACCATTGGAATTTAATGCTATACCATTTTTATTAGCAAATTCAGCTGGTCTAGATGTTATTGGTGAAGTAGCCACAGTTAAACGTTTTTCATCATCGCCAGTACTAAGAATAAATTCACCAGTCATAGTAGCTCCATTCGAATCCGTTCCAATAAGTTTGCTAGTCCAACTATATTTACATTGTGTTGCGGCTTCTACTCCATTTGGTACTAAAAAAACGCCTATCATTAAAGCTAGTATCACCGAACTTAAAAGTCTCTTTTTCTTCATAAAAACGCCTCCAAAAGATTATTGTACATAAAAGTCAAACTAATCATAATTATTGTACCAAAAAAAAAAGAAAATAGCAATTTCTATATTTACTACTTTCCCAAAAATTAATCACTACTACCAGCGGCATTCCAACAAGCACGCCAATCTTCCATACCAGTAACAGCATTTCCTGCCGTAGTTGCTACCATTGATAAAATAACGTTAACTAATGTAACTATAAAGAAGACAGCTACTGCATAAATACAACGCTTGATTAATTTTCCTTGTGCTTCTTTAACTTGTTTTTCATCAGATGCAATAACAGCTTTTCCTAAATCAAGTGTACCTAAAACGATTAAGATAATTGGTATACCAATTTGTAAAATAGGAAATACACCTTTACGAATAACTCTTACTAAGAATAACATACCGTGACAAGCTGGATCAGTTACTGGAGCAACGTTTCCTAATATTTGTAAATTTAATAAATCCATATCAATTTCTCCTTCTCACCTATTATAATATATAAATTAGTCATTTTTGTCAATTATTAACGTTTGAATAATCCAAAAATCTTGGCGTCTTCTTTTTCCTCTGTTTTATTTAAAAGACCTATCTTTGATAAGAAGTCAGTAAGAACTGTACTTCTTTCTCGATCATTTAAAGGTGGCAAGTTGTAAAACACTTTAGTTCTACCTTCATATTCAAAATCCATAACATCTTTATTAGTTAATAAACTTTGATTTAATATTATCTTCTTTCCCCTTAACTCATCAAAGATTTTTCTATTTCTTCGCATTAACTTATTAAGTTTAATACTAGAAGGTTCTATTAAATATAAAACATCTCCACAGACACCTTCATTAGAAGAATCATTTAAATCAATCAAGATAACAGATACATCTTTATGTTTAACTAATTCACTCATTAAATTAGCATCCGTCGTTGATACCATATTTTTATCACCAAAATAAAGAAAATCATGACGATTAATCTCTATTGCTACAACATCCATATTATAGAACTGTTCAAGCTCTTTTTTTAGCATATATATTAAAGTAGTAGAACCAGCATGATCAGTAATATTTCTAATACCAATAATCTTATTACCACTCATTACTTTCTCATTAATTGTACTAGACAAAGTATTAAGTTGTTGAATATGAGCAACATCTTTATAAGTATTAGGATGATCAAGACAATATTTAACACCTTCTAGATTAGTAGTAAAATTGTAAATACCCATCGAAATTATTTTAGATAAATAGTTACTAGATGTAGAAATTTCATTATTTGGCAAAACAAGTATAATTTTTTCAGCATCCAAACCTATAGAAATTTTTTGAATATTCGTAACATCATCATAATCTTGAATTGCTGTAACATCAAGAATCATTCTAGCATAAAAGAAGTTCTTAAACATTGAAACTATCTCATCTGCTGTATGAACTCCCTCTACACTTTTCATAACATCTATATCAAGTCGGGATAGCATATCTTTTGCTTCATTTGCAACTATTACGTACATACTCTTCCCTCCTTTATTTGTTCATTGCTTTGCATCCATTCTTAGCATATACAGTCTTAGTATCACCATTTACTGATAACATATCAGGTAAACCAGTAAATATTCGGTTAAGAATTGGTATATCCATATTGACATATGTCTTTACACTATAATAAACTCCTCGATAAGATGCATCATCTGAATTAAGTTTGTTATTACCAGTATTATCAGTACACTTTACACAGTAACCTTCTGAACCATTGCAATACCAACCATTAACATTATTATTGTTTCTTACCGCTTGTTGTTGAACGGTAGAAAGACCATAGCCAGCTCTTTTAACTAAAGATGATATTTCTTTAGCAGCTGTGCCACCTTCCGAAAAGCCTTCCTTCTGTTCAATAATATTTATTATTTCATTCTTAACACGAAAGGCGCGAGTATAATTGACAGAATATGCCATATACCCATTAATCAATAATACAAAAACTAAAATAATTTGTAATGTAAATACTCCACCAATCGCATCACGCATTGTTTATCACTTCCTTATCCCATATTATTAACTTGGGAATTAACATTCTTATTCCATTGATTTTGAATTTGTGGTTGAATAACTTGTGGCCAGAACCAAGCAAAGAAAGCAGTTATAACACCAATTAGGACAATAGTAACTACTGTCATATTTAACTCTCCTGTAGCCTCTTTCATTTATATCATTCTCCTTTCCTACTATATGAACATTATAACAAATAATCAATAATTTGTAACCTTTTTTCTTTAAAATGTCATTTTCATTAAAGATATTACGATTAAGAACATAACACTGATACCAGTTACCACAAGCATTATCATTGTTTGATTACCCATATGATCAAGTCTTTCTTTATATTTAGTCTCACGAGCTTTTGCCTGTAAATTAGACACTGTTTTAGAAAACATCAATAATCTTTCTTGTTTTCTTTCCTGTCCACCAATACCTAAACGATAAAGTAAACGCATCATTCGCATAGAATCTCTTACAGGATATTCATTTGCAAAATCCATATATGGTTGAATTGTTGAATCACCAGCATTAATCTTTTCAATCATATTTCTAAGTCCTGGTTTAAAAAGATCAGGCGCATCTTCAATACTTTTTCCAATCGCAACAGGTACTGTATAGTGCTGAATTAATATTTCTAATCCCTTTAAATAGTATGGCAACATTACATCAATATTATGTAAGTGTTTTTTATAGTAATTTTTAAGTCCCATATAAGGATATTTAAAAGCTAAAAAGCCAATAACTACTGCTAGTAAAATGTTTAATAAACTTAAAGAGTTCATTGAAACAAACATAACTACAAAGATAGTTACAATTCCAAGTATTACTCTTTTTTGAAATAAAACATCACTATCAACTTTATCTCCATATTTAGCCATAACTAAGAAATTATAATCATCTTCTCTTAAAAGATCAAAATATTGGGCATTATCTTTAATGAACTTATCTTTATCAATAGTTTTATTATAGATTAAAACTCCAACTATAAGAACTGCCACTATTACTATTTCCATTTTTACTCAGCCCCCACATTCTCATTATAATATTTTTCACCTTTAATTAAGAAGTATGCATTGAATATTATGATAAAGTGTAATATTACTTGTACATAAGTCTTTTCAATAAGTGCTAAATAATTTGTTCTACCTAACATATATTGTACTAACATAACTAGTAAGTATAATATTACTCCATATTGTAAAAATTTCTTATGGAAGTTTGCTCTATCCATTCTATCTCTATATACACTTTCAACTAAGGTATCGATATCTAGCTGCATATTCTCCAAACTTTCACCAGTATCTCTTGCACCTTCTTTTGTAATTTGTAAGAATAACTGATGCATATTTTTTACAATATAAAATGGATATTTTTCATTCATAAAGTTTATAGCTTCATCAATTGCTCCTTGTTCATAAGCCATATCAATCATTGTATTTACATCTGATAAGACAGGGTCTTCTAAAACGCCCGAATCTCTTACACCTTCAAGTGATTTAACAAATGACTGAGTAGTTGCAAATTCCATAATAACGTTGGTTGTATAAACTTGAATTTGTTCGAAAACGAATTCACTATATACTCTTTTACAACGTAAATAAGCAAGATATGGAACAGCAGCTATAGCAGCAATGACATAAACTATACATATTACAACGTTGTAAAAGTATAAATATGATACAACTCCAGCAAAGCCACCTAACATTAATATTTGCATTAAATATTGTCTTGGTGTAAACTCTTGTCCTAAATCTTTGGCTTTTTCTCTGACCATTTTGAAAGAATAAGGAGCGAATTTATCATATACCGTTTGGAATTGTGAGGAGAAAAATTTTGAGACGTTTTCTCCTTTATAATTTCGATAGAGTACTACTGTTACTCCGATTATAATTAATAAGAAAAGTTCCATATACTTCCTCCCTTCTACAACACTTCACTAGGAAATGGAATATTCTGTTCTGGAACAGGGCTTACTGTTTGAACAGTGGCAACATTTTGTACTGGCATCTGTGGAATGTTCTGTACAACTGGCTGTGGACTACTAACTACTTCACTAACGACTTGATTAGGAATATTAGGCGTTTGGTTTACTACCCCATTATTATTCATTGGTGTAATACCTTGTGTATTCTGACTAACTTCAGGTACAACTGGTATTACTTGTGGTGTTACTGTTACTTCACTATTAGTAACTGCTACTGGTTGTGGTTGAACAGCTGCTTCCTTAGGTATTTCCAAATTAATTGGTTGAGGAACAGTTTGTTCACTAATATTATTAACTGGTTCTAATGCTACTGGTTTAACAGTAGGTACTTCTTCAGTATCAGGTGTTTCCATCTTTTCTAATTCACTATCTAAGTTAACCATTGAATCTTGATTAGTTAGCAAATTATCAATGTTAATATTTTGATTTTCTAGGTATTCTAGTAAGTGTTTACTTGGCATATTTTGAACAGGTTTCTTACCAAAAGTTTTCTGATACAAAACACGACTTATTGGTTTATTATTCTCATCAACATAAAACTCTACTACTTCATCAACCTCACGATGGAATTTTCCATATTGTTTACTATAATAAGCTTTAATATGAACACCTAATTGAATATAACGATAAATAGTTGTTAAGAATTGATCTACATCAATATCTGTTTCCAAAAGTGAATATAAACGGTAAGGAATAGCACTTGCTTTATCAGCATGGATTGTTGATAAAATATTATGTCCAGATGATATTGAGTTTCTTACAGCTGTAACTGCTTCTGCACTACGTACTTCGGATAGTAGAATCCACTTTGGGTTCTGACGCATACAAGTAACTAGTACATCAGTATAACTAGCAACGTTATTAGTTTTCATCGCAACTATATCACGGTGAGGAAAGATTTTATCTAAGTGAAGTTCTAGAGTATCTTCAATTGTAATAATTTTTTCATTTTCTTTTGTATGACTTGCTAGATATTTAACAAACTCAGTTTTACCAGAACCAGTTTCTCCACTAACAATGATATTGCAGTGACCTTCAACACATTTCATTAAGATATCATGAATATTAGCAGTAAAGTAATCTTCTGCTAATAACTTATCTTTAGAAAGTCTTATCTTAGCTGGTGTCTTACGAATAACAGCAGCTATTCCGTTAGTAGCAATTGATTCATGAACGAAGTTAAGACGAAGTTCTGCACTTTCAGCGTCTAGAAATGGTTTAGCATTATTGAATGTCGTTCCCATAACATTAGAACACTGAAAGGCAAGTTTCTCCATAAAAGCATCATCAAGTCCTGCTACTTCTGTTCTTTGTGAACCATATGTTAAAGAACGAATCCATACTTGACCATGATTACAATACGAAATATCGGTTATATCATCATTATCTAGTAGTGGTTTCAATACCCCAAAGTCTAACTTATCAAAAATGGATTCAGTCATTTTATTTCCCTCTTTCTTTAACTATTGTTGAGCAAGATCTGCTTCAGTCATAGCTGTTACTCTATTAATAAAGTTCTTTAAGTCTTCGTTAGATATTTTTACATCTCCTGGATTCTTCTCTAAGCTTTCATTAGTTGGTACTGGAATAATCTCAGAATCATAAGCTCTTAAGTAAGATGCTTTACGTAATAAGATGTGATATTCTTCTGGTACAGCAAAGATTATTTGTGCTGGAGTTCTATTTTCATCAACGTTAGCAAATACGCTTTGTCCATTACTATCATAAACTCCTAAGATTTTAACGTTTTCTAATAATTTACCTACCATAATCTTATCATTATTTTCAGTAACAGTTTCATTTTCATCTACATGGTTCATAACTTTTAAATAAATATCAATATAGTTACCTGGCACCATAGAGTTACTATATGTACTAGACATATTAACTGTTAAGTTATATAAAACATAATTCTTTGGATAAGATAAGATATTTGTTTTTAATTTTTCTTTACTTACAACACTTCTTTGATAGAATAAACTTCCTTCAGGAATTATAGTATCAATAGCAGCATACATATCTACAACATCTGATTTTCTAGTGTATGCATTACCTTTTAGCATTGCTGGAGGAACTTCAACTGTTCCAATTAACTCATCAGTTATTTGTGTTCCTGGACTGATGGTTTTTAAAGCATAAGGAACAGTTACAGGGTTGATAGAGCTTTTTACTCTCCACTCATAACCAAAATATAATACTAAGATAGCAAGAGCAACACCTACTACTGTAACTGTATTCTTGTTGGCAAAAAATTTCTTTATTCCTACATTAAAACTATTCATTTTTATCCTTCCCTTCTATTCTTAACTTGCTGATAATAGTTTAGTATAGACTTCATCTATTTTACTATAATCTAGCTTTCCACTATTAGCAAGTTTAGTAGTTAATTCATTGGTCTCATAATCTGTTTCCATTATGCTAGTAAGTCTATTACTTATTTGAATAGTATCATCATTAAATACTACTGAAGTAGCAGAATCTACTTTAATAGTAACCTTTGGAGGTGTTTCATTTATATCATAAAACTTGATGTCATAATTTCTAGTGTTAACAACATTTTGAGAGAAGCGGCGAACGAAACTCTCAACAAACTTCTCTTTATCGATTCGATATAATCCACCGCTCATTCTATAATATCCAATATCTGTAGCATCAATCATCGCTGCTTCAGTTGTTTCTTTTAATAAGTAATAATCAAGTTCATTTCCAGACTGGAAGTCTGATGCTATATTAATTACTCCAAAAGTAAACATCGCTAGCATAATTATTCCAATTATTAACATTGCTCTATTCACGCTTATTTACCTCCTTCAGTTGCACAAGTATTAGCACTTGACTGGTTGTTACATCCAAGAAGACCACGTTTTTTAACAATATTACCATGTGTATCTAGAAGTTTACTACGGTAAACGGTAACTCCCCAAACTTTTTCACCAGCAATTTTATTAACACCAGTTCCATTGTCTGCATCATTATATGTCTTCTTTTCTTTGTTATATTTTCTTACATCATTAATATCAATAGGTGTTAAAACAATGTGATAATCAACATTTTGATTTTCTTTATCTGTATCATAAACAGCATCACCAAGAGTTTCAATTTCTTTAACTAATGACTCTGGATCAATCTTATAACTTTGGTTACTTACGTTTTTAGCTTTACTACTCCAGTTAAATCTTGGTTCACGATTAGGGAATAAATCAGTTGTATCAACTGAACGTACTTTAGCATTTGATAATGGGGTTTCTACTCCATCATCACAATCTGTTCCAGTACATTTCTTCTCTTTACAATCATCTCCATTACATTCACCTGTAGTTGGGTTTTTAATAGCAAAGAAACAAGATAAATCAAAGTTCCATTTAAATATTCCGTAGTCATTAATCTTAGCAGTAATATTTTTCTTAATCTTACTTTCTGCTGGTTTTGCTGTTTTATTAGTATCATCTAATTTATAGTCATACCAAGCAGTATTAACTTCTTTTGTAGATAAGTTTGTACAATAAGCATTTCCAAGAGAAACATAGTAAGGTAATTTATCTTTTGATATTTCTACTTTTGTTTGACCAGTCTTAACGTTCATATAGTTCTTAGGGAATGAAATCGTCGTATGATGGTCATAACAAATGTTTCCATTTTTACATCCTGGTGTACCAGAATTCTTACAAGATTCTTTATCATTACAGTAAGTTACTAACTCACTACTATTTTTAGTACTATCTAAGTTAGAACAGTATTCACTACTCTTATTTTCACAACTACCAGTAACACATCTTCCGTTAGTATTAATAACCATACTTGTATAGCCGCCTTCACCGCTAGCAGTGATATTCTTACCATTTTGATTAGAAGTATATTTTTCTCCTAAATCTTTTCCAGAGTTTTTACTAATCTCACTAGTTTGAATAACATAGTTACTCTTTAAAGTTGTACAATCATTAGCAGAAGCCTTACATTTCTTTTGGTCTTCTTTCCATTTTTTAACTTCAGCATCAAATATCATTTTAGCTTGTTCTTTAGTAACAATATTTTGATCTTTATCATAAGCTTGTACTGTTTGACCTTTATTATTTGTACCATAAGCGTTATAACCGTTAACTAAGCCTTGACACATACTAGAAGTTCCACAAGACTCTTGACATTCATTAGCATCACCATTAACACTAATTCGTCTTAAAGCTCCTCCAGCGTTATCTGGGGCATATACATGAATATTACCTGTTCTTGGAAATTTAAATGTACCATTTAACTCACTAAGTGTTAAACTTGTTTTACCAAGGGAAGCAAAATAATGATAGTTAATTTTACTTGGACAACCTCCCTTTGCATGCCATACTTTTTCTCCTTTTTGATTAATTGAATAGTACCCTGCTGTTGGAGTCCAGCCGCCATTAGCATAAGTTCCACCAGGTAGATATTTCTTTGAGTTATAAACATCTTCTGCACTAACACCTTGTACTGCTAATTCGTCATCTGTATAACATCTAACTTTTCCTACACTTCCACCGATATCAATATAACTAGAAGCTAATTTTGTTGGTTCTATAAATTGATAATTAGCTTTTAAATTATTAAGATAAGTAACTCCTTCATTCTCACTATCTTCGGTTGTAGTATCTTTCTTAGTATCAGTTGTAGTACTACTTACTTTTTTAGTAGTTGATTTTGTTTCAGTTGTTTTAGTATCTTCATCATCAGTTGAACCATATACTTTAGTGTAACATTTATCAATACAAGATTGAGTATATTCACCACCATCACATGAATTTACACAGCTATCAAATGATTCATTAGGACCACCTTTATCTGTACCACCAGAACAATAACTTGGAGCTGTACATCCATAATGTAGTACTGGAGCTGGTTTTAAATATTCTGCTTTACAAACTGATTTAGTTTTAATATCTGCTACATAGCTGAAACACATACCTGATTGAGTAACAACTGGAGGATCCATAGAAACTACTACATCTTCACGACAAGTAACTTTACACCATTGATCCCCTGTGTCTTTTTGACCAGTATGTGTATACTTCTGAACAGTTTTACCTGAATCTTTATCATATTTACACATTAATTTAGTTGCTTTAGTTGGATCACTTACTTTAGTAAAATCACCACTAATTGGATCATCAAAACCTGGAGTGATAGTCGTATTTTCTTTTTGTAAATTACTAATTTCATTTAAAGAGTTTTGAATATCATTAAGCTCACCTTGATTAAATTCAAGCCTTCCTCCACCTGATGTAAAGGTTTGGGTAAGTTGTGCACTACAATTTTTAGCTGGTTTAATAGCTGAATTAGTAGTTGCACTAGTATTATCCTTTTTAGAATCATCCTTTGATTTTTTATCTTCAAGTGGTGGAGATACAAAGTTAATTGAAACTACTCCACCTTTTTCATCATACTTAGCAATATCAATTGAAACATTACCATTAGCATCTGGAGTAATTAAATCTTCACCTGCATAAATAGTAACATACTTAATATATTCTGGCTTTATACTGTAAGTTATAATATCACCATTTTTAACATAAGCCCGTTCTCCAACTGTGCTACCACTACCATTTAAATTCAAATATTCTTGAATATAAGTATCAACACTAGGACAAGTATCACTAGCTGACTTGGTAGCTGGTGTCAAAAGAATACAAGCTATTACAATTACGCTGAGTAATTTTATTTTCCTATGCTTTATCATTTTTTGTACCTTCCTTCATTCGTTTTTCTATCTTTTCATAATTTTTATTAGTCTTTACTTTAGCTAGTTGCTGTTTCTCACCATCACGCAATTCTCTTGCATCTACCTTAAAACTGTAAGAAGTACTACTACCATAGAACCTTGTACAAGTTAAAAGACTTACTTGTCTATCTGTTGCATCGACATCGACATCTATATCATACATACTTTCATTCTTCGCTTGATTGATATATTTGTCTTCCTCTTGTTCAGTATAAGTATCTTTATAAGTTGCTTTTTGATCATCATCAATAAGTGATACTGCATAAATTCTATATAATGACTGTTTACCATTAACATCAGTATAAGCAATATATTGATTTTCTTTGATAAAATCTAGATAGATAAAACTCATTAATTGTTCAAACCCAGTCATCGTGTCATCACCAACTATTGGTTTTCTCGATACATTTCTAATGTTATGGGACACTATACTAGGATGATTAGTTTCATTATCTGGTCTTGAATAAACTTTTCCATAACTGCCATCAACATTTTTATCCATATAGAAACCAGGACTGGTTATAATTACTGGCATATCAATATTAGTACCCTCTACTCTAACCCAACCACCTAGCCTATTACCTTTATTTTTAGCATCATTTATTTCTGTTGTCCTATCAAGCATCTTAAATTTGCTCGTTTTAGGAAGTGATGTTATGAAATAAATAACTGCTGCTATAATAAGAATTATCAGTGCTAAGTAGGTTATTTTCTTTTCTTTACTCATCTTTACACCTCACTACTTTCCAATTCTACAAACACTATTTGTACAATCATCAGATTTTACATAAACACTCTTTTTAAGATATGCTTTTAATCTCACTCCTGCTGACTTATTAGTTTCTCTATAATAGAATGGTGTCGTTCCATCAGTTTCAATTAAAGTTTTATTTTCTTCTTCTTTAGATGAATCAATTAACCAATAAGAACTTGCTATTCCTTTTAACTTACCACTAAATATTTCAAATACTGATGGTACAGATAGTCTTACTTTATAGGTTTTTGTCTCATGTTTTCCTTTGTATGTTACATTTTTAGCATATATTGGTACTTCGATTTCCTTGCTTACTAGATAACTTGTATCAATATATTTAGATAAATCATTAGAAATTTGATAACCAATATTTCCTTGTTCTTTAGGATTATATATTTTTACTGAACTTGCAGTATTGTAAGAAATGTTAACTCTATCTCCTAGGCCTTCTTCACCAGTATTTAAGTAATCATCCATTATAATTTCTGTTGTGCCATCATCTTCCTTACCAGCTATTACCCAAGTATAACCTGAATAACTAATCTTTTGCCCTATATCTAATTTATTAACTTTCATATCCCTTTTAGCACTTGTCTCTGCTCCGATAATAAAAGGATCATCTTGTTCACCAGTTCCACTTTCTATTTCTATTTCGCTAGATAAAGTAAGAGCTGGTTTAATATTTAATAAGATATTATCTTTATAAGCAGCTGATGAACTGGATTTAATTGACCAAACCTCGTTATTTTTAGTAAAGTTATTATACCAAGTTCTTGAAGTACTATTTAAATAGGTATTTTTCTGTTCATTAAAGGTATTATTATAATCTTCAATTGATAAGATTCCTATCTTTTTTAGAGAACTATATCTATCACAAGTTGTTTTAGTAATAGTTTCATCAGTTATTACATCATCACACCATTTACTTGATACTATTAATTTTTTACTCTTACTATTTAAAAGATTATAGAAGTATTTATTTAACCATTCATCCATATTACTATCTTCAAATCTACCATTTGAAGCATTATAATCGATATTTGCTAGTGGACTATCACTTACAATAGTAACAGTATTATCTTTATTAACCCGAAGTATTCTAAAGACCATATTATTAAACATTATATAATTATCTACTAATGTACCTTTATAATAATTGTTTGTATCTTGAGTAGCATTTTTAATGGTATTACTTAATTTTCTAACTACTTTGACTGTTCTAGTTACAGTTGTTTCATTTTCTAAAGAGTCATATGCGGTATAAGTTATTTCATAAGTTCCTATTTTGTTAGTATTTACGCTACCTTTGATATAAACATCTTCTGTTTTCAATTCACCATCAGTTGCATCTCTGACATTAAAAATTCCTGGATCAGTGAAAGTATCACCAATATTAATTGTCATCTTACTTTTACCATTTAATTTTATTACTGGTCCAGTATAATCAATATTACTATGTCCAGAACCACATTTTAAGTGCGTGTAATAGGATTTTTCACCGCTACTTTCATTCTTTACTTTTACATTACTTTCTCTTATATCACAAAGATTGTTCTTTATTTTTAATTCGTCTAAGTATTTCTGTTTAATAAGTGTTTCAAGCGAAACAGTAGAAACCCTTCCTGCTTCCGTTGGTAGATTTCTACTATTTATTTCAAAATATCTTTTTCCTGCTTCACTTAATATTTTTTCATTATGTCTAAAGGCTTGATGTGGATAAAGGAAGAAATTCCATAATATATATAATACGGCAAGAACTATGACTACTAAAGTAATTGTCTTTTTTAGTTTTTGTTTATTCATCTTTTTCGTCCTTTCTACTATTTTATATGATAGGTGTATTGCTTTTCATTTATCGTATAAACCAAATCAATCTTTGTAGCATTTTTAAGTGTTGCTGGGACTTTTAAGTAAAGCGCATTATTGGTATAATCTCTTGGAATAGCATTTTCACAGTCTATACTACTCGTTTTACCTTTCTTATCTTCATATTTAATTTTAGCATACTTAGTAGAAAAGTCAACAAAAGTTTTAGGATCAAAATAGTCGCTCATATAGTCAATTTGTAAAATCATTTTATTATGAACTGTCGCTTCATCTTCCATTACACTGCAACCAGAAGCATTACATTTATAAGAGTAATAATTAACACTATCTAAGACTTGATATTTAGTGAATTTGAAGTCTTTACTACCTATTTTCATCACTTGTTTTAATTTCTTTTCATCTTCTGACTTAACTTTCTGATAATCTTTTACCTTAAGTCTTACTTTTCTTAAAAGGAATGATTTATCTAGTCCTTGATAATATAACATATACCTTCTTTTCCACCATTTACTTTCAACACGATAAATAAGTGTAAACTCCTTTGTCTCATTGTTAGCAAATTCAGTATCATCAGAAGTATGACCATATTGTGAGAAGTATGTCTGATACTGAGGAGCTCTTTCTCCTTCCCTACTTCTATTCATTAGATGAAATCTATCAGTATACATTGATCTATTAGTACCTAAGTTTTTAACTGCTAGTTTTACAATTACATAAGAGTATTTTGAGTCTTCATCAATTAAATCTCCATTTGATTTACGATTAGTTAAGTAACTATCTTTAACAGTTATTTGATAGAAATTTGATTGAAAAGTATCTCCTTCCTTGTAAATACGGTGTAAAATAGCAAAGTAATAATAAGTATAAGATACAAGATAAACAGCAATAACTGTGAATACAACATTTAGAATAAATTTATGTTCTTGATAAAAGTATTTAAAGTTACGTAGTAATTTATTGAAAGTTCTAATGAAGACGTCTTTATCAAACTCGAAGTTAAGTTCAAATTCTTCTCTATCTTCTTCTTTGATTTCTAGATATTCCTGATCATTTTTAAAGCCAAATTTATTAAGGTCTATTCCTAAAGTACGTAGAATTAATAACAAGAAAACTCCAAATTGTAAAAAGTAAGCGATAAATAGTAAATCTCTACCTGCCATAATTCTAGTTATATCTGATGCGTCATTATAACCTACAAAGAAATTTCTGACATAAAGCATTGTTACTAACAAATAGATATAGTTTAAAAACGGAAATAAATAAATCTTCCATGGTTTCTTTTTATGTCTTAGCAAAACCATTAAAGCGAGAAAAATACCAAGGCATAATAAAATGACGAATATTGGTAAAAATCCGACATAACGAGTAATTGACTCTAAGTCTTGGTTATAACTTTCAGTTCTTATAAATTCACTAACAAAAGTACGAAGTACACTTGTCTTATAGAACAAATAAAAACAAAGTCCTAGTAAAAAAAGGTGAATTCTTTGAAAATATTGAATTAAAAATGCATACGGTTTTCTTAAGACCATACTATCATCACGCCCCTTATTATTATCATTTTTAGTATAGCAAAAATATTTTAAGTTGTAAATTATTTACAAATAGTATTTTTGGTTGTTATAATTACTTGTGAGGTGTAATAAATGAAGAAAAAGGAAATCATCTTTTTGGTTATATTAGTAGGTGTTTTATTTCTTACTGGTTGTAAAAATAGTTTAAATACGGTAAAGGAAATTGACTTTTCTACTTTACAAGGAAAGATTGAAAATAAGGAAACTTTTATTCTAGAAATTGTACAAACTGGTTGTTCTCATTGTGAAGAATTTTCACCTAGATTCAGAGAAGTATTAAGTAAATATGATTTAACTGGTTATTCAATTAATCTTTCTAATTTAACGGAAGAAGAAAAAAATAAATTATATGAAATAACTGAAGTTTCGGGAACACCTACTGTTTGCTTCTTTAAAAAAGGAAATGAAGAAGTAATGAATAAGATTGTTGGAGCTGTCAGCAATAAAGAAATTTACAATAAACTAAAAGATGCTAAATATATAAGTGATTAAGTCTAGGAACAAAACTAGACTTTTTTTTATGTGTTAAATAGATAAATTGTTTTTTAACATTATCATTACATCAAAAAAAGACAAATCAATTAAAAATTGGTGTCTTTTATTTCCTATACATCTAATTCTAAATTTTAATTTCAAATATAACAAATACAATTATCGTTTCTAAAGACTTCTACCCTTGTTTTCTTGTAATTGAGTTGAAACATCTTTCATTTGATCTTCTTCAAGTAGCACATCAGATTGTTTTCCTATAATTCCGTCATTTTTTTCATATACTAAATTATTTTCATTTGCTAATTCTATTTTTTTATCACCAAAAATAACATCAACTATATCTTCTTCTGTAAAATCTTTTCCTAACTTATAGTTAACATAACCATCTTTACCATTTACAAGATCGTGAAGCATCCACTGACCATTGTCATAAACAAAATTATAGTTATGTCCTTCATTTTTTAAATTTCCTCCTGCCATAATAGTTTCATATCCAAGAAAAGATGATAAATTTTGATAAAACATTGCATATTCAGTACACATATTAATTACTCCAGTTCCCTTTAATTCATCTAAAGGAATTCCTTGTTCTTTTCCCTCTGTAATAGATTTATATACTTCCTTAAATAATTTATATTCCTTATTTGTTTTTATATCTTCTGGAGTAATAAAATATTGAAAGTTATATATGTCTGAAAAAGAATCTATATTATTAACATATTTCTTTGCTACCGAATATTCAGAAATAAATGCTTGCAATTCTTCTCTTAATTCCGCTCTATTATAGCCACATTCTTTATAAAGATTAATTATGTCACTATATTCATTTTCAGTTTTTTCAAAAAATTTTTTTGCATATCTTATTGGGTATTTATGTTTTATATCAGTACCATTATCTATATAATTTTTAAGAGCTAAAACGAAATCTTCATATACTTTATTAGTACCTGGAACTAAATAACTAGGATTAAGAAGATCAGTATTCGCAACTTTTTGTGTTGTTGGAATAAATCCTTCCCATAATATTACTAGATTAGAAGATTTAGTTACTATATGTATCTTATTTGATTGATAACTTTCACTATTCAAGTAATCTAATCTATCACTGACTATTTTCTGTATATCCTTTCCACTTTCTAATTCAGCTATTAACTTTTCTATATACATATAAACCGCCTTTCTCCATAAATATATCACACATAAATTGATTATTCAATTAGTTAAGATAAAAAATAACTACAAAATAATTCATCAAATGCTTGTCTTGCTTTTAATATTTCATTAAGATTTAAAGAAAAAAATAAGACAGAGTAAAATACCCTGTCAAAATAATCTATTTCTTTTTCTTAGCGTCAAATTTCTTTCTTTCTTCAGTATTTAATATTTTCTTACGAAGTCTAATGTTATTTGGTGTTACTTCAATTAATTCATCAGAGTTAATATAATCTAGTGCATATTCCAAAGTAATTGGACGAGGTCTTTTTAATACTACTGTATGATCACTTCCAGCTGCTCTTGTGTTAGTTAATTGTTTTCCTTTAGTAACATTAACAGCAAGGTCGTTATCTCTATTACATTCACCAATAATCATTCCTTCATAAACTTCACAACCTGGCTCAATAAACATGATACCACGATCTTCTAGATTTCCGATTGAATAAGCTGTAGCTTGTCCACTATCAACTGATACTAAAACACCAAGTTTTCTTTCTCCAATTTCAACACTTTCATATGGTTCATAAGAAGCAAAAGTATGATTAATAATTCCATAACCTTTAGTCATTGTCATAAAATCAGTCATAAATCCTAGTAAACCACGAGATGGTACTTTATATGTTAATCTTGATTGATTTTCAAAGTTTTCCATATTAAGTAGTTTAGCTCCACGTAGTCCTAATTGTTCAATTACTGAACCAACGCAGTCTTCTGGTACTTCGATTTGTAAATCTTCCCATGGTTCATATTTAACACCATCTATTTCTTTAATAATTACCTTAGGTTTAGATACTTGAAGTTCAAAACCTTCACGTCTCATATTTTCAATTAAAATTCCTAAGTGTAATTCTCCACGACCAGATACTAAGAAACTATCATTAGTAGCTGTCTCTACTTTTAAACTTACATCTTTCTGAGTTTCTTTCAAAAGTCTTTCTTCAATCTTACGAGCAGTAACTAATTTACCATCACGTCCTACAAATGGTGAAGTATTAGCACCAAAAGTCATTTGTAAAGTTGGTTCATCAATATGTAAGATTGGTAATGGTAAAACTTGTCCTTGAGAACAGATTGTTTCACCAACAGAGATATCAGCAAGTCCCGCAATAGCAACAATATCTCCAGCTTCAGCATGGTCGATTTCTACTCTACTATATCCATAGTAACCAAATAGTTTTTGAATACGGAAAGCTTTAGTACTACCATCTAATCTAACGCAGTTAACCATTTCACCTGTATGAATTTCTCCGTTATGAACACGACCAATTCCAATTCTTCCAACAAATTCATTGTAATCTAATAAAGCTGGTTGGAATTGTAATGGTTTAGTATTATCTCCTGTCGGAGCTGGTATTTCACTAATGATTAAATCAAGTAATGGTTCAAAGCCAGGTTTTTGAGTAGAAATATCATCACTCAAACTACAAGTTTCATTTAAAGCACTAGCATAAACAACTGGAAATTCTAGTTGATTTTCATCAGCACCTAATTCGATAAATAAGTCTAAAACTTCATCTACTACCTTAGAGCAACGAGCACTTGGCTTATCTACTTTATTAATAACAACGATAGGTTTTACTTTTGCTTCTAAAGCTTTCTTTAAAACAAATCTAGTCTGTGGCATTGCTCCTTCATAAGCATCTACTACCAATAATACGCCATCAACCATATTCATGATACGTTCAACTTCACCACCAAAATCAGCATGTCCTGGTGTATCTAAGATGTTGATACGATAATCTTTATAGTCAAGAGCAGTTGTTTTAGCAAGAATTGTAATACCACGTTCTCTTTCTAGAGCATTTGAGTCCATTGAAACGTTACTTACATCTTCATTGTCTCTAAACATTCCTGATGTTTTTAAAATTCCATCAACAAGAGTTGTTTTTCCATGGTCAACGTGCGCAATAATTGCTATATTTCTTTTTTTCATATATATCACACTCCAAAATACGTTCTAAATTATAACATAATTTTTTAATAATTACTAGCGATTATACTAAAATAGTACTGATTTTTTTAATCAGTACTATTTGGTATATCAATTATTAATTATTTTGTACCATTAATTTGACTCATTACTTCATCAGCAAAGTTTTCTTCTTTTTTCTCAATTCCTTCACCTACAGCATAACGAATCATAGAAACGATTGATCCACCATTGTTTTTAACAAATGTACCTACATTTACACTTGAATCTTTAATAAATTCTTGTTCTTCAAGACAGATTTCTTTATAGAATTTGTTAAGTCTTCCAGTTACCATTTTTTCTGCTATATCAGCTGGTTTTCCTTCATTCATAACTTGTTCTTTAATTACTTTACTTTCATGATCAACCATATCAGCTGGTACATCACTCCTAGTAGCACAAACTGGTGCCATAGCAGCAACGTGCATTGCAACATCTTTTGCTACTTCTTCATTAGTATTAGCAAGAACTACTAATGCACCAATTCTTCCACCCATATGTAAATAGTTTCCAAATACTTCATTATCATTCTTTGTAACTAGTTCATGACGACGGAAAGATAATTTTTCACCAATTTTTGCTGTTAAAGCAACTAATTTATTTTCAATTGTTTCTCCATTGTCTTCAAATGATAATACTTCTTCGTGAGTCTTTAAGTTGTTAGCTAAGATTGTGTTAGCTAAATAATCAACGAAGTTTGTAAATTCTTCATTCTTAGCAACAAAGTCTGTTTCTGAATTTACTTCTAGGATAACAGCTTTATTACCGTCAGTAACTATTTTACAAAGTCCTTCAGCTGCTACACGACTAGCTTTCTTTTCAGCTTTACTGATTCCTTTTTCTCTTAACCAGTCAACAGCTTCAGTCATATTTCCATTAGTAGCTTCTAGTGCTTTCTTACAATCAAGCATTCCAGCACCAGTTTTATCTCTTAGTTCTTTTACATCACTTGCTTTAAACATAATAAATTCCTCTTTCTATAGTAAATAATTGATTATCATTAATTAAGCTGCTAATTTTTCAATAATTTCAGCTTTTTTAAGTCCTGCTACAGAAATATTTTTTTCTTTAGCTAAATCTTTTAATTCTGCTACTGTCATTTTATCATAATCTACAGTCTCAGTTTTTACTTCTTCTTTAGCTTCTGTTTTTACTTGAGCAGTCTTTTCAGCCATTTTTTCTTTTCTCTTAGCTTCTTTTGCTTTATCATCTTCAGAAACATAATCAATTACTTCATTACCATTAGCTTCTGCAATAGCATTAGTTAATGCTCCGATTACTAATTTTACTGAACGAACAGCATCATCGTTTCCTGGAATTACATAATCAACCATATCAGGATCACAGTTAGTATCTACAATACCAAATACTGGGATTCCTAAAATTCTTGCTTCTTTAATAGCGATTTCTTCTTTTCTTGGATCTACAATGATTAAAGCATCAGGAATTTTCTTCATATCACGAATACCACGTAAGTTTTTGTTTAACTTTTCGTATTCTTTTCTAAGTCCTGCTACTTCTTTCTTAGGAAGTAAATCAAATGTTCCATCAGTTTCCATCTTTTCGATTTCTTCCATTCTTCTGATTCTTGATTTGATAGTTTTGAAGTTTGTTAAAGTTCCACCTAACCAACGTTCATTGATGAAATACATATTTGTACGAGTAGCATTTTCTTCTGCTGCTTCTTGAGCTTGTTTCTTTGTACCTACAAATAAAACCTTTCCATCATTTTCAGCTATTTCTTTTAATGCAGCGTAAGCTTTTTCCATACATTTAGCTGTTTTTTGTAAATCGATAATATAAATATCATCTCTTGTAGTATAGATGTATTCCTTCATCTTAGGATTCCATCTTCTCTTTTGATGTCCAAAGTGAACACCTGCTTCTAATAAATAATTCATTGATACAACTGTCATATTAATTTCTCCTTTTCGTTTTTATTATCTTCTATTTTGTTCTAAAGACTACCACCATTTCTGGCACTAGGCAATCTAATTCCAAAATATGTTTATTTATTTAATTCTGCAATGATTTCAGCTTTTTTAAGTCCTGTTACAGAAATATTCTTTTCTTTTGCAATTTCTTTTAATTCTGCTACTGTCATTTTATCATAATCTACAGCTTCAGTTTTTACTGTTTCTTTTTTTGGTTCTTCTTTCTTAGTTGTTGCTTTTGCAGTAGCTACTTTCTTTTCTCCTTTAGCAACATTAACTAATTCTGTAAATGCTTTAGGATCATTAATTGCTATTTCTGATAACATCTTACGGTTAACTTCTATTCCATTTTTAGTTAATCCATTAATAAATTTTGAATAACTAATATCATTTAAACGACATGCTGCGTTGATACGAGTAATCCAAAGTTTTCTGAATTCTCTTTTCTTTTGTTTTCTATCACGGAAAGCATATTGTCCTGAATGCATTAATTGTTCTTTAGCTGTCTTATATAATCTATGCTTACTTCCAAAATATCCTTTTGCTTGTTTTAATACTTTTTTATGACGAGCTTTTGTTGTTGCTCCATTCTTTACTCTTGCCATACTTTCTCCTCCTTCATCTCATTTTAAAGAACATTCTTTAAACGATTTTGATCTGCTTTACTTAAGTTAGATCCTTTTCTATTTTTACGATTTGCACTAGTTGGTTTGTAACCAGTGTTGTGACGACTTCCTGGACGTCCAATTTTAATATCATTTTTACGTTTTTTGACTACTTTTGCTGTTCCCTTATGTGTTTTAATTTTTGGCATAATTTATTCCTCCTACTTATCTTTTTTTGGTACTAACATCATCGTCATATTACGACCGTCTAATTTTGCACTTTCTGCTACTTCAGCAAATTCACTTGCTCTTTCTGCAAAACGCTCTAAGACTTCTTTACCAAGTTCAGTATGTGCCATTTGTCTACCTTTAAAACGAATACTAAGTTTTATCTTATCTCCTTTTTTAAGGTATTTAATAGCATTTCTTAATTTTGTTTCAAAATCCCCTACATCAATTACAGGAGATAAACGAAACTCTTTTAACTCTGCTTGACTAGCTCTTTGTTTTTTTAAAGCATCTTTTTCTTTCTTTTGTCTTTCATAACGATACTTATTATAATCCATTACCTTACAAACAGGTGGATTACCATTTGGATTCATAAGTACTAAATCAAGATTGGCATAATTTGCTAGTGTTCTAGCATCACTTATTGATTTAATTCCTACTTGTTCTCCATTTGGACCAATAACTAATACTTCCTTGGCTCTAATCTCATCATTAATCATTAGACTGTTCTTATCTTTTGCGATAATTAACACCTCCATAAATTAAGAAAAGTGGATAAATATTTATCCACTTAAAAACCCATATATCCTTATTAAGATTAATATGTTGGCTTTTGACCTATCGCCTCTATTAGGGCTGATCAGGTGGATAAAAATCTCTTTCCTTTTCTTTAACTGCTAATATTATATGCAATAAAAGTTAAAAAGTCAAACAAAATCGCAAAAAAAGTTTGACTTTTGTGATTATTACTACTTTGATTTACTAGTTTTATTCAATTTTTCTGGTTCAATACCAAGTTGTTCATAAAATTCATCTAACTTTTCTACCGAATCACCTAACATATCAATTATTGGTAAACCTTTACTAAATAATGATAACTCAAAATAAGCACTATCTTCATTTGTTATTATTTCATTAATCTTTGAATAGACTCTTCTGATATATTCTTCTTGATTAGAAAGTGCTTCACTGCTAAGTGCAACTACATATGAGATAGAACGATTTCCTCTACTTGTTACACAACTACTGTTTTGAATAAGAGAAAATCCTTGCTTAGTCAAGTTACCTATTTGTGAATAATAATAATGATTGTAGTCGTAATTAACATTGCTATTCTTCCACCAATCACTAGCAATTATTTCTTCTTCAAAACACTTTTCATGTTCTTCATGAGTAGTTTCTATCTCCTTTGGTATCATCAAACAATGACCAAAAGAATGAGCTGTACCATTTGGCTCTACAATAACACCTTTTACTTTATCGATATCAGTCAACTATTATCACTCCCACCACTAACGACTTCTTCCTTTTTTATCTGCAAAAGAGATACCAAGTTCTTGATAAAATTCATCTACGTCGTAAATAATATCATCAAGCGCTTCTTCGCCATTGTCATAAATCATTCCTTCAACATAACATGGTTCAGGCACATCTTGGACATCTTTTATAATAGGATAAATATTTTTAAAATAAGTACCAATATTTGGTATTGAATCTTTAGCAACTTCTATACTATAGCAGTAATAATTAGTTCCACTAGGATTAACCATACTATGATTTATAATAAAAGAAAAACCAAGCTTAGTCATATCAGGTATTTGACTAAATAACGTTTCATCATCTTTATAAGGATAATTATATTTTTTAAACCAATCTTTAGTCAATACTTCTCTTTTAAAACTAGGATCATGAGTTTCATCATCACTAATGTCTAAAGTCATTCGACATTTACCAAAAGAATGAGCTATTCCGTTTGGCTCTATTACTACACCCTTTACTTTATCTATCATATTATAACCACCTCTTTATTCTTATGCTTTATAGCTTCCTTCATAAAGTATTCAAATATTTTTACTGAGTTTATATCAGTATCTAACATTAATTCTGGATGCCACTGTACTCCCATACAAAATGGATAGTTTTTAAGTTCTATTCCTTCAATAACACCATCTTCTGAAAAAGCAACGGTATTAAAATTATCATTTTTTAAAGCTTCTTTAGAATGAAAACTATTAACAGCTATTTCTTCTTTACCAATAATTTCGTAAAGCTTACTATTTTTATTTATTAAAACTTTATGAACTGGTTTAGCCTCATCTTCTCTTACCCAAATAGTATTGTGAAGTTGTTTATTTTCTATTTCTTTTAAAATAAACTCTTCCTTATGATAATTACTTAAAAGTTGCATTCCAAGACACACTCCTAGAACTGGCAAACCTCTCTTAAGAGCTTCTTCTAGGATAAAGAAATCGTAAGGGCTTATTTTGCTTCCTCCTGGAATAAAAAGTCCATCACACATATCTAGCCAATATAAAGCAAGACATTTTTCCTCTTCTGTCAAAGCGACATAATCACGATACTTTGTATCATAATATTCAATATTTTGCATTGGACATAAGAGAAGAGGATTACCACCCATCTTTAAAATAGCTGTTCTTGTACTATCAAAGACATAGTTTAAAGATCTACCTCTTTGATTAGCATCATATCTTGTAAGTATTCCAATTACTGGTCTCATTAGAATTTAACTCTTTCTCTTATATAGTTTTCTAACTCATCAAGTTTTACTACTACTTGCTCCATTGTATCTCTATCTCTTACTGTTACAGTATTGTTATTTATCGTTTCATCATCAACTGTTACAGAAAAAGGTGTTCCGATAGCATCATTACGACGATATCTTTTTCCAATACTTCCTGATTCATCATAACTACAAGAAAAACTGCTAGCAAGTTGTTTAAATACTTCATGAGCTTTTTCACTATGATACTTTTTAGCAAGTGGTAAAACTGCTACTTTATAAGGTGCTAAATATGGATGAAGATGTAATACTTCTCTTGTTTCATTATTTTCTAGTTGTTCTACATCATAAGCATCACATAATATTGTTAAAAACATTCTATCAACACCAACACTTGGTTCGATAACATAAGGAATATATTTCTCATTTGTTTCTGGGTCTAAATATGCTTGACTTACTCCTGACACTTCTTGATGACGAGATAAATCATAATCAGTACGTGAAGCTATACCCCATAATTCACCAAATCCAAATGGGAATTTGTATTCAATATCAGTGGTAGCATTACTATAGAATGATAATTCTTCTTTAGAATGATCTCTTAATCTTAAGTTTTCAGCTTTTACTCCTAATGATAGTAAGAAGTTATAGCAGTAATCTTTATAATATTGATGCCATTTTAATTCTTCACCAGGCTTACAGAAAAATTCCATTTCCATTTGTTCAAATTCACGCACACGGAAAATAAAGTTTCCTGGCGTAATTTCATTTCTAAAACTTTTTCCTATCTGACCAATACCAAATGGAACTTTAAGACGCATACTTCTTTGAACGTTTAGAAAATCAACAAAGATTCCTTGAGCAGTTTCTGGTCTTAAATAAATTGTACTCTTTGCATCTTCAGTAACACCTTGGAATGTTTTAAACATAAGGTTAAACTCTCTAATATCAGTATAATCAAGAGCACCACAATTTGGACAAGTCACGTTATGTTCTTTAATGTAGTTCATTAATTCTTCGTGATTCATTCCTCCAGCATCTTCTACTCCATCAGCTTCTACTAGCTTGTCAGCACGATGTCTTGTCTTACATTTTTTACAATCGATTAGGGGATCTGAAAATGTAGCGATATGCCCAGATGCTTCCCAAGTCTTTGGATTCATTAAAATAGCACTATCAAGTCCAACGCAGTTTATATCTTCTTGAATAAATTTCTTAGTCCAAGCACTTTTTATATTATTTTTAAGTAAAACTCCTAAAGAACCATAGTCCCAACTATTAGCAAGACCACCATATATTTCGCTTCCTTGAAATACATAACCATATTGTTTGCAAAAAGCTACTAGCTTTTCCATTGTTAATTTTTCCATAAACTTCCTCTTTTCTTTCTTATATATTATAGTAGTTTTTTTATCTCTAAACAAGATAAATCTTTATCATTATTATATACACTAAACCTTGTTTTTCTAATTATTAACCAATAAATTTTGGCAAAAAGATAATTATTCCTATGATACTAGCAAAAATACAAGCAATTAAGACTGCTCCAGCTGCTGCATCTTTAGCAAGTTTTGCTTTTTTGTCTTTCTTTAATGTCACTAAATCAACAGTACTTTCAATAGCAGTATTGATTAGTTCTAAGCTAAAGACTAAAGCGAAAAGTAATAAACAAATCAACCATTCAGTCACAGATAATTTAACATATATACCAGCTATCACTACTAAAATAGAAACTAAAAAATGAATGAACATATTTCTTTCTTTTTTTAAAGTAGCGATAATTCCTTCTATTGCATACTTAAAAGAAAAAGTTAGTTCTGTTTTATCTTGTTCTTCCTTGATAAAGTTACTTTCATAAAGCATTAATAGTGCAAATAAATAAGCAAGTCCTAGTGTTATTCCTCCTAAAATATCTGTTAAATAATGAACTCCTAAGACTAATCTACTAAGTGGAATAGTTACTATTAGGAAGATTAATATTCCAATCTTTAATTTTCGGTGCTTAACATTTTTATCTTTTAAAAGAAGATAAAGTAAAAATCCATAGAAGGATACTGCTAAAAATGAGTGACCTGATGGAAAACTATAATCTTTCAGAGTCATCTGTCCCATAATTGGTCTTTCTCTTATAAAAATATTTTTAGTAAGATAAACAATTAAGCCACTGCCTAACAAGTCAAGAAAAAGAAATGTTCTTTTTTTATTAGACTTCAATAAGAATACTAGAAAGAACAAAACTATTATCAGGCCTTCAAAGGAAGCAAAAAATGATAACAAAGTTGCAAATGCTAGCAAGAGATTATTCTTAATTGATATTAGAGAATAATATAGTAATAAATCTTCACGCATAGTTGCTCCTAATAATACGGAAGTTGCTATTAAAATGAAAGCAAATAACGCAATAATTATATAATTTTTTAAACGATATTTCATAATAATTTACTCCTTTAACAACGCTAATGTTGTCTTTAAAGTTTTTCGACTTTTCAAATAAATTCCTGTATATCTATCATAATACTCTTCCAAAAAACGATAAATCTCTTGATTTGTTTCTTCAGAAACTGTTATTTTGGTAATCTTATTTATATCTATATAGGCGTACATTCTAATTAGTTTAATTGTTTTCTCACTATTATAACCTCTATTTTGATAACAGGAATTACAAACAAATCCTCCTAAAGTTGCATCTAAAGCAACAATATTTGTCTTACTACCACAAGATGTGCATTCATCAAGAATAGGCGTTACACCAAGATAAGTTAAATATTTCAACTGAACTATATTAGTAATTGTTTCTGGACTTAAACCATTTTCTATCTTGTTTAGAGCACTAATTAGAATAGGCATTATTTCTTTACTATCACTTTGGCTGACGACTTGATTCGTTAAATCTAGTAGTAAAGTTGCATAACTGATACTTTCTAGATTCATCATTATTTTGGGATAAGCATTAATGACATCTACACTAGCTAAAGTAGATATGCCATTTTCTCTATAATAAAAATGAAAAGTGCCATAAAGGAGTTTTCTACTTACCCCTCTTAATTTACTTTTCAAGTTACGACAACCTTTTGACAAGATACTAATTAGACCATATTCTTCTGTTAGAACTTTTAAGATTTTACTAGAATCACTATAGTTAACTTCTTTTAGAATTATCCCTTTCGTATCTACTATTTTCATCTTTATCACTTTCCTCTAACCTTTTATTAAGAAGAAAATACCTAATGTCCCCTGTTTCTTTAAATAATTTCCAAATTAATTTATCCACTATATCACCTATTATTAATATGATAGAAAGAAACTTTTTTTATTCATTTTCAAAGCCAAATTCTTTTAAATATTTTTCTTCTTCTTTCCAGTTTTCAATTACTTTTACATAAGTTTCTAGATAAACTTTTTTACCCATGAATTTTTCCATTTCATATCTTGCTGATGTACCGATTTTCTTTAACATACTACCATTTTTACCGATAATAATTTTTTTCAAAGGAAGTCGATCAACTACTATTAAAACTTGAACTTTGATAAGATCATCTGTTTCTTTATAATTTTCTACATAACAAGTAATAGCATGTGGAACTTCTTCTCTTGTTAATTGCATAGCTTTTTCACGAACAAATTCAGCCATAATAAATTTAGTTGAAACATTGGTCAAAGCATCATCTTCAAAAATCGGGTCACTATCAGGTAAATACTTTTTAAGTGTTTTTACTAAATCATCAAGACCATCTTTTTCTAAAGCTGATATAGGTATGACTTCTTGAAAAGTAAAATCTTTAGTAGCTTTATCGATTGTTTTAAATAGAGTTTCCTTCTCGATTTTATCAACTTTATTCAATAGTAAAAATACGGGTACATCTTCGGTTTCTTTAATTTTATTTAGAATAAATTGGTCGCCTTTACCAAAACCAGTTTTAGCATCTATCATAAATAAAATTATATCTGCTTGATTCATATTTAGATAAGCGGTTTTATTTAGAACGTTTCCTAATTTATGAATTGGTTTATGAATACCAGGTGTATCGATAAATACAATTTGTGACTCATCATCTTGATAAATACCTTCTATACTGTTTCTAGTAGTTCCAGCCTTATCAGTCGTTATTGCTAAATGAATATTTAAAAGGCCATTTAGTAAAGTACTTTTCCCAACATTTGGGCGTCCCATTATTGTTACAAATCCACATTTTTTCATTAAAACATCTCCACTATCTTTGGTATATATATAATTGCTAAAGTACAAACGCTCATTATTACGAAAACAAATTCAGCGGCACTAGCGGTATCTTTAGCTGCTTTGGCAAGAGGATGAATCTCCCTAGTTACAAGATCAACAACATTTTCTATAGCTGTATTGATTAGTTCTGCTCCAACACAACAAGCTATTGAAATAATAACAAATAGCCATTCAAATAGTTCTATCTCAAAAACAAAACCCAAAATAACAATACAAATAGATGTAATTAATAAAACCATTAAACTCGGTTCTGATTTATGAGCAGTTACTAATCCTGAAATAGAGTTTTTAGTAGCATTTATTATTCGTTTTGGACCAAATTTTCTACTTTTTTCTTGTAATTCCATACTTTTCTAAGACCTCCTCTTGTTTTCCAAACATTATTTTTGCTTCTTCTTCAGTTTGGTGGTCATATCCTAATAAGTGATAAAATCCGTGTACTGCTAGAAAACTAAGTTCTCTTTCTAGACCGTGTCCATATTCTTCAGCTTGTCTTTTGGCAGTATCAATACTGATATAGACATCTCCAAGCACTCTTGCACCAGCTGGTAACTTGCAGATATCGTCATCTTCTAGGGCGAAAGTTATTACGTCAGTTGGTCTATCAATATGTCTATATTCTTTATTTAGTTTCCAAATGTAATCATCATTTACTATAATAATGTTCAACTCTGCTTCGACTTTCTCCATCTTCATCGCTGTTTTTATTACTTTTTCTACAGTTGCTAAGTAAGGAACGTCTTCCCTTGTTTCATTATAAATTCCTATTTCTTTCAAAGTTCATCACCAATATAAGTTTAACAAATTTCCAAAAAATTGTCATCTATATCATTTTAATTTTCACCTAAAAAACACATAAAGCTTGAAACTTTATGTGCCAGTATTAAAGTATTATTCTAACAAATCCTATCAATAGGAGAATTGCTATTATGTTTAACATCCATTCCTTAGAAAATAATGGTTTATAGAATTCTCTTATTTTTAGAAGTAAAACATATGCATAGAAACCTAACATTCCACCGATGGTATTTAAAATTATGTCATCAATATCAAATACTCTTCCAATCATTAACTGAGTAGTTTCAATAGAAATTGATGCTATCAAGGTTAAAACTAAGATTGGTTGATATTTATCCTCTTTTAATATGTAACTGCAAAAGAAGCCATAAGGAATAAACATAACTACATTACCAATAACATTTTTTATAAATAATCTGCTTCCAATTGAATACCTAAAAATTTCTTTAAAAGGAATAAAGTTATTATTTGTCACATAGGTGGTATCTTGAAAAGTAACGACTTGAAATAAGCAAAGAATATAAATCATAAAGAATAGCGCTAGTACTTCTTTATATAAAACTATTTTTCTCTTATTTTTAATAATATCAGCAATTCGTAAAGAAACAGCAATTATTACTGATAAAATAACCATTGGTAAACTAAATTCTAGAACACTCTCAATAGAATTTCCAAGACTATTTAACATAACAAGTACCTCATTCTTTCTGATTTTCTAAAGTAATATCAATATTTTCCAGCGATGAATAACTAGTTATATCTTCTTCTACTTTGAAAAACAATTCTACTTCTATTCTATCAGCACTTGTCTTTTTTTTCAAAACATTTATTGATAATATTTTTATATTGTTACCTAATCGTTGTTTTAATTTTTTAATGGCTAGTTGTTCTATTTCTTTTTGAGATGATTTATTTTGATAAGTTACTTGTTTGATGTTTATTTCTTCTTTTTTAGTGAAACTTATTCGAAAGGGTATTAGGTTGCTTTGATAAATTACTTTTTCTTTATTGATACTGTTTTGATACTTAAATAATTCTGAAATGAAGATATTTTTATCTAGAAATAGTATTTCTAATATGTTCTTTTGATTACCAGTTTTTGTTTCTTCTTGATAAATGGTTGGTAGATTTAAATTAACTTGATACCATACTTCGGCATAAACTTTTCCTCTTGCTGCTACTTTAGTTTTTATTTCATCTTTATTTTTTATGAGACCACTTATTAAGGTATCACCTTTTTCTACTACATCATTTTTCTTAGCAGTTACCTCACCATAGTCTGCTTCAATTCTAGTGATACGTCCTTTCTTTTTCGCAACGATACTTCTTGGAGTAAGTGTTTCTTCTTTTGGATTATTTACTCTTTTAATGGCTTTAACCTGGTACATTGTTCCAATTTCTTCGATTTCTAGCCACTCGAGAGATTCTTTTTCCTTATCAAGAATTTTCTGTCTTATTTGTTCTTTCTTTTTATAAGGAACCTTGAAGTGATATTTAATTATTCCATTTTCTTTCAAATCGTCAAGCAACATTTCTTTGATAGCTGAATCGGTTTCTACTATTCTAATAGAAAATGTTATATTAGTGAGAACTGTAATTATCAGGAAAGCAAAAAGAATTGAAAAGAGAAATACTTTCTTTGTTTTATATAAATTTAATAGATAAGATATTCCAGTTCGTTTAAGAATTGTTACTTCATAAGTTGGGACTAGTTTTTTTATTCGTTGAAATTGATTTTCTTCAATCTCTATTATCAAACTATCTTTTGTTTCAGCTTTTTTGATAAAAGGAATCTTTAAAATTATTAAAAGTGATAGGAGTGAGCTTGGTCGACGACCTTCAATTTTTATTACATAACGATTCATTATTCTAGTTCTACTTTTTGTAAGTTTCCTTTGATTAAAAGCTCATCATCAAACATTTTTATTAAAGATAATTTATTTCCTGTAAATGTTACTTTTTTATCTCTTGATGAAATAATAATTCTAGTGTCTGAAAGCGATATTATTTTTGCATAGTTAACAATATGAATACGATTTAGAAATATATCAAAATGAAATTCATTATCTTCAATATAATTTTTTATTCGATTGTATCCTATCATTTTTTCACCTATATAAATTTATGTTTCAAAAAAAAATAAAGACCAATATATTAGTCTCTATTTCCTCCAGATTGTTTACGTGCGTTCTTGCGTGCATTTTTCTTTGCTTCTTCTCTGGCTTTTCTTCTTCTAACCCCTGGTTTATCATAAGCATCGTGTTTCTTTGCTTCTGAAGGGACACCACTACGAGCAAGTTTTTGCTTATATTTTCTGATTTTGAAATCTAAGCTACTAGTTGTGTTATTTGACTTCTCTTTTGTTTGTGTCATTCGGCTATCCCTCCCTTCGTTTTTTTCTACAACTGATTATAACACCTTGTTACTAATTTTGACAACTATAAATTTACATTTTTTTCACCTTTTAACATTGTTTTATGATATTTCGTCCAAAATAATATCCTATTAAGTAGCAAAAAATAAGAAACATGATAATAAGAATTATTTTAATAATTAGTTTTTTCTTTGAATTTACTTTAGTGGACATACTTTATCCTCACTTATTCTTCGAATTGAAGAACCAAGACTTTTTCCTGAATCAACTAAAATTGTTATCAATTTATTTAACTGATTCAGTATTGTTCCACTAAGAGTGGTGCTACTACCACCTACTATCTTTTTTAAAGTATTGTTTTCTACTGGTTTCATTTATTCACCTCCATCACAAATTCTGGGATTGGTATATCCTTCAATTACTCCTACTAGAAAAGCAACTAAAGCTGTTATACCAACAAATGCCCATACGGAAAAACCGCCCTTGATTTTCTTTTGTTTTTCTTCAGTTATTTCTTTCATTTAATCTAACCTCCAAGATTTTATTAGTATTTCTCCCAATGTTATCTTTTTCTTTGGGATATAGATGTTATCAATTTTATTAGTAGCAACTTTTTTATTAGTTGTTAATTTTAGAAAAGCCAAGTTATCATTATCCAGATTTTCATCTATTTTATAAAAGTATTTTTTCCCTTTATAATAAAGAAATGTATTTCGTGTTATATTTTTAGTATTGTTTTTAGATGTCAATATTTCAATACTTTTATCTTTTATAGTGCACATTATTTGCTGATATTCAAAAAGTGTTATTCTGCTTAGAAAAATTAATAATATAATCAAAAGAAAAATATAAAAAACTATATTCAAAATTAAGATATTATTTTTTCTCATAAAATATCCCCTTTCTTAGTTCATATGTTTTATCAAATAAATCTTTATTTTGTAGACGATGAGAAATGTAAAGAATTGTACTATCCTTATATTCATTAAATATATTTTTTAAAATTTCTCGTTCACTATCTATGTCTAAATTACTAAAACATTCATCAAAAAGATAAACTTTACTTTCTTTATAAAGAGCTCTAGCACAAAAAAGTCTGACTTTTTCACCTGAACTAAGATTTTTAAGCTCTGTTTCATCTACAGAATAGATAGTAAGTCTTTTACTTTCTAAAATTTTAGCTAATCCTGTTATTTTCATGACCTTTTTAATTTTGTTAATGTTTTTCTTGCTACCTAATGTAATATTATCGATTAATGAGCCATTATTTATTATTGAGTTAGCAGTAACATAGGTAATATTTTTCCTTAGATTTTCTAAGTTATAGTGTGTAATATCAATATTGTCGATTTTTATGGAAGCAAAATCAGGTTCTAAATAGCGCCCTAATAGCTTAAAGAAAGTGCTTTTTCCACTGCCTGATTGACCAGTAAAGAGAATATGTATTCCTAATGGAATTGAGATTGTTACATTCTTTAATATTATGTTAGAATTGTAAGAAAATGTTAAATTCTTAATTTCTATATTCATCTTATTAGGGTAAATGTCATCTGAATACTTGAGAAGTTTCTCACTTTTAGACAAAAGAAATTCATCTAACCTTGCTACTGATTCTTTATATTCTTTTCTTGATAAAATTTCTAACATTAATTTTTCTTCATTACATAGAACTACTTGTATTAAATTTTCTAATAAAATAAATGTTCCCAAACTATTAATGTAGATATTTTTTATTAAAAGAATAGATATAAGGAAAAATATAAAATAATAGGAAGTGGTTTCAATTAGTGAAAATTGATTTGTTGTTTTTTCTTTATATTTTTCATATTTGTAATCAGTTTCTAAAAAATCATTACTATTTATCCTAAGATTTTTTATAAATAAATTTTCAGAGTGATAGCCTTTGATTGATTCAAAATTATGAAAAATATTAGATACAAGGAAAGTAAATTTATCTTTTTCCATTAAATAGTTTTGAAAGTTTAAACCTAACTTCTTTTTTTTGATTTTTATTAGAACTACAAATAATAAATTGCTCATTAATAAGAAAATAAAAACTTTAGGTGATACTCTTAAAAATATGGCATATATAATTATCAATAATGTTGCAGTTTGTAAATATATAATTTTTTCACTCACAAAAAATGTACTAACAAATTCTACATCCTGAAATAATGATAAAATCATAGAATTATCTTTTCTTCTAAAACTATTTAGTGGAAGTGACAGAAATTGACTTATTATTTTATTATTTAAATTTGTTCTAATATCATAATTAATTTTTATTTGAAGACTATATATAAGATAATTTGAATATAGTTTTAAAACTGAAATGACAAAAAACATAGATATCAATATAAATAAATTTCTAATATTAGAAGGAGTTAGTGCATAGTTTAAAATCATTTTAAGTTGATAAAAAGTTGACAAATCAAAAATTAAAGTAGTTGTAATTAATAACAAAATGAAAATTAACTCTTCTTTATGATGTTTTAGTTTTTTACTCAATATTTTATTTATAACTCTATATTTATTTATCTGTCTAAGATTAGATGTCGGATTTATAAATAAATAATAACCAGTATTTTTCTCTACAAATTTTTCTATATTTAAACTATATTTTCCTACTGTTGGATCCATTATTTGAACCTTATTTTGCCAGATTTTGTAAACTACAACATAATGATAAATTTGTTTAATTTCGTCTACTATTTGATGAGCAATAAATGGTATTTGATATTTTGAGTTAGAATCAATTATTCCTTCTAATGCCTCACATTTAAAGCCAAAAAATTCCATTGTCTTTTTTATACCATATAAACTAGTACTTATACCATCATACATTGAAAGTTCCATCAAATATTCCTTCGATGGATGAATATTGTAGTATGCTAAAATACACTGCATGCACGCTATACCACAATCTGACTGATTTTCCTGTTTTATATGTGAAATGTATCTAATCTTACCACCTCCTAAAATATATTAAACAATAAATTGATTTTTTTTAACTCGCGGACACATTTTATCAGTTATCTTGACAAAATTACCAGATTTTACCAATATGTACTAAAATATTACCAAGGTGGTAAAGATGTACTATCAAAATATAAAAAATTTGAGAGAAGATAATGATTTAACTCAAAAAGATGTAGCGGAAAAATTAGGTATTAAAAGAACGACTTATACTATGTGGGAACTGGGCGATGTTAATTTTCCTATAGAAAAACTAGTTACCATTGCAGAGTTGTACAATACAAATATTGAATATCTTTTAGATATAAGTAAAGATAATTTTCCTATGACTTACAAGAAAGATATTGATTATTCTTTTATAGCTTATCAATTGAAAAAGCAGCGTTTAAAATTAAAGAAAACGCAAAAAGAATTTGCCAATATTTTAGGAGTCCATCAATCTTGTTATTCTTATTATGAAGATGGACAAGCTAGAATTCCAACGGATAAATTGATTAAATTATCTAATACTTTTAATATTTCTATAAATAATCTCTGCAATGGTATACCTAAAAAACGAGATATTCATTATCTTTTCTAAATTTTTTGTAACTATTCAGACTTATGAATTTAAAAGGAGCATTAATTGCTGCTTTTTATTTTAATTTGTGAGATAATTAATTTATTAGAGGGATGGTGATTGTAGATGGTAAGACAAAGAGATTATCAATTAGGACTTTATAATGAATTTGAAAAACTAAATAAAAAATTAGATAGTCTTTTAAAGGAAAACAAAGAACAATCACTAATTATATATGAACTTAAATCAGAAATAAAAAAAATGAAGAGGAATCAAAAAAAGATAAAGAACTTATAAAAAAAATTAATCGAAGAAAATGAAAAACTAAAAAATCAAAATAATAAAAATAGCAATAATTCTAGTAAACCATCTTCAACTAATGTAGTTACTCCTAAAAAGAAAACAGGAGCTAATTTGTATAACTATCGTGTTAAAATTAGCAATAGAAAAGGTGGTCATACAACCATAAAGGATATAATCTAAGTAAAACGAATGTAAAAAAATTAATAAAAGAAAATTGAAGTAAGAGAAATTACTCACATAATAAAAGGTAATGCAAAAAAGAACCTTTAATAAAATATAGATATGAATTAGAAATTAAACCATATGTTGAAAAACATATATTTAAATATGAAAAAAATGCTAAAGAAAAATTACCAAAGGAATTCTATACTGATGTAACATATGGTAATAGTATAAAAGCCTTATCAATACATTTAGGTTGTTATAATGTAATTGCTTATAATAGATTAAGTGATTTTTTTAATGTGATATCAAATAATGTATTAAATATTTCTACTGGAACACTTGTGAATTTTATAAAAGAATTTAGTATAAAAAGCAAAGGAACAATAGAAAATTTGGAAAATAATTTTTTGAATGGTACAACAGGATATACTGATGAAACAGTGGCAAAGTTTGAAAAGAAAAAACTATATATAAGAAATTATAGTAATGAAGAAAATGTTGTTTATAAGGTTCACCAAAACAAGGGACATAATCCAATAAAAGAAGATGATTTATTAACAAGGTTTTGTGGTGGAATAATGGGAGATTACGATACAACATTATATAGTTATGGAAGTAGAAATTATGAGTATAATATTCATTTAGGTAGATATTTAATGGAACTTATGGAAAATATACCAGATACAAAGTGGCCGTTTCTAATATATGATTTAATATTTAGAATGAATAATACTAGAAAAATAGCTATAGAATATGGATTAACAAAATTTTCTGATGACAAAATAGAAGAATACAATAATGAGTATGAAGAAATTTTAGAATTAGCAAAAGAAGAAGATAAGAAAATAAAATCTTCATATTATAGAATAAATAAAGCAGTACCTTTGTATAATAGATTGGTAAAATATAAACAAAATCATTTATATTTTATAGAAGATTTTAATATTCCATTTGATGATAATTTGAGTGAAAGAGACTTAAGAATATTCAAAAATAAAACTAAAATATCTGGTAGCTTTAGAAGTATGGATGTAGCGCAAGATTTTGCTAATACTTTATCAATTATAAAAACATCTATTAAAAGAAAAATAAATCCATATTATTCAATAAATTCAATATTTAATAATGAAATATTATTTACAAACTAAAAAGAGCAATTATACACATTACTCTTAGTTTTTGTGTTATAGTCTGAATAGTTACAATTTTTTAAATTATTTTTAACAAATGTATTGACAAAAAAAAATAATCCTGTATAATTAATATTGTCTTTTGAAAAAGAAGACATTTAATTAATGCGGATGTAGTTTAATGGTAGAACCTTAGCCTTCCAAGCTAACTACGGGAGTTCGATTCTCCTCATCCGCTCCATTTGAAATCAACTTACGGACTTAAAAGTTCGTGAGTTTTTATTTTATATTGTCAATTGTATGGTTGTCAAAAAATTCCGTCCCCATTGACCATGGGAGAATTAGAAGATATGGAATGTTAAGATTACACTTTATTGCCCAAAATAAACAAGCTCTTTATGAGACCTTATTGATGACAAACAAATTAACTCATCATCTTCTTTTAGAAAGTAGATCTTGTGAGAATTATTATAAAGAACTAATGGAAAATTATATTAAGAATGATGAAAGACTGTCTGAAAAAAGCAAAGAATTAAATCCATTGGAATGGACAAAATTAATGAACAACTATAAAAATACAGCAGAAGAAATTGTCTTAAATGAATATGTTTTTATATAAATAATCTTCAAAAAAGAGGAAAAAATTATCAAAATAATTTAATCCTCTTTTTTTATTTTTTGAATATGGGAATAAAATCTATGTCTAGCCAGCACTGAATTTGTACTCCCGCACAAATTCTTATATGGGAAATTCCCAATCCCTTTTATAAATTTTCTTTTATTTCTGGAAATAAGTTATACAAATTATATCCTAGTAAATTATCAAAATATTCTTTTAATTTCATTGTTTCTTCAATATGATAATATGTTTTTTTAAATACACCATGTCTTAGTAATAAATCTACCATTCTTTTTTCAACAGTTAATGTTTTAGTAGTACACATTAAATCACAAAGATTGATTATTTTTTCTTCTAAACTATATTTATTTTTTATATATTCTTTTACAAAATTGTAATGTGAATTAGACTTATCTGTTTCATCTCTATCATTTGATATACAATCTATGTCATTATTTAAAAAAGAATGTTTAATACAAATTCCTGCATATTCTTCATCATACCCAAGACTTTTTATATAATTATAACCATTTATAGCATGAGGAAATACACCGCCATGCTCATTAAATTTTTTACCTATATCATGAATATATCCAAACGCTATTGCTTTATCAATATCTACATTAATACCTTTTTTATTTAGTGCTTCAGCAATTCTTCCAGCACTATTTCCAACACACAAACAATGATCAATCCATCTATCATCTTTTGTTTTTTTGTCTTTCTATCTCTAATAGTTTTCTTGCTTCAATACTTGTTAATTTCATCTTTATTCTCTCAACTTTTTAAATAAATCTTTATATATTTTATCTCTATCTAATTTAGTAACAAAAGTAATATTATGTCTATTGTCCGTTACTTCATAAGAAGTATCCTTTCTTATATTTGGACAACTTATTTGTTCCGTTTCAAACCATTTTTTATTTATCATATAAGCTATTACTGATATATCCCATATTACTCTTGATTCTTGCACACCATGATATCCATCATTATAAAATCTTTCAATTAAATAATTGCATAATTCAGATTTGTTTTCTAAATATTTTTTTAAAGTATTAATATCAATTCTTAATTCTGAAACAATTTTTTTACAAGGAAGTATAGTTAACTTTGCTTTTGATTCAAATACTATTTTTACAGCTTCAACATCTTGTCTAAAATTATATTCAAGGTTATCTTCGTAGCCTAGTTCATTGCCTCCTAACCAAACAATTTCTATTTTGTTTACTATTTTTGGTTCTTTTTTGATTGCTAAAGCAATATTAGTAATAGCACCAATCCCTAATATATAAGTTTTATTATTTTTTAAAGCAATTTCTATAATTTTATTTACAGCATCATTTTTCTCATCATAATCGTTTTGAATGTAATCCATTGAACCTTTAAACACCTTATTATCTGTATCAAAATTTAACCAATTACATATCTTTAAAATTTCATTATAACTTAATTCTTGTCCATCTTTTACTTTTACATCTCTTTTTGTATGAGAATATGGTGCTACTGTAATTGCCTCAATATTAAACATATCTTGTGACTTA
>CAKOXX010000007.1 GCA_934130405.1 uncultured Bacilli bacterium | reverse complement strand
TTATCCTAATATTTTAGATGATGACATAATTAATACTAACTATCAACAGTTACTTAACTATATCGAACAAAATAATTTTGCTCTTGCAAATTGTTATAATTTTTATAATAAAGAATATGATGATAATTCTTCTTATACCGAATATGGAGTTAGAATTGTACCTAGTAATAAATTATCTTATATTAGGAATATAACTATAACTGGTTATCATTTTTTTCATAATAATCAGTTAGATACTAAGAGTCAGTTAAATCTTAAATCTAGAGAAGGAATAGTAGAAAACTATAATATGATTATTGATGACTTTGATAAGTGTATTTTAGATAAAGAATCTTTAGATTTTCTAGAACAAAAAGTATACAAAAAAAGAGACTAAACTTCTATTAAGCTTAGTCCCACTTTTTTGTGTTCAACATCAATACTATCAACGTAGCAATCAACTATATCACCAACAGAGAACTTTTCTGATGGATGACGTAAGTATTCATTGCAAAGTTTAGAGATATGAGCAAGTCCATCATTCTTTAAACCTATATCGATAAATAGACCAAAGTCGACAACGTTACGTACTGTTCCTTGTAGTTTGTCACCTTTTTTCAAGTCTTCAATATGCAAAATATCACTTCTTAAAACTGGTTGTGGATACTTATCTCTCAAGTCTCTTTCTGGTTGTTTCAAGCTAGAAATAATATCATCAAGAGTATATTTATCTATCTCTAGTTTTTTAATTATTTCATCTTCATTTATATTATCTAGAGCAGTAATCAATTTTTCACTACCTAAATCATTTAAAGAAAGTTGCAAATAATCAAGTAATTTTTCTACTTTATCATAGCTTTCTGGATGCACACTAGTCTTATCTAAAGGATTAGTTCCATCAACAATTCTTAAGAAACCAATTGATTGTTCATATACTTTAGGAGTCATTCCTTTTACTTTCAATAATTCCTCTCTTGATGTAAACTTACCTTCTTTATCTCTAGTAGCAAGTAATTCTTTAATTACTTTTTTATTTAGACCAGATACATAAGAAAGTAAACTACTACTAGCAGTGTTAATATTAACTCCTACACCATTAACTGTTTTTAAAACAACAAATTCTAAAGACTCATCAAGTTTCTTTTCTGGTACATCGTGTTGATAAAGACCTACACCAATACTTTTCGGGTCAATTTTAACAAGTTCTGCCAAAGCATCTTGAATTCTTCTCCCGATTGAAATAGCACTTCGTTTTTCAACCGTTAAGTCTGGAAATTCACTAATTGCTAAAGGACTAGCCGAGTATACAGAAGCACCAGCTTCACTAACGATAACATATTCAACTTTTCTCTTAGCGTCTTTAATAGTATCAGCAATAAAGGCTTCACTTTCTCTTGATGCTGTTCCATTACCAATAGCAATTATATCAATATTATATTTATCAATTAATTCTAATATTTTCTTTTTACTACCATCTATATCATTATGAGGTTCAGTCGGATAAATAACTGCTATTTCAAGAGGTTTACCTGTCTTATCTAGAACAGCTAGTTTACAACCAGTTCGAAAAGCTGGGTCATAACCTAATACTACTTTATCTTTTAATGGTGGAGTTAGTAGTAAGTGTTCTACATTTGATGAGAAGTTTTCAATCGCTCTATCTTCACCTTTTTCTTTTAAGTCTGCTCTTATTTCTCTTTCCACACTAGGAAGAATTAATCTTTTCAAACTATCTTTAATAGCACCTTTTACTAAGTCATTAACAAATGACTCTCTTTTAATTATTTTCTTTTCTAAAAACTTTGTTATTTCTTCTTCTGAATAATCTAATTTAACAGATAATATTCCTTCTTTTTCTCCCCTATTAATCGCTAAAATTCGATGAGGTTTTAAACCTTTTAATGGTTCCTTAAAATCATAATAGATAGTATAAGTAGCATTTTCATCATTAGCATTTTTCTTAAGTTTACTAACAAGAGAAGCATTTTTATAAAGATAACTTCTAATCCATTTACGGTAATAAGCATTATCACTTATCCATTCAGCAATAATATAACTAGCACCTGTTAAAGCTTCTTCCGTTGTTTTAACTTCATCGTTAACAAATTTTTCTGCTAAGCTATCAAGACTACCAGTTTCTTTAAAAGACATAATCATCTTAGCTAAAGGTTCAAGTCCTAAAGCAATCGCTTCTGTTGCTTTCGTTTTCTTTTTCTCTTTATATGGACGATACAAGTCTTCAACTTCTACTAATTTTTGACAAGCAAGAATCTCATTTTTCAACTCTTCTGTTAACATTTTCTTTTCATCTATTAATCTAATAACATCTTCTTTTCGTTTTAATAAATTCTCTTGATAGACATAAACTTCCTCTATCTTTCTAATAACCTCCTCATCAAGAGCACCAGTTGCTTCTTTACGATATCTAGCAATAAAGGGAATAGTATTTCCATCACTTAGTAAAGATAAAACAGTTTGTACTTGTTTTTCACTTATACCTAAGTCCTTACTCATTTCTTTAATAATCATTTCATTCATCATGCATAAATCTCCTTACTACTTAAGTATAAGCTTTTTAATACTTTCTTTTCAAGGAAATTCGACTAACTTTGTGCTAAAATGAATGGGTCAGTCGAAGAACCTTTTCCTCCTGTTATCTTAATTGTAGATTTTAGATAGACTGTTGGCCACACACCGATATTGACGTTGCCCGTATTAAAGTCGTTGACATGTCCACTACTGTCGACACTGAACACGTAGTAACTACTGTACGAGCTAGGCGAAATGGACCACTTATACCCTGAACTTGGTACTAACCAGTCATTTTGATAACATGCACTTGCTTCATACCAATGGGCCAATTCCTTTGCTAAACATGTTGCTTTTGTTGTACTACTACTTCCACTTGTTGCATATCCATAATCGCTTGGATAGACTAATCCAATCTTTCCCGTCCAATTTGTACTTCGTGTACTACTGTTATATACTGTTGTTCCTCTTTCATAATTATAAAAGTGTGACGCTAATCCATTTGATGAACTTGTAAAATTAGCAGTTCCTCCCAAATACCATTTCGCATCTCCTATCATTTCTTTTGCTGCATCTGTCAATCCTGTAGACGTAAAATCACATGACGTTGTTGCATTATTTGAACCGGCATAACATATTCCACTCTTTCTATTCCAATATAAACTTCCTCCAATTTCACTTTCATGTCCTACATTTAGTAGATAGTTTAATCTCGCATCTGGCCAATTATTTTTACCGTAAACATCTTCTGCTCCAGTTGATGAATCTTTATTATCCCATGAGTAATTTCCTATCGATTCATTTCTGATGATTTTCATTCTCTTCTCTACTTTTCCTGTTCCATCATCTGTATCAAATACCCCAATAATTCTCCATAATTCATCATTGAATTTCACATAATTATTAGGATTTGCTCCTATATATCTATAATCAGTGGTGGCTCCTAATTGTTCTGTTGCTTCATGAGAAAATGTCCACATTTGATTCTTTTGATCTTCCGTCGCTGTATTATAATCTAAATCTTCTGGATTAGCTTTTGCTACTAATACTTCTGCTCCAGTTGGATCACTTAATAATGAGAATCCTGTTGTTCCACTTGGTAGTGTTAAACTAGAGTTATTTAACCCCATTGATGAACCTATTTTAATCTGTTTACCATTTGCTCCTTTTATTTTTATCTTATAAGTTAGTGTCTTTCCTTGTGCTACTGATACTCCTTCAACCGTTGGAATAGTTGAACTATCAGATGTATAACCTATTTCGATAGAAGTGTCAGATATATTATAATAATAAATTGAGTTTTTAACTGTCCTATCATTTGTATTTGTTACTGTTAAAGTTATAATGTCATTATCTGTTGTTGGTGTATAAGTTATTACACCACTTCCATTAATTGCTACAGAGTTACTCCCAATTGCTACTGTTCCATTTAATGTACCTGTTACTACACTATATTGTTGTACTCCTTGAACTGTAAACCAGGCATAAGAAAAATATCCTGCTAACATCAAAGCACTTACTCCGAATAAAATAAACATATAACTTGTTGATACTTTCGTATTGAAAAGCTTATCTATTAATTGTTTCATCTGATTAAACACTCCTTCTAGTTTAGTATTTAACAAAAAAGATAGATTTATACCTTATTAGATATTCTCTATCTTTAAAACATTATAAAAGAAAGTAGACTTACTACTTATTAAATTAAGATTTAATTTTTGACAGATTTTAATTACTACCACAACTGTCTCCTACCTTCCTTATTATCAAATATCAGTATTTTTGATATTTTAATCGTATCACAATATTTGACATTTAACAATAAAAAAAGTCATCTATTAAGGTGACAGTTTAATTCAAAATTAACCATATATTATTCCTATTACTATTGATAATATAATTGCTATAACTAGTAGTGAAATACTTACTATCTTTAAAGTTTTATTTTTTCTTTTAAAACCAATTACACATAAAGCGATTATCCCAAGATATAAAAAGAAAAATAAAACTAACATACCTAAATGCATAAAACACCTCTTTCATTTACTATAAATATATAATACCATAAACTTATTAATTGTTTATAATTCGTGAACAGATTTACTTGTAAAATGATGTAAAAAAAACTGATAAAGAGTGCAATATCAGTTTTTAAATTAACTATTTTAATTTTCCTTTCATACCTTTTAGACCATTACTATTAGCAAAACCTTGTAGAATGTTATTATCAAAAGTATGAACTTTACTTGTTCTTATTTTATAATCTTTAATAGCAATATTAATCATTTCATCTAGTAAAGTTGTATAATCTTTACCTTTCTTATCCCATAAATAGAATGCTAAACTTCCTGGAATAGAGTTAATTTCATTTACATAAACCCTCTTAGCTTTTTTATCAACTAGCATATCTATTCTTGCTACGCCACTACTTCCTAGAGCTTTAAATACTCTAACAGCTAAGTCTTCTACTTCTTCCTTCATCTTATCAGTAAGATCTGCTGGTATTTTACGAGAAGCACTAGCCATTCCTTTAGAGCCTTTACGAGGTGCTAATTTTGCTCCTAGTTTTCCTTTAACTTTGCTACTACCAACATATTTTTCTTCAAATGTTAAGAAATTATGAGTAGATAACACTTCTTCAATAACACTAACTTCTTGTGATGAATGATTTCCAAGAACAGAAATATTTACTTCCATTAAGTTAGGTACCATTTCTTCAACAATAATCTTAGAATCATAATTAATAGCTTCATCGATAGCTTTCTCTAATTCTTTTTTGTCTTTAGCAGTACCAATACCTATACTACTACCAGTAGTTGCTGGTTTAACAATAACTGGATAAGTTAATTTTTCTATTTTCTTAATTACACTAGCAGCATCATCCTTATAGTCACTATCATAAAACCAAGTATAATTAGGAATAGATATATCATTAGCTTTAAATATATCACGCATGTAAACTTTATCTTGTCCTACTACACCAGCATAAACATTAGGTCCAACATAAGGAATTCCTACTGTTTGTAAATATCCTTGTAAAACTCCATCTTCTACGTTAGTACCGTGAGTAATTGGAAAAGCAACATCAATATCAGTAATTACCTTTCTAAAGAAACCTTTGCTTTGCAATACAAATTGGTTATCTTTACGATATAACACAACATTACTAGCATACTTTTTGATAAGACCTAAGTCTTGATAACTTTCTACATCAAGAAGCATATCTCCTGTATACCACTCACCTTCTTTGGTAATATAGATAGGTACAATTTGATATTTTTCTTGATTAATTTTATTCATCGCTTGAACAGCAGTAATTATACTTACTTCATGTTCAACACTTTCTCCTCCAAAAATAACTCCTACTTTTATTCTCATCTTAAACATCCTTCCTATTTTTCATTATAAGTGTCAGGTAAATCATTTTCAAATAAAGCATAAACATCTTCTTTTGTATTAATACCTCTAATAAAATTGTATGCTTCTCTGACATCATTGTAAACTATAACTTTATCCATGTCATAGTTTTTATTTTCTAATCCTTTTCTAATTGGTAATGTTTTCTTTTTACCAATTAAAACTACATAGTCGATATTTCCTTTTTCAGCGATTTGTTCTCCGAATTTTTCATTATAGTAATCTTCTTTTTCTCCTAGTTCAACCATACCTGGAGTTACAACTACTTTAACACCTGGCATCATTGATAAAACATCAACTGCTCCTTTAGCTCCAACTGGATTAGAGTTATAAGCATCATCTATTTGATAAAATGTTCCGAGTTTCTTTAATTCTAGACGATGTTCAACTGGTTTAATTGTTTTAACTGATTGCTGTAATTTTTCAACAGGAATACCAAATTCATATCCTAGAGCTAGACCTGCTAAGATATTATAAACATTATGGTTTCCTAAAAGTCTTGTTTCAAACTCATAATCTTTTTCTTCATTTTTAAACTTAACTTTAAAGGTTGTTCCAACATTAGAACATTTTATATCATGAGCATAAACATCAACATCACTGTTTTCAATACCTACCCATAGTATTTTACATTTATTCTTTAACTTATAACTAACTTGTTTAGGGTCATCTCTATTTAAAACACCTACTCCATCAAGTGGTAAAGATTCAATAAGTTCAAACTTAGTCTTTTGAATATTTTCTTCACTACCAAATGTTTCTAAATGAGCAGTTCCAATCTTAGTTAAAATACCATATTTAGGTTTAACCATATCACAAAGTTGTTTTATTTCTCCTGTTTTATAAGCTCCCATTTCTGCAATAAATACTTCTGTAAACTTATCTAAGTGATTATTGATAGTAATAATAAGTCCATAAGGAGTGTTTAAATTCTTTGGAGTTGGTAGTGTGACATATTTGATATTTAAAATATCAGCAAGAATATTTTTACTACTAGTTTTTCCATAACTTCCAGTTATTCCTACTACTTTTAAGTTTCCCATACTATGAAGTTTTTTCATCGCCATATGTTTGAAATGATAGTAAACATATTTTTCTAAAGTATATTTATTGATAAAGTTTGCTACTAGTAATACTAAATTATTTAAATAAGCAACTAAAGCATAAATAAATACAACATAACTACTATAAACTATATCATCTCTTACCAAGAATAAAACAACTAATGGTATTAAGTATAATACTGTTTCTGTTCCGATTAACCTTTTAACTCTAGCTGTTACTACTAATGGCTTCTTTACTTGTTCATTTTTCATATCTTTATAGAATTTAGCAATAAATACTATATAAAGAATAGCAGCTATAATATTAATTATTAAAGCAATAGTATTTTTAGTTGCTAAGAAACAGTTAGCTAATGCTACTAAGAAAAGACAAGCTAACTCTATTGTAATAAAGTTTTTACTATTATTTAAAACCCATTTAATATAACGATTATTTTCGTTATAAAGATTTTGCTGTAACATATGTAAATTTTTCTTTGATTTAATAATAATTGCTCCTGTTATTATTAACAGTAAAATAATTCTAAAAAACATTTTATTCCTCCATAAATTTATTAATAATAGAACCTACTTGATAAAGATTTTCCAAGTAAGCATAATGAGTGCCGGGTAAGACTATCATCGCTCCATCTTGTAGAAGACCTTCTAACATTCTACCTTCCTCAATTGGTGCTGCTTCATCATATTCACCCCAAATTAAGATAACTGGTACTTTTATTTTTCGAGCATAATCAGATAAATCTTCATTTACTGTTTTAACTAGTATTTCTTTCATTATAGGACTAGCATTTTTATAATCAGTAGACCCGATATAATTTTTAGCAATATCTGCTACTTTCTCCATACCTGGTAGCTTCTTAGCAGTCTTTAGCATTTTTTCTTTGAGAGTTAAACCTTTCTTTGTTCTAACACAAGGTGAACCACACAATACTAATTTCTCAACTTCATAAGTAGCTCCATAACAAATAGATATTCTTCCTCCAAAGGAATGTCCAATTAATGTTGGTTTTTTAATATTTAATTTTTCTACTAAACTATGAACAATATCAGTATAATCCATCACAGATAATGCCACTTTTGGTTCCTTACTCTTTCCAAACCCTGGTAAATCAATAATAGTAATATGATAATTATCAGCAAGTAAGTTACCTAAAGGTTGCATCATTTCAATATTCTGACCCCAACCATGTAATAAAATAATATCTTTACCTTTATCATTACCATATTGTATGTAATTAATATCATCTAGGTTTACTTTTTCCGTCATACACTGCCTCCTTTAGTCTTAATTATAACATTATTAAAAGAAAAAGTCTTATATTTTAAGACTTTTTTTTGACAAATTGATATGTAGTTACACCAGGAGAATTTACTTTTCGCTCATTTGCTATTTTTTCTAATAATTCTTTCATTTGCTCTGCTTGTTCCTTAGTAGTAATATTTTCTACAATCTCATCTATACTTGGTAATTTAGTATCACTTTTCTCTACACTATTATAGATTACTTCAGAAGCTTTACCATATCTTTCAATATTATTTTTAACTTCTCTTTGTTTTCTTTTTTCAAGTAATGGTTCTATTTTCCTATACCGACAAATATTATAATTTTGAATATTAATACATTCAAAGTTAACAATTGCACTAAATGTTTCTAAAGCTATAAATGGTATTGTATAAGGGACAGAAAGAGAAGCTAACCCTACCAAGATTGGTAAGGAAACGATATTAGTTATTAACCCCTTCTTATGAATACTTTTATTCCATTCAAGATAGTCATAGATAACAGTGGGATCATTATTATTTATATGATAATTTCTATTTTTTAAAGTATTTAATTCTCTTCTATTAAGCATTTTACTATAACGAATCAATTTCTTTATTTTAGTTTTCTCATCTTCTGTCTTAGCTTTTCTTAATCTTGACCTTGCTTTAAAATCAAGAATTTTATCTGTAAATTTGATATAGCTTGGAAAGTATTTGTTGATAATACTAAATTTTATTTTTTCTAGCTTAAATACTACTTTTTGAAACTGAAGAGCACCTAACTTTTCATAGATTTTTATTTTTCTATCTAATTCTTCTTTTGCTAAATTATCCATTATATTTTTTTAATCTATAAGTTTTTACTTCCTTTAGACTTTCTTCTTTCTTATCTAATTTAACTGTTAAGTTTGCTAATTCATCATCACTTAATGATTCTATATAAGATACCGTTGTATTCATTTTCTCCATATCAATATTTCCATTACTCATAGCAGATATAAAAGATGTTGCAGTAAGAACTGTTGATGTTTCATCTGTTTTACATTTACATCCTGCTACTTCATCTAATACAAATACTGTTGTAAGCATTTCCAATAAATTCATAAATTAAAACCTCCTTAATTTTCTAAGCAGGTTTTAGTTTATCACATTATCAGTAAAAAGCAATACTAATTTACTTTAATGTATAAGTTTTTCCGTTTTCTAATTCTGTTTGTTTTGTCTCTAACTTAGTAGTTAAATTTGCTAACTCATCATCAGTTAGTGCCTCAATATATGACACTGCCATGTTCATCTGTTCTGCTTTAACATCGACACTTCTAGCAAGAATAGAAGTAGCTGTTGCTAATGTTGTTATTTGTGAATTCTCTACTTCATTTTCAAGTGCTGTATAAGTTGTTGATAGTGATGTTGACATGGCAAATGTATCAAAATAAGTTCTAAACATTTAATTTTCCCCCTACTATTTCATTGTTTTATTACTATCTCTAAATTTTAGATTAAGCCCCTCTAATTCTTCTTTATCAACTTTATAATCTTCATTACTATTTATTATATTTTCATAATAATTTATCTTACTATTATTTAAATTTTCTTGTTTTCCTAATGGAATACTTGCTTTATAAAAAGCTTCACCATATTTAGTAGCAGTTTCTTTAGTTAATGGAACATAACCATTACGCATTAAGTTTCTTGCAAATGTTTCATCTTCCATAAAATAACCTGGATCTGGCGCTACTTTAAGTCCCGTATTTTCTTCCTCCTGATAATATCTTCCTTCGTTACATCTATTTGTTGTAAAGAACTGACGATAAGTAGAATCAATTAAATAAGTTTTCTCTTCTGTTCCATTAGCACCTTGATACGGAAAGGTTACTGTTCCAAAAACATGATTAAATGGATAATCAAAAGATTCTTTAGCACTGTTTTTAGTTACTTTTAAACCTAGGTTTTCTAAGGGCATTAAAGTCAAAGCTTGACCTAACTCACAAAAACCATTTAAAGAATTAGTTTTTACATCTATCCCTAGATTAGCAAAATTACTTCTAGCATTTTCAACACTTGCTTGTAAAAGTGTCTCTATCTCACCAATAGTTAGGCCATTTCCTTCTTCTAGATGATTAATAGCTATATTTAGTTCATCCTTATCAACTACAAATCTTTCAGGTTCTTCATTAATAATATAGCTTTCGCTTTCTCCAATTAAGTATAATTGATAAGCAAAATCTAATTTTATACCAGTCTTTTCACTTAATTTATAATATTTAGTCCATAAATCACTTAATACTTGATGTTTCTTATCATTGGGTAAATCTTCATTCTAGACATCCATTATTCCTAATAAAATATTATTTAATGTTTCTTTTTCCATATCTTATCCTCTAAAATAAACTTAATTGATTAGAATCTGGTAAATTACTTATTATTCCCATTGCATCCATTTTATCAATTAATGTTTTTGATACTTTTCCTCTTCTTTGTAAATCTTCTTTACTTAGGAAAGGTTGTTTTTTACGTTCATCAACAATAGTAGAAGCAACAGCTCCACCTAGACCATCTATTGTAGAAAAAGGTGGTATTAAAGTATTTTCGTGCTCATCATCTAAAACAAAACGAGAGGCATCACTTTTTTCAATTGAAATTGGTGCAAACTTAATTCCTCTTGCCGTTGCTTCCATTGCGACATGTAAACTACCTATTATATTAGTTTCTTTATTTGTGGCTTCATAGCCTTTTGCTAATAAGTCTTCATATCTAGCTCTTATTGAGTTATATCCTTTTATCATCGCTTCGATATCAAAATCATCTTCTCTGATTGAGAAATATGCAGCATAATACCATAATGGATGATAAAGTTTAAACCAAGCGATTCTAATGGCACTCATAACATAGGCACAAGCATGGGCTTTCGGGAACATGTATTTAATCTTATGACATGACTCTATATACCAATCAGGTATCTTAGCATTTTTCATCTTAGTAGCATATTCTTGCCAAGTTTCTGGGTCTTTTGATGCTTTACCTTTACGAACAAACTCCATAATTTTGAAAGCTAGTTTTGGTTCCATTCCCCAGTTCATCAAGTTAACCATTATATCATCACGACATCCAATAACTTCTTTAAAAGGAACGATTTTGTTTTTTATAAGTTCACTAGCATTTCCTGCCCAAACATCAGTACCATGTGATAAACCAGAGATTTTAACTAATTCACCAAAGGTACTTGGTTTTGTTTCTACTAACATCTGAATAACGAAGTTAGTACCAAGTTCAGGAAGACCTAAAGTTCCGGTTGGACAAAGAATCTGCTCTTCGCTAACACCTAGTTCTTTAGTGCTATAAAGAAGGGAAAAGATTCGTTTGTCATCCATAGGAAGAGTTGTTATATCAAGGCCTGATAAATCTTGAAGCATTCTAAGTACGGTCGGATCATCGTGACCTAGTATATCAAGTTTTAAAACATCTTGGTCAATGGCATGATAATCAAAGTGCGTAGTTCGCCATAATGACGTATTGTCATCAGCAGGGTACTGGAATGGTGTAAAATCAAAAACATCCATATAACCAGGAATAACAACAATTCCTCCGGGGTGCTGACCAGTTGTTCTCTTAACACCTGTACATCCAATGGCAAGTCGTTCTATTTCGACATTTCTTTTTCCTTCGATACCATGTTCTTCTAAATAACCTTTAACATAACCGAAAGCGGTTTTTTCTGCTACTGTACCAATGGTACCAGCACGATAAACATTATCAACTCCGAATAAGACTTTTGTATATTCATGAGCTTGCCACTGATATTCCCCAGAGAAGTTCAAGTCGATATCAGGAACTTTATCAGCATTAAATCCTAAGAAGGTTGCAAATGGCATATCTTGACCCTCTTTAGAAAGTTTACCACCACATTTTGGACAAATCTTATCTGGTAGGTCATAACCTGATGAATATTCCTTTCCGTAAGGTTCGCCATTTTCATCCATAAATTCTGAGTATTTACAATCTTTATTACGACATAGATAATGAGCAGGTAGTGCATTAACTTCTGTAATTCCCATCATTGTAGCAACGAAGCTTGAACCAACTGAACCACGGGAACCAACGATATAACCATCATCATTTGAATGCTTAACAAGTTTCTGCGCAATTAAGTAAATAACGTCGAAACCACCACCAATAACTCCTCCCAGTTTCTTTGGTAAAGTTTTTTCTACTTCTTCATCACTCATTTCAGGATTTACTATTTTTAAGTTTTCTCTAATTTTATCTTTAACACTATCAAAGCCTTTTAATAAGGTAGTATGTAATCTTTTGAATAGTTCTTTTTCTTTATCTTCTTCTTTAATATTTTCACGATTAACTTCTGCTGTAATCGCTTCAAAGATTCCATCACCATAAAGCTCTTTACTAATACGCTCTTCAATATTGTAAGGAAGTGGGTCACCATACCAATCAGAAGCTCTTGTAAATACTAAGTCCGTAACTGTTTCTACACTCTTATCAATACGAGGAGAGAATGGGATACCGCCCGTTTCAATGATAACTTCTATTTCTTCTACCATATCAAGAATCTTATTAGGATTATCAATAACAATTAAGTTTCTTGTCTCTTCATCTAGGAAAGAAAAGTCATTAAGCATTTCATCAGTAGTTCGAAAATGATTAGATGGTATTTCTTTAATACTACTCTTTGCTAATGGATGACGTCCGCCACCTGGTACTTTTTGATTTACAATTATTTCACGATAAATTTTATCTTCTCTTGTTAAATGATGAACATCACCAGTAGCTACAATTAGTTTACCAGCCTCAATAGTAGTTCTAATAATTTTTTCAATATGAGCATTTAATTCTACTTCATTACCAAAATCACTTGTATCGATTAAGTGATGATAACATTCTGGTGGCTGAACTTCTACATAATCATAAAATCTTATGACATTAGATAATTCCTCTTCACTCTTACTCTTTGCTTGACGGAAAACTTCTGATTCATAGCAACCACTACCAATTAATAAATCTTCTCGGTACTGTTCAACAATACTTCTTGGTATTCTTGGTGTCTTATATAAATAAGTTGTATTAGCATACGAAATTATCTTAAATAAATTTTTAAGTCCTTTTTTAGTAAGGGTTAAAATATTGATATGATTTAAAGTACCATACTTATACATTTCACTTTCATCAACCATCGTAGCCATTTGTTGCATTGTTTCAATATTACGATTATTTAATTTTTCTAGCATTTTATAGAAGACAAGTGCAGTTCCTTCTGCATCGTAATCACCTCTATGGTGAGCATTTTCATCCCAAGGAACATTGTATCTTTTAACTAAAGCAGACAAACTATGTCTTGCATAATTATTATCAAGCGTACGTGATAGCTCTAAAGTATCTATAACTGGGTTTTTAAATTCACCTAAATTATACTTTTCATAAGCCATTTCTAGGAAAGAAACATCGAATTTAGCATTGTGAGCGACCATTGGTAAGTCTCCAAACCAGTTAATGAAGTCTTTAACTGCTTCTTCTTCACTTCTTTTTCCTTCAAGCATCATATCAGTAATATTAGTAACATCTACTATTTTCTGAGGAAGTGGCCGTCCAGGGTTGATTAACTCATCATATTTTTCTAAGATAACCCCATCTTTCATTTTAACTGCTCCAATTTCAATGATAGAGTCTGCTCCACCAGCATTAAAACCAGTCGTTTCAAAGTCGAAGACAACATAAGTATCATCTAGTAAAACATCATTATTAGGACGAACAACAATATCAACTTTATCATCAACCATTACTAATTCTGTTCCATAAATTGCTTTAAATTTTTCGTTTTCTTCTTTGCCTTTATTATAGTCTCTTACAAAGTTATAAACATGTGGAAAAGCTTGGGCTCCATTATGGTCAGTTATCGCAATACCTTTATGTCCCCATTTAATAGCTTGTTTAACAAGAGCTATTTCATCTACTACTCCATCCATCTGACTCATCTTAGTATGAGCATGTAATTCTACTCTTTTACGGTCACTTAAATCTTGAATTTCTTCTTTATGTTTAGTAACTGGCATTATATCTCTAGCATTTAATACCAACTCTTTAGCAAAAGCATCTTCTTTGACATAACCTGATATTAATAAGTCCCTACCAACTTTTAACTCTTTACAAAGTCTTTCATATTCTTCTTGTTCATTACAAAATACTTTACAAAGAATACTATCAGTATTATCTGTTATTTTTAAAGTAATAATTCTAAATTCACTTTTACTTGATTCAAAATAGTCAACACCAAAGATATTACCTTCTACTATAACGTTATTATCTTCTCCTTGAATCATACTAATCTTAATAGGCATTTGTTTAATATCAAGTCCTAAGATACAACCTTCATCTCTTTTTTTGCTTCTACGAGGGCGAGGACCTGGTGTAAAGTTTTTAAATTCTTTCTTTTCTTCTTTTACTTCTTCGACCTTTATAGGCTCTACTTTTATCTTTGCTAATTCTTCTTCTATTTCTTCTTTGATTGATTCATTTTCACGTACTACTATTTCAATATCTTTAGAATACCCTAGTCTTTTATAATATGGTGTGATAATGTCTTTTATTTTTATAAGTCTTCGCTCTTCAATTGTATTACTAGCTACTAAAAGTAAGTTATCATCTTCTAAGATTAAGTTAGATAAATATGGTTCCAAAATACTTAAGTCATTTTTTTCTTTTGCTAGTTCTAGTAGGGTTTTATAATAAGAAAGTAATATATTATTATCTATAGAAGTTATGTCATAATAAATATTAGCTTTTCCTAGTTTATCTTTATTTTCTTCTAATTCTTTATAAGCTTCTACATCTAATAATGCTTCATTATTTAGATAGATATCCCACTCTCCACTTTTTTCTTCTACTACTACTTTTTCAAGTTTTAAAGAGTCAAAAAAAGAAGAATTAGTATAATCAATCCCCATTTTATCTAATAAAATACTAACTTCTTTTTGCATACCTTACCCTCCGCTTAAATAATTTCTAGTTCTTCTATTTGCAAAATATATTTCTGATTTTCTATACAAAAAGAGATAAATTCTTTTAAATTGCTAGCAGCAAGACTTCTTGTAAAGGTATAGTTATCAACATCAAAGATGATATTGTCTCTTGCCATATAATTAATCATTTCATCTTTATTACTGCCAAGATACATTAGAAAATATGGATATATCTGTTTTTTCAAGAACTTTAAGGAGTTGTCTCCTTTTAAATAATAACTTTTCCCTTTTATTCTAGTTGCTAATTCATTATCAATAGCAAGTTCTACTACACCATCAACTATTTCTTGATAATCTGTTTCATAGTCTTTTAATTCTTTTCTTAAAGTATGACTTATTATAGAGATAATTGCTAATTCTCCATCATTTTGGTCATTCATCATTCCCCATGAGATGGTATTTACTTTTCTACTTTTTACGGTTTTCATCTCAACGGCATTAAATCTTGGATTAATTACTAAGACGTGATACATTTTTATATCAAAACGAATGATATCTTTAAAATAATTGTTTATAGTTTTCTTCATTTCATCATAGTAATGCATTAAGAAAAGACGATATTCTTCTGTTTCTTTTCTTATTTTTTTATATACATCAGTTGCTTTTACCATATCAAAGATAGTATCATCATCAGGTATGTAATTTTTAGGATCTTTCAAGATTTTAGCTTCTTCTTTATATAGTGCTTTATAAAGATGGCGATAGTTCTTCCAAAGCTTTTCTTTAAGTCTTTGGGTTTCATTAGAAATTGATGTTTGGAAAAGTAAATTCCAGATTAAAAGATAATCATTTAAATCAAAAGATAAATTCACTGTTTCTCCCCCATTCCATTTCTTTAACAGTATTTATAATAGCATATATTTTTAATATTTTTAACTTTATTTTGTATTTATTTTAAATTAGTCAAGGGTATCACTTTAAATTAGTCAGAATCATCATTTTAAATTAGTCATTAAAAATTAGTAACAACATAATAAACAGCAAAACCTACTGCTACTATTAGAATAAGTGATAAAATAACTCGAAGAATAGTCATAATAACTGGTTCTTTAGTTACTTCATCATCTTCAAAAAAGTCATTATTACTTAAATCCATTGATTTTGTGTAGAAAGATTTGTCAATATCATCTTTTAGAGGTTTAACTATTTCTTTAGTTGGTTCTGTTTCTTCTTTAATTGGTTCTACAACATCATCTAAATTACTAGTAGCCATTAAATCACTAAGTAGACTAGTTTCTTTTTCTTTATCTAACTCTTCTCTTATTTCTTTTGAAGTGATTGTATTAATTAATTCTTCTAACTCTTCTTCATTTTCGATTGGTTTATGTTTTAATTCTTGTTCTTTAATAAACTTTTGTAAGTCTTCTTCACTACTTTCTAAGATATTATATTTTTCATTTTTTAGTTTTCGCTTTTTTTCAAGTTCATCTTTTTCTCTTGTTTCCCTAGCTTCTCTTAAAGCAGCTTTTAAGTCATAATTACTTCTAACATCTTTATATAGGTAGTTAAAATCATCTAATTCTTTACGTTCTTTTCGCTCTTCTACTAAATCGTAGTCTTTTAAATAACGATAACCTTCTCTTTTATCTTTATTTTCTCTTATTGATGATAATGGTATTGCTTCTATTTTAGAAACATCAGTAAAATTTGTATATGTTTCAAATCCTCCTAGGTCATCATATAAGTTTTCATTTCTTTTAGTCCTACTCATCTTTTGTTCTTCGTTATCATATCTACTTACTCTACTTGCCACTAGTCATCACCTACTCTTATCTAAATTAATAATATCACATCTAATAGATTTTGGAAAGGGTATGAATTTTCAATATATTCTATCTTTTTATTGACACTTATTATATATGATTGATATATTTGTTTTAAGAAAAGGGGAAAATTATGAAATTGACAAAAAAAGTTTATTCTACTATTAAATATCTATTTATAGTTACTATAACAATCAACATATTTATGTTTAATAGCAATGTACATGCACTCACTTCAACTGATTCAGTTAATTTAGCAGACATAGTTAATGATAATTCATTTGAATATTACAAAACTGTAGATACTATACTTATAACGCAAAAAGATGTTAAATACTTGGATGAAGTTGACTTCTCTAAATTTGAAAATTTAACAAACATTATAGTTAAAGACTGTTATAAACTAGATGGTAGTAAAATTATTCCTAATAAAAAGGTCAATTTATCTATCAATAATAGTGTTCTGGATTTAAGTAAATTTGACATATCTAAATTTGAGAATATTTACACCTCAATAGTGTATAATACTAGTAAAAAAACAATTTCTGATGATAATCTTAAAGCTGGTATAGTAAATTCTGAATATAATATTGATAAAAAATACGATGAAAAACTCAATAAGATTGCTGAAAAAATATATCTAAAATCAAAAAACAAAGCAGATATTATAAAAAATGTTACATTATACGTTGTGAACAATCTTGAGTATGATTACGACGGTACGTATGCATCTCTTCCAATAGCAGAATCAATTTTAAAATATAAGATGGGAGTTTGTGCACATTATGCCTATTTAGAAAGTCAACTTTTAAATAAACTTGGTATATTTTCCCTTGATATTAGTGGCTATACTGATTCAAATGATAGATCTAACAGTACACACGCATGGGTTATAGTATACATCAATAATAAATGGTATGGTATTGATCCAACTTGGATAGATGAACCTAAAAAAGTTTTTAAAAATATTTCAAAAAATAATTTGTATTATATGATAGATTTATCAAAAAAAAGTAATACTTTTAGTATCGAACATTACCCAAATTTAACATTATATAATAAGATTCCAAAAAATAATAGAGTTTCTAAAATGTCTATTATAAATAAGAAGTTGATAAATAAAAAAAAGCATAAAAACTATTAAAATTTGATAGAAATATTTTTTCTATGATAAGAGAAATTCTTTGCTATTTACTTGTAAATACTATATAATTTAGTGAGGGAGGGATATTATGGAAGTTAAAGTTAATCGTGATGCTTGTATCGGTTGTGGTGCTTGTGCTGCTATCTGTCCAGATGTTTTCGAAATAGATGATGAAGGACTTAGCAAAGTAGTTTGTCCTAAAGTTAAAGAAGAAAATGTTGATGACGTAAAAGATGCTATTGATTCTTGTCCAACTGGTGCTATTGAGAGCGTTGATACTGAAGATAAAACTAATAAGGATGAAAAGAAGAACGATTCTGAAGATAAATAAGACTCATAAAGGTAAATTTGAGTCTTATTTTTTATACAATTTCGGAATGCCACTCCGAAATTGTATAAAAATCAAAAAAAGCACCTAAATAAACAGGTTCTTCAGATGTTTTTTAAAATTATAATTACTCATTATCTTCTAAAAAGTAAGAAGCCATTTTTTCATAGCTATCTTGACTATTTAAACAAGTATCAATTAAATAACCCCTTTCATCATTTGTTTGATATTCTTTAATACCTCTTATATAAAAATCCTTATTTCTATCTTCAATAAAGAAAGGCATTATGTCATTATATAAACACTCTCTAAATATTATCATTCTTCCAACACGACCGTTTCCATCTTGAAACGGATGAATTTTTTCAAATCTAACATGAAATTCAATAATATCTTCAATTTTCTTTTTATCTATTTTATCGTACCAACTTAATAATGCTTTCATATCATCTGCTACATTACTTGGCAAAGATGTTGTAATATTTCCAACAAAGTTTTTTTTCTTTTTATATTCACCACCATTAAACCATTTTCTTTCATCATCAGTTAAAGTACCATCTTTTAAAATAAAGTGAAATTTTTTTATCATATCTTCAGTTAGCTTATCATCAATAGTATCTAACATATACTTAAATAAAGTAAAATGATTTTTCGTTTCTGTAGCATCTTTTAAAACAATAACCTTATCTCCGCTCGCTAAAATTGTTCCTGTGTCATAGATACTTGCAGTTTCATCAGGCGTTATTGTAGATCCTTCAATATGATTTGTATTATAAGCAAAATCAAGTTGTGTTTTATGATAAAGGTTACCTGATAAACCAATATTTCTTTGTTCTATTAATGCTTTTTTTATTTTACTTACTTCCATCTTTCTTGCCTCCTAACCTTATATTAAGTAATTAATGTCATCTTTTATTTTATATATTAGCACAGAATTATGTCCAAATCAAATAATGAAACACATAAAAACGACTATAACTACTTAGTCGCTTTTTTTTGAAGAGCAAAAACTTTTGCTACTTCTTTTTTAGTTAAAGGACGATATTCTCCACTCTTTAAGCCATCTAAATTAAAGAAATAAACTTGTTCTCTAGTAAGTTTGATAACATCAAATCCAACTTCGTTTAACATTCTTTTAACTTGATGATTAATACCTTCGTGAATCGTCAATTCAACAAAAGAAGTATTATTCTTATAATCAACTTTTTTAACTTTTGCTCTTGTACATTTAACTTTCTTACCATCTAGTAAGATTCCACTCTTAAGCTTAGCAATGGCATCTCCTCTTACTATACCTTTTACTTTGGCAAGATATACTTTCTCAACTTCCTTATTAGGATGCATTAAAAGATTAGCAAAATCACCATCATTAGTTAATAGTAATAATCCGGTAGTATCATAATCAAGGCGACCAACAGGATAAATTCTTTTATTAGTAGGAATTAAATCTGTAACAGTCTTTCTATTCTTATCATCACTAACACTAGTTATTACACCTCTTGGTTTATTAAGTAGGAAGTAAACTTTTTCTTCTTTAGTTAAAATTTCCCCATCTACTTCTATTCGTTCTTTACCAGTAACTTTATACCCTAGTTCTCTAATAATTTTACCATCAACACTAACTCTACCTGCTAGCATTAACTCTTCTGCTTTTCTTCTTGAAGTAATTCCACTTGCTGCGATAACTTTTTGTAATCTTTCCATAAAGGTCAACTCCTTAGTGCACTTATTATAACATAACTTATCTAACTAATAAATAACAAACATAACTAAAGTAGAAAACTAATAAGATTATTCCTCTTTGTCTAGTAACTTTTTGGTCTTTTAAAATAAAACCATATACTAATAATCCTGCTGCTAACATAACAAGCATATCTATTAAAGTTGCAAAATTAATTATTAAACTATTAACTGTAGCAGATAGACCTAATATTAAGAAAATATTAAAGATATTTGAACCAATAACATTGCCAATAGCAAGATCACTTTCGCCTTTTTTAACTGCTACTACACTTGTTACTAATTCAGGAAGAGAAGTACCAACTGCTACTATAGTAAGAGCGATAACACTTTCGCTTAAACCAATCATTCTAGCTAAACTAGTCGCACTATTAACAACTAGTTCACCACCACTAATGATTGCTATTAAACCAACAATAATAAATAAAATCTTTATAAAAGTTATTTTTTCCTTATTTTTATCTTCTTTTGTTATTTCTTTTTTAGTATCTATTATTAATGAATAAACATATATTACTAAAAAGCAAACTAATAAAAGACCATCTACTCTATTAATAATACCTGTTTTTGCTCCCATACTGAAAGTTCCAAAACTAATAATTAATAAAGTAAAATAAGAAATCAGTAAATAAAAATAATCTCTTTCTACTACTTTTTTCTTACAACGAAGTGTTCCAAATAAACTTGCTCCTCCTAGAACGAGTAACATATTACAGATATTTGAACCAACAACATTTCCCACTGAAATAGCACTGTTACCTTGTATCGCAGCAACTAAACTAACTGCGAGTTCTGGTGCACTAGTACCAAAGGCAACTATGGTAAGACCAATTATTAAGCTTGGTATACCAAAAGATTTTGCTAAACCACTACAACCATCAACAAAAGCATCTGCACCTTTTACTAAAAGTGTAAAACCAATTATCAACAAAATTATTTCTAAAAAAATCATATTAAATCCCTTTCTACCCAAAAAGACTTGCTATTAACAAGTCTTTATTAACTCTGACTTACTTCTATTCTTAATTTAGCTTTAAATACTTTTCCACCAACATCGCCATTGACACTCGGATTAAGCCAAGCTCTTAAAACAAAGTTAGCAGTTTCACCACGTTTTAAGCTACCATCATAAATCTTTCTACTAGTTAAGTTAGTAGCAGCACCTTTAGTACCGTTAGTTTCTAAGCTATATCTAACAAAACTATCACTAAGTCTAGACTGTCCAGATGATAATGTATCATCATCTAAGTAAATACTATAACTTCCAGTAAATTGTCCTGTATTTGAAACCGTAAATTTTAAACCATCTTGACTAAGTCCAGTAGTATCACTCATAAACTCTGCACTATTAACAGAAAGTGAATTCTTTTCTGCTAAAGTAAATTTAAAAGTACCAACACGCATAGTTTGAACTTTAGAACCGTTAACTGTTTGCGTAAGCCAAGCATAAGTTATACCTAGTCCTAAAGCAATTACTGCCATTATGATAACAGCTATTAATAATCTATTTCTTTTATTAGTTAACTCTTCCATTTAGACACACCCTCTATCTAGTATCAGTATAACAACTTATTGTTATCAAAATTAATAATATGCTATATAAGCATATTATTTCATTTCTACTAATGACAACTTTTTACCTTCGTGTGCAAATGTTAAAGTTGCCTTATTTTGATAATCATTTTCTTCAGTATAAGTCCAAGATACTGTCACTTGATAAGCATTAGTATCTGTCTCTTGATTAAGAGTAAAACTTACATTTTGAATATCTTCCACAGTAACATCTTGAACAGTAGGAAGAGACTGACGTCTTCCTCCATACATATTATTTTCAACGTATTTATAGATAGTGTCTTCTGCTTTTTCTAAGAAATTAGTTTTAGCATCAGTATGAATAAAATCAACTCCACCAACATCAGTATTAGCAACTTTATCACTTAAAGTATAAAAGTCTAAGATGAATAATTTAGTAATTGATTTAAGATAAGCCTCTTCATCTACACTATCACTATTTAAAATAGTAGCAAGATTAGCAAATTCTTTCTTGTAAGCTTTACTTTTATTTGACTTTAAGGTATAACCATATTCTTTTATTTCATTTAAAACAGTTGCTTTCTTAATTGTGACTTTTGAAGTATTAGTCATTTCGTAAAAGACGAAACCACCAACAACTGCTACTATAACAATAAGTAAGATGATTAAAAATCTTTTAACTTTCTTCTTTAGTTTCATTTGCTAACCTCCTTACTTACTGCACTTTCGTTTTTATTAGGATTTAGTAAATCAAAGACGATTATATTATTAGAAACATCTAAAAGTTTTTCAGCATAATCAGAATTTTCTTTAATATAATTTTCAGCAATTACTTCATCTTTTAAAGACATATATTCACCCTTCTGGCTATTGTAATATACTTTATTAGTTAACCAGTTACCATTAGGGAATACTACTATATTATTATCTTTAATTTCAAAAATATCATGACCTAGAGAATACTTATTATAAAAACCTAACATATTACTGATAGTTGGTTGTACATCATACATTCCCATAATATCATCTACTTGTTTAGCCTTGATTGTATCATCTTTAGTCCAAATAAGTAATGGAACTTTTCTATTTAATTCATAATGATAGCTATTAAATTCTTGGTAAGTTGGATCATCTTTTGATTTAACACTATCAGTTGTCATATCGTAGTTTAACATTTTAACATAATCAGCTTTTGGAAGTCTTGCATCGTGATCACCATAAAGCATCACAACTGTATTTTCAAGTAAACCAGCTGCATCTAATTCTGTAAAGAATTCCCCTAAAGCTGCATCTGCATAATGAACTGATTTAAAGTAGTTACCTAGTTTTGTTCCTTCTAGATATGGATGTTCAACTGTTGTTGTAGTACCATCATCATTAGTAACTTCTTCATTCATTGTAACTTTAAATTCACCATATTTAGTAACATCAGAAAACGGTGTATGATTTGATAAAGAAATAACTATTCCATAAAACTTATCATGTTCTTCATTAATCTTTTTTAGTTTTTCTACAGATTGTTTGAAGAATGATTTATCAGATAGACCTAATCCAATCATTTCTTCGCCTTCTGTTTTATAAGTTTCCTTACTATAGAATTTTTCATAACCTAATGATTCATGCATAGCACGTCTATTCCAGAAATCAGCATTATTAGCATGCATACTGAAAGTATAATAGCCTTTTTCTTTCATAAATTTTGGAGTACCATTATAAGTTCTATCAAAATAACTCACGAAAGCAGTACCATTTTGGGTAGGCATTAAACTAGTATTGAAAGTTAACTCCGTATCAGAACTAGTACCAACACTTACTTGAGAATAAAAGTTAGAGAAGAATAACCCTTCTTTTATCAATTTATTCATATTAGGCGTTACTTCTTCGCCATTAAAAGTTTGATTAAGTGCTACATCTTGGAAACTTTCAGCATGAATAACAATAACATTTTTTCCTTCTAATATTCCTGTATATTCATTTTTATAATCTCTAGTATCACTTTTATCTTTAAAGTATTCATCAAAGTTTTTCTTGGCATTATCATACCCAAACATCGCACTTATCTTTGGTTGTAAGCTTTTAACAACGTCATTTCCTTGATATAGATAAATACCAAAACGCATAACGATATATTCTCTATTCCATTGCTTAACAAATCTTCCAATTTCAAGACCTGATAAAGTAATAGTAAACACTACCATAGTAACAGCACCTACTATTAAGGTATGAAGCCATTTATTTTTTCTTTCCTCTTTACTATATCGATTAAACTTACCCTGTTTAAGTAAGCGATGATAAGTAAAGACAAAATATAAAAATGGTATTAAGTAAAGTAAGTCTTTAAGTTGTAAGACATTTTCTACAACAGCATCTGATACTGGTGCAATAAACTGTGTAAGTGATAACATTGAAGCACTAGCAAATGATGTATAGAAAGTATAATATATCGAGTTAATCATACAAATAGCGGTAAAGAAAATACTAGCTATTAATAAATAGGTATATCTTTTCTTTCCTTTAAATAAGTAAGAAAAAGAACCTACAATAGTAACAATACCAATATCAGCTAGGATTGGTTTGATTGCTAAATAGTTTTCCATTGTATGCATCGTAAAGAAACGAAGCATTGTAGAGTTAACTACACAAATAACAATGAAAGTTAAGAAAAGCGTATTTTCTTTGAAGTATTTTTTAATAAGCTTTTCATCTTTTACTCTTTTTAAGTATTTCTTTCCCCGTTTTAGTTGTTTATTAATTTTTTCCTTCATAAAATAAACCTCACTTCTCATACATTATAGCACTAGCGTCTTGTTTTTTCAATTTTCTTACGGCTAGCTTTACACTTTGATAGATTATATTTAGATAAAATACAACTTGACTTACTGCTACTAAAACGTATAATTCATCATGTTTATAGATTTTAGCAGGAGAAATTAAAGATACTTTTAAGTTAAGACAGTTGGTTGTAAAGAGTACAAATAAATATAAGTGGAAACCACATATAATGTAATTAACTACCTTTTCTTTATTAGTTAATTTTTTAGAAATAATGATATATATGAAAAAGAGAAAACTTATTAAAACAGTAATTATATAAAAGATTATATTAGGAAAATAAAATGAATAAATTATTCCTTTCATAATTGTTTCTAAAACATAAGTTATATCACTTCCAAAAAGAAAAAGACTGAAACTTGTAATAAACAAAAGAAGGAATGGTATAAAGATAGAAACTATTTTATTTTTATATTTTAAATTAAATAGTAAAAAAAGAAATATTAATATAAAGATTAAAGCTTCTTCAATTGTTAAAAAAGAAGAAAAGTTAAGTTTCATAAACAAACTGACTTTATCCATAAAATTCAAATCCATATTATTCCCTCCTTATTCATTTGTTTGTTCAAAGATATATACACTTTGTTTTGTTAAATCGTCATGTGTGCAAGTTATTAGTGTTAATGTTTTTTTATTATAATTTCTATAAATAGCAATCTTTCCTGTCTTTTCAACTTGATAGGTTTTAACCAAAGTATAATAATAAGCTTTTGCTTGATAACTAACAGTTGCTTGATCTCCTAGTTCTAGTTTATAAAGTGGTTCAAAAAAAGAAATAGGTGCATCTCCAGAATGAGCCATTAAGATGAAGTTTCCATTCTTAACATCTGGATAATCAGCTTCTTCTGCAATAGCAATATTATATTCGATATTATTATATCTTGATTCTTTTTTTACAAATCCTCGTTTAAATCTTATCTTAGGAATTGATAATTGACCGACATAGGTATAAGATACTGGTTTTGACGTTTGAGTATTATTTGGTGTTGATGGAGTATTATTCTGTTGATTATCTTTCTGTTCAATATCCTTTGTTTCAACATTTTGAATAGTATCATTATCTTCATTGATATCATCTTGATATATAGCTAATTTCATTTCATCAAATACTTTATTTTTTAAAGTTTTAAAAGGAACAGAAACTACTACTCCTATTCCTATTAAAAGGAAGAAAAGACCAACTAGAAGAAGTTGGCCTTTTTTATTAATTTTTCTTCTTTTTTTCATCAGAAGTTTTATTAGCTACTACAATGAAGACAATACCAACAATAATTACGGCTGCTCCAATTCCATAAACATAGTTTATACTAGCTTTAGTATTTGGAACATCAATTTCTTTAGTGTTTTCTAAAACAATTTCTGTTGTTTCATCTTTTTTGATTTCGAATTCATAAGTTGTCTTTTCAGCACTATAACCGTCTGGAATTGTTGTTTCTGTTACAGTATATTTTCCTACTGGTAAAATTAATGTTTTAGCTTCATCTGTAGTTGTAATAGTATCAACAGTGTTTCCTTCACTATCTACAACAGTTAAGACTGCTCCACTAATTTGTTTACCAGTTCCAGCTTCGACTTTCTTGAATATTCCTTCACCTAAATCAATTTCATATTTCAAGTCTAGTTTGACACTTTGTTTTTCGTTATTGATAACACCTAATACTGTTTTTTGAACATTAGAATCATCTGGTTTATAGAAGAAAGCATCTTTTTTACTAAATGTACCTTCTACATTAACATTAACTGCTACTTCACCTTTAGCTGGAATAGCTGATTTTGGAATAAAGATTTTGAATGATTCTCCTTTTCCAAATGTTGTTTGTTCAACTCCAGTAGTATTTACTACTTTTACATTAGAATCAGTAACTGATACAGTATAACTTGAAAAGCTACTTGCTGTACTTGTTGGTGTAATTTCGTTAGTCATTAAACCATCACTTGTTAAAGTATAAGTTATTTTATCAGTAGTTGGTAATGAAATATTAGCATTAGTTGTTTCTCCTTTATAAGCAACGGCGCCATCAACTAATTTTTTAATTTCTGATGCATATTTACTAGCACTGATATCTTTTTTATCTTGTGCTGTTAGGTTATTATAAAATTTATAATCACCATTATCATCATATTTATACTTGCCATCTTCATCTACAGTAACACCACTAGCTACTGTTCCTTTAGCTGTATAATCTTTATCATCATCACAACCATTTACTTTATCAATATACCACCAAATAGCAATTTGTGTTAAGTATTCATGTAATTGTGAAGAAGTACAACTTCCACTGCTTATACAAGATGCTCCTGTTGTTGTAAATTTATCGTTATCTAAGATATAAACAATTCCAGGATATGTAGATAATACTGATGCATCTTTTGTATAGTTAACACTTGATTTCATTTCTTTATTGTGTTCTATACAATATAAATCAGCAAGTGTACCATTGTAACTAGCTTGGAAACTATGAATAATATCAATTGTTCCTATTTCACGTAGCACTTTACAAGCAGGAGATGAACTATTATCTTTACAAGCGGAACTTGGACTTGTACCAGTTCTACTTGTGAAAGTATTTGGAAGTGATTGTAATAATGCTGCATAAGAACTTTTTCCATAAACAACAAAGCCTATAATTGTAATTAATAGCAATGCTATTATTGAAACAATTCCAATTGTCTTAACATTTTTCTTAGCTTTTTCAAACTCGACATCAGATTTTGACTGTTTTATTACTCTCTTTCGCGTACCTTTAGTACCCATATGTCTCACCTTACCTTTATAGATAAAGTATAGCAAAGAAAAATATCTTTTTCAAGATATTTCAAAAATTAGGTCTAAATTGATATTGTCAATTTTTTTAATAGTGTAAAGCTTCATAAGAACATCACCTGGTGCTATTTTATCCCCTATTTTTCTTTCAATATAGACACCTGCGTTATAATCAATTTTTTCGTCTTTAGTAGTTCTTAATGCTCCTAGTTGATAGGATAATTTTGCCACTTCTAAAGCATGTATTTTTTTAATAGTACCAGGTTTGTTTGCTCTTATAATAATTGGTTTTTCTTCTTCTTTTAGATTTTGTAAATCACCATGTTGATAAATTACAAATTCTTCGAATTTTTTATAGGCTTTACCACTTTCGATAGAGTTAATTGCTTCATCTTTGGCTTTTTCTAAGGAAATATTCTTAGCAAGAGAGATTAATTTAGCTGCTATTAAAATACATTCATCATATAGAGCTTCTTTTTCTAAGCCTTTTAAGACTTTAGTTGCTTCAATGACTTCTAATTTATTGCCAACAGCTTTTCCTAGTGGCATAGACATATCAGAGTAGATAAGACTTACTTCTCTTTTATAGTGATTACCTATTTTAACTAGTAACTCACCAAGCTTTTCAGCTTCTTCTTTCGTTTTTAGTAAGGCTCCTTCACCAACTTTTACATCTATAACGATTTTTTCGGCTCCTCCTGCTATTTTCTTACTCATAATACTACTAGCAATTAAGGGAATACTCTCAGTCGTGGACGTTGCATCTCTTAAAGCATAAACTTTTTTATCAAGTGGAGTTAAATTTTTAGTTTGTGAGGTTATAACAAGTCCGATTTCTTTAGCTTGTTTTTCAATTTCTTCTGTTGTTAAAGATACTTTTAAATTAGGTATACTTTCTAATTTATCAATAGTACCACCTGTAAAGCCTAAACCTCTACCACTCATTTTTATAAAAGGAATACCACAACTAGCAACGATGGGACCAACTACTAAAGTAGTTTTATCCCCTACACCACCAGTCGAATGCTTATCAACTTTGACTCCTTCGATAAAAGATAAATCTAACATATCACCACTATGTAAAAATAAATCAGTTACAATAAATGTTTCTTTATCAGTCATACCATTAAGACAAATAGCCATTAAAAAGGCACTCATCTGGTAATCTTTTACTGTTTCATTTAAGTAACCAAGAAATATTTCTTCCAGTTCCTCTTTAGAGAGTTCTTCTTTATTTTTCTTCTTTTCAATAATTTCCTTTATCATTCTATCACCTATTATAATTATAGGTTTAGAAAAACTTTATCGTCAATTACTAACTTAGTTTTTTTTCAATTAAAGAAGCACATCTTTTCGGATTAGTGATTAAAAATTCATAAGTTTTTTTATTATTACGAACTTCTTTAATAAATTCGACTTCTTCTTTAGACATTTTAGTCTTTTCTTCTAAGACTTCTACAGTTTCTTCTCTTCCTAATAGATAATCAAGTCCAACATTAAAGACATCAGCAAGAGCTAGTAAAGTTTCAAGAGTAGGAACTCGTGCTGCATTTTCATAACAACAAATACTAACTTTAGTAACGTTTATTAATTTACCCAATTCTTCTTGTGTTAGATTCTTTTCTAGTCTTAATTCTTTAATTCTTTTTGCCAATAGCATTCTTACCACCTCAAGTATTTATTATATACTAGTTAAAAAGAATTTTTCTTTCAAGTTTACAAATAATTAACTCTTCTTCAATTACAATATCTGGAAATTATCAATTATCAAATATCAGTATTTTTGACATCTTCTATTTTTTTACTAGATAGAAATGTTAATCTTTCTGCTACTACTTCTAATTGACTTCTTCTTCCGGCTTCTGTTTCAATCACTCGTGATTGCAAACGACCTTTAATACCAACGATATCGCCAGTATGGCAATACTCTTTAGCAATCGCTGCTTTTTCGTCCCATAAAATGCAAGAAACAAAATCAGTTTCATACAAACCGTCCATATTCTTAAAACTTCTTGGAACAGCTAGAGTTAAATTACCAATCTTTTTGCCAGTCTCGGTCTTGTTAATTCTAATTTCATTAGCAAGTCTACCGACTAAAACTAGTTCATTAAGCATATGACTCCTCCTTTCTTGACTGGTACTCTAACATAAGTGAAAAGTAAAATGCAAACAGGGAATTTTGCATTTTCAGCCCTATTTTTGGCCGAATTTAGCGTTTTCAGTAGCTGAATTTGCAAAATTCAGGAAAATTTATGCCTGAAAATGCAAAAAAGGGAAATCTTAAAAAAATTTAAAGATTTCTCTTAATTAACTGATTTAGTTCTACGGCATATTCCATTGGTAGTTCTTCTCTGAACTCTTCTAAGAAGCCTAGAACTATTAATTCTTCACATTTTTCCTTTGGAATACCCTTACTCATTAGATAAAATAAGTTATCATCACTTATTTTGGAAACAGTTGCTTCATGTTCTAACACTGATTCGTTATTTTCTAAAATATTAGTAGGAATCGTATCACTCTTACTCAACTCATCAAGTATTAAAGTATCACATTTAATCATAGCATCGGAGTTAAGAGCATCTTTTCCAATTCTAACTTTTCCGCGATAAGTAGCATTTCCACCATTTCTAGCAATACTCTTAGAAATGATATTACTCCTAGTATTTTTTCCTAGATGAATCATTCTTGCTCCCGTATCTTGGTCTTGATTAGAACTTGCTAGAGAAATAGTAACACATGTTCCTTTGCTATTATCTCCTTTTAAGACACAACAAGGATATTTCATTGTAAGTTTACTACCAATATTACCATCAATCCATTCCATTGTTCCATTAGTATCAACTAAAGCTCTTTTAGTAACTAAGTTATAAACATTAGGAGCCCAGTTTTGAATAGTGGTATAACGGCACTTACTATTTTTTCCAACATAAATTTCCACTACTGCAGCATGAAGGGAATCTTCACTATAAGTAGGAGCAGTACAGCCTTCAATATAATGTAAATCACTATCATCATCAACGATAATTAGAGTTCGCTCAAACTGTCCCATATTCTTACTGTTGATACGAAAATAACTCTGAAGTGGTCTATCTAATTTAGTATGTGGAGGAATATAGATGAAACTTCCACCAGAAAATACACTACTATTTAAAGCGGCATATTTATTCTCTTTATAAGAAACTATCTTACCAAAATACTTTTCAACAATATCTCTATGATTTTTTAGAGCATCCTCAATAGAAGTAAAGATAATATTTTTAGATTCTAATTCATCTAACATTTTATGATAAATAACTTCACTTTCATATTGAACACCCATACCACCCATATGTTGTTCACTCTCAAGAACCCCTAAGTTTTCAAGTTCTTCTTTAACTGGTTTTAACACTTGATTCCAATCATTTCTTAAAGTATCGTCTTGTGATTTATAATAAGTTATTTTATCAAAATTAAGTTTAAAGTCTGGTCCAAATGGAAGTTTATCACTCATGTTTTCAAACTGTTCAAAGGCTTTTAAACGATATTCTCTTACCCAGTCATCTTCTCCTTTATAATTAGAGATAGTGATAATATTATTTTTAGATAAACCCTTCACTTCCATTTTTTCACCTTCTGTCTATTTTTAATACTATTTTTTAAATAAGCATTGATTTCTTCTTTTCTTGCTGTTTCTCTTTTAATTATACCAATCATCTTAAATGGTTGTTTTAAATCTACTAATCGATTAATAGCTATATCAACTCTATCTTTAAAGAAGTAAGAGGAATTTAAAATATAATTTTCAATTTCTTTTAATTCTACACTATCTTTAGCAAATAATTCTTTTCCTTTAGCACTAGTTAGTAAATAACAAGGTCCAGTTACATCTATATTATTAAGTAGCTTAACCTTAGTACCATAATCTTCACCATCAGCAGTATCATTAGAATATGGAACTCGTTTATAAGTAGGATATTCTTCTTTTGTTATTATATTATAGAAAGAATCATCTTGTTGATAGACAAAAACATAAGAAAGAGGATCCATTAGTTCTACTCCTCTATCTTTATCACATCTTTTTAGTTCTGCTAAATATAAGTTTTTAGTATCAATTTTTTCTTCCATTATAGTCTCTCCAATATTTTTTCGATAGTATCTTTTGGTAATAGTGCACATTTTTTTCTATTAGGTTGCATTGCAACAGAGTCATAGATAACTAAGTCTTCAAGTAGTTCTTTATCATATTCTTCTTCGTTAATCATCTTTTGATAATTTTCCAATATTTTTCTTACTTCTTCCACATTTTTTCCTTCTATTCTTTGTAAGAATAAGGATGTTGCAGAAGTAGAAATTGCACAAGCTTCACCATCAAAATTAGCTTCTTTTATTTTACCATCTTCTATTTTTAGTTCGATATCAATATTATCAATACAACTTTCATTATTAGTATTTGCTACTAAATAACCAGCTTCTTTTTTAAGTCCCTTATGATAAGGATGTTCATAATTTTCTACAATCATTTCTCTTCTTAATTCTTGATCTATTTCCATATTTTTCACCTACAATACTATTTTATATAAGTCTTCACTATTTTTTAAGGCTTCAATTAATTTATCAATTTCTTCTTTTGTGTTATAAAAATATAAACTTACACGACAAGTGTTTTTAATATTGATTTCTTCTTTTAATACTTTAGCACAATGATTACCGGCTCTTACACAGATGTTATAATGGTCAAGATATAAAGCGGTATCTTGACTAAATATACCTGATAAGTTGAAAGCAGTCATTCCACCTTTACTAGTTGTATTATAAAGAATAACTTTATCTATTTCTTGTAATTTTTTGATTAAATATTTTTTTAATTCTAGTTCATATTTTTCGATATTTTCCATACCAATTGTTTCAAGATAATCAATTGCTGCTCCTAGACCAATTACTTCAGCGATTGGTGGGGTACCTGCTTCTAATCTTGTGGGAACACTTTTAAACTCCATATTGCCATCACTATCAAAAGATTGGTTCATGCCACCACCATATTCGATAGGTCGCATTGCTTCTAAATATTCTTTTTTAGCATATAAGACACCTACTCCGGTTGGTCCTAACATCTTATGAGCAGAAAAAGTTAGAAAATCAATGTTATCTTTTAAAACATCCGTCTTTTGATGAGGAACACTTTGCGCACCATCTACAACAAATAAAATATTTTTATCATGACATAACTTACCTATTTTGTTAATATCACGAACATCACCTATAACATTGGTAACAGCTGCTAGTGAGATAACTTTTGTCTTATTAGTTACATATTTTTCTAAAGTGTCATATTCTAATTCGTGAGTTTCTGATAAAGGAACAAAAACAACTTTTATACTTTTTCTTCTAGCAAGAATTAACCAGGGAAGCACTGCTGAAGCATGCTCTGCTTTACTAATTATCACTTCATCTCCTGCTGATAAATAGTCTTCCATAAAACCAAAGACAACTTTATTTAAAGAATCAGTTGCTCCCATTGTAAAAACTATTTCATCTTCACTACGAGCATTGATAAAGTTTTTAACTTTAGTTCTAACTAGTTCATATTCATCGCTAGCTTTTAGACTTATCTTGTAATCACCACGATGAATATTAGCAGGATAGTTATAGTAATAATCATTCATCTTTTCAATAACGCTTTTAGGTTTTAATGTAGTAGCGCCATTATCAAAATAAATTATTCCTGTGTTTAGAATAGGAAAGTCTTCTCTATTCATAAATAAAACACCTCCTAACTAATTATGTTTTTAATATTAGTATTTATTAATTCAATATAATCAGCACTAGTTGCATCATTTAATAAAAATGATTGTAATAGTAATCTATTACTTTCCTTAGTACCTATTCCTTTAGTATTTAAGTAGAAGAGAATATCACTAGGAAAAGGTCCAATATAAGCAGAATGATTTGCTACTACATCAAATTCATCAATATAAAGATTGGGATTTATCTGTGCTTTTGCTAAATCAAAAGGATGAATCATACTATCTTGATTACAAGTACAATTTTTTATTCCTTTAGGGATAACTCCATCGATATTGAAGGTTAATTCGCCGTTTTTATAACTTACGCCATGACAGATAATATTACTCTTTGTGTTACTATCATCATGATAAATGACAACGTTATTTAATACTTTTGTTGAAGTAATTGAACTTAAACAAAGGTTTATTTCTCCTTCATTTAGTAAATGTACTTCTATTTTGGCTGATAAGTTGTTTATTAGAAAATAGCAATTAACTTTAGCTTTAACTAGTAATTTACAAGTGACATTTTCTTTAATGTTAAAATAAACCGTTCTATCACTATTAAATATATAACTACAATCACTAGCAATATCTATATATTCTTTTTCATCCTGTAATATTTTATTCTCTAGCATCTGTATCACTCATTTCATTTTCCCTAAGATAACCATTATTTTCTATTTCTTTTGCAAATTCAAATGGTCCAGTCTTTACTATTTTTCCATCTAACATTTCGTGAACATAATCTGGGTGAATTAATGATAAGATTCTGCTATAGTGAGTTATGATTAAGATAGCAGTATCAGGGTTCTCTTCTTTATATTTATTAATACTTTCACAAACAATCTTTAAACTATCAACGTCTAGTCCACTATCTAATTCATCTAAAAGAATTAGTTTTGGTTTTAACATCTTTAGTTGTAGGACTTCATTTTTTTTCTTTTCTCCACCAGAAAATCCTTGATTTACAAAGCGATGAATCATTTCTTTATCCATTTTTAATTCTTCTGTTTCTTTATTTAAGTCTTTAATAAATGTATAAAGATTAAGTCTTTCTCCACTTCTTTCGGTAAGAGCTGTTCTAAGTACTTCTCTATTAGTAACTCCAATGATAGTTTTAGGGTCTTGCATTACATAGTATATACCACTTCTTGCAATATAATCGGTTGCTTTATCAAGCATTTCTTCACCGTTAAATTTGATACTTCCCGAATTTACAAGATATTTTTTATCACCCATTATTACTTTGGCAAGAGTACTTTTTCCTACACCATTCGGACCCATTATAGCGTGAATTTCTCCTTCTTTTATATTAAGAGAAAAGTCTTTTAATACCTTCTTACCACTTTCTTTTACATCTACTACTAATTTTTCTATTTCTAACACACAAATCACCTTTCTTTCTTGGCGTTTTTATTATAGCATTATTTTTATATTTTGCATAATATATTGCCAAAATTAGCTAAAAAAAGTACAATTATTTAAAGGGAGTGATTGATAATGAATGATTGTTTATTTTGTAAAATAGTTAAAGGAGAAATTCCATCTTATACTGTTTATGAAGATGAGAAGGTTAAAGTATTTCTTGATATAAATCCTAATAATGATGGACATTTATTAGTAATTCCAAAGGAACATAAAGCTAATCTTTATGAAATGGATGATGAGACTTTACTTTATATGCTAAATGTTATTAGAACTAAACTTGCTACTTTATTAAAAGATAAGTTAGCAATTGATGGACTTACTATTTCTCAGAATAACGACTATGGACAAGAAGTAAAACATTTCCATATTCACGTTATTCCAAGATATAAAAATGATAAATTTCCTCTTAAATCTGATTGTTCTAATGTCGAAGAAATCTATCATAAGTTAGTTGATTAATAGTTTTATATATCAAATGGGGAGTATTTTTAGCAAGAGCTCCTTTTTATTTTGTAATTATTTTATATTTGAAAATTGAAAAATAAAATTTGTATATTTGATGTTTTTATAGATACTTTTAAATGAAAATACACTTTCTCTTTATTCTTAGTTTCACTCAACATGAGTAAATTGTTTATTAAAGATAATTAGGTCATTAGGTCACCAGTGGTGCGCATTTTTTTATCTTTATAAGTGCTATAAATTTTGATATAGCTAAAGTATCAACATAATTTTTTATATCAATTTATTTTTTCAAGGAAAAACACCATACTTTTCCTTGAAAAAATCAAGAAAAATATTTAATATTACTTACTACTTAACATCAACTAACTTATAATGTATTTAAAAGGTCTTGAAAATAGTTTTTAGCTAAATAATCATTTTTTAGGATATCTCGTATTAATTATTTAAAAAAGAAAGAATAAATAAAATCTAATAAGAAAATTACAATGAAGATATTAGTTAAGCTTCTAGGTACTTTAGCAATTAGTTTATCTAAATACTTTTTTGCAATAAACAAAAATATATAACTAGCTAGAGCCCAACCAAGAGAAACTTCTACAGCAATGTATTTTCCATAATTAAATCTAAGACCACTATAGTCCCAAAAAGATTTGTGAAAGAAATATTCAACAATATTACCACCTATCAATTCTAAAATAGTTAAAATAAAAAAGTTTAATAATAATGTTAGTAATATTTTTCCCCATCTTGGCATTTTAAACTTTTTAAAAGCAAAATTCTCTATTAAAAGCATTATCACTATTCCAAATCCATAAACTGGCATATAAGGACCAATAAATGGATTATTAGTTAAACTACCTTTAAGTATTAGATGAAAAACGTTCTCATAAATATAACCAATTATTGAAAAAATAAAAAAATAAGATAAATAATAATACATAACCATCACCAATAATAGTTTTTAATATTATCTTGTTTTTATACTAAAAAAGTAAGTTATCGACCACTTTTTAGGTGTTTTATAGTAAAATTGGTCGATAACTCATCATTTTTTTATATTTCAGTCGCAATTTTAATTACATGTTATATAAGAAAAAAGCCTTAGAAACAAAGCTCTAAGGATTTATTACCAAGTACATACGCTTCCTAAAATTATGGCTAATAAGATATATAAAACGATAATGATAACAAAACTATTTCTAGGTCTAGAACATCCACAAGAAGTTGTTACTGGTTGATTATTTGAACAAGACATTTTAACACCTCCCTTTAAAAATTAAATATAGGCACCTATAATAATAACTAGTAAAATAAATAATACTAAAACAATAGCACTTGATGAATTGCAATTACCCATAAATTAATCCTCCTTTTTTTCTAGTGTTCACATTATTTTATGGTAATTTTCAAAATGTGTGATTGTTTAGAAAATTTTTTTAATTACTTTTTACTATTTCCAAAATAATGATAGATATCAGTATCGTTATTTTCATCATCTAAAATATAACCATTATTCTCTGCTATTTTCTTACTAGCTAGATTTTTCTTTTTAATTTTTAATTCTATGTCTTCTAAATCTGAAACATTTTCTATTAAATATGGCGTTATTTCAGCTAATACTTTTTCTCCATAGCCTTCTCCTCTTAAATCCTTATCAATTGCATACCAAATTTCTAATTTACCGACACTTGATAAGTTTAAAGTTCCAACTACTCCAATACTTTGTTTATCTTTTTTTACTACATAAGCCTTATTGGGAGCTATTTTCTCATCTTCTGCTTGATACTTATCTACAAATCTTACAAAATTATGAGAAATATATTCTTGTATAGCTTCATCCCTATTAAGTTTCATTAATAAACCGTAATGCTTTATCATATCAATTTTTTCTAAATTAAATGTTATAAGCTTTATCATACTATCAATCCTCTATAAAAATTATAGCACTTTTTTCAGGACTTTTCTTTTCATTTATTGCTTATTTTTTAAAGGTTTGTTATGATTATGTTGCATGTCAATGATAAAAGGAGGAAAAAATATGCAAAAGAAGAAAAACATAGCATTTCTATTACTTATTGTTGCTGTTTGTTTTTTAGTAACAGGATGTGGTAAAAAAGCTGAACTTGAGAAAAACTCAACTATTGTTAAATACGATGGTGGTAAAATTAAAGCTGAAACTTTATATGAAGATTTAAGAGATAAGTATGGTATTAGTATTTTAATTAATATGATTGATCATAGTATCTTAGATAAGAAATATAAAACAACTGATGAAGAAACTACTTATGTAGATAATCAAATAACTCAGATGAAGTCTCAATATAATAATGATGATGATACTTTCTTAGCAGCTATTAAACAATACTTAGGTGTTAGTTCTGTTGATGAACTTCGTGATATGATTGCACTTGAATACAAAAGAAATTTAGCTGTTGAAGATTATATCAAAGATAGTATTAAAGATGATGAAATTCAAAAGTATTATGATGAAGAAATTATTGGTGATATGAAAGTAAGACATATCTTAATTAAACCAAAGACTACTTCTGATATGTCTACTGAAGAAAAAGAAGATGCTGAAAAAAAAGCTCTTGAAAAAGCTAAGAAGTTAATTAAGCAATTAGATGAGGGAGCAGATTTTGCTAAACTTGCTAAGAAAAATAGTGATGATACAGGTAGTAAATCTGATGGTGGTCTAATCGATTACTTTAATAAAGATAGTGGTATGGACGAAGCTTTCTTAAACGCTTCTATTAATCTTGAAAAAGGAAAATATACAACTGAACCAGTTAAATCAGCTTATGGTTATCATATCATTTTAAAAGTTGATCAAAAGAAAAAAGCATCTTTAAAGAAATCTAAAGATACTATCTTAGAAAAGTTAACTGAAGAAAAATTAAATAATGATGCTACTCTACGTTATGAAACACTTATTGAAGTTAGAAAAAAAGCTGGAGTAGAATTTAAGGATGATTCTTTAAAGAAAGATTATGATGAATATATGGACAAATTAATTGAAAATGCTAAATCAAGCAGTAGTTCATCATCAAGTAGTAATTAATATATTTAAAAGGAATTAGTTAAACGACTAGTTTCTTTTTTGCATTAAACAAAAAAAGATAAATTTATACTACCCATTAGTATTTAATCTATCTTTATTTCATGACAAAAGAAAGTTAGTTTATTAATTATTAGTCTAGTAAGACGTATCAGCTAATTATTCATTAACTTTAAATAATTGATACATACTAAACACCTGTTTTCTATTTTTATCATTATTTTTAACATCTTAGTGACATCATAATATTTGACACTTCACTACCAGATTATCTGATATAGAAAAAAGAATTAATCATTGATAAAATTTTTATTATTAGAAATTTCCTCTAGCTCACTAATAGTAAGACCAGTATGCTTACTTATTTCATTAATTGACATATCTGTATTTAACAAACTCTTAGCTATTTCTAGTTTTGTTTCTGTTTTTCCAACAATAATACCATTATCAGCGCCTTTTGTATAGCCTTCTGAATAGCCCTCAGAATAAGCAGAGTTTCGACACTTTTCCTCTACCTTTTCAGCGTTATACCAAGCATTAAATTCATCATTGAGTTTCAATTTCTCAATCTCATCCATTATGACCAGTCCTTTCTTACTATTACCAGTTATCTTCTTTAACTCTTCATCAGTTTGTGCTGTTAACATTGATAATAGCATTTCGTCTTCGTTAGCTCCAGTATAACAAATGTCTTTGTAATTTACTAGGTATACATCATAAATTTTGATACCATTTTTTACTAAATTGTATTTTCTATTCATTAATTCATATTCTAAAACGGTATCATCATGTTCAAATTTATCATTATTTAAACTAATTTGAATTACTTCTTTGGTAGTATATTTTTCACCTTGTTCTAATCTACTACCTGCTAGACGAAAAGCATAAGTAAGATTCTTTACGGTTGTATAGTTTTCCATCGATTTATTGATTTCAACATTAACAATAATATCTCCTTCTTCTAGTAATAAATCTAGACGATAATCTTTTCTTTTATTACCGCTATTTAACTCATTATCAATAATCTTATAATTAGATAAATCAATACCAATTATATGACTGAATAACTCGAGATAGATATTCCTTGTCCTTTCTTCTTTCATAAGATATTTCATAGTTGTATCTGATAAGATACTAATAAAATTGTTATTCATATTTAGCTCCTTTTCTAAGATGATTATTTTTGCTTTTTCGAAAAAGTGACATCATCTTAACAGGTTCAAAACTAAATAGCAAATCGGGAATTTGTCATTTTCCCCTAGTAAATACCCCTCAATTTGTTAAATTCAGTCGGCAAAATGAAAAATTCAGGTCGAACAAGTACCTAAATTTGCAAAATCTCTACTTTTTTTCATAAATTTCACTTTTTTTATAAAAGGTTTAAATATATTATTGATACTTTTCAAAACCAAGTTCTCTCATTTTTCTTTTAACCCGGTATTCAACTTCTTTCTTTGGATACTTTCTTATATAATTACTTAATAATTTATTATACGTTTTTTCTTCAATTTCTCTTTCATTTAGAAAAGATATCTTATCAAGAACCTTATCAACTAAAGCACTGCTAAAACCTTCACTAACTAAGTCAGTTTTAATAATCTTTTTTAACATTAAATTACTTTTAGAGTGATTAGCTAGTATTCTCTTTTCTGCCCTTTTCTTAATTTTATCTTCTTCCATATTACTATTAAATGATTCTAAAGCCTTATCACAAATATCTTCACTAACCCCTTTTTGACGTAACTCTCTTCTAATCTTATCTTTTCCCCAAGTAGAAAATGCTATTTTATTATTAACATAACTAGAAGCATAACTCTTATCACTTAAGTAACCTCTTCTATTTAACTTTTCCATAGCAAACTCTAATTGTGTATCATCAAAACCTTTTCTTTTCAAGAAATTAGTTAATGAAGTTTCTGTCTCTGCTCTACGACTAAGTCTTTTAATCGCTTCATAATAACACTCGTAGTTTTTATTTTCTTCTAAAATCATCACTAAGTCTCTATCACTAATTTCTTTTTTAGTTAAAATTAGATATTTGATGATAACATCTTCATATAAAGAATAAACCTTACCATCTTCTGTTACTATGTCACATAAATCGTTACCTCTATGTCTAAATGATATAATTTTCATCTTTTCAACTCCTTCTATACGAAAAAGATTTCCAAATAATAGAAACCTTTAATATTTTTTAGTACTACTTTATTTTAATTATATACATAAGGTACAAAAAAAGAAAGTCTTAATCTTGACTTTCAACAACAGTTAATTTCCCCTCTAGAACTTCTTCTAAAGCTCTACCAATGTTTTTGCTACATTTATATTCATTTTCACGTAATTGGTAGTCCTCATGCTTAGCCATTTCTTTGCTTCTTCTTGCTGAAATATGAACAAGTTCATATTTTGAACTTACAATATTCAAAAGCTTATCGATAGAAGGATAAATCATAGTATCACACTCCTTGATATTATCATAATATGAAAAATACGAAATTACAAGCAAGATGACACTATTAGACAAAAAGAAAGGATAACTATTAACAGTTATCCTAAGAACAGTCTTTTCTTTATCTATTTTATATTTATACAAGATATCTTCTTATATATTCATCTCTCTTTCAAAAATTATTGTAGGTTTAACTTCTTGGCAGTAGGCATCACCTTCCCTTTCCATAACTACACTATACTAGAAAAATATGGAATAATTATGGGAGAAAAATGAAAATTTATTTCACAATTAATTCTTGATAGAGTTTCTTGTCGGAAAGCCAGTGATTTATATAAGAGCATTCAATTTTTACTTTAATATTATTTTCTTTCAGATAATTAAATACTTCTTCTAGCATTTCACTAGCTAACCCTTGACCTCGATATTCATCTTTGATATAAGCAGTTGTTAATACTAGATAATCTGTTTCTTTTTGAAAAAGGACTTCTCCTACCAAAGTATCATTAGAAAGATATTCTATTTTATCATTTTTAACTACTATCATTAGCAACCTTTATCTAAGTCACAAGTATTATTATGATTAACTACTTCTTGAACAACTTTTTTAATCTTTTTGTAACTTTCTTGTTTCATTTCATCAGTAAGAGTCATATAACCATCAGTTTGCTTATCACTAAGTCCAGTAGTTAGTTCTTTAGCTGAACCATCAATTATACTAACTATATTAGGAGCATAAATTCTTTTTTCACCAACTTTAACTTCATTATCATCATCAGTAGTTAAAGTATATTCTTTTAAAACAGAGTCCAATTTCTTAATTAATTTAAGATAGTTTTTATCTCCTTCTTTAGTAAGTTTAGGTTTATTTTCATCATCTAATTCATAAACATCTCTTATTTCTTTAACATCAACGTAATAAATATCTTCGTCTAGTTCTTTAGATATTTTAGAAACATTTTCTACTACACTGCGGCACCATGGACAAGAATCAAAACCGAAGTAAACTACAAAACTTTTCTTCTCTTCCATCATCTTTAGTACTTCTTTAGCACTACTATAAACAATTTTATTTTTACTATCTATTTTAACGGTTCGATATTTTTTCTTACTATTCTCATTTGTCTTACCATTCAAGTTTTCATATTCTTCCTTAAACTTAATGGCATCTTTATTAGTAATTTTACCAGGCATTTTTAAAAGACTTAATGTTAATAAAAGTGCTGCTAAAACTACTGCTAATATAAGAAATTTTTTATCATTCATTTACTACTTCCTCCTAAAATCAAGCTATATTCTTAATATTTTGATGAACTTTTTTCATCTTTTTATTTGATTTAATATGTTCGCCGATTACTTCTGATACTTCTAAAATAGTGATAAATGCACTCTCATCCATTTCTTCTACTATCTTCTTAAGTTCAAAAATTTCTATTCTTGTTAAAACACAATAAAGTACTTCTTTATCACCACTAATTAAACCTTGCCCTTTAATAAAAGTTACAGTTCTACCAAGTCTTTTATAAATTGCTTCAGCAAGAAGAGTTCCTTCACTAGTTATTATGAGAGCAGCTTTTGCTTGTTCAAGACCTTCTGAAACGAAGTCGATTACTTTAAAAGTTATAAAATAAGTAAGTAGTGAATACAATGCTCTATCAAGTCCAAAGATAAAACCTGCTACTGTATAAATGATTAAATTGAAACATAAAACAACTTGTCCTACTGATAGTGATGTTTTTTTACTAATTACGATGGCAACTGATTCTGTACCATCAACACAGCCACCAAAGTGAATGATTAAACCAACTCCTACTCCTAGTAATACTCCTCCGAAGACTGTTGCTAGAAGAATTTGTTCTGTTAATGGTGCTACATTATGAAATAAGTTTAAACATAAAGAGAATAGTCCCATTGTATAAACAGTTCTAAGTAAGAACCCTTTACCTAGATTACGAAAGCCAATATAAACAAATGGTATATTAATTAATAGTACTAAAATACTTAGTGGTATATTAGTTAACTTGGAAACGATAAAAGAAATACCAGTTACTCCTCCATCTAAGATAGTATTAGGAATTAAGAAAGCTTCTAAAGCATAAGCTGCTACTATCGTTCCAATCGTCAACATTATAAATGCAATTATTATTTTTAAATATTTATTTTTAACTTTATTCATTGAATCACCCTTTCTTTTTTTATTATAACAAACTCTATTTTGTTTGGACAGATTATTTACTAAATAATTTAATTTATGATAGTATTGTAATGGGTGAAATAATATGAACATATTAATTAGAGAATATGAAAATAGTGATAAGTTAAATCTTAATAATTTACTTAATGAACATTATCAAGGAATAAATATTGACTCTTTAGAAAACAGTAAAACTGCTCTTAGTTTAGTTGCAGTTAGTGATGATAAAGTTGTTGGTCATTTACATATTGACATAATTAATGATAACTTTAGAAATATTAGATTTGGTTATATCAGTTATGTCTGTGTTGCTAGTGAATATCAAAATAAGGGAATTGGTACACTTCTTATGAAAGAAGCAGATACGGTTGCTAGGAAAGAAAACCTTGCTTATTATGAATTAACTTCAAGATTTTCAAGACAAGCTGCTCATCATTTATATTTAAAGAATGGTTTTGTTATTAGAGAATCTACTATCTTTAAAAAGACTTATTAGGAGCATTTTATGAATCAAGAAAAGATAGGAAGTCTTATAAAAAAGATAAGGAAGGAAAATAATCTTACCCAGCAAGACTTTGCTAAGAAGTATGGAGTTACTTATCAAGCAGTTAGTAAATGGGAAAATGGTAAAAATATTCCTGATATTGCTTTACTAAAAGAAATTTGTAGTGATTATAATATAGATATAAATGAATTATTAGATAATAATTATAAAGTTAAGAAAAAGAATATTCCGTTACTAATATTAATTGGTATTTTAGCTATCACTTTTATTACTATTTTTCTTTTAATTACTAATAAGAATGAGTCATTTCACTTTAAAACCCTTTCTTCTAGTTGTAATAACTTTACGATTAAAGGAACTCTTGCTTATAATAATAATCAATCATCTATTTATATTTCTAATATTGATTATTGTGGTGGAGATGACAAGATTAAATATAAAAAAATAGAATGCATTCTCTATGAAAAAGAAAAAGATAATGTTACTAAATTAATTAAAAAGAACACTTCAAAAAAAAGTAATATTACGATTGAAGAATATTTAAAAGATTTCACTTTTAAGATTAATAACTACGACAGACTTTGTAAAACCTATTCTAAAAACAGTCTTTATCTAACAATAAAAGCAACTGATAATAATGATAAAGTCACAACATACGACATACCATTAACAATTAATGATGATTGTTTTAATAATTAAAAGAATGATTTCAAATATTATTTTTTAAAATCATTCTTTTTTATTTTACACATAGATTTATTATTAATATTACATTTTTCATGAATTGTCGATTCAACGAGAGTATCAACGAGTATATTCGATTCATATGTATCTTCATTAGTTAGCTTGCTATATAAACTAAAATTATCAGAAATATATTTTTTAATGCCAGATAACCTTTTATCCAATTCATTTATTGTATATAATATTAATTCTCTATTTCTAGGATGAGAAGCAATTAATGTTGATACTTTACGACATTCTCTAACAGATAACTTAGAAACTTGCTCTTTTCCATCAAGCATAACTTTACCACTAGAAACAGATAATCGATGGCCCTTTTCATACCATTCATCTTCAGTCATAAATAAAAATAAGTCATTTTTTGATAACTGACCACTCTTATAATGTAAAGAACGTTCTATTCCATCATCATAGTTTCCATAAGGACCAGACTGATTATTAAGTTCAACTTCTAATGTATCATCACTTATTTTTAACCTTTTAATAATATAATTTGAATTAGCATCTGTTATTTCTACTGCTATTTCTGATACTTTTTCTCTTGGCTGTTGAGTTATATCCACTCTATAATAATAATTGTTAGCTTTAGAAGAATATGAAAATGTATTTGTATCTTTATTGCAATAATATGTAAATTTATTTTTAAAACAATCTATAAATTCTAGTGTTGATTGATCAATTAGTATTTCAGTATCTTCAAATTTCTTACTATATATAAGTTCATTCTCAAAATTAAAAAAATCTAATTGATTTAAATTTTTTTCATTTAGGATTACCTTAATTCCTATAAAATGAAAACCTGTTTTAATTGTCCACAAACGTTGATTAAGTATTTTAGTGATTTGCATTTCTTTTTCAGAAGGTGATTTATTTTTTTTAGTATGATTTTCCATTATAATTTTACTTTGCGTTTGTATTTCTGAATCAGAATTTAAACCAACAATAAGTAAGTTATCATTTACTCTTGTTCTTTTAATTATCAACTTTTTGTCAGATTCATTACTAATCACTGTATTACTAACTAGATTGCAAGCCGTAGCTAACATTAATAATCGATTAATAGTCTCCATATTTTGACACCAACGATTTCCTAAAAAATCATAATATAAACCTTCCAAAGTAACGCCTTCATTAATATTATAAAGTAAATCAACAAAATCAATAATTATTTGTTTTTTTTCATTTAACCTCTTAGTACAAAACTTGGTTGTATAACAATTATCTTTGCTAGTGGCTACAATAGAACTAACTGGTGTAAATTGTAATGATGTATCTCCATTAATTAATTCTTTCGAATCAAACAAACAGCTAATAAATATAGAATTTATCTTTTTTTCATCTAATTCAACCATAATTCACCTTCTTTCATCATATGAATGATAACATATAATTTAACAAATTTACAATATTTTTTAATAATTAACGACTCAACCACAAGTTGAGTTTTTTCAACTTCTATTTTATTTATCTTTAGATATATTTCTTTTAAAATTGAAATTGTAAAGGAAGTGTATTATGAAAAAAATTATTGTTTATACGGTAGTAATTATTTTACTTTTTTTAGGAATAGTTATTTCTCTTACTAACAGTCAAAGAGAAAGAAAAAAGGTAAAGACTGAATTAAGTCTTGTGGAAAAACAAGCAAAGGAAGAAGCTAAGTTTAAGATAGGTGGTTATACAGTTGATAAACCAAATATTATTGTTGACCCTTATAAGTCTTCCCCTCTAACTGCTCTTATTCTTTTTGAAACAAAAGATAAAGTAAGTCCTAAAGTGACAGTAGTAGGAAAAGATAAGAAGACTACTATTACTCATCAGTTTAAAAGTGCTAAAGAACATTATTTATCTGTTTATGGATTATATCCTGATAGTGAAAATGAAGTAATTGTAGAATATAAAGATGTAAAAAAAACATATAAAATTAAAACTGACAAATTACCAGATGATTTTATAACTCCAACTAATGTCAAAGCTGATAAGAGTAAACTTGGAAGTGAGTTTTATTTCTTCTCCCCTTCTTCGACTGGTTATACTGCTGCTTATGATATAAATGGTGATGTTAGATGGTACTTATCTTTCAACGCTATCTGGGACATTGAAAAATTAAATAATGGACATTTATTAGTAGGAACAGAACGACTTATTAATTCTCCTTACTATGTTACTGGTTTATATGAAATTGATATGTTTGGAAAAATTTATACTGAATATAGTTTAGAGGGAAGTTATCATCATGATTATTATGAAATGCCGAATGGTAACTTATTAGTTGCATCTGATAATTTTGGTAATAGTGATGGTACAGTAGAAGACTATGTCGTAGAACTAGACAGAAAAACTGGTAAAGTAGTTAAAAGTTTTGATTTAAGAAAGATTCTTAATATGGAAGATGGTAAAAGTGAAAACTGGACTAGTTATGACTGGTTTCATAATAACTCTGTTTGGTATGATGAGAAAACTAATTCAATTACTTTATCTGGCAGACATCAAGATGCTGTTATTAATATTGACTACAAGAGTGGTAATTTGAACTGGATTCTTGGTGACTCTACAAACTGGAGTAAAGAGTATCAAAAGTATTTCTTTAAACCTGTTGGAAAAGATTTTGAATGGCAATGGAGTCAACACGCAGCAATGATTACTCCTAAAGGTGAAGTTTTTCTTTTTGATAATGGTAACAATAAGTCTAAGAATAAAGAAGACTATGTCGAAGCAAAAAATTCTTACTCACGTGGTGTTATTTATAAAATTGATACTGAGAAAATGGAGATTAAACAAGTCTTTGAATATGGTAAAGAAAGAGGAAGTGACTTCTATTCACCTTATATTTCTGATGTTGATTATTTGAATGATAATCACTATATCATTCATTCAGGAGGAATTGTATCAGTTAATGGAACACCTTCTAATAAACCAGCTGGTCTTACAAGTGGAGATGTTACTTTAAAATCTGATACTGTAGAGTTACTTGATAATAAAGTTATCTTTGAAATGACTTTACCAGCTAATTTTTATAGAGTTGAAAAGATGAACATTTACGGTAATGATGAATTAAAATTAGGTAAAGCTAAACGTCTTGGAAGTCTTGGTAAGACTAAAGTTGCTAAAAAGAAACTTAATATTTCCAAAAGATATAATAAAAATAATTCTGAATATAAAAAACATAAAATAAGTTTTACTAAAGAAATTGACCGGTTAGTATTTAAGGGTCAATTCAAAAGAGAAGATAAAGTAAATGTCGTATTAGTAAAAAATGGTATTGCTAGTTACTATAATATCAAAATTAGTAAAAAGCCCTACACTGCTCTTTGTGTTGACATATTCACTGAAGAAGAAAATAAAAATGGAATTACTATAAGTCGTTATATTAATAAGGAAGGGCTTTCAGGAATTTATTCTATCTTCATTGAAATTAATGGTAAATTATACGATACAAGTGAAACAGTGGAATTCTAAAGTTCTGGCAAATAGCTGGAACTTTTTCTTATTTGATGATTTACCAAAAATCATCCGTACCATTCGTATAGATATAAATACAAATAATGATATAATGTAAGTAAATGAAATTTATATGATAGGGAGAAAAATATGAATAAAGATTTTATAATACATATATCTGATGAATTGAAACATAACAAAGATATAGATTTAGAATATCAAATTAATGAGATTCAATATAAAGTTAAGTTTTTAGCTACTGATATAAATAAAGGTATTAATATATCAAGTATTCTAGCAATACCACTAGCTGAAGATGTTAATAATCAAATTATAGTAGAATATAACAACTTAGAAAGTGAAAATTTTCAAGAAATTATAGAACAAGGAATTCAAGCAGGAGTAAGACTAGCTAAGTTGACAAGTAACTTACTAGCACCTATTGTTATTCCCTTAATACCAAGTTATAAGAATTATCCTTATTTACAGCAATTGTCTAAAGAATGCTTTAATATTTCTAATGATGATAAGAACTATAGAATTGATGAACAAGTAGTTAAAATTATTAACAAAGCAAAGATTATTATAGAAGAAGAAAATGGATTAGTTGTAAAAGATAAAATATTTCTAAATGGTTATTCAAGTTCTGGAGTTTTTGCTCAAAGATTTGCATTATTACACCCAGATATAATTGAAAATGCTTGTATAGGTGGTGCTAGTGGTAGTATTCCTATTCCAACAGATTACTTTGCATATCCTTTAGGAATAGCTGACTATGAATCTTTAACAGGTGAAAAATTTGATTTAAAGAGTTATTCAAATATTAAATTTAGATACTATGTTGGTGAATTTGAAACACAAAACAAATCTGATTCAAGAGTTGATGATTTTTGTCAACCAGCACCTATGCATGATATGAGTTATTTTAATAGAAGTGTACCAACAGAAGTTGGTAAATATCAAAGAAAAATTTTAGGAACAGAAATGTTTTCTAGGGCAGAAAATACAATTCAAATATTGAAAAATATGGGAATTAATATTAGTCATAAAATAATTTGGGGTAGAAGTCACAATAATAGAAGTGGTATTGGTGTCAATGAATTAGGAGATAGATTTATTAATGATACTTATAATAGTACTATTGAAAATTATAATGTAAATCTTGGAAGAACAAGATAGTATACCAAAAAAGGAAAAGATGGAGAAAATTACTTTGATAAATTTTCTCTTTTTTAGTAATATTTATACAAAATAAAAACTCACAGACTTTTATAATCCGTAAGTTTATTTCAAATGGAGGGCCTAGTCGGATTTGAACCAACGATCAGGGAGTTGCAGTCCCACGCCTTAGCCACTTGGCTATAGACCCAATTAATCACTGTGCTAAGTAGCACTTGCAAATATTATTTTACACTACCATATTTAGTTTGTCAATCAACTTTCAATTAATTATATGTGTATGAAAAGAAAAATATGATAAAATTTAATTAAGGTAGGAGGTGAATGCATGGTAGTTTATATTATAATGGCAGTTATCATATTACTTATTGTTTATATTTTTGTTTTATATAATAGTTTTGTAAGCTTAAATAATAAAGTTAAAGAAGCTTTTGCAACTATGGATGTTTATTTAAAAAAGCGTTGGGATTTAATTCCTAACTTAGTAGAAACTGTTAAAGGATATGCTAATCACGAGCAAGAAACATTTAGTGAAGTTACAAAATTAAGAAACAGTAATTATGAAAGTATGTCCAATGAAGAAAAGATAATTACTAATGAAAAAATGAATACTAAAATCGATAGAATCATGGCTTTAAAAGAAGCTTATCCTGAATTAAAAGCTAATGAAAACTTTAAAAATTTAAGTACAGAATTAAAAAAAATAGAAGATGATATTGCTAATTCTAGAAAATACTATAATGCTGTAGTTAGAGTTTATAATAACAAGGTAGAAATGTTTCCTAATAGTTTAATAGCAAAGATATTTGGTTATCATTCAAAAAAGATGTTTGAAGCTAATAATGAGGAAAGAAAAAATGTAAAAGTAGAGTTATAGATGGAGGAAGAATGAAAAAAAAAAGGAAACTAAATTTTATATTAATATTTTTAGTAGTATTAGGTTATATACCAAATATTTATGCAGCGGATTCTATTAATTTATATAATAGTGCCATTTCAAATAATACTAATATAAAAATAATTGTTCTTCTTTTACCAGTAATATGCTTAATTTGTTCAGTAATTTTATGGTATAAATATGGCAAAGAAGAAAAAATACCTAAGGCGATAGAATTTTACCCACCAGAAGGTTTTAATAGTTTAGAAGTAGGTTTTTTATATAAAGGAAAAGCTGATAAACTCGATTTAGCTTCCCTACTCATCTATCTAGGAAATAAGGGATACATAAAAATAGCAAAGACGATAGAAAAATCTGCACATAATCATAAAGAATATATTGTTAAAGTAACTAAATTAAAAGATTATGATGGTAATAATACTATTGAGAAAAAATTACTAGAAAGTTTAATAAGACATGGACGGTCTGATGATGATAATGTAGTTACATCTGATGATTTATATAATAGATATCATTTTCAGGCAAAAAATATATTAGATAATATGATAAATTGTAAGGAGAATAAAGAAAGTATTTTTAAAAAAGTTCAATGGCAAAAATTTGCAATTATTTTAATGATTATTATATCCTATCTTGCAATAATTATATTACCAATAACAGAATCTAATGGTTCCTCTCTAATCTTAATGTTTTCTACAATATCTTTTATTTTTTTTAGCTTTTACTTATTTGAATTCATAAGAAGAGTATATATATATGGTTTTAAAATCAAAGATTTAATAGAAGACTTATCAGCTATATTTATAATTACATTCATCACAATTCCATGGATACTATTTTTTATACAACACTTAATGCCAAATGTATTTTATCTTTGTACCTACATTATTGGAATGATTTGTATAATTGGAATGATTTTATGTTTCTTCTATTTACGAAGAAGAACAGAATATGGAAAACAATTGTTTATAAAAATAGTTGGTTTAAGAAATTTTATTTTAACAGCAGATAAAGCAAAATTAGAAACACTTGTAGCTCAAAACCCAAACTATTTTTATGATATTTTACCTTATGCCTACACGTTTGATCTTGCTAGTAAGTGGATAGATAAGTTTGAAAATATTCCTATTACTGCTCCTTGTTGGTATGGTAGTTTAAAAGAATTTAGTTTTGATACATTTCGTCAATTTTTCCAATACTCTATGCCATTACTTGAATATAATATGATGTTTGAAAATGATAACATTAATTAAAAGGAGTAAATATGTATATTATAAAATGTAAGAATTGTGGACAAGCAAATAAAATTACTAATATCAGATGTGAATTTTGTGATGCTAAATTAAATACCGATGTTATAGATAATGAGAGAAAAAAAGTTATCAAATCAAGGTTTAAAAAAGGGAGAATTATCAGTAAAATATTAATAGTACTTATATTTTTACCTTGTCTTTTAGTTGGACTATTTCTTGTGGGAAATGCCACTTATCATATTACTTTTGATGCAATAACAAATAAATACTATTTAAAAACTGAAGGACAAAAAATCGATTATGTTAATTGTCATAATACAGATAATTACATTAATGTATGTAATGCTGTTTATAAGTATAATATAGATAATAAAGCTTACAAATATACTACTAAAGATTTTGGTTATGCTAAGGCATTTGGAAAAACTATATCGCTAAAGTATGATTCTAAGCATCCTGACAAAGCTGTTGCTGTCTCCTCAAAGAATTATTTAGTTTACTTAGTAATAGGATTAATTTTAATTATAATTAACTCACTTATATACATTTTTGTAAGAAAATCTATATTAAGAGCTATTCAAACAGTTACTGATTTACTTACAAGAAATGTTGAAGAAGATTAATTTTTCTAAATAATAAAATAAAACTATATGGATAAAATTATTAATAGTCCATATAGTTTTTTATTATTCAACTGATTTAATTGTAAAATCATATCCAAATGTATCTTCAGATACTTCAAATGTAACAGTATAGTTGTTTCCTTCTACTAAGTTTAACGAATTACTATCATTAATATATTTCATTTCAAATTCAGTACCTTTACTATTAGTAAATTTATAATCTGTGTAAGTATAGGAATTATTATCTTTAAAACCAAAACCTGGTTCACCAATTTCTGTTAAAGTAAATGTATCAGTGTGCGTTCCAACCGAATATAACCCTATTTTATCACGCAAGTCATTTTCATTTTTTACATCAGTAATTTCCTCATTAGTTGATTTCAAATAGATTTTATAGTCAACAATAGTTTTAGTATCTTTATTTGCTACATAATATATATTTAGCTTAATGTAATCTTTATAATCACCTAATTTATTAAAGAAATCACTATCATTTATTTTTAATGAATATGTTTCTGTTTCTCCGGTAGCTGTTGCAATACTAACATTACATTTGGAATTCATACATCCATAACCTTCAACGCTAACATCTTCCAACAATGTTCCAGTTCCAATTGGTAAATTATCATTTATTATTTCTTTCCAGTTATTAAAATTTAAAAGTTCTCCAAAAGCACTACCTAGGCTGATAAGTGACATTATAAATAGTATAGCAATAGAAAGAATTAGTTCTGAGATAACTCCTAAAATTATTTTACCTACACTTGTTCCACCCTTATTAGCACAAATTTTCTTTAGTTCTTCTCCATCTTTTTTAGGATTAGATACTTTTATTACAGCAACTCTCTTCTTAGCAGTTGATAAATAAATTTTATTTACTAAGAATCCAACAATAATATTAAGTATTAATGTAAAATAAAACTTATTAAAAGCAGTTGTTATTGCTACATTTAGTAAAAATACTAGTATTCCATAACCAAACATTTTTCTATAGAACAAATAAAAACTTGTAAAGAAAAAGGCAACGAAGTTAAATGGTCGTTTAGTAATTTTTTTATAGTTTTTACCTATAAATGCTTGCAACAATTCATCATCTGTAGGCTGTTTTACTTCATTAGTATTAATACTAGTCTCTGGTGCAAGTAATGAATCAAGAGACATTTTACTAGTACTATTTAAACTATTCGTTGATGTCCTAACATTATTTTGAGAACTTCCAGACATTGTAGTAGAATACATTTGCAATATATCTGGTTGTGATTGAACTGTCAGTTGATTAGGATTAACAGTTGGTTGTTGATTTAAATTTACTCCTGTAGAATTATTAGTTTGTTGTGATAAATTAGAATTTTCATTATTAAATGACTTATTATTAGAATCATTCATGATAGCTACTCCTCTTATCTATTTTATTACTCTTTATTCTAAAATGATTATAGCATAAAATTTATGCATGTTAGATATAAATTTTAATCAAACAATTAAATACTTAAGTAAAATATATATAAGAAGTCAATATTTTTTTTACACTATATAAAACAAAAACTCACGAACTTTTCAGTCCGCAAGTGGATTTTAAATGGAGCAGATGAGGGAAATCGAATCCCCGTCACAACCTTGGCAAGGTCATATTCTAACCACTAAACTACATCTGCAAATCAGTACATATTTAATATAGCATAGAAAAAAGAACTAAGTCAATGATTTTCCTATAAATCAAATAGATTTTTTAGTTCTTTTTTTGCTTTTTCATCAGTTAATTCTAAATAAATTTTTTTAGTTTTCTTCTGTTTATCTACTAGTTGTAGATTTTTTTCATAATATTCAAGTTTTTCTTTGGCTTCTCTTAATTGATTATGAATAGCATTTCTAGTTATTTCATAATTTTCAGCTATTTCAGAAAGAGATAAATTATTAAAATAATAGTCTTTAAAATAATTCTGTTGTTTTTCTGTTAATAAAGTACCATAAAAATCAAATAATTCTGTATAATATAATACCTCTTCCATAAATCTATCCTCCAAAAACTGCAAATAAGATTATTATTACACCTACTCCAAGATAGACATAAGTAGCATTTAATCTTTTATATATTAATTTATTATTTATTCCCATATCTATAATTGTAATACCTAGCAATAGTTTAAAGTAGAAATATAAATCTTTATATATAAATGATAGTATTCCTAGTACTAATAAGGAAATAGTTAATATTAATTGGATAGTAAGAAATATCTTTGAGTTATCTTTTTTCTTTTGCTTAACTTTTGTATTTATATTTGTAATACTTTTTTTCATTTTTCACCCATAAAATCTTTAAATAAGCCATAGATATATTGCTCAATATCGAATTCTTGTAAATCGTCTACTCTTTCCCCAAAACCAATAAACTTAACAGGAAGACCTACTTCTTCTTTAATTGCAAGGACAATTCCACCTTTAGCTGTTCCATCCATTTTAGTAAGAACTATTCCGGTTATATTTGTTATTTCTTTAAAAGCAACGGCTTGTTTAATACCATTTTGTCCAGTAGTTGCATCTAAGACAAGTAAAGTTTCTGTTGGTGAATTAGGTATCAGTTTGTTAATAACTCTATTCATTTTTTCTAATTCTTTCATTAGATTAGTTTTATTTTGTAAACGACCAGCTGTATCAACAAAAATATAATCATAGCCTTCTTTTAGAGCCAGTTCACATCCTTCATAAATTACACTAGAAGGGTCAGTAGCATTTTCTTTTCCATAGAAATATGCTCCTACTCTACCACTCCATTCTTCTAATTGTTGATAAGCACCTGCTCTAAATGTATCACCAGCTACTAATAAAACCTTTTTACCAGCTTTTACATAACGATTAGCAAGTTTAGCAATAGTAGTAGTTTTTCCAACACCATTAACTCCGACAAATAAATAAACAGTTGGTGCTTCTTCTCTTGTTTCTAGTTTAGTTGTTAATACTTCTCCATCAACATAGATAATAAATATCTCATCAACTATCATTTCTTTCAACTCTTCTGGATCAGTTATCTTATCGTGATTAACTCTTTCTTTTAGCTTATCAACAAATTTCATAACTGTATTAACTCCAATATCAGCCATTATTAAAATTTCTTCTAGTTCATTAAAGTAATCTTCATTAATCTTACTATATCTATGGGTTAAGTCTGAAAGAAGTGAAGTAACTTGCTTTCTACTCTTACTTAACCCTTTATCATATATTTCTTGCTTTTCTTGGACTTTTTTTTCTTCTACGTCACTAGTTTCTTCTTTTTTAAATTTCTGCTTAATCTTATCAAAAAATCCCATTTTATCAACTCCATAAGCTATTTTAACATAAAAGAATAGAAGAATACACCTTATTTTAATAATTTCCTAGTAAAACTGTCGCAAAAGTATTACTTCTTTCTAAGATATCAAGTGGTAAAAAAGACTTTACTTCATTTTTTTCATTAACTAGGTAACAATAATTTGTATCTGCAAGTAACATTTGATACTCTGCTCCAAAGAATGTTGCTAATCTTTTAATATTATTTAAATTATTACTTCTACCATTAACTAAATCTAAAAGCGTTGTATAAGGAAAATTAGCTTCTTTTGCTAAACGATAATAGCTCTTAATATTTCTTTCTTTCATTAAAAACTCTAAAACTTCTATATTCATCATAATAACACCTCATTTTCATTATATAAATGTTACTTCTAATATTACAATCAATTTTAATAAGTTTATACTTTTCTCGTATGTCTTTTTTCTTTAGGACTACCATTTATTGTTTTTATTTCTAGATTACTATCATCTTCTAAAGTTCTAGTTGTTGTTTTTACTACTTCAAAATCATAATTTTCTTTATTTAATATTACCTCGTCTTGAGTATTGTTCTTTGATAAAATTAATCTTCCTGTCAAACCATCTAATAAAATTGAATAAGGACAAACAGTAACTAAAGAACCTTTTTCTAAATTAATTTTATATAAATAGTGATTATAGTTATTATCATTAATCAAGAAATCGTCACAATTATCAATATCTAGGCTAGTTGATACTAATTCACTACGAGAAAGAAACATTTCTTCTTGAGCAGTTGGAATAGAATACGCTCTATAAACTGTCATATCTTCTTCTAGTTTCATGTCTATGTTTTTTATTATTTCTTTAGTATTGACTAAACTTCTATAAAACTATCTATACTATCAAAAGAAATGTCTTTAAAAACTGTAAGTGACATAAACATATTTTCTTTTTTACTTAATAATTCTTTATATTTATAATAAATATCTTCTACCTCTTGATAATCATTATCTAAAGAATTGATAGCTCTTCCTAATCTAGATTTATATATTAATAAACTATTTTTCTCTTCACTTGTTAAATTTTCATATTCTTCCATTAAGTTTTCCACAATACCACCTTAATATATATTATAAACAGAAAAGAAGATAATTTCTATCTCCTTTTAACTAATCTTTTATATGATTCATCATTTTTTTCTAACTTTTCTTTAATAATTGGTAAGGTTTTCTTTGCTATTTTGGAAACATTTTGATAAGTCATACCTAACTTTTCTCCAACTTCCATCAAAGTATGTTCTTCACCATCGGTAAATCCATATAACTCTTTTATCACCAGTTTTTTCTTTTCTGGCAATGATTCAACAATATCACGTACTAACTGATATTCTTCTTGTCTTAAAATAATATCTTCTACAGTTGCTTCATCTTTTAATGTATCAATATACTCAAGATTTACTTCATCTGGTTTTTCGGATTTAACTATTGTTTCTAAATGAAGTACATCAATATGCTTTTTTTCTTTATTCATATATTTAATGATTGTATTATCAATTGCTTTATAAGCATAGCAAGAAAATGAAACATCTTTACTTACATCATAATGGCAGACACTTCTAACGAGTCCTTCATAACCTGCTGATATTAATTCTTCTATATCATATGTGTATTAATAAATTTTTTATAAACTCTTTTCGTTGCTAAACGCATATTGTGTGCAATAAGTTTTTCTTTCATAAGAGAATCATTTAATAAACGATAGCTAGTAAAATATATTTTTTGTTCTTCCTTTTCTAACGGTTGTGGTAATTCTTTACTTTTCATTCTTAATCCCCCTTTTCAAGCAGTGTATATTTTACCATATTTTCTTCTTTTTTTCAATCATATCTTCTAGAAGCAATGAACCTTATTAAACTAGATACATATAATACTTTGAACTGAAAGGAGGATTTAGTTTGAAAAAGAAAATCGTATATATAGGTGCAGTTATAGTTATTTTTATCTTAGCTTGTTCTGTTTTATTTAACTTCAATAGAAAGTCTAAGAAAGAAGAAAAATTAACTGATATCACTCTTGCTGAAGTTACACATTCTATCTTTTATGCCCCAATGTATGTTGCAGTTGAAAAAGATTATTTTAAAGATAATGGAATAAACTTAGACTTAATTTTAACACCAGGTGCTGATAAAGTTAGCGCTGCTGTTTTATCAGGTGATGCTGATATTGGTTTTGCTGGTAGTGAAACAACTATTTATGTTTATAATGGTGGTGAAAAAGACTATCTAAAAACCTTTGCACAATTAACTCAAAAAGATGGTTCATTCATTGTTTCTAGAAAAAAAATCGATAACTTTACTCTTGATGACTTAAAAGGAAAAGATGTTATTGGTGGGCGTGTTGGTGGAATGCCTGAAATGACTTTTGAATGGGCTTTAAAGGAACATAATATTAATCCTAAAAAAGATTTAAATATTGATACATCTATTGCCTTTGCTGCTATGAGTTCGGCTTTTATCGGAGGACAAGGTGATTTTGTTACACTATTTGATGATAATGCTAGTAAAAGAAAGTAAAAAAAGCTTTTACTAGAAAATTAGTAGAGTGTGTAAGAAATTCTGTGTAAATGGAATCTAACCACGATATTTTGAAACCTTAATCGGTTTCTTTTTTTGTTAT